>NZ_DAMCTG010000171.1:0-2830 GCF_032113835.1 Achromobacter sp. | reverse complement strand
CGCCGGCGCGCCGACGCCCCCGGCTGTTGGCTGAGCGGCGAAACGCAATGGATCCGGTGACCGCCGGCGGCACGGCCGAATCGCGGCTGGCCGCGGCCGGCTGGCGCCTGCCCGCAGCGCCAGTTCCGCGCGGCGCCTACGCGCCCTATCACCTGGCGGACCTGACCGGCGCAACGCTGGTGTGCATCAGCGGCCAGGCCAGCCGGCGGGACGGCACGCCTATCGTGGGAATATGCCGGTCTGGGGACGATGTCGACGCGGCCAGAGAAGCGTGCGCGCGGGCGGCACTCAGCGCGCTAAGTGCGCTGAACCAGGCCTGCGGCGGCGACCTGAGCCGCGTGCGCGCCATCCTGCAATTGCGCGGGTATCTGCGCAGTGATTCGGAATTCGACGCCCACAGCGCGGTGCTGGACGGCGCATCCCAAGTGCTGGAAGCCGCATTTCCGCACATGCCGCGACCGGCCCGCAGCGCGGTGGGCGTGACCAGCCTGCCAGGCCGGAGTTGGGCCGAGATCGAACTCAGCGCGCTGCTGGACGACCGCGGCTAGCCCTGCCAGGCCGACCCGCCCGCGCCGTGGGGCGGGCGGGATTGATACGACGATAACGGTACGTCTGAACTGCCGTTTCGGCGGACAGGCTTAATGCCCAGTCGAATCGCCCTGACGGCTGGCTTCGAACAGGAACCACGTGCGCCGTTCGGTCTCGTCGATCCAGTTTTCAATGAGGCTGGAGCTGGCGATATCGCGGTGCTCGTCGGTGACGTTATGCGCTTCGCGCAGCGAGGCCGCCAGCACCTTGTTGTCTTCTCGCAGTTCGGCCAGCATGTCCAACGGCTGCACGTAGTCGGCGTCGTTGTCGGCAATGCGTTGCGACCGGGAAATATGCCCAATGGACCGCAGCGTGGTGCCGCCGATCTTGCGGATGCGTTCGGCGATGGGGTCGGTCATGGCGAACAGCTGGTCGCCCTGTTCGTCGAGCAGCAGGTGGTAGTCCCGAAAGTGCGGACCGCTGACGTGCCAGTGGAAGTTCTTGGTCTTCAGATACAGCGCAAACACGTCGGCCAGTATCTGGTTCAGCGCGGCGGAGATGTCGCGGGTGGCGTCCGACGCCAGATCGGTGGGCGTCGCCAGCGGCGCCTTGCGGCGGTCCTTCAGCGTCTTGGTGGTCTTGTCATTCAGTTTCTTGGCCATGAATCGCAGCTCCTGGATATGAAACGGAAAACACGATCGCGGCGCGAACGGAATCGGGCCGCGTGGCGTTAGCGTAAATCCGGGCAGGCGCTTTGCCAATGGGCCGGGCGCGGCGAAGGAGTATGCTACGCCGCTTCGTGTTCCCCCAGATTCCTTCATCACCATGCGCGGCAATCCCGACGCCAGGCAAGGCGCCATCGCGTTGCACGGGTTCTACTTCCTGTATTACGGCCTGCAGGGCGTAAGCATCCCGTTTTTGCCCTTGTGGTTCGCCAGCCGGGGACTGGACCCGGCGCTGATCGGGCTGATCGTCGCCACGTCGTTCCTGCCCAAGATCGTGTCGACCCCGATCGTGGCGCACGTCGCGGATCAGACCGGCCGCGCCCACGCGCTGATCGCGTCGGCGCTTGCCGCGTCGCTGGTGCTTTTTGTGTGCTATCCATTCAGCCAGAGTTCAGGTTGGCTGCTGGCGATCACGTTACTGCTGAACGCGGTGTTCCCCGCCGTCCTGCCGTTGATGGACCGCATGGCCATCGCAAGCGGGCGTGGACAAGGCAATTCCTACACGGTGATGCGCGCGTGCGGATCGCTGGGCTTTGCGGCGGTGACGGTGGCGGGCGGTTATCTGATCAAGACGTTCGACACGGACTGGGTGATGTGGCTGTCGATCCTCCTGATCGTCGCGTGTCTGGCGTGCGTGCGCCTGCTGCCTCGGGCGGCACGGCCCGCGTCCAACGAAGCCCCGGCCGACCGCACACGCCTGCCCATGCGAGAAGTCCTGCGGGATCGCCCCCTACTGTTGTGCATCGCGGCGGCTTCGCTGGTGCAGGCGAGCAATGGCTTTCTGTATTCGTATTCGACGCTGCACTGGACCGCAAACGGATTGTCGACGGCGATGATTTCGCTGCTGTGGGTGGTGGGGGTGACGAGCGAGGTTTTGTTCTTCTTTCTGGCGCCTCGCATATTGGCTCGCACGGGTGCGCAGTGGCTGATCCTGGCCTCGGCCCTCATGACCGCCATTCGCTGGACGGGACTATCCGCCACCACGGATCCTGCGATTATCGCGGGCCTGCAATTGCTGCAATGCTTCACCTTGGCGGGCAACAACGCCGCGATCATGTGGTACATCACCCGCCACGTTCCGGCAGCCTGCAAGACGTCCGCTATCGCCCTCTACGCCATGCTTTCAGGCGGCGTCTTCATGTTCGCCAGCATCCAGCTGGGCGGCGCCCTGTACCGGGCCTATGCCCCTGGCGGTTTCCTGGTCATGGCGATATGCGCGGCCGGAGCAGTGCCGCTGGTGATTTACTCCGAGAAGCTACGGAAGCGGAGTACGGGATGAGGGTCGGGATTTTTTTTAGATGTTTATATCTGCGGATGTGATTGTTGGTGGGTGGTTTGGATTTTGCTGGGTGTTGGGTGCTGGGTGCTGGGTGCTGGGTGTTGGGTGCTGGGTGCTGGTTGCGGATTGCTGATTGCTGATTGCTGGCGATGGTCTGCGTTCTTGAGACGCCCGGCGCGCCGTGGGCCTGGGGTGGGCGGGGCTCCGATGGCGGTCCGGAGCCTTCGCTCCGGACTGCCCCGGGCTCAACCTCGTCCGCCTTCGGCTCCCTTCGGTTTCCGCCGGGCGCATCTAAACG
>NZ_DAMCTG010000170.1:0-2855 GCF_032113835.1 Achromobacter sp. | reverse complement strand
GGCCGGCGATCTGGTGCGGGAAGGCAAAGCGCAGGCCCTCGGACTTGCCGATCCAGTTTTCCTGCATCAGGCGCACGCGCTCGGGCCAGCCGGGCAGGTCGTTCTGAACGGCGCCCAGCAGCTCGTCGGCGTAATCGGTGATGCGCAGGTAGTAGCCCGGGATCTCGCGCTTTTCAACGAGCGCGCCGGAACGCCAGCCGCGGCCGTCGATGACCTGTTCGTTGGCCAGCACGGTCTGGTCGACCGGATCCCAGTTGACGACCTGGGTCTTGCGGTAGGCCACGCCCTTTTCGAGCATCTTCAGGAACAGCCACTGGTTCCACTTGTAATACTGCGGATCGCAGGCGCACATTTCGCGCGTCCAATCGATCGCCAGACCCATCGCTTTCATCTGCTTCTTCATGTAGGCGATGTTGTCGTAGGTCCACTTGGCGGGCGGCACCTTGGACTTGATGGCGGCGTTTTCCGCCGGCATGCCGAAGGCGTCCCAGCCCATGGGCATGAGCACGTTGTAGCCGCGCATGCGCAGCTGGCGGGCCATCATGTCGTTGATGGTGTAGTTGCGCACGTGGCCCATGTGCAGCTTGCCGCTGGGGTAGGGCAGCATGGAGCAGGCATAGAACTTGGGCTTTTCGGAGCCGTCGGCGTTCTTGGCGTGTTCGTGGACCAGATAGACGTCGCGGGCCTGCCAGTCTTGTTGGGCGGCCGCTTCGACGGTAGTGGGGAGGTAGCGTTCCTGCATGGGCTCGTGCGCGGTGGCAAAAAAGGGGTGAGCCGCCCCATCGCGCCGGGGCGCGGTGGCGGTCAAAACCCCTGATTATAGGAGGTGCTAGGCGCGCGCAGGGGGCGAGGGCATTTCGGGGATGCGCGCACTGGGCGCAAGCGCGCCATAAGCCAGCGTGAGGGCCGCCAGAACGGCGCCCGCGATCACCACCGCGGGCCAGCCGAAATGGGCGTACAGCCAGGACGATACCAGCGAACCCGATGCGCCGCCGATGAAATAGCAGGTGACGTAACCGGCCGTGAGGCGGCTGCGCGCCTCGGGCCGCAGGCGGTAGATGGAGCTGGTGTTGGTGACGTGCACACCCTGGATCGCCAAATCCTGCACCAGGATGCCGGCCAGCAGGGCAAGCACCGATACCTGCCCGAAGGCCATCAGTCCCCAGGAACCCAGCAGAAGCAGCAGGCCCACACGGGTGGCGAGATTGCCCAGGCCGCGGTCGGCAAGGCGTCCGAAGCGGTTGGCGGCGTAGGCCCCGGCGGCGCCCGCCAGGCCGAAAAGGCCAATGGTGGTGTTGCTGTATTCATAGGGCGGACTGGCCAGGAGGAAGGTCAGTGGCGTCCACAGCATGCTGAAGGCGGCAAACAGCAGCCCGCCGATGAGGGACCGGGCGCGGAACAGGGGTTCCTCGACGAACATGCGCAGGATGGAGCCCAGCAGTTGCGGATAGCTCATTGCCGTGGGGCTCTGGTAGCGGGGAAGCACGCGCCACAGAACGGCCGACATGCACAGCATCAGGATGGCGGCGACCCAGTACACGGTGCGCCAGCTGCCCACGTCGGCCAGTGCGCCTGCGGCGGTGCGGGCCAGCAGGATGCCCAGCAGCAGCCCGCTCATGACCGTGCCGACGGCCTTGCCGCGCTCGTGAGGGGCGGCCAGCGTGGCGGCAAATGGCACGAGGATCTGCGCGACGACGGACAGCATGCCGGTCAGGGCGGTGCCGATGATGAGCATCGCGATGCTGGTGGAGAAGGCGGAAATCAGCAGGCCGCCCGCCGACAGCAGGTTCATCAGCACGATCAGCGAACGGCTTTCGAACATGTCGCCCAGCGGCACCAGCAGCATCAGTCCCACGGCGTAGCTGAGTTGCGCGGTGGTGACGATCGCGCCGGCGGCGGCGTTCGAGATCGAAAACTGCTGGCCGATGGTGTGCAGCAGGGGCTGTGCGTAATAGTTGCTGGCGACGGCCAGGCCGGTCGCCACCGACATCAGGAGGATGATGGGCGCGGTGAGGGTCGGGGTGGAATGTTCGGAGGAAGTCACTGATCTGAAGCCGAAAGGGTATTGAAGATGACGTGGTCGCTACGGGTTACGCACCGACGCTGCCGGGCGTGTCCTGGTCCTGCTTGATCAGCAGTTTCTTCAGCAGACCGGCCAATTGGCGGCGCTCGGCCGCCGACAGCGGTTCGAGAAATTCATTCAGGTCGGCCAGGTAGTCCCTGAGCACGACCTTGATGACGCGCAGACCTTCGGCGGTGAGCGACACGATGACGCCGCGCCGGTCGTCGGGATTGGGATTGCGTACGAGCAGCCCCGCCTGTTCCAGCCTGTCCAGGCGGTTGGTCATGGCGCCGGACGTCAGCAACAGGGCTTCCACGAGCTTTTGCGGATTCATGGCGTGCGGCGCGCCGGTGCGGTAGAGCGTGGCGAGCACGTCGAATTCGCCCTGGTGCAGGTTGTATTGGCGGAAGGTGCGGTTGACGTTGCGGGCCGCGAAGGCGTTCAGGCGGAAGAGGCGCGCGACGACCGACATGGCGGCGAAGTCTTGCGTGGGGCACTCTTTGGCCCACTGCGAGATCACGAGATCGACGAGGTCATTCATGGTGAGTGGCTGGTGTTTTAATGTGAAGTATCTTCACGTAAAGACAAAATTCTAGCAGCGGCTCGAGATCGACGCAAAGCGTGGGTGATGCAATGCAAAGCGCCCGCGCCAGATTGCAAAGCACGCACGCAAAAAAGAAGGGCCCGCCTCTTGCGAGGCGGGCCCTTCCCGGCTTGACCGGATACTGCGCGTAATGAAATTACTGCGCGGCGTCCTTCAGCTTCTTGAGCGGGCGAACCTTCACCTTGACCG
>NZ_DAMCTG010000169.1:0-3555 GCF_032113835.1 Achromobacter sp. | reverse complement strand
CGCAGGTACTTCAGCAGGATGTCCTGGGATTTGCGCACGTGCAGCAGCACGGGCAGGCCAAACTCGACGGCCATGTCCAGTTGCGCGGCGTAGAAGCGTTCCTGGCGTTCGCGCGGCGCCCCGGACGCGATCTCCGGCACGAAGAAGTCCAGCCCGATTTCGCCGATGGCGACAAAGCGCGGATCGCCCAGCGATTCCTTGATCGTCTGGCGCAGCACGTCCAGATCGGCGTCGTCGGCGCGCGCGACGTACAAGGGGTGGATGCCCAACGCATAGGCGCCGCCGGCAATGCTGGCGGCCAGGTCGCGCACGATCGAAAAGTTGGCCCGTTCGATGGCCGGGATCACGATCGCCTGGACGTCCGCGTGGGCGGCGTGGTCCGCCACCTCGGTCCGATCAGCGTCGAATTCCGGGGCGTCCAGGTGGCAATGGGTGTCGATGAGCATGGGCGTGTCCTCCTTGTGCGGATTATCCGCCCGCGGCCGCCGCGCGGACCCGCGCTGGCGCCTTTCGCTGCGGACCGGGCTAGCCTGACACCAGGCGGCCGTTTTCCATCAGCAACTGACGGTCGGCGCGGGCGGCAAGCTCGGGATCGTGCGTGACGATCGCAAATGCCGTACCCGACTCCTGATTCACTCGCGTCAGCAGTTCGAACATGTTGTGGGCGGTGTGCCGGTCCAGGTTGCCCGTGGGCTCGTCGGCCAACACGCACACCGGCCGCGTCACCAGCGCGCGCGCCAGCGCCACGCGCTGCCGTTCGCCGCCGGACAACTGCCCGGGGAAGTGCCCTTCACGGGCGGAAAGGCCGACCAGTCCTAGCACTTCTCGTGCCGCCTCGCGGGCCTTGTCGCGGTTCTCGCGGCGCACGATCAGCGGCATTGCCACGTTGTCCAGCGCCGAAAACTCGGCCAGCAAGTGGTGGAACTGGTAAACGAAACCCAGGCTGCGGTTGCGGACCGCGCTTTTCTTGGACTCGGACAGCCCGATGCCCACCTGGCCGTCAACGGAAACCGAGCCGCTGCTCGGCACGTCGAGCAGCCCCAGAATGTGCAGCAAGGTGCTCTTGCCGGATCCCGATGCGCCCACGATGGCGACCATCTCGCCGCGCGCGACGGACAGGCTGACATTGCTGAGCACTTCGATCCGGGCGGGGCCTTCGTCGTAGACCTTGACGATGTTCTCGGCCTGCAGCGCCGGCGTCGTGCCGGCCTGCGGATTCTGCGTCGGGGTATCAATCATGGCGCAGCACCTGTGCGGGTTGCAGGCGCGAGGCGCGCCAGCTCGGATACAAGGTCGCCAGCAGCGACAGCACCAGCGAGGTCACGCCGATGGTGACGATGTCGCCCACCTGCGGATCGGACGGCAGCGCGCTGATGAAATAGATCTCGCGCGGCAGGAAATGCACGCCCAGCATGCGCTCGATGAACGGCACGATCACGTCGACGTTGTAGGCGATGGCGATGCCGCCGGCCACGCCCAGCAAGGTGCCGATCACGCCGATCAGCGCGCCCTGCACCAGGAAGATGCGGGCCACTTCGCCGGGCCCCGCGCCCAGCGTGCGCAGGATGGCGATGTCGGATTGCTTGTCCTTGACAGCCATGACCAGCGAGGACAGCAGGTTGAACGCCGCCACGGCCACGATCAGCGCCAGGATCAGGAACATCATGCGCTTTTCGGTCTGCACCGCGGCGAACCATGTGCGGTTGTTGCGCGACCAGTCGCTGGCCATGACGTACGGCGGCAGGACGTTGCGCAGCTCGGCCGCCACTTCGGGCGCCTTCTGCATGTCGGCGATGCGCAGACGCACGCCGGCGGTGCCGCTTTCGCGGAACACGCGCGCCGCGTCTTCGTTGTCGACGAATGCCAGCGAGGAATCGTATTCGTAGTGGCCCGACGAGAACACGCCCACCACGGTGAACTGGCGCATGCGCGGCGCAAAACCGGCGGGGCTGATCGAGCCCTGCGGCGCCATCATCAGCAGCGTGTCGCCCACCTTGACGCCCATGCCGTCGGCCAGCTCGTTGCCCAGCACGACGCCGAAGCCGCCGGGTTTCAGGTCGGTCAGCTTGCCCGACACCATCTGGCGCGGCAGATCCGACACGTTGCCCTCGGTGCCGGGGTCGATGCCCCGGACCTGGACGCCGCGTAGCGCCTGCCCCCGGACCAGCATGCCCTGCGCGGCCACGAAGGGCGCGCCGGCCTTGACCTCGGGATTGCGTTCGGCGGCGGTGGCGAACTGCTGCCACTGCTCAAGCACCCGTTCGGGCGATGCGCCGGGAAGATAAAGTTCGATGTGAGGCAGCACCGACAGCATGCGGTCGCGCACTTCTTTTTGGAACCCGTTCATCACGGACAGCACCACGATCAGGGCGGCGACGCCCAGCGCGATGCCCGCCATGGAACTGGCGGCAATGAAGGAGATGAAGCGATCGCGGCGGCCGCGTCGCTGGCGGATCCGGGCAAGCCCCGCATAGCGGGCGCCAATCCATAGTTCGTAGGGTATTTTCAGCACGTGCGCATTATTGCATTAACCGCCCGTAAATCGGCCCGCGGATGTGCGGATCCTAGACCAGGCGTGACAACGTATGGCAGTTGGCCGCGGCGCTAAGTTCCCCATCCCCGCGCGGACTACAATCGCCGCCATGCTGATCGTCATTCCGGGCGCCCTGCCCGCCCTTCCCGTCGCCGCCGAACTGGCCAAGCTCCTGCCCGAGCGCGCGCCCACCCTGCACGGCTGGCTGCAGGCCGCAACCGCCCGCCCAGAAGCCTACGACCTGCGCAAGCACGGCTGCACGTCCTTCGAATCGTGGCAGCTCGAGCGCGCTGGGTATGCGCCCGAGCCGGGCCTCTTGCAAAGCGCAGGCCTCGGCCCGCTGCTGGCCGGGCAACAATCCCACACACAGGCGGACGAACCCGTCTGGCTGTGCGAGCTGGTCCATCTTGCGCTGGGCGCCGATCAGGCGTCGCTGCTGGATCCCGGTTCGATGGACCTGACCGAACAGGAAACGGCCGCCCTGCTCGACACCGCGCGCCCCCTTTTCGAAGGCACCGGCTTCTCGGTCGAGCCGCTGTCGCCGCAGCGCTGGCGCCTGCGCCTGCCGGCGGACCTGCGCCCCCAGACCGCCAGCCCGTTGGCCGTGGCCGGCAAGCGCCTGAACGACTGGTGGCGCCAGGACACCGAAACGCGCCCGTGGCGGCGCCTGCTGAACGAAATCCAGATGGCGTGGCACGAACACCCCGTCAACGACGTCCGGGCCGCCCGCGGCCTGCCGCCCGTCAACGCGCTGTGGCTGTACGGCGGCGGCACGCCCTGGACGGCGGCGCCCGCCGGCCCGACGCAGGTGCTGACCGGCCTGGACGCGCCGCAACGCGCGGGGGACTGGGCCGCGTGGCTCGACGCGCTGACCGAACTCGATACGCAGCATCTGCGTCCGCTGGCCGCCAACAAAGGCCTGCCCGCGACGCCCGTGCAACTGCTGCTGCTGGGCGATGACCGCAAGGTCGCCCTTGACCTGAAACCGCGCGGGGGCCTGCTTGGCTTGCTGCCCGCGCCCA
>NZ_DAMCTG010000168.1:0-3809 GCF_032113835.1 Achromobacter sp. | reverse complement strand
TCGCGCTGGATCTGAAATCGCCGGAAGGCCGCGAGGCCGCGCAAAGGCTGATCGCCACCGCCGACATCGTGGTCGAGAGTTTCGGGCCGGGCGTCGCCAGCCGGCTTGGCATCGACTACGCCAGCGCGGCCGCGCTGCGGCCCGACGTGGTCTATTGCAGCATCTCGGGCTTTGGCAGCAAGGGGCCGCTGCGCCGCGGCAAGGGTTACGACGTCATCCTGCAGGCGTTCTGCGGCATGATGTCGATCACCGGCGAAGAGGACGGACCCGCCATCCGCAGTCCCATCTCGCCCATCGACCAGGCCACGGGCATGCACGCCGCCACCGGCATCCTGGCCGCCGTGGTGCGGCGGCTGCGCACCGGCAAGGGCTGCCAGGTCGAGGCGTCGCTGTTCGACACGTCCGTGGGCTTCATGGGCTACGTGATGCAGAGCTACTGGGAGCGCGGCACCGAACCCCGTCGTTGGGGCTCCGCGCACGAATCGCTGTGTCCGTATCAGGTGTTCGATGCCAGCGACCGTCCCTTGCTGCTGGGCGTGGCGAACGATTCCCTGTGGCGCACCTTCTGCAACGAGGTCGGCAAGCCCGATCTGGCGGAGGACCCGCGTTACGCCACGAACGCGGATCGTGTGCGCAACCGGCCCGAGGTGCTGGCACGAGTGGCGCAGATCATGCGCGAGGACACGCGGGACGGATGGATCGCGCGGCTGGCGCAGGCCGGCATACCTTGCGCGCCCATCCAGGCGGTGGGCGAGGTGCTGGCGCACGAACACATGGCCGCCAGCGAGATGATCTACCGCTTTGCGGATTCGGCGCACGGCGATCTGAACGTGGTGTCGCAGCCGCTGCGGTTTGACGGCGAACGGCCCAAGCCCTCGTCGCCGCCGCCCAAGGTCGGCCAGCATACGCGGCAGGTCCTGGCGGAACTCGGCTATGACGAGGCGGCGATCCAGCGCCATCTGGACGCGCTGGCGCCCACGGCTGGGGAGGCGGCCTGACATGTCGATCGATTTTCATGTGGAAGACGGCATTGCGCTTGTCACCATCAACCGGCCCGAGAAAAGCAATGCGCTCGACCATGCCCATTACCAGGCGCTGTCGCAGGCCTGGCAACGGGTGCGGGACGATGAGGCGATCCGCGTGGCGGTGATCACCGGCGCGGGCGAGAAGTCCTTCTGCGCGGGCGCGGACCTCAAATCCTTTGTCGGCGCGCCGCCCAGCCTGGCGGCGTTGATGAATACACAGCAGGGCCAATTGCTCAATCGCGGGCTGGAGGTCTGGAAGCCCGTGGTGGCCGCCGTCAATGGCTACTGCCTGGGCGGCGGCATGACGCTGCTGCTGGCCACCGACCTGCGCGTGTGTGTGCCGACGGCGACGTTCGGCCTGACGGAAGTGCAGCGCGGCGTGTTTCCCGCCAACGGCGGCACGCAGCGCGTGGCGCAGCAGCTTCCGCACGCGATTGCCATGGAGATGCTGCTGCTGGGCGACGCGTTCGACGCCGTTACCGCCAGCCGCTGGGGACTGGTGAACCGGGTGGTGCCGCGCGATGAACTGATGCCGGCGGCCATGTCCTATGCGCGCCGGCTGGCCGCCAATGCACCGTTGGCCGTGCAGGCCGCCAAGGAACTGGCGTTGCGCAGCCGGGACGCGGATCTGGCCACCGGACTGCGGATGGAGCAGCTGTTTCTGCGCCTGCTGCAGGACTCGGAAGATGTCACGGAAGGCAGGCAGGCGTTCGCCGACCGGCGCGCGCCCCGATTTCAAGGACAGTGAGGAGCAGGGATATGGCGTTGAGATCGTTGTTGTTCGTTCCCGGGGATAGCGAGCGCAAGCTCGCCAAAGCCCCAGCCAGCGGCGCGGACGCGCTGATCCTGGATCTGGAGGACGCGGTGGACGCCGCGCGGCTGCCTGTCGCGCGCGGCATGGTGCGCGAGTATCTGGCGGCGCGTCCCGCGTCTGGTCCCGAACTTTGGGTGCGCATCAACCCGTTGGATTCGGGACTGGCGCTCGATGACCTGGCGGAAGTGGTCCGGGGGCGCCCGGACGCAATCCTGCTGCCCAAAGGGCAGGGGGCGCCGGACATCGTCGTGCTGGATCATTATCTGTCGGCACTGGAAGTGCGCGAGGGCCTGCCGGCCGGCGGCATCGGCATCATGCCGGTCGCCACCGAGACGGCCGGCGCGATGTTCAACCTGGGCGGATACGCTGGATGCAGCCCGCGGCTGCGCGGGCTGACCTGGGGCGCCGAGGACCTGGCCGCCGTGCTGGGCGCGGCCAGCAACCGGCGCGAGGATGGCGAGTACGACCTGACCTATGAGCTGGCGCGCTCGTTGTGCTTGCTCGGCGCCACCGCGGCCGGCGTGCCCGCCATTGACACGATCTGGGGCAATTTCCGAGACGCGGAAGGGCTGCAACGGGATGCGGCGCGGGCGCGGCGCGCGGGCTTCACGGGCAAGATTGCGATTCACCCTGACCAGGTGGCCCCGATCAACCAGGCCTTCACGCCCGATCCCGCCGACGTGGCGCGCGCAAGGCGCATCGTGCAGGCCTTCGAGGATGCGCCGGGCGTGGGCACCTTGCAGCTCGACGGCGAGATGCTGGATCGCCCGCATCTCAAGCAGGCCCTTCGCATCCTGGCCAGCGCACCGGCAGGCGGCTGACAGGCGCAAAAACCGCAGGATCCGCGGCGGTTCCGCCGCAGCCACTCAATGCGACCGCCCGGCACAGGCGCGGCGCGCCACCAAGGAGACTGACATGTTGCGTGATGTGTTCAAGCCGCTGTGCGCGGCGGCGTTGCTTGCGTGCAGCTTGACGGGCCCGGCCGCGCAAGCGGCGGATTATCCGAATCAGCCGGTGAAGCTGGTCACGGCGTTCGGGGCGGGCAGCGCCAGCGACATCGTCGCGCGCCTGATCGCCGAGCGGCTGCAGGCCGCGCTGGGACAGCCCGTGATCGTCGAGAACCGGCCCGGCGCTTCGGGCCAGGTGGCCACGGACCTGGTCGCGCGCGCCCAGCCGGACGGCTACACGATCATGCTGGCCACCAACACCACGCATTCCTCCAATCCGCATCTGTACAAGAGCCTGCGCTACAACCCCGTCAAAGACTTCACGCCGCTGGTGCAGGTGTGCAATTTTCCGTTCGTGCTGGCGGTCAGCGCCAAGCTGCCGATCAGCAGCGTCGACGACCTGCTGCGCTACGGCAAGGCCAATCCGGGCAGCCTGAACTACGCCTATGGCAACAGCACAGGCCAGATTTCCGCCGCGTCGTTCGACAAGCTGACCGGCCTGGGGGCGACGGCCGTGCCCTACAAGAGCACGCCGCAGGCGATGACGGACATCATCGGCGGGCGCGCCACGTTCATGTTCGTGGACCTGGCGTCGGCGGCCGCGCACATCCAGGCCGGCACGCTCAAGGCCCTGGCGGTGTCTACGGAGAAGCGCAGCGCGCTGGCGCCCAATCTGCCCAGCGTGTCCGAAGCGCTGGGGCAGCCGGGCTTCGACCTCGCGGCGTGGGTGGGCATCTTCGGCCCCGCGAAGCTCCCGGCGCCCATCGCGCAGCGGCTGGGCGACGAGCTCTTCAAGATCGTGTCGGCGCCGGACTTCAAGCAGAAGCTGACGCAGATGGGCGCGGAACCTACGCCGGCGCAGGCGTCGGCGTTCGGACCGTTTGTCGTGCAGCAGGAGAAGGTGTGGGGCGACAAGGTCAGGCAGGCGGGGATTCAGGCGGAATAGCGGGAGCCTGCGGGCAGGGCGCGCGCACTCTATCCCTGGCTTCTTTAACGGTCGTTTCGGGTAAGCCAACAATAGTA
>NZ_DAMCTG010000167.1:0-4085 GCF_032113835.1 Achromobacter sp. | reverse complement strand
GCCATGTTCGTGATGCTGGCGCTGCTGGCGTTCTGGCCCGACATCGCGCTGTGGCTGCCGCGCGTCTTCAGTTGACGACTCTTTGATCCCGGCGCGGCCCGTCGGCCGCGCCGCTTCCCACTTCCTTCTTTGCAGGACTGATATGAAAGCCGTATTCAAGATCGACGACGCCAATCCCCGTCAGGTGGAAGTGGCCTTCAACAGCGTGATCGTGGCGGGCTGGGCCGGGCGCGACATGGCCGCCATCGAACACCACATCGAGGAACTGGCCGCGATCGGCGTGCCGCGTCCGAGCAGCGTGCCGCTTTACTACCGCATCGCCGAGAACCAGCTTACCCAGTCCGCCAACGTGCAGGCGCTGGGCGAGGAATCGTCGGGCGAGGTCGAGACGTTTGTCTTTGCCGTCGACGGCGAGATGTACGTCAGCATCGCGTCCGACCACACCGACCGCAAGCTGGAGACGGTCAGCGTGGCGATGTCCAAGCAGGTCTGCGTCAAGCCCGTGGGCGCCGAAGCCTGGCGTCTCGCCGACGTGGCGGGGCATTGGGACGAACTGATCATCCGCGCCTACATCGTCGAGAACGGCGAGAAGGTGCTGTATCAGGAAGGGCCGTTGTCCACGTTGCGCACGCCGCAGGACCTGATCGCGGGCTACACGGGCGGCGGCGCCGTCCTGCCGGAAGGCGCGGGCATGACCTGCGGCACGGTGGCCGCCATCGGCGGCATCCGCCCGGCCGCGGACTTCACGATGGAACTGCACGATCCGCGCCTGAACCGCACGCTGCGCCACCGCTATCATGTCGAGTCGCTGCCCGTGGTCGCCTGAAGGCCGCCACGCTCGGCGCTGAATCCGGGCGCGTTCCCCGCGAAGGCGTCCGTCCGAACACTTACGCCGCCAGGCGGCATTAGGACAATGATGGTTTCGACCCTGAATGATCTGACCTCGGCCCTGCGTGAGGGCCGCAGCACCTCCGTCGCGCTGACCGAAGCCGCGCTGGCGCGGGCCCAGGATCCGGCGGGCGAGGGCGCTCGCGCCTTCACCAGGCTCTACGCCGATTCGGCGCTGGCGCAGGCGCGCGCGTCCGACACGCTGCGCGCGGCCGGCATCGTGCGGTCCGCGATCGAGGGGTTGCCCATCAGCATCAAGGACCTGTTCGACATCGAAGGCGAGACCACGATGGGCGGTTCCGTGGCGCGCGAAGGCGAGCCGGCGGCCGAAGCAAATGCCGAGGTCGTGCAGCGTCTGATCGCCGCGGGCGCGGTCATCATCGGCCGCACGAACATGACCGAATTCGCGTATTCGGGCCTGGGCATCAATCCCCATTACGGCACGCCGCTCAATCCGTACGATCGCGCCACCGGCCGCATTCCCGGCGGGTCTTCCTCCGGGGCCGCGGTGTCGGTCGCGGACGGCATGGCGGTGGCGGGGATCGGGTCGGACACGGGCGGCTCGGTGCGCATCCCGGCTGCGCTGTGCGGCCTGACCGGGTTCAAGCCCAGCGCGTGGCGCGTGTCCATGCAGGGCGTGCTGCCCCTGTCGGCGAATCTGGATTCCATCGGCCCCATCGCCGCCAGCGTGCGCTGCTGCGCCGAACTGGACGCCATCCTGTCGGGCGACGCCGGGCCGTTGCCGCAGGCGCTGCCGGTGCGTGGCCTGCGTCTGGCCATTCCGACGACGCTGGCGCTGGACGCCATGGACAAGCATGTCTCCGACACCTTCGCGGCGGCGGTGCAACGCCTGGAGGATGCCGGCGCGCTGGTCGACCGGATCGAGATTCCGGAATTCGCCGAACTGGCATCCATCAACAGCAAGGGCGGCTTCACCGCCGCCGAGGCCTGGGCCTGGCACCGCGACCTGATCGCGCGCGCGGGCAAGCGTTACGACCCGCGAGTCGTCTCGCGCATCATGCGCGGCCAGGATATGACGGCGGCCGATTACATTGAACTGCTCGACGCGCGCGAGGCGTGGGTAGCCGCCGTGGACCACCGCATTGCCGGTTACGACGCGCTGATCATGCCCACCACGCCCATCGTGGCGCCGCCCGTCGCGGACCTGCAGGGATCCGACGAGGCCTACTACGCCGCCAACGGCCTCATCCTGCGCAATCCCACCCTCATCAATTTCCTGGACGGCTGCGCGCTGTCCTTGCCCTGCCATGCGGCGGGCACGGCGCCCGTGGGCCTGATGATCGCGGCCAGCAATGGCGCGGACCGTCGCGTTTTGGGCATCGGCCTGTCGGTCGAGGACCTTTTCACCGCCCGCTGAGCGGCGCCTACCTGCAACGAGAGAACCCATGCCAGATGCCGATAATGTCAGAGTCAGTCCCGCGCTTGCCCGCCAGGCGCGGCTGGATGCCCGCAGCGGGCGCCTGACGGGTCCCACGGCGAATCTGGCGCCGGGGCACGTCCAGGCCAACCTGGCGATTCTGCCGCGCGCGCTGGCGGCGGATTTTCTTCATTTCTGCCAGCGCAATCCGAAGCCGTGCCCCTTGCTGGCCATGTCCGAGCCGGGCGACCCGTCGTTGCCCGAGCTTGGCGCGGACATCGACATCCGCACCGACATCCCGCGATACCGCGTGTGGAAAGACGGCGTGCTGGTGGCCGAACCCACGGACGTGCGCGATCTGTGGCGCGACGATCTCGTGTCGTTCCTGATCGGCTGCTCGTTCTCGTTCGAAGAAGCGATGCTGGACAACGGCCTGCCCGTGCGCCACATCGAGCAGGGCAGCAACGTGCCCATGTACCGCACCAACATCGCGACGCAGCCGGCCGGCGTGTTCGGCGGTCCTCTGGTGGTGTCGATGCGGCCCCTGAAGGCCGCCGACGCGATCCGGGCGATCCAGGTGACGTCGCGGTTTCCTTCCGTGCATGGCGCGCCCGTTCATATCGGGGATCCATCGCTCATCGGCATCGCGGATATCGCCGCGCCGGATTACGGCGACCCGGTGGAGATCCGTCCCGGCGAAATGCCGGTGTTCTGGGCCTGCGGCGTGACGCCGCAATCGGTGGTGGCGGCGGTGCGGCCGGAGTTCTGCATCACGCATGCGCCGGGGCACATGCTGGTCACCGACCTGATCAATAGCCGGATGGCGGTGTTCTGATCGGGGGGGGGCCGTCAGCGCTGTTGCATCAGCGCCTTCACACGCTGGTCGTAGTCGGGCGGGAAGGTCCAGAAGCGCATGCCTTGCTGCGTAAAGCCTTCCTGCAGTCCGCGTTCGGCCGGGGGCTTGTGCCACAGGAACTGCATCAGCACGTCGCTGCTGACCCACGCGTTGCCGAACCAGAAGCTGTGCGCGCGGCGGTTCAGATCAGGAATCGCGCGCGGATCGACCCAGATCATGTCGAAGTTCAGCCGCTGCGACGCGGCGTTGACGAAATCCACCTGCTCCTCGGTCAGGTCGTCGGCGTCTGGCCGGCCGGCCCGGGACGCCCGCTGGTGGCGCGCGGCAAAACGCAGAGCGCGGTCGCC
Source organism: Achromobacter sp. (assembly GCF_032113835.1). Lineage (GTDB taxonomy): Bacteria > Pseudomonadota > Gammaproteobacteria > Burkholderiales > Burkholderiaceae_B > Achromobacter. The sequence continues at coordinate 616 of NZ_DAMCTG010000167.1, read as the reverse complement.
CAGATTGGCCCCGAGGCTCACGCGCTCGGTCAGGTCGATGTACTGCCGCAGATCCGTCACGAAGCGGTAGGTGTCCTCGTCGGGCGCCGCGAAATAGATCTGGCCCAGACGCAGCCGCTTGCGCAGCGCCTCGCGGCTTTCGCCGTCGCGGGGCTGCGCCAGCGTGGCGAGTCCTTCACTGGCGATGCGCGCGCCCGCGCTGAACGCCAGCACGTTGATGTGCTCGGCATTGGTGTTGCGTGCGAGCAGTTCCAGCAGGCGCGCAAAGGCGGGCACCGATGCCCGCGCAGTGCGGACATCCGTGGCGTAAGACAGCAGACTGCCGGCCGACGGCCACAGAAAGGCCAGGACGACCGCCTGCCGGCCCGTGAAGTGATGAAACTGCGCGGCTTGCGCGGTGCCACGCCATACGGCGTTGTTGAAGCCGTGTACGTAGACGATCAGGTCGCGGTGCCGGCTGACCGCCAGCGCGTCGTTGATGAGCGCGAAGTAAGCCTGCGCCTCGGGCGAAGTCTCCGCATCAGTTTGCGGGGTGAGGGCGACAAGCTCTTCCATGCGCTCCAGGCTGAGCACCGGCCGGCCGCGCTGGCTGCCGGTGGTGGAAAGCTGGCGCAGT
>NZ_DAMCTG010000166.1:0-4197 GCF_032113835.1 Achromobacter sp. | reverse complement strand
GGGCTGGCCGTTGTGGTCGGCGTAGGCGACGCGGATGGTCTTGCCGGCGTCGGGGCCGTCGGTCAGCAGCACGCGGCCGGACCCCTGGACCTGCAGGAAGAAGTTGTCCACGGGGTCGTCCACCCACACCACCACGGGCGGGCGGCGGCCGGACGACGATTCGATCGCGGCGCGCGTGTCATAGGGCACGACGCGCTTGCCGTCGAGCTTGCCGCGCACGCGCTTGCCGGCCAGGTCGGGGTAGATGGAACCCAGGTCGATCGTCAGCAGATCCGCGGGCACCGCATACAGCGGCCATTGGTAGACGCCGCCCTGGCGGCGCGAGCCGCGCACCAAGGGTTCGTAGTAGCCCGTCACCGTATTGGTGGCCGGCTTGCCGTCGGCCGCATTCAGGCGCCAGGGTTGCAGGTAGGTCTGCAGGAAGCGGCGCACGCCTTCGGCGTCGCCGGCGGCGGGCGCGCGGGCCGGGTCGATGGCCGCTGCGCAGACGGGCTGCCAGGCGCGCGGCGTGGCGCGCGCGGGCGCGGCCAGGTTGCCGCTGGTGGGCCGCATCAGGCCCTTGCAGTTGCGCAGGAACAGGGGCCAGAACTGCGACAGGTCGTCGGCGCTCCAGCCGGGCAGCTCAGACCAGTTGGCGGGCTTGAGTTTGCCGGCCAGCGCGCGCGGCGCGGTGTCGGGCAGCGAGCCCAGCGGCGGCACGACGAGCGGGCCGTCGGCCGCGGGCTGGCGCGCGCCGGGCGTGGCGGGCAGGCCGGATCCGGAGTCAGGGGGAATATCCGAGGGGGTGGAACATGCCGCCAGCAGGATCGACAGCACGGACAGGCTAAGAATGCGCTTCATGTGCAGAGGGAAAGACGTGCAACGGAAGGCCGGACCATACTCAGTGCAAGGTGCGCGGCATGGCCAGGACGAATTCGGAGATCGGCACTTCGAACGGAATGCCGTTCTCGCCGACGCAGTGATAGATGCCGCGCATCGTGCCCACCGGCGTGGGCAGGGGACAGCCGCTGGTGTACTCGAAGGTTTCGCCCGGGGCCAGAAGGGGCTGCTGCCCCACGATGCCCAGGCCGCGCACTTCCTGCACGCGCTGGTTGCCGTCGGTGATGATCCAGTGGCGGCTGATCACCTGCGCGGGATGTTCGCCGGTATTGGTGATGCGCACGGTGTAGGCGAACACGAATTGCTGTTCACCGGGGTCGGACTGTTCTGGCACGAAGCGCGGAGAGACAGAGACGCTCAGGTCGTAAGGTTTCACAGTCCTTCCCTGTGTGGCTGCATGCGGGCGGCGGGATTCCGGCGCCCACGCTTGAAAAGACGGAGATTTCAGGCGCGCCGGACCGGGGCATACCCGCTGCGGCGCCTCAAACTGCAATAATGGCACATTATGCCCTCCCCGACCCCGAACATCATGTCCAAGCAAACGGCCTCCACCCGCATTACTCCCAGCATCCTGTCGGCTGACTTCGCCCGGCTGGGCGAGGAAGTCCGCAACGTCGTCGCCGCCGGCGCCGACTGGATTCACGTGGACGTGATGGACAACCACTATGTCCCCAACCTGACGATCGGCCCGATGGTCTGTGCCGCGATCCGCCCCCATGTCCAGGTGCCGATCGACGTGCACCTGATGGTCGAACCCGTGGACGCGCTGGTGCCGCAGTTTGCCAAGGCCGGCGCCGACTACATCAGCTTCCACCCCGACGCGAGCGCCCACGTGGACCGCACGCTGTCGCTGATCCGCGAAAACGGCTGCAAGGCCGGTCTGGTCTTCAATCCCGCCACGCCGCTGTCCTACATGGACTACGTGATGGACAAGATCGACCTGGTGCTCATCATGTCGGTGAACCCGGGCTTTGGCGGCCAGAGCTTCATCCCGGCCGCGCTGACCAAGCTGCGCGAGGCCCGCTCCCGCATCGACGCGTGGATGCAGGCCGGCGGCCAGGAAATCGTTCTGCAGGTGGACGGCGGCGTCAAGATCGACAACATCGCCGAAATCCGCGCCGCGGGCGCCGACACCTTCGTGGCCGGTTCGGCCATCTTCGGCAAGCCGGACTACGCCGGCATCATCAAGGCCATGCGCGACCAGATCGCCATCGGCGAAACCACCGCCGTCTAAGGAATACGACATGACCGCTTTTCGCGCCGCGCTGCTGGACCTGGACGGTACCCTGCTCGACTCCATTCCCGATCTGGCCTTCGCCGCCAACGCCATGCGCGTGGAACTTGGCATGATCGCGCTGCGCGAGGACGTGGTCGCCACGTTCGTCGGCAAGGGCGTGGACAACCTGGTGCGGCGCAGCCTGGCCGGTTCGCTCGACGCCGCCGACCCGACGCCCGACGAATTCCAGCGCGCCCGCGAGGCCTTCTACCGCCATTACCACTTGGTCAACGGCGAGCGCGCGCAGGTCTACCCGGGCGTCATCGAAGGGCTGAAACTCATGCGCGACCAGGGCCTGAAGCTGGCCGTGGTCACCAACAAGCCCACGGAGTTCACCTTGCCGCTGCTGCAGCGCACGGGGCTGGCGGGCTTTTTCGAGGCCGTGGTGTGCGGCGACACCTGCGAGCGTCGCAAGCCCGACCCCGACCAGATCCACCACGCGTGCGACCTGATGGGCGTGGAAGTGACCGAGGCCGTGACGATTGGCGATTCCATCAATGACGCGCAGGCCGGCCGCAGCGCGGGCACGCAGGTCCTGGTGGTGCCGTATGGCTACAACGAAGGACGTGACGTGCGCGAGCTGGATGTCGATGGTATAGTTGACACGCTTGTTGACGCCGCCCAGTGGGTCGCGCTCTGGAATCAGAACCAGAACGCAGCGAAAGTCCCCGCTTGAAGCGCGTTGCCACTCAGGCAAGAATTCACTACCGCGTACTCATTACCGAACCGCTAAATGAACGTTTCCATCCAGAACCAAATGCTCGGCGCCTCGTGGCGTTGGTGGCGTTTGTCTTCCGGGTGGCGATGATTCCCCTTCCCGGCCCTAGACGCGACCTTGCCGCCTAGCGCCGACACTGTGTAAACAGCGCCCAACCCGGAACCAGTCAACTGGACCGGGTTTTTTGTTGCGTGCCCGGTCCGAAAGCAGACACCGCTTACGAGACCCGACATGACCGAAATCGAATTCAAGGCCCTTGCGGCACAAGGCTACAACCGCATTCCGCTGGTGGCCGAGACCTACGCCGATCTGGACACGCCGCTCGGCATCTACCTGAAGCTGGCGCACTCCGGCCCCCTGGCCGGCCGCATGACCTGCCTGATGGAATCCGTGGTGGGCGGCGAGCGCTTCGGCCGCTATTCGTTCATCGGCCTGCCGGCGCGCACCGTGATCCGCGCCAGCGGCACGCGCACCGAGGTGCTGCACGACGGCAAGGTTGCCGAGACCCATGACGGCGATCCGCTGGCCTTCATCGAGCAATACCAGAGCCGCTTCAAGGTCGCGCTGCGCCCGGGCATGCCGCGCTTCTGCGGCGGCCTGGCCGGTTACTTCGGCTACGACACCGTGCGCCACATCGAGCCGTGCCTCGGCCCCGCGGTCAAGCCGTTCCCGGCCGGCATGGAAGGCGGCACGCCCGACCTGATGCTGATGCACGTGGACGAATTGGTCATCGTCGACAACCTGGCCGGCCGCATCTACCTGATGGTCTATGCCGACCCCAGCCAGCCCGAAGCCTACAGCCGCGCACAGCAGCGCCTGACCGACCTTCGCGCCCGCCTGCGCCGCCCCGTGGAGATTCCGTACAGCCACGCCAGCATGCAGACCGAGGAACGGCGCGATTTCAAGAAAGAGGACTACCTGGCGGCCGTGCTGCGCGCCAAGGAACACATCGCCGCCGGCGAACTGATGCAGGTCCAGATCGGCCAGGTCATCGCCAAGCCCTTCCGCGATTCGCCCCTCTCCCTTTACCGCGCCCTGCGGTCGCTCAACCCCTCCCCCTACATGTACTTCTGGAACTTCGGTGATTTCCAGGTGGTGGGCGCATCGCCCGAGATCCTGGTGCGCCAGGAACGCACCGTGGAAAACGGCGAGCCGAAGTCGCAGATCACGATCCGTCCGCTGGCGGGCACGCGCAAGCGCGGCGGCACGCCCGAGGAAGACGCGGCGCTGGCGGCCGAACTGAAGGCCGATCCGAAGGAGATCGCCGAACACGTCATGCTGATCGACCTGGCGCGCAACGACGTGGGCCGCGTCGCGCAGGTGG
>NZ_DAMCTG010000165.1:0-4363 GCF_032113835.1 Achromobacter sp. | reverse complement strand
CACATCATGCCCGACCTGGAACCAGACACCGTCTCCGCCCTTGAAGCCCCTGAATTCGCCGCCGCGCAGTTTGTGCGATGGTTCCGAGACGTGGCCCCCTACGTGCACGCGTTCCGAGGCAAGACCTTCGTGGTGGCGTTTGGCGGCGAACTGGTGCAGGCGGGCGCGTTGAACGCCCTGGTCCAGGATCTGTCCCTGCTCTCCTCGCTGGGCATCCGGCTGGTGCTGGTGCACGGTTCGCGGCCCCAGGTCAACGAGCAACTGCGCCTGAAGGGCTACACGCAGCAGTTCGACCGGGGCCTGGCCCCGACCGACGCCGCCGCCCTGGAATGCGCCAAGGAAGCCGCCGGCGAGATCCGCCTGGACATCGAGGCCGCGTTCAGCCAGGGCCTGCCCAACACCCCCATGTCGCACGCCCACATCCGCGTGATCTCCGGCAATTTCGTCACTGCCCGCCCCACGGGTGTGCTGGATGGCGTGGACTACAAGCACACCGGCCAGGTCCGCAAGATCGACATCGAGGCCCTGAAGTTCGCCATCGAGAAAGGCTCCTCGGTGGTGCTGCTGTCCCCGCTGGGGTTCTCGCCCACCGGCGACGCCTTCAATCTGGCCATGGAAGACCTGGCCACCAGCGTGGCCGTGGGCCTGCGCGCCGAGAAGCTGATCTTCCTGTCCAGCTCGCAAGGCGTGCTGAACGACGACGGCACGCTGGACACCGAATTGGCGCGCGTGGACGCCGACGCCCTGCTGGCGGGCGGCGAGCTCGACGAAGAGACCCACTCCTTCCTGCAATACGCCTCGCTCGCGGTCAAGCGCGGCGTGGCCCGCGCCCACCTGCTGCCGTTCGAGCTGGACGGCAGCGTGCTGCTCGAAATCTTCACCCACGACGGCGTGGGCACCATGGTGGTCGAAGACACGCTGGACGACCTGCGCCCCGCCACCATCGACGACGTGGGCGCCATCCTCAGCCTCATCGAACCGCTGGAAGCCGACGGCACGCTGGTGCCGCGTCCGCGCAGCGTGGTCGAGCGCGACGTCGAAAACTTCACCGTGCTGGAGCACGACGGCGTCATCTACGGCTGCGCGGCCCTGCACGACTTCCACGACGAACAGATGGCCGAAATGGCGTGCCTGATCGTGCACCCTGAATGGCAAGGCTCCGGCGAAGGCGAGATCCTGCTGCGCCACATGGAATCGCGCGCCCGCGCCCTGGGCGCCAAACGGCTGTTCGTGCTGACCACGCGCACCTCGCACTGGTTCATGAAGCGCGGTTTCGTGCAGGGCGGCATCGCCGACCTGCCCCGCGAAAAGCAGAACAACTACAACCGTTCCCGCAACAGCCTGGTTTTCATCAAGAAGCTCTGAAACCGGCCCGCGGGGCGATTCCGCGGTAAGCAAAAGGGGCTTGGCGCCCGACGCACGCCAAGCCCGCTAAAATGTGGCGTTATTCATTTTTCCGGCAGCGAACCATGGCCCGTATCGTCAACTGTGTGAAACTGAAGCGTGAAGCCGAAGGGCTGGACTACCCGCCCTACCCCGGTGAAGTCGGCACGCGCATCTGGCAAAGCATTTCCAGAGAAGCCTGGGAAGACTGGAAAGGCGTGCAGACCCGCCTGGTGAACGAAAACCGCCTGAACCTGGCCGACGCCCGCGCCCGCAAATACCTGCAGCAGCAAATGGAGCGTTTCCTGTTCGAAGACGGCAGCGTCGAAGCCGACGGCTACGTTCCGCCCTCGGCCTGATCCGCCCCCGCCGCGCCTTCGGGCATGCGGCACGGCAAAGCCCCTCGCACGCGAGGGGCTTTGTTTTTGAGGCGCTCCGATACGCGCCTGCAGCGTGTCCGCCGAGGCCTTAAGATTCGAAGGTTGCAGACCGTATTAAAGCTGTCATGAAAGAAGAATCGCGCCCGCCCATCCACCCGGATCCGTCCCCTGTCATTGCGCGCGCGCTGGCGATCGAACCCGACCGCAAGACCGGCACGCTGCAGGATGTGCGGCACGTCGTGATCCTGATGCAGGAGAACCGGTCCTTCGACCATTACTTCGGCACGCTGCCCGGCGTGCGCGGGTTCGCCGATCCGCATCCCGCGCCAACGCGTGCGGGCACGGTGCTGACGCAGACCGATGGCAACGCGCACTGCCGCCCCTTTGACCTGCAGGCCGAGGTTGCCAGCGACAAGGCGGTCGGCTACATCACGCCGCACACCTGGGACGATTCGCAGCGCGCCTGGAACGACGGCCGCATGGACCAGTGGCTGTCGGCCAAGAGCCGGCTGGGCATGGGCGCCTACCGCAGCGCCGACGTGCCGTTTCAGACGGCGCTGGCGAATGCATTCACGTTGTGCGATGCCTATCACTGCTCGGTCCACGCCGGCACCAATCCCAACCGGCTGTTCCTGTGGACCGGCACCAACGATCCGCAGGGCGTGGCCGGCGGGCCCGCGCTGGTCAACACCTACGACCGGCTGGGTCCGACGGATGAAGGCTATTCCTGGACCACGTACCCCGAGCGTCTGCAGGACGCCGGCGTGGATTGGCGCATCTACCAGGACATGGCGGACAACTACAACGACAATCCGCTCGCGGGCTTTCGGCAGTATCGCCGGCAGCATGCGGGCAATACCGGTGAGGCCGCGCTGCGCGACCGCGCGTTGGCCACGCGCACGCTGGACGATCTGGCGCGCGACGCCGCCGACGGCACGCTGCCCGCCGTCTCATGGATCATCGCGCCCACGGCTGATTCGGAACATCCCGAGGTCTCGTCCCCCCGCCAGGGCGGCGCCTACACCGAGCGGGTGCTGGACATCCTGACCGCGCATCCCGAGACCTGGAGCCGATGCGTCCTGTTCGTCACCTACGACGAAAACGATTGCTTCTTCGACCACATGCCCCCGCCCGCGCCGCCGGCGCGCCATCCGGACGGCGAGTCGGGCGGCCTGTCCACCGTGGAACTGGACGGCGAATACCACGACGCGCGCCGCGGCCCCAGCGCCGCCACCGCCGACGATCCGGCCGGATTGCACGGTCGCGCCTTCGGCCTGGGCCCGCGCGTGCCGATGCTGGTGGTCTCGCCCTGGAGCCGCGGCGGCTGGATCAACTCGCAGGTGTTCGACCACACGTCGGTCATCCGCTTCCTGGAAACGCGCTTCGGCGTGGCAGAGCCCAACATCAGCGCCTGGCGCCGCGCGGTGGCGGGCGACCTGACCTCGGCCTTCGATTTTGCCGGCGACAGGTGTTCGCATCATCCCGACAGCAACCGCCATGCGTGTCCCCTGCCCTATGTGCTGGAAGCCGTGGGCAAGACCACGGCCGACGGCGAGCATTACCGCCTGACGCTGCGCAACCCGGGCGGCGCGGGCGCCGTGCTGCATGTCTATAACCGTCTTGCGCTGGCGCATCCGCCCCGGCGCTACACGGTGGGCGCCGGCGCGCGTCTGGATGACGGATGGAGGCTGGCCGCGGGCGGCGCGTACGATCTCTGGCTGCTGGGACCGGACGGTTTTCACCGGGCGTTCCGCGGCGATGCGCGGGATGCGGGCACGCTTGAAGCGCAGCTCGTGCCGGTAACCTCGGGCCTGCGTCTGCGGCTCGTGAACCACGGCGATTCGCCGCAGCCGGTCAGGGTGGAATCGCGCATGAACGACGGCTGGCGCGCGATGGCCCATGTGCCCGCGGGTGGCGCGGTCGAGCTCAAGTACGCGGGCTGCGAGGGCTGGTACGACGTGGAGGTGAATGCGCCGGCGATGCCGGCCTTTGGACGCCGGCTTGCAGGCCGCATCGATGCGGGCAAGCCGGGAGTGCCGGATCCCCGGCTGTGCCAGGGAGCGGCGCTGCCGCTGTGACGCGGCAGCCGGTCTTTCTGCTTACTGCTCCGAGGTGTCCTCGGTTTCTTCTTCGCCGCGCGCAAGGCGCTCGGTGTTCTTCACGCCGGTGTGGCGCACGTCGGCGCCCTTGACCATGTAGATCACGCGTTCGGACATGTTCTTGGCATGGTCGCCGATGCGTTCGAGGGCGCGGGCGATGAAGATCATGTCGATGGCGCGCGAGATCGTGCGCGGATCTTCGATCATGTACGTGATCAGGTGACGCAGCGCACCCTTCCATTCCTTGTCGACTTCCTTGTCGCTGCGCACGACGGCGGCGGCCTGGATGGGGTCGAGGCGGGCAAATGCGTCCAGCGCCTGATGCAGCATGTTGCGCACGTTGGCGGCCATGTGGCGCAGCTCGATCACCGGAATGTGGCGCAATTCGCCTTCATGGACGCGCCGGGCGACGGTGGCGACCTTCTCGGCTTCATCGCCGGAACGTTCCATGTCGGTCAGCATCTTGGACACGGCCATCAGCATGCGCAGGTCGATGGCGGT
>NZ_DAMCTG010000164.1:0-4545 GCF_032113835.1 Achromobacter sp. | reverse complement strand
CTCGGGGGACAGGATCGATCCGATTGAATCCGACACCATTATTGTCTTGGAATAGTAATGTTATTACATTACTATTCTGGCTTTTTTCGCGCCGCGCGCCTCCCGGCGTGCAACCGGCATTTCAAGCATCTCCCGCATTCCTACATGGCTTCTCTCATTTCCCATCCCGCCGCCGCCCGGCTGCGCTCCATCGACGCGCTGCGCGGCTTGGTCATCGTCATCATGCTGCTCGACCACGTGCGCGAGACCTTTTTCCTGCATCACCAGGTCGGTGATCCGATGGACGTGTCCGCCACGCCGCCGGACCTGTTCTTCTCGCGCCTGCTGGCGCATCTTTGCGCGCCGGTGTTCGTCTTTCTGACGGGCCTGTCGGCCTGGTTGTACGGCGCGAAGGCCGGCGACCGCGGCGCCACCGCCGCGTTTCTGGCCAAGCGGGGCGCATTCCTGATCGCGCTCGAAGTCATCGTCGTGAACTTCGCGTGGACCTTCCAGTTTCCGCCGTCCGTCGTGTACCTGCAGGTGATCTGGGTGATCGGCCTGTCCATGCTGTCGCTGGCGGCCTTGCTGTGGCTGCCGCGCTGGGCGCTGGTCGTCGTGGGCGTGGTGCTGGTCGCCGGCCACAACGCGCTGGATGCCGTGCACTTTGCCGCCGGCCACGCGATGCACGTGCCGTGGGCAGTGCTGCATGATCGCGGCTGGATCGAGGTGAGCGACACGCTGCGCCTGCGCACGTCGTACCCGTTGCTGCCGTGGATCGGCGTGATTGCGCTGGGGTATGCGGCCGGACCGTGGTTCCAGCCGGGTTCGGACGCGGCCGTGCGCCAGCGCCGTTTGTGGACGGCCGGGCTGGCGGCGGTGGCGGGCTTTGTGGTCCTGCGCGCGATCAATGGCTACGGGCAGTCGCAGAAGTGGGCCGTGCAGGACGACGCGCTGCATACCTTCATGAGCTTTGTGAACATCACCAAGTACCCGCCGTCGCTGATGTTCCTGCTGCTGACGCTGGGCTTGGGACTGTGCCTGCTGGTGCTGATCGAACGCGCGCAGTCGGCAGGTTGGGTCCGCGCGCTGTGCGTGTTTGGCGCCGCGCCCATGTTCTTCTATCTGCTGCACCTGTATGTGTTGAAGGCGCTGTACCTGGGCGGCGAAGCCATCTGGGGCCTGAACCAGGGCAAGTATTTCGGCGTGGACAGCATGGCGTCGGTGTGGGTGATTTCGATCCTGCTGGCCGTGGCGCTGTACTGGCCCGTGCGCTGGTTCGGACGCCTGAAGGCCGCGCGCCGCGATATCGCCTGGCTCAAATACCTGTGAGGCAGGCGATGGCAGCACGCAAGTTTGCCGCCGGCGTTGCGGCACTGATGGCGCCGTGGGCGGCCGACGCGCAGCAGAACGCGGTGACGCTGTATGGCGTCGTCGACCTGAGCATCGCGGGCTTTTCCACGCAGGAGCGCGGCACGGCCATCAACATGCAGTCGGGCGTGCAGTCCGGCTCGCGCTGGGGCCTGCGCGGCAGCGAAGACCTGGGCAACGGCCTGCGCGCAAACTTCCAGCTGGAAAGCGGCTTTCTGGCCACCAACGGCAACTCGGCGCAAGGCAGACGCCTGTTCGGACGCGCGGCGTGGGTGGGCGTGTCCGGCGGTTTCGGCGACCTTCGGCTGGGGCGGCAGACCTCGGTGTCGTCCGCCACGCTGGCGGACTACGATGCGTTCCTGGCGTCGTATCTGATCACGGGCGCGCAGACCGCGCTCCTGCCGTACAACGCCAATCGCGCCGACAACACGGTGTCGTACTGGAGTCCCTCCGTGGGCGGACTGCGCGCGGGCGTGGACGCCAGCCTGGACTATGACGGCGGCGGCTTTCGGACCGCGTCCACCAACAAGCTGTACAGCGCCGCAGTGGTGTTCGACCAGCCGGGCTATTCGATCGCCGCAACCTATGAGGGCGCAAGCTGGGCGGACGGGACGGTGCAATCGGCCGCCATGGCGAACGCCGGGGCCGACCGCCGTCCCTACGCGTACACGCTTGCGGGCCGCGCGACGGTGGATGCGTTCACGCTTTATGCCGGCTGGTCGGTGATGCGCAACGGCTCCACCATTCCGGCCGTGCCGTCACCCGGGCAGCGCGTGTACTTTCCGGGCAGCACGGTGCATGGCGTGATGGCGGGCGCTGCCTGGCGCACGGGCGCGAGCACCGTGATGGCATCGTGGCAGGGCAGCCTGCCGGGCGGAGGCGCGCTCGAACGCGATGGCGCCACGCACTCCCAGCAGATCTATTCGGCAGGCTACGTGTACGACCTGTCCAAGCGCACCAACGTGTACGCCATCTACGGCTACATGCGCGGCGCCTGGGACGATCCGTCGTGGCATCAGTCCCAGTACGCGGTGGGCCTGCGCCACCGCTTCTGACGGTGTATCAGTAGGCCTTCCCGGCAATCGAGTCCGCATAACCGAGATCCAGCCATTTGCCATCGGCAGGGATGCGGTCCAGATTGCCCAGGTCGATCTGGGTCTGGAGCGCGTCCTTCAAGGCCTGCTCGGGCACGGCCACGGAATCGGCGAACACGCCGTCGTCGATCAGACGTTGCACCGACGCGCGCACGACGGCGGGATCCAGGTTGGGAAAGAGCTTGAGGCCGCTGGCCACGGCGGCGGCCGGGTCCTTGCGGATCGTCTTGAGCGCGCGGTCGATGCCGGAGACGAACTTCTGCGAGACCTGCGGGGCAATGTCCTGGCGCGTGGAGATGGCCGAGAACGTGTACGGGCCGATTTCGCGCGAGAACGCCGAAACCACCTTGAAACCCTGGGCCTGCGCCTGCGAGGCGCCCGGTTCATAAAGCACCGCGCAATCGGCCTGGCCGGAACTGAGCGGGCCGATCTCGTTGCCCAGCGGCACTTCCAGCAGGTTCACGTCGCGCTTGGGGTCCAGGCCGGCGTTCTTGACCAGCTTGATGAACGCGGACGAACTGGTGGTCGGCATGGCGCCCGTGGCGATGGTGGCGCCTTTCAGGCTCTTGAAGCCGTCAAAGGCGAAGGCCGGCTTGCAGGTCAGCCACACGCCCAGGCGGTTCAGCGTGCCGCCCACCACCTTGACGGGCGCGCCGCGGCCGAAGGAGATCGCGGTCCATTCGGGGCCGTGCAGCGAGAAGTCGGCGCTTCGGGAGATGACGGCGGCCAGTGCGTTGGTCGAGGACGATGCGACGTCGATGCGCACGTCCAGCCCTTCGTCCTTGAAGTAGCCGTGTTCCTCGGCGAAATACACCGGCAGGTAGAACACGGACTTGAACGCGGCGGAGACAACGGCCTTGTCATTGGCCATGGCCGAGACGGACAGCAGGGAAGCAGCCGCGGCGGCGGCGATGCGCAGGGAGGTACGGATTTTCATGGATTTGCAGCGGCGCAATGCGCGCTTCACAGTTTGAATTGAGTGGCGTAGGTCTGGTCTTTCCAGCGCAGCAGGCGCTTTTCGGCGATGTCCACGCCGGCGTACAGGACAAAGCCCAGCGCCATCAGCGAGAAGATGCCGACCCAGACCGTGTTCAGGTCATAGAGCGACGAGGCGACGAAGATGATGTGGCCCAGGCCGTACTTGGACGAGATGAACTCGCCGACGACCGTGCCCACCAGCGCGAAGCCGATGTTGATGCGGAACGTGGCGATGATGGCGGGCAGCGCCGACGGCACGACGACCTTGGCAAAGATCTGCCGTTTGGTGGCGCCCAGCGAAACGAGCATCTTCTGGATGTCCGGGTCCGCGTCCTTGGCGGCCTGAAAGGCGGCCAGCAGCGCGACGATGGACGTCAGTGAGATCGACAGCGCCACCTTGGAAATCAGGCCCGTGCCGAACCACAGGATCACCAGCGGCGCGAACGCGATCTTCGGCACGCTGTTGATTGCGACCAGAAAGGGCTCGACCACCTTGGCGCCGTAGGGCGAATACCACAGCGCAAGACCCGGAATGGTGCCCACCACGGTGCCGACGACGAACCCGGCGGCCGACGCCCACAGCGTGTAGTTGGCGTGCTCCCAGAGTTCGCCGGACACGATCAGCTTCCAGCCCGCCTGCACGACGCCGGCCGGCGATCCGAACAGAAAACCCGACACGGCGCCGGTGCGCACGGCGGCTTCCCATGCGCCGAACAGCACGGCAAGAATGAGAAGCTGAGTCGCCAGGACGGGAAGGCGAAAGCCCCGGCGGGGACGCGCGGGCGCGGGCGAAGCGACGCCCTGGGCAAGAGATGCGGAGGTCTGGGTCATGCGTGGGTGCCGTCCTTGCGGGCGGTCTGTATGTCGAGTTCCTGGCACAGCAGGTCGAAGTAGCCGGGAAAGCGGCTGTCGTGGCGCGCATGCAGGGGCGAGCGCGTGCCAAGCTCGATGCGGTGCTCGCTTTTCAGGCGGCCGGGGCGGGCGCTCAGGACGAAGATGCGCTCGGACAGCGCGATGGCCTCGTCGATGTCGTGCGTCACCAGCACCACGGTCTTGCCCTGCTTGCTGACCGTGTCGGCCAGCATGGATTCCAGGAACAGGCGGGTCTGGTAGTCCAGCGCCGAAA
>NZ_DAMCTG010000163.1:0-4652 GCF_032113835.1 Achromobacter sp. | reverse complement strand
TTATATTGCTGGCGGCGCTGGCCGACTTTCAGGGCTTGATGGAGATCAGCGCCGGTGCCGGCGCCGCCGCATTCGGCGTGGTCGTCATCCTGACCATGCTGGCGGCCATGAGCTTCGACCTGCGCCGCAGTTGGGACCTTGAAGGTCAGACCGAAATCGAATCAGCGCCGGTGGAGGGCCGGCATGCGCCGGTGTCCGTCTCCGGCAAGCAAGTGGGCTAGGAAAGGCCTCCCCGCCGTTGTTTTCCGCTCAGAAAAGGAAAAAGTAGATGTCCGAGCAAGCCCCCGGATCTGGTGAAGAGAAGTTCGCGTCGCCTGCGATCTCGCGCAAGAAGAAAAGCCGGATCTCCTGGATCTGGCTGGTCCCCGTCGTGGCCGCGCTGATGGGCCTGTCGCTGGTCGTGCGGACGTGGATGCAGGCTGGCCCCGACATTTCGATCTCGTTCAACACCGCCGAAGGGCTTGAAGTGGGCAAGACCCAGCTCCGCTACAAGGACGTGAACATCGGCACGGTCAAGTCCATCGGCTTCAATTCCGACCGCAGCAAGGTGGTCGTGAAAGCCGAGCTGTCCAAGCAGGTCTCCGATCTGGCGCGCGAAGGCACCAACTTCTGGGTCGTGCGGCCGCGGCTGGACGTCAGCGGCGTGTCGGGCCTGGGCACCTTGCTGTCGGGCGCCTACATCGGCGTGGACGCGGAAGAGGGCAAGGACAACGGCAACCGCGCCACCAAGCTGTCTTTTGAAGGCCTGGAAGTCCCGCCCGCCGTGACCCATGACCGTGCGGGCAAGCGCTTCATGCTCAAGGCCTCTGACCTGGGCTCTTTGGATATCGGCTCGCCCGTCTATTTCCGCCGCATCAACGTGGGCCGCGTGATCGGCTATGCCCTGGACGAAAACGGCAGCGCCGTGAACGTCGAGGTGTTCGTCGACGCGCCCAACGACAAGTTCGTCACCAACGGCACCCGCTTCTGGAACGCCAGCGGCGTGGACTTCAGCGTCAACGCCGATGGCCTGAAGGTGCGCACGCAGTCGCTCGTTTCGATGGCGGTGGGCGGCGTGGCGTTCGCGACCGTGCAGAACGCCCGCGATGGCGATGCGGCCGCCAAGGCCGACAGTCAGTTCGACCTGTACGCCACCGAGGCCGCGGCCAAGGCCAACCCGGACGGCGAGGCCTTCCCGATCCGCATGCGCTTTGACCAATCGATTCGCGGGCTGACCGTTGGGGCGCCGATCGACTTCAACGGCATCACGTTGGGCGACGTCACCCAGATCACGCTGGACTTCGATCCCGAGACCAAGCGCTTCTATTCGCTGGTGGACGCCACCTTGTATCCGGAACGGCTGGGCCGCGTCTACGAAGAGGTGCGCGAGCGTGCAATCAAGGAAGGCGACGTGGCCGGGGGCCGATTGCTGGGCGTGATGATCAAGCACGGGCTGCGCGCGCAATTGCGCACGGCCAACCTGCTGACCGGCCAGCTCTACGTGGTGCTGGACAACGTGCCGAACGCCAAGCCGGTTGAGTTCGTGATGTCCGAACCCGCGATGATCCCGACCGTGCCGGGCAATCTGGATCAGCTCCAGCAGCAGGTCACCAACATCGTCACCAAGATCGAGAAGATTCCGTTCGACAAGATCGGCGACGACCTGCGCGCCACGCTGGCCAGCACGTCCAAGCTGATGAACCGCCTGGATAAGCAGGTGGCGCCCGAAGCGCAGAAGGCGCTGAAGGCGGCCAAGGACTCGATGGCGAACATCAACTCGCTGCTGGCCTCCGACGCCTCGCTGCCGGTCAATACCGAACGGGCGATGCAGGAACTGAGCCGCGCGGCGCGTTCGCTGCGCGCGCTGGCCGACTTCCTGCAATCCAATCCCGAAGCCCTGCTGCGCGGCAGAGGCGAAGACCCCATCCCGGGCGCCGGCCCAGTCAGGAACTAGACGCTCATGAAAAGCCGACTCTCTTGCTCCGCAACCCCGACCCGCCGCGGACGCGCCCGCGCCGCGCTGGCCGCGCTGGCGCTGTCCGGCGCGCTGGCGGCCTGCGGGTCGTCGCCGCCCGTCCACTACTACACGCTGCAGACGCCCGAACGGTCGGGGGCGCCAGGCGCTGCGCCGGGTTCGGCCTCGTTCCTGATCGAGGTGCAGCCCGTCACGCTGGCCACGCAGGCCGACCAGCCGCAACTCATGGTCCGCACCGGCGACGGAAGCATTTCCGCACTGTATTCCGAGCGCTGGAGTTCGCCGTTGGGCGACGAATTGCGCAATGCCTTGTCCGATGCGCTCAAGCGCGACCTGGGCGCACTCGACGTGCAGATGGTCAAGCCGGGGCCGGGGGCGCCGATCTGGCGCGTGCAGACCGACGTGCAGCGCTTCGAGATGGTGTCGGGCAGCATGGCGCAACTGGATGCCACCTGGCGGGTGCGGCCGGTCGATGCCAAGGGAAGGGGGCTCCTGTGCCGCAGCATCGTGACCGAAAGCGTGCCTGATGAAGCCGTCACCAGCCTGATCGCCGCGCAGCAGCGCGCGGTGGTGAGTCTGGCGGGCGTCATGGCGGCCGCCATTCGAGGCCAGACCCCCGCGGGTTCTGGCTCGGTCCAGATGATGGGTTGTTCCCCGCTGAAGGAATGATCCGCCCGGCGTTTTCGGGATAAACCCCGCGATCTCAAGCGGTTAACTAGGTTCAACCTAGGGTTAACCTTAATACAAACACGGTTGCAACCTGTCTAGCATACGGTCCTACCCTTACTGGGTTCCGATCGGGCCCAGTTACACCTTTGCCATGCGACAGGAAGCAATCTCTTATGGCCAGCACGACCCTCGGCGTCAAAGTCGACGACGCACTCCGCGACCGCCTGAAAGCCGCCGCCACCAAGCTCAACTGCACGCCGCACTGGCTGCATAAGCAGGCGATCCTGTCCTATCTGGACAAGATCGAGCGCGGCCATCTCCCCGCCGAGATGTCCCACCTGAGCGCGGATGCCGCGGGCGAAGAGGATGCGGGCGAATCCCATGCCGCGCCCACGCCGCCGTTCTATGAATTTGGCCAGGACGTGCAGCCGCAGTCCGTGCTGCGCGCCGCCATCACCGCGGCCTATCGCCGCCCCGAGCCCGAGTGCGTGCCGCTGCTGCTGGGCCAGGCCCGCGTGCCCAACCTGGAAAAGGTGCACGCGATGGCGGCGGGCCTGGTCAAGAAGCTGCGCGGCAAGCGCACCGGCGGAGGCGTCGAAGGTCTGATCCAGGAATTCTCGCTGTCCAGCCAGGAAGGCGTGGCGCTGATGTGCCTGGCCGAAGCGCTGCTGCGCATTCCCGACCGCGCCACGCGCGACGCCCTGATCCGCGACAAGGTTGCGCGCGGCGACTGGAAGTCGCACATGGGCGGTTCGCAGTCCCTGTTCGTCAACGCCGCCACCTGGGGGTTGATGATCACGGGCAAGCTGGTGGCCGTGAGCAGCGAGCAGTCGCTGTCCAAGGCGCTGACGCGCCTGATCGGCAAGGGCGGCGAGCCGTTGGTGCGCAAGGGCGTGAACATGGCCATGCGCATGATGGGCGAGCAGTTCGTGTCGGGCCAGACGATCTCCGAAGCCCTGGCCAACAACCGCAAGATGGAATCGTGCGGTTTCCGCTATTCGTACGACATGCTCGGCGAAGCGGCCACCACGGCTGAAGACGCCGAGCGCTACTACGCGTCGTATGAGCAGGCCATCCACGCGATCGGCAAGGCCGCCGCGGGCCGCGGCATCTACGAAGGCCCCGGCATCTCGATCAAACTGTCCGCCCTGCATCCGCGTTACTCGCGCGGCCAGCGCGAACGCGTCATGGCGGAACTGCTGCCGCGCGTGAAGGCGCTGACCATCCTGGCGCGCAGCTACGACATCGGCCTGAACATCGACGCCGAAGAAGCCGACCGCCTTGAGATCTCGCTGGACCTGCTGGAAGCGCTGTGCTTCACGCCTGAACTCGAAGGCTGGAGCGGCATCGGCTTCGTCATCCAGGCTTACCAGAAGCGCGCGCCGTTCGTCATCGATTACGTGATCGACCTGGCCCGCCGCAGCCGCCATCGTGTGATGGTCCGCCTGGTGAAGGGCGCGTACTGGGACAGCGAAATCAAGCGCGCCCAGGTCGACGGTCTGGAAGGCTATCCGGTCTACACCCGCAAGCTGTACACGGACGTGGCCTACATCGCCTGCGCCCGCAAGCTGCTGGCCGCGCCCGAAGCCGTGTATCCGCAGTTCGCCACGCACAACGCCTATACGCTGGCCGCGATCTATCAGCTTGCCGGCCAGAACTACTACCCCGGCCAGTACGAGTTCCAGTGCCTGCACGGCATGGGCGAGCCGCTGTACGAAGAAGTGGTCGGCCCGCTGACCCAGGGCAAGCTCAACCGTCCGTGCCGCATCTACGCGCCGGTCGGCACGCACGAAACGCTGCTGGCGTACCTGGTGCGCCGCCTGCTTGAAAACGGCGCCAATACCTCGTTCGTGAACCTGATCGGCGATGAAACCATCCCGGTCGAAACGCTGGTCGCGGACCCGGTCGAAGCTGCCTCGCGCATCACGCCGCTGGGCGCGCCGCACGAGAAGATTCCGCTGCCGCGCGAGCTCTATGGCAATCCGCAGGACGGCGCCCGCGCCAACTCGGCCGGCCTGGATCTCAGCAA
>NZ_DAMCTG010000162.1:0-4718 GCF_032113835.1 Achromobacter sp. | reverse complement strand
TCCACGCCATGTTTTCGCAGCAGACCGGCAAGCCGCTGCGCTACGAGCGCCTGCTTGCCCCGGTGGACGGCTTTGCCGACGCCGTCGCCGCTTTCGTGGCGGACGGCGGCCTGGGCCTGAATGTCACGGTGCCGTTCAAGCTGGACGCCTATGCATTGGCGTCGGACCATCTGTCGAATCGCGCGCGGCTGGCGGGCGCGGTCAACACCCTGTCGTGGCGCGATGGCGTCTGGCACGGCTGCAACACTGATGGCGTGGGCCTGGTCAATGACCTGCTGCGCCTGGGCGTGCGCCTGCCGGGGGCCGCCGTGCTGCTGGTCGGCGCCGGTGGCGCGGCGCGCGGCGTCCTGCAGCCTCTGGCCGAGGCCGGCTGCGCCCGCGTCCACATCGTGAACCGCACGGCTGCCCGCGCCGAGGAACTGGCCGCCGCCTGGAGCGCAAGCGGCGTGTCGCCGCAAACCCAGGTTACCGCGGGCGCCCTGGCCACCGCCGCCGTGTCCGGCGGCTGGAACCTGGTCATCAACGCCACCGCCAGCGGCCTGCAGAATGCGGCCCCCGACCTGCCGCCCGGCCTGTACGCCGACGGCGCCGCCGCCTACGACATGATGTACGGCGCGCAGCCCACCGCCTTCATGCGTCAGGCCCAGGCCGACGGCGCCGCGCTGACGGCCGACGGCTTGGGCATGCTGGTCGGCCAGGCCGCCGAAAGCTTCTTCATCTGGCACGGCGTGCGCCCCGACGCCGCGCCCGTCCTGGCGGCGCTGCGCGAGGCGCTCGCCGCCGGAAGCTGAACGGCATGGCGACGCGCACGGGCCGCAGCGGCGGCCGCAATTGGTTTCGGATCACCACCGGCTTGGTAATGGCGCTGGTGTGCGCGATCCTGCTGTACCAATTCTGGCTGTTCGCCCAGGTGGTCTGGTACAACTACCGCGACCCGGGCAGCAGCGCGATGATGCGCGAAGAGCTTTCGCGCCTGCGCAAGGAAGACCCGGGGATCGAGCTGAAATACGAATGGGTGCCGTATGACAAGATCAACCGGTCGCTCAAGCGCGCGGTGATTGCGTCCGAGGACTCCAATTTCACGGGCCACGATGGGGTCGAATGGGACGCCATCCGCAAAGCCTGGGAATACAACCAGAAGCAGGAAGAAGCCGGGCGCTCCAAGATGCGCGGCGGCTCCACCATCACCCAGCAACTGGCCAAGAACCTGTTTCTGTCAGGCTCGCGCAGCTACCTGCGCAAGGGTCAGGAACTGGTACTGGCCTACATGATCGAACACGTCATGAGCAAGGAACGGATTCTGGAGCTCTACCTGAACGTCGCCGAGTGGGGCGTGGGCGTGTTCGGCGCCCAGGCCGCCGCCAAGCATTATTTCAATACCACCGCCGCCAATCTGGGGAACAGCCAGTCCGCCCGGCTGGCGGCCATGCTGCCCAACCCGCGCTTCTATGACAGCCACCGCAAGTCCAACTATCTGAATTCCCGGGTCGGCGTGCTGACGCGCCGGATGCAGATGGTCGACATCCCCTGAAAGGGGAACCGGACAAAACGGTCCTGCCAGTCGTTTTCCGGCTGCGGGATTTGTTAAGCTTTCACGTTTACGCGCTCCACTCCTTTTTCCTTCATGCGTACTGCACGTCGCTACCTGGCCCGAGAGGTCTATCGCTCTTGCGCAGTGGTCCTTCTGGCCCTGCTCGGCCTTTTCACGTTCTTCGCTCTGGTGGACGACCTGGACAACGTGGGCGACAAGTTCTCCATGATGGCCTTGCTGTACATGCAGGCGCTGGCGATCCCCACCCGTCTCTATGACCTGCTGCCCATCGGGCTCCTGATCGGGGCCATCCTGGCGCTGGCGGGTCTGGCCCAGCGCAACGAACTCGTCATCCTGCGGGTCTCCGGCGTCAGCGGCATGAAGCTGCTTCGCATGCTCTGGATCGTCACGATCCCGCTGATGATCGGCGCGGGCCTGCTGTCCGAATACGTGACCCCATGGGCCGAGGTCAAGACCGGCGAGGCCAACCTGATGTTCCGCGGCAAGGCGGGCGGCGACCGCCTCAAAAGCGGCTACTGGTTCAAGGAACCCACGGCCAACGGCGGCACCCGCATCATCAACATCACCGAACTGAAGGGCGACGGCCAGGTGGCCGGCGTGACCCTCTACGAATTCAAGAAGGACCTGACGCTGTCGGCGCTGTCCACCGCCCCGTCCGGCTTGTTCACCCGCGGCGACCTGGTGCTCAAGGACGTCTCCGAGACCCGCCTGGACGCCGATGCCGCCGAAGCCCTCGCCAACGCCCGCCCGCCCAAGAACCCGCCGGCCACCGTTGTAAAGCTGCCCGAACGCTCCATCGACACCACCCTCAGCGCCGAACGCCTCCTGGCGCGTGTGCTGACGCCCGAACGCATGTCGATCGTCACGCTGCTCGACTACGTGGAATACCTGCGGGACAACCAGCTTCAATACGGCCGCCAGGTCGTCGCGCTGTGGCGCAAGCTGGCCTACCCGTTCACCCTGCTGGTGATGATCACCATCGCCGCCCCCATCGGCCTCATGCAGACCCGCCGCGGCGGCGTCGGCGCCAAGGTCTTCGTGGGCATCCTGCTGGGCGTGGGCTTCTTCATGCTGAACCAGCTTGCGCTGAACGTCGGCATGCTGGGCAAGTGGCCGCCCTGGCTGACCGCCCTGGGTCCGAATCTGGGCGCCATGGCGCTGGCGCTGGGCGCCATGAGCTACATGGAATACCGCCACACCATCACCCGTCTCGTCCAACAACGTTGGCCTTGGAGCAAGAGTCCCGCATGAACGGCAGTATCTGGATGATTGGCGACGTGCAGGGCTGCTGCTCGCCGCTGGATCGCTTGCTGTCCCACCCGGACCTGGTTGGCGATCCCAAGTCGCGCTTCTGGTTCGCGGGCGACCTGGTCAACCGCGGCCCGCAGTCGCTCGAAACCCTGCGCCGCATCATCGACCTGGGCGACCGGGCAACGGTGGTCCTGGGCAACCACGACCTGCACCTGCTGGCCGCGGCCGCGGGCGTGCGCAAGCCGTCCAAATCGGACACGCTGGAATCCATCCTGCGGGCGCCCGACGCGACGGACCTGCTCAACTGGCTGCGTTTCCGCCCGCTGGCGCATTTCGAGCAGAACCATCTGCTGGTTCATGCGGGCACGCTGGCCAAGTGGGACGTGGCCAAGACACTGGCCCTGGCGGGCGAAGTCCAGGACGCGCTGCGCGGCCCGAACTGGCAGAAGGCCCTTCAAAAAATGTACGGCAACGAGCCGGCCACCTGGAAGGAAGACCACAAGGGCGGCAAGCGGATGCGGGTGATCATCAACGCGCTGACGCGGATCCGCTTGTGCACGCCGAACGGGCATATGGAATTCGCGACGAAGGTGACGCCGGGCGCTTGGCCGCCTGGGTTGGTGCCTTGGTTCGATGTGCCTAATCGGGCGACACGTAATGTCACGACGGTATTCGGACATTGGTCGACGCTGGGGTTGTTGCAGCGGCCGGACGTGATTTGCCTGGATACGGGATGTGTTTGGGGCGGGTCGTTGACGGCTTTGCGGTTGCAGGATCGGAAGCTCGTGCAGGTGAAGTGTTCGCAGTTTCAGGATCCTTTGGCGGAGTGAGGTGCTGGGGGGCTGCTTTGACGCTTGGTAGGTCGCATTCTTCGGATCTTCTTGCGTTGCTTCTTTAGATCTTCGTAGGGCGCTTCTTCAGATCTTCGTAGGTCGCCCGACGCCGCGGTCCCCGGGGAGGCGATCGCCCACGATTGCGGTCCGGAGCCTTCGCTCCGGACGTGCCTAGGCGGCCCCCCCCTTCGTCATCTTCGTCCGCCTTCGGCTCCCTTCAGATTCCCTCGGGCGCATCGACGGCGCTCGCCTCCCCGGGGACCACGACGCCGTGCTACGAGGGTCTTTGGTTTGCGCGCTGCTAGACCTGTGGACAGGGCAGGAGATTTGCGGGGCCGCCGAATTGCTGCCGCCCGGGCGGCGGCAATCGGCATCGGTTCAGTGGGTCGTCGTGAGGATGTGCGCTTCGCGCTGGCGGAGATCGGTTTGCTAATGGCCGCCGTCACGGTGGGTGGGGCGGTGATGGGCGGCGCGGCGACGGCTCGCGTCAGCCTGCCGACCTGTTCGCGCCGCCCATCGGGCACTTGAGTTCAAGTGATGATTAGCAGCGAACCGTGCTCGAACGAAGGTGTCAGACACCCGAATCCGTCCTACGTATCTGCTGCGTTCAGACTCCCGCCAAAAGCGGGTGTCGAAGGTGTCAGACACCGGAATCGGTCCTACAAATCTACTGGCGCCGGATCTGCGTCAGACTCCGCGCCAAAAATGAGCGTCTTCGCCAGGATGGGTGTCTGACACCCTGGAAGCACCCTTCAAGCCTGTAGCCCGTCTATGCGGGTGTCAGACACCAAAGCGCCACCTACTCGCGAAGCGTCATGACCACGTCGTCTGCTGGTCTGCTGGTGTCAGACACCCGAATCAGTCTTACGGATCTGGCAGTATCGGGTACCCGGCAAAAACGAACACCTTCGCCAAAATGGGTGTCTGACACCCTGGGAGCACCCCTCAAGCCTGCAGCCCGTCTATGCGGGTGTCAGACACCCAAGCGCCACCTATGCGCGAAGCGTCATCATCACAACGCAAGACTCCGCGTAAGTCTCCGGAGGCCGCCCGCGCGGCCGAACGGAGACGGGCACCGCAAG
>NZ_DAMCTG010000161.1:0-4787 GCF_032113835.1 Achromobacter sp. | reverse complement strand
GTGTCGGCCAGCATGGATTCCAGGAACAGGCGGGTCTGGTAGTCCAGCGCCGAAAACGGTTCGTCCAGCAGCAGCACGTCCGGATCGGGCAACAGCGTGCGCGCCAGGGCCACGCGCTGGCGCATGCCGCCGGACAGCGCCTTCGGATAGCTGTCCTGGAAAGGCAGCAGGCCGAAGGTGTCCAGGTACTCGCGTGCGCGTTCGACGGATTCGGCCTTGGGCGCGCCGCGGATCTCCAGGCCCACCAGGACGTTGTCCAGCACGGTGCGCCACGGCATCAGCAGGTCGCGTTGCAGCATGTAGCCGACGCGCCCGCGCAGGTTGGGCAGCGGTCGGCCGTCCAGCGCGATGGTGCCGGCGTCGTGTTCCAGAAGGCCGGTGAGGATGTTGAACAGCGTGGACTTGCCGCAGCCGGACGGGCCGATGATGCTGACGAACTCGCCGCTGGCGGCGTTCAGGCTGATGTCGTCCAGCACCTGCACGGGGCCGGTGTCGGTATGGAAGCGCTTGGAGAGATTGCGGATCTCAAGTTTCAGGGGCGGGGTGGGGCTCATGGCGAAACGACTGCACGCCGCCTCAAGCCGCGCCAGGCTCCAGTTCCAGGGCCACCACGTCTTCGTGCGGCACTTCCAGCGCCTCGTTGAAGCGCTTGAAGAAGCTGCACAGCGCGATGCGGATGGTCAGCTCGACGATCTGCTCTTCGCTGAAGAACGACTGCAGCTTCGCGTAGAACGCATCGCTGACCTGCGCCGGCGTCAGGGTGACCAGCACCGCGTAGTCGCGCACCACCAGGTCTTTCTCGTCCAGACCCGGCACTTGCGGTTCCAGCAGGCGGTCGATGGCTTCCTGCGAGATGCCTTGCGCAGCCAGCTTGGGCGTGTGCAGCGTGACGCAGTAGTGGCAGGCATGCGCCTTGGACGCGGTCAGCAGTGCAATTTCCAGGTGGCGCGGCGAAATCAGGCCGTCTTCGCGCGACTGCACCAGGTACGAGAAGAAATGCTTCAAGGCCGGCGGGCGGGGCGCGAACGCGCTCAGCATGTTCGCGTACGGGCCGTAATCCTGCAGAAGCTGATTGAAGAGTTGGGCGGTCGCGGGATCCAGCTTGGCGGGATCCAAAGGAGTAAGGCGTGACAAGGCAATTCCAGCGTGGGGAGAAGAACGCTGGAATCCTAAGAGACATGCGGCCGCGTGAAAAATACCGATATCACATATGTATATGGGTATGCCGGTGCTACAGCCGCTGTCCTCCCGTCGCGTCGATGCGCTGTCCCGTGACCCAGCGCCCTTCGTTGGAAGCCAGGAACGCCACGATGTCCGCGATGTCTTCGGGTTGGCCCACGCGGCCCAGCGCGATGCTCTGCGCGATGACGCGGCTCAGTTCCGGGTCGCGGGCGCGCTGGTTCAGATCGGTGGCGGTGGCGCCGGGCAGGACCGAATTCACGGAGATGCCGCGCGCGCCAAGTTCGCTGGCCAACAGCAGGGTCAGCGCTTCCAGGCCCGCCTTGGCCGGCGCGTACACGCTCATCTCGGGATAGGCGGCGCGCGTACCCATCGACGAGATGTTGATGATGCGTCCGCCATCGCGCAGGAACGGCAGGCAGTGCTGGATCAGGAAGAATGGCGTCTTCAGGTTCACCTGCAGCACCCGGTCGAAGTCCGCCGGCGTCACCTCGGGCAGCCGGGCGCGCAGGCCCACGCCCGCGTTGTTGACCAGGATGTCCAGTCCGTCGGCTCCGGTGCATTCGCGCAGGCTGGTGCGCGCATCCTGCGCGAGCTGTTCGGCCGCTTCCGGGTCCGCCAGATCGGCCTGCAGCGTCCACGCCTGGCCGCCGGCCGCCTGGATCTGGCCCACGACTTCATCGGCGGCGTCGGCCCGCGCGTTGTAGTGGACGGCGACGAGCGCGCCGCGGCGGCCCAGCGCCAGCGCGATCGCGCGGCCAATGCCCCGGCTGCCGCCGGTGACGAGGGCGGTCTTGCCCGCCAGGGAATCCGGTGCGGCGCTCATGCGGCCTCCTTTTCGGGTTGTGCCCATGCCTGCCGCGCTTCCAGCGTGCGCGCCTCGTGCAGCAGGGCGTTGCGATCGACCTTGTTGGTGCCTGCCCACGGCAGGTCGTCCAGGAAGCGGATACGGCGTGGATGCTGATACGCCGGGCCATTCGCCAAGGCGTGCTGCCTGAGCGTGTCGGCGTCCAGCGTGCTGCCGGCGCGCCGGACGACGAAGGCGACCGGGATGTGGCCGCGCTCTTCGTCGGCCAGCGGCACCACGCAGCTCTGGCGCACGTCAGGATGCGACTCCAGCAGTTTCTCGACTTCAACGGGATAGATGTTCTCGCCCGCGCAGACGAACATGTCGTCCGCGCGGCCCACAAAGTAGTGGAATCCGTCAGGGTCGCGGCGCATCACGTCGCCGCTGTAGTACCAGCCGTCGTTCAGCACCTGCGCGCTCTTTTCGGGCAGGTTGTGATAGCCGCCCAGCACGGCCGGGTTCTTCATTTCGAGCACTCCCTCGTCCGGTCCGGCGCCGCCCGTCAGGCGGACCTGCGCGGCGTCCAGCGGATAGCCGACGGACAGCGGCGGCGTGGGCAAGCCGTCGGGATGCGGCCCGAACACGGCGGGACCGGCCTCGGTCGTGCCATAGCCGTGGGTAATGCGCACATGCGGCAGCGCGCGCTGGATGCGGTCGAACAGGGCCGTCGTCATCGGCGCGGAGCCCAGCATCACGCGCTCCAGCGCCGACAGGTCGCGGTCCTGCAGCAAGGCCGGATCCTTGACCAGCCGCGCGAACATCGTGGGCACGGCGGTCAGGATGGTGATGCGGTAGCGCGCCAAGGCATCGGCGTAGGCCGACACCTCGAACCCGGGCTGGATCACCAGCAGGCTGTTGCTGGCAAACGCGCGCTTGGACATGAAGAGGCCATTCATGTGGAACAGCGGCTGCGCCAGCAGGTAGCGCGCTTGCGGCGCGTCCGGGTTCGCGGGGCCGGACGTGGCGGTCAGCGCCCACAGTTGGCCGGCATGCGTCAGCGGCACGCCCTTGGGTTTGCCGGTGGATCCGGACGTGTACAGCATCTGCGCGATGTCCTCGGGCGCGGGCGTGACGCTCTTGAACGCGGAGGGAACGATCTGCGCGGCAAAGCCCTGCGGGCCGGTGTCGTCGAAATCCAGCACCGGCACGGTGGCCTCGAACCCGGCGCGGCGCGGGCCGTCCACGAACGCGAGCGCGATATCCGCATCGCGCAGCACGTAGTCGATGTTTTCCTGCGATTGCTTGATGTTGATCGGCACGGCCACGTGACCGGCCCGCATGATGCCGAAGTACGCCAGCAGGTATTCGGCGCGGTTCAGGGCCGCGATGGCAATGCGCGAGCCAGGCGGCAGGCTGCGCGCGGTCAGCCACGCGGCCACGCCGCCGGCCAAGCGGTCGGCCTCGCCGTGCGTCAGTTGCCACGGCGTGTCGGGCAGGCGCAGGTCGACGAGCGCGGGCAGGTCGGCCGGCAGGCGCGGATCGGCAAGGTCGCCAAGGTTTTGGGGGGAATGCGTCATGAGAAGGACTTCCAGAAGTTGGCGGCTCAGCGCTTTTGCAGCTTGGGATTGAGCGCGTCGTTCAGGCCGTCGCCGACCAGGTTCAGCGACAGCACGGTAAGCATGATGGCCACGCCGGGCACGGCGCAGATGTACCAGGAGGACCGGATCAGGCTGCGGCCTTCGCCCACCAGCCGGCCCCAGCTTGCGATGTTGGGATCGCCCAGGCCCAGGAAGGACACCACCGATTCGTACAGGATGGCTCCGGCCACCACCAGCGACGACATCACGATGACGGGCGGCAGCGCATTGGGCAGGACTTCGGCGGCGGCGATGCGCCACGGGCTCATGCCGACGGCGCGGCAGGCCTGCACGAACTCGCGCTCCTTGAAGGACAGGAACTCGGCGCGGGTCAGGCGCGCGATCGGGGGCCAGGACACCAGACCTACCGCCAGCGTGATGTGCTCGATGCGTGGACCGAGCACCGACACGACCGTCAGCACGAAGACCACGTTGGGAATGATCTGGAACAGTTCGGTCAGGCGCATCAACCCCTCGTCGATCCAGCCGCCCGCCCAGGCGGCGGCCGCGCCGACGGTCACGCCGATCAGCGTGGCGGTGGCGGCGGCCACCAGGCCGATCAGCAGCGTGGCGCGCGCGCCGTGGGCGATGAGTGCGGCGATGTCGCGGCCCATCGAGTCGGTGCCTAGCGGATAACGCCAGGACTCGAACGGCCAGATCTCGGGCGCGCCGACGATGCGAAGCGGGTTGACGGGGTAGAGCCAGTCCGCGCCGGCCGCGACCAGCGCGACCAGCAGCAGGACCAGCGCGCCGGCGACTGCGCCGCGATTGCGGGCAAAGCGGGCGGCGAATGCCTCCGGTCGGCGGGCGGGCGGCGCCGGGAGGGTTGCAGCGGAGGTAGCGGACATGTCAGGCGGCCTTGATGCGCGGATCCAGTCGCGTATACGCCAGATCCACAAAGATGTTGGCGACGATGACCACGACGGAGCTGAGGACCAGGATGCCCAGCACGACGGGGTAGTTGCGGCTCATGACGCTGTCGAACAGCACGGCGCCGATGCCGGGCCAGCTGAACACCGACTCGATCACGATGCTGCCGCCCAGCACCGCGCCCAGTTGCAGGCCCAGCAGGGTCACGATGGGCAGCACGGCGTTGCGCAGCACGTGGCGCAGCACCACGGCGACGCGTGTCAGGCCCTTGGCGTAGGCCGTGCGCACGTAGTCCATGCGGCTGACTTCCAGCA
>NZ_DAMCTG010000160.1:0-5166 GCF_032113835.1 Achromobacter sp. | reverse complement strand
GGCCAGGAACACCGGACCGCGTGCGCCGGTCGGCGCGAACAGGTACGCCTGCTGGTCGTTGCCCGAAGGCAGCTTCAGCACCGAGCCGTCGCCCTGCTTGACGCCGGCCTGCGCCCATTGGGCGATCGTGCGGCGGTCCTTGGATCCCACGTACTCGGCGTCGGGCTCGGCCGGGATCGCGGCGGCCAGTTCGGCCGGCACCCGCACTTCCACCACGGCGGGCAACCCATGCGTCCACTGCGCGCGGCGCTTGCGCAGATGGTTCGCCGTGGAGGCCAGCGCGTCGGGCAGCGAGTTGTAGAGGTCGATACGGCCGTCGCCATCGCCGTCGGCGGCCAGTTCGTAGAACGAGGTCGGGATGAATTGCGTCATGCCGAACGCGCCGCTCCAGGACCCGACGAACTTGTCGGCAGGCACGGTGCCGTCGCGCAAGAGGCGCACGGACGCGTAGGCGTTCTTTTCCCAGAGCTGCTTGTTTTCGGTGCAGGCGCGCGTCAGCCAGGCATTGAGCACGTCGGTCTTGCCGACCTGGCGGCCGTAGTTGGTTTCGATGCCGAAGATGGCGACCAGCGTCGCGGGGTCAACCTGGTACTGCTGGCTGATGGCGCCGAGCTCCTTGCCGTATTTGGAGAGCACGGCCTTGCCGTCCTGCACGCGCTCGTCGTCGACCGTCTTGGCGATGTAGTCCCACCAGCTTTCGCGGCCCTCGGGTTGGCCCTTGGCCGACGCGACGGTCGTGGGCAGCAGCGTGGCGTTGGCCGTGTACTTGTCCCAGTCGGCGACGGTCAGGCCGTTCGCCGTGGCGCCCTTGCGCAGCTTGTCGATGCAGGCTTTGGTGTCGAGTTCGGTCGGGACGATGACGGTCGGGGCGGCGGCGGCCGGGGTGGCGGTGGCGGCGGGCGCAGCGGCGGCCGCCGGAGCGGCGGTGGCGGCGGGCGCGGTCGACGCAGCAGGCGCGGCCGCAGGTGCCGCAGAAGCAGCGGGTGCGGCAGCCGGTGCTGCGGCGGCCGGTGCCGCGGCGGGCGCGGCATGCGCGGCCGGCGCCGGCGTGTCATCGAAGCTGCGCTTGGGTTTGAGCGCGGGCTGCTGCTGTTCCGGCGCGGGCGTCTGGACGCGCGATCCGGTGGCCGATCCGGGCGACTGCGCCTGCGCGGCGCTGGCGGCGGCGGCGGTCAGTGCCGCGGCCAGCAGCACGCGGGAAAGGCTGTCGATTCGAGGACGGGAGAAACTCTGGCGCATGGCTTTCCTGAAAAATCGAAGTCAGCCGGGATCGTACCGCGACCAGCCGCCGAAATCGAACGCGCCCGGCGTTGACGGGCCAATTCGCCAGCTATGCCGCCTCGCCGTGCCGAAACCCCGCAGGCGGCGCGCGCAGCACGCGCCGGCACAGCCACATCGCAATCAGGCTGAAAATCGCGAAACCGCCCATCTGCCCCAGCATCACGCCCTCGGGCCCGCCAAGGTGCGCGCCCAACCACACGAAGGGCATGGTGCCCACCGTGGCGCGCAGCCAGCCGATGGCGGTGGAATACGTGGCGTATCCCAGGTTGTTGAACACGGAGATCGCGACGAAGAACAAGCTGTTCAGCGCCCACGCAAAGCTGCCGACGCGGCAGAAGAAGACGATCAGGTCGCGCCCGGGGCCGGTGACCCGGAAGACATCCGGCATCCACGGCGCTAGCACCGCCAGCACCACGGCCGCCGAAAACCCGTACAGCAACGCCCAGCGCGTCGTGAGGGCCACGGTGGCCTTCACGCGGTCCCACTGCCCGGCGCCCAGGTTCTGCCCGAGTATCGGGCCGATGGCGCCGGGCAGCACGAAGAACAGCGAATAGGCCAGTTGCAACAGCCGATCGACGACCGTGGCGCCCGCCAGCACGCTGGGGCCGAAACTGGAATACGTGGACACGGTAAAGATGACCGACGCCGGCGTCGCCAGTGTGGTCAGCGCGGCGGGCAACGCGATGTTGCCGATGGCGCCCAGGTGCTCGCGCAGTTCCCGCGCGGGCGGCGAGGCCACCAGCCGGTGCTTGCGGAACACCAGCCAGGCGCCCAGCACGACCGTGGCGACGCGCCCCACCCCGCCCGCCCAGGCAATGCCCTCCATGCCGCCATCCAGCACGAAGATGACGATGGGATCGAGCACGGCGACCGTGCCGGTGCCGGCCAGCAGCACCCACATCGACTGCCGCCCCTGACCGGCGGCGCGCAGCAGGTTCGACAGCATCATCCCGATGCCCATGACCACCGCGAACGGCGTGGTGATGAGCACATACGACAGCAGATGTTCGCGGACGTCTTCGGCCAGGCCGATGGCCGCGGTGAACGGGCCGATCGCCGCCAGAAACGCCACGCCCGCCGCCAGCGCGGCGGCGGCCATCAGGACCAGCGACGCCCCCGCGAGCGTCCGCGCCCGGCCGGCGTCCTGCGCGCCCAGCGCACGCGAGACCAGCGCCGCGCCGCCCACCGTGACGCCGATGCAGATGGACGTAATGGTGAATTGGGTCATGGACCCGAAACCCACGGCGCCCAGCACGGCTTCGTCCTCGAGCGTGCCCAGGTAAAGCAGCGACAGGAACTCGACGGCGAAGACGGCCAGCATGCTGGCCCAGCCGGTCAGGATCATCTCGAGCACGTGCCCGCCGAGCGGGCCGGTCACGAAGCGGGCGTGTGGCGCGGATGCGTTCAAGGCGACTCTGTCATTGCGCGGCCGGCGGCGCTTCGCGTAATTGCGCCAGGCGTTGTGCCGCCAGTTCATAACCCTGCGCCGCGGCGGTCTCGTACCACCGCAGCGCTTCCTTCATGTCGAAACTCTCCATGATGAGGCCCTGCATGTATTGGGCGCCCGGGTCGCCGCGCTGCGCCGCGGCCAGCATCGCGCGATCAGCCATGCCGTCCTGGCGCGGCGACTCACCGTAGATGTAAGCGTTGCCGCCCTCGATGGTGCCGCCCAGCTCGCGCAGCGACGGCGGGGTTTGTATGAACAGCTGGCGCCAGAACAGCGCCACAAGCACCACGAACAGCGCGAAAAAGAAGGTCCAGGTGAAAAGCCGTTTAGCGGTCATGGTTCTCTCGGTCTCGGTGAAAGGCAGGCGCACGCCTGCGGAATTCAGGGATGATCAGCGGCGGGCGCAAACCAGTATTGGAACAAATCGCCGGTGTTGGTGTACCAGGGCAGCAGCATGCCGATGCTGTCGGATTCACGTTGCACCGTCAGCAGCAGCCCGCCTGCGTCCTTGCGCAGGACAGCAACGTGGCGCCGCACGCCCATGGATTCATGCTGGCGCCAGTCATGCCGCACGCTGATCCACAGCCGGCCTTGCGTGCACCCGGCGGCTCGCCAGATGTCGTTGCCGGGGCGCATGGGTTCGCCGCCCGCGGCCATCGAGCCGGCGCCGCCGTCGTGCAGGGCAAGCAGCGCGGCCTCGCGCGCACCTTGCCCATCATGCGTCTCGATCTGCCATCCGCGCGCATCCGCGACGAACGTCACGGTTGAGCGGGACGACAGCTTCCAAGCGGGCGCCGGCGCATCGCGCATGCCGGGCAGGTCCAACGGGTAAAGCAGAAAGCCGCGCAGGTCTTCGAGCAGGAACGCATCGGCATCGCCGGTGCGGCGTTCGCCCTGGGCGCGATAGGTGCCGCTCAGGTCGGGGCATTGCGCCGGATCCGACGGCAGCAGGACTTGCGTGTTGTCTTTGAAGGACGGCCACTTCACGGCCACCTCGTCCACGCGCGACGCGCTGCAGCCGGCAAGCGCCGTGGCCAGTAGCGTGATCGCTGCGAAGGTGACAGCGCGCTCGCCGCCCCGCAATTTCAAATTCAATGCTGCTCTCCCGGTGCAAGCCTAAGCCGTTGCAGGCGTCGAACTATATCCCGAATCCCGCGGCGCGTTGCCAAGCGGCCGGCGCGGGAGAATAATCGGCAAATCGCTCCCGTTCCCCCGCGCCATGACACCGTTCCGAGGCAAACTCCGCATCCGGCACCTGGAAATCGTGCTGACCGTCTCTGAATTGGGCAACCTGTCCAAGGCGGCAGCGCAGTTGCATAGCACGCAATCGGGCCTGTCCCGGGCGATCGCCGAGATCGAGGAACTGGTGGGCGCGCGGCTGTTCGAGCGCACCGCGAAAGGCACGACCTGCACGCCACTGGGCGACGCCATGTGCCGCCACGCGCGCCAGTTGCTGACCGGCTTTCGCAAGGCCGAGGTCGACCTGGCCGCAGTCTCTCGCGGCGAAGAAGGCAGCCTGACCGTGGGCTGCTTTTCCATGTTTGCGGGCTGGCCGGTGGCGCAGGCCGCGCGCGACTACCGCGAAGCGCATCCGCGCATCACGCTCACCATCGAGATCGGCACGCACGAGCGCCTGATCGAGGACCTGGACGCCGGCGCCCTGGACGTGCTGATCAGCCGTTTCACGTCCACAGTCAATCCGGAGATATACCGTTCGACCACGCTGCTGGAGGATCCGGTGGTGCTGGCCTGCGCCCCGCACCATCCGCTGACGTGTCTGCCAGAGGCCACGCTGGCCGATTACGTCGCTTATCCGTGGATCACCGCCCTGCCTGGCAGCCGCATCCGCGGCGAGCTGGAATTGTCCCTGCGCCAGGCCGGTCTGGCGATTCCGGATATGATCGGCGTCCTGTCGCTGGAATTCGGCCGCGAATTGCTGCTGGACGGACACTACCTGTGGATGCTGCCCGGCAGCGTCGCGGCCGTCCGGCAGGCGCGCGGCGAACTGGCCGTGCTGCCGGCCCGGCCCGCCCTGCGCAGGTCGCCCCTTGCCGCCATCTGGCGCCGCGACCGCCCCAGCACCCGTCAGGCGCGCGCCTTCGCGGACCAGCTCGAACGCACCATCCGGGCCGATGGCATCGCGCTGGCCGCATGAACCGCGCGCCGCATCCCGAACACGCACCTCATTCATACCGGAGCACCCATGTACGACTGGCTCAACGCATTGCCCAAGGCGGAATTGCACCTGCATCTGGAGGGCACGCTCGAACCCGAGCTGCTCTTCAAGCTGGCGCAGCGCAACGGCGTGGCGCTGCCCTGGCCCGACATCGACGCCCTGCGCGGCGCTTACAACTACAACAACCTCCAGGAATTCCTGGACCTGTACTACATGGGCGCGGACGTCCTGCGCACCGAGCAGGACTTCTACGACCTGACGT
>NZ_DAMCTG010000159.1:0-5171 GCF_032113835.1 Achromobacter sp. | reverse complement strand
GGCCCGATAGGCGGTGGAAGTCACCCCAGAAAATGCGGGCGCCCTGGCCGAAGCGCAGACGCGGCTTCTGGAAGTAGGCGCGCCAGAACCGCTTGTAGACCACCAGGCCGGTGATCAGCGACAGCAGCATCGGCAACGACAGCAGCGAGACCAGGTACCAGCCCCAGCTATAGCCGTTGTTGAAGGGGATCAGCAGCCAGCCGTGCAGCGCGCGCATGAACTGACGCAAGTCGAAGTTCAAGGCGGGGCCTTGCACGTGGCCGGTGTACGGGTTGACGTAGATGGACGTGAAGCGCGCGCCGGGATAACCGACCGCTGCCGTCAGGGCGAATTGGGATTCTTCAGGCCAGGACAGGCGCTGCACCGACGCTTGGGGTTCCTGCTTGGCGATGGAGTCCATCAGGGCCTGATAGCCCATGCGGGGCGTATCGGCATCGGGCGCCTGGGCGCGAACGGCGGGATTGATCAGCCAAACGATTTCCTGGCTGATGACGGCGATGGTTCCGGTCGCACAGATGAAGAAAAGGAAGATCCAGATTGGCAAGGCCAGCCAACTGTGGACGAGAAACCATAATTTGGAGCGCGATGGCTTGGCCATTCAAAAGCTATCCGGTAGACGAAAAAGGTATGCCTGGACCCGTTTAAGGGAGGCGTCAGGCGGAATTCTAGCAATAATAGTTCTCAATTGTCTTAGTTAACCCTTCGTTCCGACGGGGCGGCGCCAGCGCAAAGCCTCCGGAGTTGGCGGTGCGATGTTTAAAATGCCGGGTTGGCGACGGTATCGGCCGTCGCCTGGAACCCCGCATGCATACCCGATCCTCCTGTCCGTCCTTACGCCCAGCCTGCGCCGCCGCCCTCGCGCGGCTGTTGCTGCTGGTTCTGCTGGCGGTGCGGGCGTTCGTGCCGGTCGGATACATGCCGGACGTTCAGGCGCTCAAGCACGGCCGCTTGGCGCTGGGGTTTTGCGCCGCGGGCGGCGGGGTGTTTCCCGGCATGCCGGGTCTGGCCGATCCGCACACCGCCCACGCCGACGCCGCCCATGGCCATCACGGGCACCACGATTCTTCCCAGCACATTGGCGCCGGTCAGGAGTGCCCATTTGGACTGAGCGCGCACCAGGCGCTGCTCGTACCGCCTGCCGTGACGCTGGTTCCCGCTTTGCTCGGCTGGTGGGTGCAGACGCCCCGGCTGACCGACAGCCCCCGGCCGCCCATGCCGGCCGCCGGCCCGCCGCTGGGACAACGCGCACCGCCTCGAATCACCGGATGACATCCGTCGCCGTGCGCCCCGCGCGCACGATTGCCGCCTGCCGCAGGCGGCGTCCGTTGTTTTCGAGATCATCATGTCCACTGACACCCTGGTTAGCCCCGCCGCGTCCGCGCGGCCCCGGGCGGCAAGCGGCAGCGCGTTGCTCGCGCTGATCAACCGGCTGCATTTCTATATAGGCCTGTTCGTTGGCCCGTTCATCCTGGTCGCGGCGGTGACCGGCACGTTGTTCGTGCTGACCCCGCAGCTGGAAAACCTGATTTACGCCGACCAGTTGCGCACCACTTCCACCGGCACGGCGCAGCCGCTGGCAGCGCAGGTCGAGGCCGCGCAAAGCCAGGTCGGACCGGGCCCGCGGCTGTTCGCCGTCCGTCCCCCGCCCGACCCCGGCGAAACCACACGCGTCATGTTCACGCAGCCCGGCATGGGCGATTCCGAAGCCCGTGCGCTGTTCGTGGACCCCGTCACGCTGAAGATCCAGGGCGACATGGTGGTTTACGGCACCAGCGGCACGCTGCCTTTCCGGACCAAGCTGGACTACCTGCACCGCAATCTGATGCTGGGCGACCTGGGGCGCAACTACAGCGAACTGGCGGCGTCGTGGCTGTGGATTGCGACGCTGGGCGGGCTGGTGCTCTGGTTTGCCCGGCGTGCACGAGACAAGGCGATGGAGGCACGCAGCCCGCGCCTGCGCGCCCGGCGCTGGCATGGATTGCTGGGGTTGTGGATCGGCATCGGCCTGGTGTTCTTTTCGGCCACGGGGCTGACGTGGTCCAACTGGGCCGGTGCGCGCGTGGACCAATTGCGCGCGCAGCTGGGGTGGATCACGCCGGCGGTGTCGTTGAAACTGCCGGCCGCGGGGACGCCCCCCGCGGGGACGCCCGCCGCGGGGACGCCCGCCGCGGGATCGCCCGCCGCGGGATCGCCCGCCGCCTCCATAGCCGCCATGCACGAGGGCGGCGAGCACGCCCATCATCATCATGGCGGCCAGCATGACCATGCCGCCATGGCGCCGGCCCCGGACAATGTGCCGGCAGGTTTTGACCGGGTGCTGCAGGCCGCGCGCCAGGGCGGCATCGACAGCAGCCAGCTCGAAATCCGGCCGCCGCGCGGCGCGGGCCAGGCCTGGCTGGTGCGCGAGGTGGACCGTTCCTGGCCGACCCAGGTCGACACCATCGCCGTGGACCCCGCAACCTACGCCATCACCAGCCGTGCGGACTTTGACACCTTTCCGCTCATCGCCAAGCTGATCCGCTGGGGCGTGGACATGCACATGGGCATCCTGTTCGGCTGGCCCAATCAGCTGCTGATGGCCGCCATCGGCCTTGCGCTGACGACGATGATCGTGCTGGGTTACCGGATGTGGTGGCTGCGCCGTCCGGCTGCGGGCGCGGCAGCGCAGACGCTGACCCATGCCTGGCGCGACCTGTCCTGGCCCGGACGGATCGGCGTGGCTGTCATCGCGCTGGCGCTGGGCTGGAGTCTGCCGGTGATGGGCGTGAGCCTGGCTGTGTTCCTGGTGATTGACGTATTGCGCTGGGTAGCGGCCAGACGCGCTTGATATGCGTCAACGGGCAGTGCAGATGGACGCGGGCCGGCCGGATTCGGGGCCGGAACCGCGCTACCATCTGCGGCGTCAAGGGGATCTGATGTACACAAGCGCCACTGCTGCAAGACGATGGGTTTCACTGTTCGCGGCGGCGCTATTCGTCTTTCAGGCGCTGATCGCCTCGGCGGCGCTCGCCGCGCCCAGCCCCGCCGGCACATCCAGCGTCTCAGGCGCCACCACCATCATCTGCACGGCCAGCGGGCCGCGCGTCGTCACCATCGGCGTCGAAGGCGCCACGCAGGGCGCGGAGCAGCACAGCGGCGCCATGCCGCATTGCTGCGTCGCCGGCTGCGCCATGCTGGGCGGCGCCACGCTGCCCGGACTATGGCTGCTTGCCTGGCTGCTGCCCACGCTGGCGCAGCCCGATACGGCGCCCGCCGCCGACGTTCCTCTCTTCTCCTCCAGTGCGCTTGCCCGCCTGCAGCAGCAGCCGCGCGCGCCGCCATCCGTCGCCTGACGGCATTTCTCTCGGCTTCACCGGTTTGCATCGCGGCGCCCACTGTTGGTGGACGCGCCGCCGCCGGTTAGCGCCTGTCCATCTTGCCGCAGCCCCTGCGTCGCAAACCCCGACACCCATCCCAAGTTGGTCCAGATTCCCTATGTGCAAGCAACAGCAATCCCTTCGCATGACCTGCCTGGCCGCCGCCATGGCCGCCACGTTCTCCGCTGCCGCGCAGCCCGTGCCGGACGGCGTGACCACACTCGATCCCGTCGTCATCATGGGCGTCGCCCCCAGCGCGCCGCTGACCTTCACGACCGACCCGAAGCTGCCCCGCCAGCCGCTGCCGGCCAGCGACGGCACCGACTATCTCAAGACCATCCCCGGCTTTTCGGCCATCCGCAACGGCGGCACCAACGGCGACCCGGTGCTGCGCGGCATGTTCGGCTCGCGCCTGAATATCCTGACCAACGGCACCTCCATGCCCGGCGCCTGCCCGTCGCGGATGGATGCGCCCAGCTCTTATATTTCGCCCGAGAACTTCGACCAGCTCACCGTCATCAAGGGACCGCAAACCGTGCTGTGGGGGCCGGGCGCATCGGCCGGCACCGTCCGCTTCGACCGCGACACGCCGCGGTTCGATGAGCCAGGCGTGCGCTTTGACGGCAGCCTGACCGGCGGCTCCTTCGGCCGCAACGACCAGACGGCGGACCTGACCATCGGCAACGACAAGGTCTATACGCGGGTCACCGCCAACCACTCGCATTCGCAGGACTACAAGGACGGCGACGGCAACACCGTGCCGTCGCGCTGGGACAAATGGAACGCGGATGTCACGCTGGGCTTCACGCCGGATGCGGACACGCTGTATGAACTGACCGCCGGGACGGGCGACGGCGAGGCCCGCTATGCCGGCCGGGGCATGGACGGCTCGCAGTTCAAGCGGGAAAGTTTTGGACTGCGCTTTGAAAAGCGGAACCTCGGTCCCGTGCTGAATCAGGTCGAGGCGCAGCTCTATTACAACTACGCCGACCACGTCATGGACAACTACACGCTGCGCGCGCCGGACCCGTCCAGCGCCATGGCGATGGCCATGGCCTCGGATGTGGACCGCGCGACCTGGGGCGGACGCTTCGCGACCACCTGGACGTTGTCGCAGGACACCAGCCTGGAGGCGGGGATGGACTTCCAGCAAAGCCGCCACCGCGCCCGCAGCGGCACGGACACCGTGTCGTACCGCAGCCAGCCGTGGGTCAAGGATGCAGATTTTTCCAACTCGGGCGTTTTTGGCGAACTGACCTGGCGCGCCGCACCGGACAGCCGAGTGATCGGCGGCGCCCGCGTCGACTGGGCGTCGGTCAAGGATTTCCGGCAGACCACCGGCGGCATGATGATGGCCATGCCCAATCCCACGGCGGGCGAGCGCCGCAACGACACGCTGCCCAGCGGCTTTCTACGCTATGAAAAAGACCTGGAATCGCTGCCCGCCACCCTCTACATCGGGCTGGGCCATGTCGAGCGGTTCCCGGACTACTGGGAACTGTTCTCGCCCAAGCGCGGTCCGGCCGGTTCGGTCAACGCCTTCCAGGGCGTCAAGCCGGAAAAGACCACTCAGCTCGATTTCGGCGCCCAATACAAGACCGAAACGCTGGACGCCTGGTTCTCCGGGTATGCGGGCTACGTGCAGGACTTCATCCTTTTCAATTACACGTCCGGCGGGATGATGGGAGCCACCTCCCAGGCTACGAACGTCGATGCCCGGATCTTCGGCGGGGAATTCGGCGCTTCCTATGCCATGTCGCATACCTGGAAGCTGGGCGCCACGCTGGCCTACGCCTGGGGCCAGAACCGCAGCGA
>NZ_DAMCTG010000158.1:0-5322 GCF_032113835.1 Achromobacter sp. | reverse complement strand
ATGCGTACCTGGTTCTGGACCCTGCTGCTCGCCGTCGTCGCCGTCGCCCTGGCGGTGGTTCTGCGTTCGCACTCGGGCAACGTGCTGCTCCTGGTGTGGCCGTGGCGCATCGAGATGTCGCTGACGCTCGCCGTCCTGCTCATCGTGGCGACGTTCATCATCCTGTATGTCGGCCTGCGCCTGCTGGCCTGGCTGCTTGCCATTCCCGATCGCGTCCGGGCCTGGCGCGGCAAGCGCGCCCAAGCCCGCGACCACGAATTGCTGGAACGCGGCTGGATTGGTCTTCTTGAAGGCCGGTATTCCCACGCCGAAAAAGACCTGACCAAGCTTCTGGACCAGACCAAGGTCCGCACGCGCCGCGTCCTGGCCGCACTGTCGGCCGCCCGCGCCGCGCACGGCCTCGGTGAATTCGACCGGCGTGATCGCCTGCTCGCCAACGCGCAGGAACAGGCGGACACGGATCCCGGCCTGCTTGAAGCCACCGCCACGGTTTCCGCCGATATGCTGCTGGATCAGGGCCGCGCCGAGCGGGCGCTGACCGTGCTGGGGCCGCTGGCCGACGGTGGCGCGCGCCATCTGCACACCATGCGCCTCTTGCTGCGCGCGCATACTGCCTTGAATCACCAGGAGCAGGTCTTCACGCTGGCGCGCGGTCTTCTGCGCCGCAATGCGCTGGGCCGCCCCGAAGCCGACGTGCTGATCGACGCCTCCGGCGCCGCGCGCCTGCGCGCCGCGGCGGGCAACGACGCCTGGCGTCCCATCTGGAAAGACCTCAAGGCCGAAGAGCGCCTGCTGCCCGAAGTCGCTCTGGCGGGCGCGGCGGCGTTCGAAGCGGCCGGCGAAGCCAACGAAGCCGCCCGCGTGCTGGAGTCGGCCATCGCGGTCAAGTTCAATCCCGCCCTGGTGGCGGCCTACGCCCGCTGCGACGCCGAGCAGGTATCGCGCCGCCTGGCCAAGGCCGAGACCTGGCTGCATCAACGTCCGACCGATCCCGACCTGCTGACCGCCCTGGGCATGCTGTGCCTGAACGGCCAGCTTTGGGGGCAGGCCGAGCGCTACCTGCTGCGCAGCCTCGCGCGGCGCAGCGATGCGCAGACGCACGCGCTGCTGGGCAGCCTGTACGATCGCCTGGACCGTCCGGTCGATGCCGTGCGCCACTGGCGCCTGGCCACCGCCGCCAGCATGGCTTTGCCCGTGCTGGCCTCGGATGCGGCGCTTCCCGCCGCGGACACGGGTTCCGATCCCTATCGCGTGGACGCCGAAGGCGGCTATGCCGTCGGCCTGTCGGACACCGACGCGGACGTCGGTGGCGATTACCCCGCCTTGCCCGCCGGTGCGGCGGCCGCGCCCGTCGCGGCGTCGGCCTCGGACTACGTGCTGGACCCGGACGCGCGCGTCAGCAAGGCGCAGCACGACCGCGCCCTGGCGCCTGAAGACGCGCCGTTGGCACGCGGCACCTCCGACATCGACGAATACTTCGACAGCGCGCCGATCCCGGCTGCCGCTTTCGACGAGCCGGTGCCCACCTACGCGCCAATGCCGGCGCCCACTGCGCCCGCCGCCAAGCCGGCAGCGCCCGCGGCGCCCGTGCCGACCACCAAGCCGCCGTTCAAGGACGACGGCTCGATTTGAATAACCAATCAGACAAACAAGGTTGAACCATGAGTCTTGATCGCGTCTCCCCTGGCAAGAAGCTGCCGGAAGACTTCAACGTCATCATCGAAATCCCCATGAACGCCGACCCGGTGAAGTACGAGGTCGACAAGGATTCCGGTGCGATCTTCGTTGACCGCTTCATGCTGACCGCCATGCACTACCCGTGCAATTACGGCTACATCCCCCAGACCCTGTCCGAAGACGGCGACCCCGCCGACGTGCTGGTCCTGACGCCGTTCCCGATCCAGATCGGCGCCGTCGTGCGCTGCCGCGCCATCGGCGTGCTGGAAATGGACGACGAGTCGGGCGGCGACGCCAAGCTGCTGGCCGTGCCGATCGAAAAGCTGTACCCCCCGTACCGCAACATCAAGTCCTACGAAGATCTGCCGACGGAAGACATCTCCCGCATCCAGCACTTCTTCGAGCACTACAAGGACCTGGAAAAGGGCAAGTGGGTCAAGGTCAAGGGCTGGAAGGGCGTTGACGCCGCTCACGAGGAAATCGTGCGCAGCGCCGAGCGCTACACCAAGGGCTGATCGGGCCATGGGCCAGCCGGCATTGCGCCGGCTGGCGCCTTCCGGCGGCGCGGCCGCGACGGCTCTGGCCGCTCGCCGCCGCGCCGTTGTGCTTGTGGACGCCCGATCCATTCCGTCCTCGCTTTGGCCGCAGAAAGGGCTACACTCGCGAGTGCTTTTCAAACGCCCGGCCGCCCAACAACAACAACGCCCCATCGCGGGGTCACAGGGCATGCCAAGCGCGCGCGCGTCGGGGTAATATTTTTTCCGGTTTTACCGGTCACGTATTTGTCATAGGTTGATAGCTCATGGACTACGTTTTGCCTCCCCAGCCGCCCGTCGCGGTTCCCGTTGCCGGCAGCGCCGCGCTGTTTCCCGTTCGCCGCGTTTATTGCGTCGGCCGCAATTACGCCGAGCACGCCAAGGAAATGGGCTTCACCGGCCGTGAAGATCCGTTCTTCTTCTGCAAGCCCGCCGACGCGGTGCTGTTCGTGGCGGATGGCGAAACCGGCAAAATGCCGTACCCGCCCAAGACGTCCAACCTGCACTACGAAATGGAACTGGTCGTGGTGCTGGGCAAGGGCGGTCGCGACATCCCCGTCGACCAGGCCAACGAATGCGTGTGGGGCTATGCGCTGGGTCTGGACATGACCCGCCGTGACCTGCAAGGCGAAATGAAGAAGCAGGGCCGTCCCTGGGAAATCGGCAAGGCGTTCGACCAGTCCGCGCCGCTGGGTCCCATCCACCCCCGCAGCGTGGTCGGCACGCTCGACAAGGGCGCCATCTGGCTGGACGTCAACGGCGAGCGCAAGCAATCCAGCGACATTTCGCAGATGCTGTGGAATATTCCGGAAAGCATTTCTTATCTGTCGGGCCTGTTTGAACTGCAGCCCGGCGACATCATCTTCACCGGCACGCCTGAAGGCGTGGGCGCCGTGCGCCAAGGTGACGTGATCACTGGCGGCGTCGAAGGCCTGGGCGAACTGCGCGTGCAGATCGCCTGAGCATCGGCGTCTTCATCTTTTCATATTGGAGTTAAAGCATGCGCGGCAAGTTTGTGCTGACTGCCTTTGTCGTATTCGGCTTCGTGCTGGCCGGTTGCAATACCGTTGCCGGCATGGGCAAGGATGTGTCCCGGGCAGGCAATGCCATCACCAACGCCGCCGACAAATAATCGGCGCGCGGCGGTAAAAAAAAGCCCCTTGAGCAATCAAGGGGCTTTTTGCTTGTGGCGCGGAAAACGTTCTACAGCACGTCGCCCGCGTAGTCGGCCAGCCGCGAACGTTCGCCGCGTTGCAAGGTGACGTGGCCCGAGTGCGGCCAGCCCTTGAAGCGGTCGACCACGAACGTCAGGCCGGAGCTGCCTTCCGTCAGGTAGGGCGTGTCGATCTGGGCGACGTTGCCCAGGCAGATCACCTTGGTGCCGGGACCCGCGCGGGTCACCAGCGTCTTCATCTGCTTGGGCGTCAGGTTCTGCGCTTCGTCGATGATGAGGTATTTGTTCAGGAAGGTGCGGCCGCGCATGAAGTTCAGGGACTTGACCTTGATGCGCGAGCGGATGAGGTCCATGGTGGCCGCGCGGCCCCAGTCCCCGTTGCCTTCGCCTTCCCCCATGTTCAGCACGTCGAGGTTGTCTTCCAGTGCGCCCATCCAGGGCAGCATCTTTTCCTCTTCGGTGCCGGGCAGGAACCCGATGTCTTCACCGACGGGCACCGTGACGCGCGTCATGATGATCTCGGTGTAGCGCTTGGTCTCCAGCACCTGCGTGATGCCCGCCGCCAGCGCCAGCAGCGTCTTGCCCGTGCCGGCCTGGCCCAGCAGCGACACGAAATCGCATTCCGGGTTCATCAGCAGATTCATGGCGAAGTTCTGTTCGCGGTTGCGCGCCGTGATGCCCCAGACATTGTTCTTGCCGTGGGTGTAGTCGCGCAGGGTGGCCAGCACCGCCATCTTGCCGCTGACTTCACGCACCTGCGCGTACAGCGGCATCTGGCCTTCAAAGTAGACGAACTGGTTGACGACGAACTGCGAACACAGCGGGCCGTGGATGCGGTAGAAGGTGGTGCCGCCCTGTTGCCAGGACTCGACGTCCTTGCCGTGCTTGTTCCAGAAGTCTTCGGGCAACTGCATCACGCCCGAGTACATCAGGTCCGAGTCTTCAAGGACGTGGTCGTTGAAGTAGTCTTCGGCGGCCATGCCCAGCGCGCGCGCCTTCAGGCGCATGTTGATGTCCTTGGACACCAGCACGACTTCGCGCTGCGGGTACTTTTCCTGCAGGGCGCGCACCACGCCCAGGATCTGGTTGTCGGCCTTGCCCATCGGCAGGTCCGAGGGCAGGGTGCTGTGGATGGCGGTCGTCTGGAACATCAGGCGGCCGGTGGCGTCCTTGTTGCCCAGCTTTGCCAGTTCCAGCCCTTCGTCAAGGTGCGTGGCGTCCTGCACCAGCGAGTCCAGAGAACGGCTTACCTGACGCGCGTTGCGCGCGACTTCGGACATGCCTTTTTTCTGGTGATCCAGTTCTTCCAGCGTCATCATCGGCAGGAAGATGTCGTGTTCTTCGAAGCGGAACAGCGAACTGGGGTCGTGCAGCAGCACGTTCGTGTCCAGCACGAACAGCTTGCGCGGGGCGTTCTCGGCGCGCGCCTTGCCGCGTTTGGCCGGTGCGGGCGTGGCCTTGGCCTGGCGCGCGGGGGCGCGGGCAGCGGGCGTGGCCGGGGCGGGCGGCGGCGTTTCGTGGGCAGGGGACGGCGGGTGGGCCTTGCGGGCCGGCGCCGTCAGACCATCAAGTTCTGGCTGAACCAGCAGCTCGTCCTCGTCGTCGGCGAGGGCGGGCTGGGCATTGGACCGCGCAGCGGCAGTCTTGGTCGTGCGGGCCTGCGCCCGGGCGGATTCGCCCGAGGGGAAGGTCAGGATGGCTGCGGGGCGGGTAGGCAACTTCGGAAGCGGCATATGCATCACTCTCCTGTTTGGGCCGGCTATAGCGCCTGACGGGTTTCCTGTGCGGCTAACCGATGCTCTTGGCGGCTTGCAGGACTTCCTTCGCGTGGTTCGGGACCTTCACCCCGCGCCACTCCTGCACCAGCACGCCATAGGCGTCGATCAAGAAGGTGCTGCGTTCGATGCCGCGCACCTGCTTTCCATACATGTTCTT
>NZ_DAMCTG010000157.1:1816-5402 GCF_032113835.1 Achromobacter sp. | reverse complement strand
GTTTACCTACTCCATGTATGAGCCACGGCATGACGGACTGGGTCACCCCAGCGGCGGCCGCGACGGAATTTTTGGCGCGATAGGCCACCGCCGCGGACAGGGCTTCGATGAGCCCGAGCGCGGCGGTTTCGGAATTGGGAATGAGCTGGCGCGCCGAGAACGCGTACAGCACGACGGAGGCCGTGGGCGCCAACGGCGACGTGGGCTTGTCGGTCAGCACCAGCACCGGCACGCCGGCCTGCTTGGCCGCGCCGGCCAACGTCACGGTGTCGGCCAGATAGCGCGGAAAGCCGATGGCGATCACCAGGTCTTTGCTGGTCATGCGCGACATCTGCCGCGCCGCGTGCGACACGCCGCCAGGACCGGCCAGCGATTCGACGGAATGCAGGTGCATGCACAGACCGCGCTGCAGGAGGCCCGCGAGAAACCCGCTGGCGCCAAAGCCGATGATGAAGACACGTTCGGCAGCCAGAATGGCGTCGACCGCCTTTTCACAGGCGTCCGAATCCAGGGCCTGCAGGTTGCGCTGCGCGTTGCGGATGTCTTCTTCGAGCGTCGCGGCGAAGATCTGGACGGCGCTGGCCGAGTGGGCCAGTTCGGTACGCAGCTTCTCGACCGGTTCCAGCGCGGCTTCAAAGCCACGCGCCAGCTCGGCACGGAATTGCGGGTAACCCGGCAGGTCCAGGGCGCGCGCGAACCGGTTGGCCGTCGCGACCGACACGCCCACCGCCGCGGCGAACTCGTCGATGGTCATGGTGGCGGCGCGGAACTGGTGCGCCAGCACGTACTCGGCCATCTTGTGCTGGGTCCGGCTCAGCGCGGGCTGGGCCCGGGCGATCCGATCAGCGATCGTAATGGCGGACTTGGTCATCGAACAGCGTGGTGGAATTCAGGCGGCGGGTTTGTGTAAATCTGTTTACACACAAATTTTAGTTAAGAAAATAGATTTTCATACTAAGGGTATACCCGTGAATAGATGTAACAGTCCGGATTGGAGAATCGGGGCCGGGTTGCGTTACGCTTGGCGCCCTCGGAGAATTGCCCTCCTTATCCCGCTATCTGGAATGACCCGCATGACGCCCGCCTGGACCTGCAAGCCCCACGCCGCCCTGACCCCCGCCGAGCTCTACGCCATCCTGCGTCTGCGCTCCGAGGTTTTTGTGGTGGAGCAGAACTGCGTGTTTCTGGACATGGACGGCAAGGATCTCAAGGGCCAGACCGAGCACCTGATGGCGTGGTACGACGGCGAACTGGTCGCCTATTGCCGCCTGCTGGAGCCCGCCCTGAACGACGGCCGCGCCATCATTGGCCGCGTGATCACCGCCCCCACCGCGCGCGGCACCGGGCTGGG
This sequence comes from Achromobacter sp., assembly GCF_032113835.1. Lineage (GTDB taxonomy): Bacteria > Pseudomonadota > Gammaproteobacteria > Burkholderiales > Burkholderiaceae_B > Achromobacter. Next base: position 4,051 of record NZ_DAMCTG010000157.1, on the reverse strand, counting down.
GCATGAACTGATGCGCCGCGCCAAGCAGGAAGTGCAGCGGCTGTGGCCGGATCAGCCGGTCTATCTGGGCGCGCAGGCGCGGCTCAAGGGCTATTACGGTGGCCACGGCTTTGTGCCGGTGACTGAGGAATACATGGAAGACGGGATCCCGCATGTGGGGATGCTGTTGAATGAATCGACCTGAACCGCCGAAACACATTCGGCGGTCACCGAATCAGCCGCCGGGCTCAAAAAACCGCGCAAAGAAGCCCTGGCGGATTACCGTACGATCGATTTTTCCGCCCGCGGCGAAGTAAACGTCAGTTCGGCTAAACGGCTTCGTGATCTCCAGGGTGTCACCCTTCTCGCGCGGGGTCGAGATCAGCATCCACATATCCGACGCCGGGAACATCGCGGTTGGTGTCGAAACAGATTGCCCCGGTGTCAAAAGAAATCGGGTCGTGTCGTGATTGTCATTGAAGAAGACAAGGAGATCAGCCCGGGCGTCCTGCGCGTAGTGCAATGCGACCACGGGCCGGCAAAAGTACAGGAACAGCACCCAGATTATTGGCGCCGCACATAGAATGATTGCAGCCCATCTGACCGCAGCGGCCCTGCGCTCGATCGTGTATTGGGGGACCCCTTGCGTCACCGTCCCCCCGTGCGATTTCTTGTCAACGATTCGAACAACGGCGCGTCCTGCCATGCTGCGGGTCCTGACATTTTCGGGTGCGCTTGAGTCTACGAATCACTGACCGCCAATCAATAAGAAAAGCCGGAAACCACAGTCGTGAAATGGCCAGCCTTTGAGGGCGCGGGGCAATTGGCGAGGAGTCGCCTAGCCATGCAATAAGACCCCCGAAGGCTGGATCTTGTCCAACCTTTGGGGGTCAGTTCACGCAGGGTGATGCTGGTAGCAGCCTACTGCACCGCCGACACGTCCAGCTTCGCCGCGGTCTTGGACTTGATCTCATCCACCGTCACGCCGGGCGCCGTTTCCAGCAGCTTCAGGCCGTTTTCGGTGACTTCCATCACGCCCAGGTCGGTGATGATGAGATCAACGACGCCCACGCCGGTCAGCGGCAGGTTGCATTCGGGCAGCAGCTTGATGTCTTCCGAGCCGTCCTTCTTCTTGGCGACGTGTTCCATCAGCACGACCACGCGGCCGACGCCGGCCACCAGGTCCATTGCGCCGCCCATGCCCTTGACCATCTTGCCCGGGATCATCCAGTTGGCCAGATCGCCCTTTTCGGAGACCTGCATCGCGCCCAGGATCGCCAGGTTGATCTTGCCGCCGCGGATCATCGCGAACGAGTCGGCCGACGAGAAGATCGACGAGCCCGGCAGCGTCGTGACCGTCTGCTTGCCGGCGTTGATGAGGTCGGCGTCGACCTGATCGTCGGTGGGGAACGGGCCGATGCCCAGCAGGCCGTTTTCGGATTGCAGCCACACTTCTACGCCTGCGGGGACGTGGTTGGCGACCAGCGTGGGCAGGCCGATGCCCAGGTTCACATAAAAGCCGTCTTGCAGCTCGCGCGCGGCGCGTGCCGCCATTTCATCGCGGGACCATGCCATGTCGTCTTCTCCTTAGGCCGGGCGAGTGGTGCGTTGTTCGATGCGCTTTTCGGGCGTGGCGTTCACCACGATCCGTTGCACATAGATGCCGGGCAGATGGATCTGATCCGGGTCCAGGCTGCCGGTGTCGACGATCTGCTCGACTTCGACGACCGTGAACTTGCCCGCCATGGCGACGTTCGGATTGAAATTGCGCGCGGTCTTGCGGAACACCAGGTTGCCGCTGCGGTCGGCGATGTGCGCCTTGACCAGCGACACGTCCGGCACCAGCGAACGTTCCATCACGTACTGATGGCCGTCGAATTCACGGATTTCCTTGCCGTCGGCCACGATGGTGCCCACGCCGGTGCGGGTGAAGAACGCCGGAATGCCGGCGCCGCCGGCACGCAGCTTTTCGGCCAGCGTGCCCTGCGGCGTGAATTCAAGTTCGAGTTCGCCCGACAGGTACTGGCGTTCGAATTCCTTGTTCTCGCCGACGTACGACGCGATCATCTTGCGCACCTGGCGCGTGTTGAGCAGCTGGCCCAGGCCAAATCCGTCGACGCCCGCGTTGTTGCTGATGCAGGTGAGATCCTTGACGCCCGAATCGCGCAACGCGGCGATCAACGCCTCGGGAATACCGCACAGGCCGAAACCGCCCACGGCGATCATCTGACCGTCCTTGACGATGCCTGCCAGCGC
>NZ_DAMCTG010000157.1:0-1716 GCF_032113835.1 Achromobacter sp. | reverse complement strand
GCGCCGAGGGTGGCGCGCCCTCATTGCTTTTCTGATTTTGCGCTAGATTTTACCGGCATGACCGGGCAAAGCACGCGCTATTTTGGCCGGTGCGCGGCCCGCGGCCGCGCGTGCTCATTGGGCCGGCGTGAACTGCGTGGCCATTTGGGCCAGGACTTCAGGCGGCCACGGCGCGGACGTATTGGCCACATAATCCATCCAGACCAGAACGTTGCGGCCGCGCGCATAGGGACCCGCGTCGTCGCCGACCTTCTCGAGCAGCAGCTCGAATTCGGCGCTGGAGCGGCCAATGCGCGTCACCTTGTGCGTGACGCGCACGGTGGCCGGATAGGTCAGCGGCCGCAGGAAATCGCACGACGCGTGCGCCAGGATCGCACCATCATCGGCCGGCAGCTTGAAGCCCGCGTTATACAGAATCTGCATGCGGGCCTCTTCCATGAGGCGGAAATACAGCGTGTTGTTCAGATGGTTCAAGGCGTCTGAATCGCCCCAGCGCAAGGGCAATTCGAGTTGATGGGTATCGCCCACCGAAAGCAGCCGCGCAGACAGGTTGTCCGGGTTCACCAATAACTCCTGAAGGCTAAAAGAAATGCGAAGGGGTACAGGACCCTCGCCTGCAATACAATCGTCGATAATACTTCCAGCCATATATGGAATACATACGGGGAGCTTTGCAATGTCTGAACGCGAGTCGATGGAATATGACGTGGTCGTGGTTGGCGGTGGTCCCGCCGGCCTGGCCACAGCAATCCGTCTGAAGCAGCTGGCCGCTGAGAAGAATCAGGAGATCGGCGTCTGCGTACTGGAGAAAGGCGCGGAACTTGGCGCGCACATCCTGTCCGGCGCCGTCATGGACCCGCTGGCGCTGACCGAGCTCATCCCCGACTGGAAAGAGAAAGGCGCGCCGCTGAACGTGCCCGTCACGCAGGACAAGTTCCTGTTCCTGTCCGAGACCGGCGCGCGCGCCACGCCGAACTGGCTGCTGCCCCCGTGCTTCCACAACGAAGGCAACTACATCGTCCGTCTGGGCGACGTCGTCAAGTGGATGGGCGAGCAGGCCGAGGCACTGGGCGTGGACATCTTCCCCGGTTTTGCGGCCGTTGAAGTGCTGTACGACGAAAACGGCGCCGTGCGCGGCGTGGCCACCGGCGACATGGGCGTGGCCCGCGACGGCAGCCACACCGACCACTACCAGCCCGGCATGGAACTGCATGCCCGCTACACGGTGTTCAGCGAAGGCTCGCGCGGCCAACTGGGCCGTCAGCTCATCGAACGCTTCAAGCTGGATGACGGCCGCAACCCGCAGTCCTACGGCATCGGCATCAAGGAAATGTGGGAAGTCGATCCGGCCCAATCCAAGCCCGGCCTGGTGGTCCACACCGCCGGCTGGCCGCTGGACGCCGACACCTACGGCGGCTCGTTCCTCTATCACCTGGACAACAACCTGGTGGCCGTGGGCATGATCGTCGGCCTGGACTACGCCAATCCGTGGCTGTCGCCCTTCGACGAATTCCAGCGCTACAAGACCCACCCGGCCATCCGCGGCACGTTCGAGGGCGGCAAGCGCATCGCCTACGGCGCGCGCGCCATCACGGCCGGCGGCTTGCTGGCGCTGCCCAAGCTCACGTTCCCGGGCGGCGTGCTGGCCGGCTGCGAAGCCGGTTTCCTGAACGCCTCGCGCATCAAGGGCAGCCACGCCGCCATCAAGTCGGGCAA
>NZ_DAMCTG010000156.1:0-5576 GCF_032113835.1 Achromobacter sp. | reverse complement strand
CAGGGATTGCGCCACGGCCTGGCCGATGGCGCCGAAGCCGGCGATGCCGACGCGGTAGCTGTTCATGGGTATCCGGTGTGTTGGGCCAACGGCGGGACCGCGGGCGGTTCGGGAAGGCGGCGGAAAGGGCATGCCGCAAGACTGCCGGCCACTGTAGCCACGGCATGGCGACGCGTCAATGCGGGATGCCCGCAACGCTCGGGCAAGGTGAGCGCGGGGCAGAGGGCCACGTCGCCTGCAATGCGCCGCCACAGGTCGGCGGCGCCGTGATGCGATGCGACGGCATCTACGACAGCGCGAATTCCTTGCCGTCGTAGTGACTGGCAATTTCGATCTCGTCGGACGCTAGACGACCCGACCACGCATCAAGCTCGCGCCGCTCGTACGCAGTGACGTCCGCGCCCAGCACAAGCCGCAACGAGGCTTCCGCCTCCAGGCCGAAGCGCGTTATGCGCCCGACGGCCAGCGCGCCCGCGGCGTGGTCCGCAGCCGCGCGCTCCACGCACAGCCCCGAGTCCGCCAGCGCCGATGCCAGATAGACCTCCGGATCGCGAGCCACCCAATCCAGCACGTTGCCGATCTGCCAGATGCCGGCTTCGCGGCAGGCGCGCGTGACGCCGTCCCGGCCGCCGTCCATCATCGCGAACAGCACGCGGGCGCGTTGCGCGGCGAGCGCCCGCGTCCAGGCCTCGCCCAGGTCCGGGTCGTGCTGATTGCCGCAGAACCCGGTCAGCGGTTCCTGGCCCGTCACGCGGCGCACGCCGTCGGCATACGCGGCGCGGCCCTTCAGACCGGGCCGGACGCGTTCGCCGGAAAGGTGCGCGGCGCGGCCACCTGTGGCTCGGCCGTCCGTCGCGCCATCTCCCTCTGATCGCAAGCCGGCCAAAATGCCGGCAAGAAATGCGGAATGCTCTTGCAGAATCTCATAGCTCGCGACATTGGCGGCCGTATGGCTGCCCTGTGTGATGGCGAATTGCGTGCGCGGAAAATGCGGCGCCACCTCGGCGACGGGCGCATCGCCCTGGCCGCCATGCACGATCACCAGATCGGGATTGCCATTGCACAACTGCGCAAGCCGCTCGGCGCGCGCGGCCGGGTCGGTGGCCGCGACCCACTCCGCGTGCAGCGGATGGCCTGCACGTCCCGCGCGCTCGGCGCCCTGCAGCGCAGCCTCGTTGAAGCCGCCCCGGCCGCGAAAGCCGAACAGCACGAGCAGACGGCGCGCGCTCACAGGCTCGCTCCCGTTGCGCGCACGACCGGCCCCCAGCTGTCGGCCTGCCGGCGCACGAAGTCGGTGAACTCCGCTGGCGTCTTCTGCGCCAGCACAAAGCCCTGGCCCTCGAGCTTGGTCCGAATGTCCGGATTGCCCAGCACGGATCCGACTTCCGCATGCAGCCGCGCCGCCACCGCGTCGGGCAGCCCCGCGGGCGCGGAGAGCCCAATGAAGTTTTCCGCGACCAGGCTGGGATAGCCCAGTTCGCCTACCGAAGCGATGTCCGGCGCCTGCGGCACGCGCTCCTGCGTGGTGACGGCCAACAGCCGCAATTGCCCCGAACGCAGGAAGGGCAGGTTCTGCGGCAGGGCATCCACTGCAACCCGGATCTGTCCGCCCAGCAGATCGTTGCGCATGGCGCCCGACCCCTTGTACGGAATGTGCTGCAACGGCGCACCTGTCTGGCGCGAATACAGTTCGCCCACGATCTGTCCCACCGACGCCAGCCCGCCGCTGCCGTATTGCACCGGCTGGTCCTGCGCCTTGATCCAGGCGGTCAGCTCGGCAAGGCTGGACACCGGCACGGACGGATGCACGACGAATACCGTGGGCACCGCGCCCAGGTAGGCGATGTGCCTGAAGCTTGCCAACGCGTCGTACCCGCCCTGCGGCATCAACGCCGGCGAGATCGACAGGGGCGCCGAGTTCGACATCAGCAGCGTGTAGCCGTCGGCCGGCGATTGCGCGACAAGGTTTGCGCCAATGGTCGAACCCGCGCCCGGCTTGTTTTCGATGACGATGGACTGGCCCAGCCGTTCGGCCAGCACCGGCGCAATGATGCGGGCGGCGATGTCGCTGGCGCCGCCGGGCGGAAACGTGACGACAAGACGGATGGGACGTGCGGGCCAGTCTGACGCGCGCGCCAGGCGTGGCCGCGCCAGCGGCAGCGCCAGGGTGCTGGCAAGCAGGAATTTGCGTCGGGAGATCGGCATGGCGAAAGCTTCTGTCGTGCGGCCGCATGGCGGCAAAGGCGCACACTGTAAGAAGCGGGGCGGCAGCTGACAAAGAATTTGTAGCCGTTTGCTTATGCCGACTCGGAATCCGAAGCGATATCGCGTTGCGCGGAAATTACCGCATTGACGCTATTGCAGCTTGATGCCCAGCTCCTTGATCAGCGGTCCCATCTCGGCGCGGTCGGCTTCGATGGTGGCGGCCAGTTCCTCGGGCGAGCTGCCGATCGGAATCATGCCCAGCGTTTCCATCTGCGCCTTCATGGCCGGGTCCTTCAGGATGTCGGTCACCGCCTTCTGGATCTGCGCGACGCGATCCTTCGGGATGCCCGCTGGACCCATCAGCCCGATCCACGGCTGCGGCGCGTAGTCCAGCCCCGACTCCTTCAACGTGGGCGTGTCGGGCAGGCCGCCAAACCGCTGCGGACTGGTGATTGCCAGCGCCCGCAGCCGTCCGCTGTCGATCAGACCCTTGGAACTGGACGGCGCGTCCAGACCCACGTCCAGCTGCCCGCCGATCAGGTCGTTCTGCGTCTTGCCCGACGAGGACGACGGCACGTACAGCGCCTTGATGCCCGCGCGCCGCGCCGTCTGTTCCCAGACCAGGTGAAACGCGGTGCCGATCGAGAACGAGCCCACGCTCAAGCTGCGCGCGCGGCTTTCCCGGACGAAATCTTCCCAGGTCTTTAGCGGGCTGTCCTTGGGCACGATGAAGATGAACGGTGTGCGCGCCACCAACGAAATGGGCTGCAGGTCCTTCTGCGTATCGAAGGGCAAGCTGTCCACCGCAAACGGCACGATAGTCACGGACGACGCGACGACCATGCCCAGCGTGTAGCCGTCGGGTGCAGACTTGACCAGCGCGCCTGTGCTGATGATGCCCGAGGCGCCCGGCTTGTTTTCGACGACCACGGGCTGGCCCCATGCCGCGCCCAGCTTGCTGGCCAGGACGCGCAGCATGACGTCGACCGGGCCGCCGGGCGGATTGGACACGATGATCTTGACCGGCTTGTCGGGATAGGCTGCGGTGGCGGCGATTGGCAGCGCGATTGGCAGCGCAAGCGCCAGCGCAAGAGCGGTTTGCTTGAACATGGAATTCCCCTTGTGTCGTTGGTGTGCGGGGCGCGGCGGCAAGGCCGGCGCCTCCGTAGGGCGTTGCGGACTCAGCCCAGGATCTGCATGTGCGGCGCCTGCGGCCAATCCGGCGCATCGCCCCGGATGAACGCCAGCCATGCGGTCTGGGTCTGGCGCGCCAGCTGCTCGCCCTGCGCGGCAGGCAGGCCGGCCAGCATCGGGGCATTGGCGAAGGCCCGCAGCGTGTCGAACACGAACGGCAGTTCGATGCAGTGGCAGGCGCCGAAGCGGTCCGTCGGCGCGACGTCAAAGCGCGCCAGCCAGGCCTTGCGGCCTTGCGCCACCGCCTGCCGGGCCCACAGCCGGGAGGGTGCGCCGAACACGGCGTCGCCCATCTCCTGGCTGGCGGCGTCCGTGCCGTGGTCCGGGAACGCGGCCATTTCGTCACGCGTGTAGCAGACCAGCACGTCCGCGCGCCCCGCGGCGGTGACGAGCGCGGGTGTGATTGCTTGCGGCAGCACCTGGCCGTCCAGCACGGGCGAGAACAGGCTGCGGCTGCTGCCTTCGGCCCGCAGGGCCTGCACGACCTCGGGCGCCTGCTGCGCCGCCAGCAGCGCGGACACCGGCAACTCGCGCGCCGCGGAAAGCGATTCGGCGCCGGCCGCGCGCAGATAGACCTGTCCCAGCGTGTCGGCCTGCTGCGCGCTGCGAAAGCCGCGCCCCAGCGCGGCGCTTTGCAGGATGGCGCGAGAGAAGCGCGGCTGGCGCGCCAGCATGGCGCAGATCGACGAGGCGCCTGCCGATTGGCCCATCACCGTAATGCGCGCCGGATCGCCGCCAAGGTCCTGGATGTGGTCCAGCACCCAGTCGATCGCCAGTTCCTGATCCAGCAGGCCGACGTTGGCCGTTTGGCCCGGCACGTACAGCCAGCCCAGCGCGGCCAGCCGGTAATTGACGGCCACGACGACCACGTCGCCGCGTTCGGCCAGGCTGGCGCCGTCGTACCAGTCCAGCGCACCGGCGCCGCTTTGCCAGGCGCCGCCGTGCAGCCAGACGACCACGGGGCGGCGCTTGCCGTCTGCCGCAGGCGTCCACACCGTCAGGTGCAGGCAGTCTTCGGATTGTTCGGTGTCGAAGTCGCCCATGGCGCCGCGCAGGCGCGAGGGCAATTGCGGCGGGACGGGGCCGGTTCCCGTGGCGTCGAATTCGCCGGGAATGTCCGCCGCTTGCGGCGGTGCAAAGCGCAATTCGCCCACGGGCGGTTGTGCATACGGAATTGCGCCATAGCGGCACACGCCGCCGTCGCGCACGCCAACCAGCGTGCCTGTGCGCAACGACGCTTTCACGCGTTCACTCATATCCTGCCCCTTGTATCGTTGTTCATCGTCCGGCGGCGGCAATCTGTGCTGCCGCCGGACTAATGGTAGGGAGGAAAGTGCGGCGCCGGCCATTCCGGTTTTGAACATAGCCATGCGCAACGCGCATGGCTGGATGCCATCCGGACGCCGTTACTTGGCGATGCGCGCGTCCAGGCTGTTGTCCGCCAGCGCCTGCGCCTGCTCGCGGGTCATGCCCAGGTGCTCGTACAGCGCGTGGAAGTTCTCGGTGACATAGCCGCCGAAATAAGCGGGATCGTCGGAGTTGACGGTGACCTTCACGCCGGCATCCAGCAACGACAGGATGTTGTGCTCGCGCATGTGATCGAACACGCGCAGCCGGGTGTTGGACAGCGGACAGACGGTCAGCGGGATCTGCTCGTCGATCAGACGCGCGATCAACTTGGGATCTTCGGCGGCGCGCACACCGTGGTCGATGCGCAGCACCTTCAGCAGATCCAGCGCCTCCCAGATGTATTCGGGCGGACCTTCTTCGCCGGCATGCGCCACGGCGGGCAGGCCTTCGGCCCGTGCACGGTCGAACACCCGCTGGAAGAGGCGCGGCGGAAATCCCTGCTCGCTGCTGTCCAGGCCCACGGCGATGAACGCGTCCCGGTAGGGCAGCGCCTGATCCAGCGTGCGCATCGCCTGTTCTTCAGGCAGATGGCGCAGGAAGCTCAGGATCAGGCCGCTGGTCACGCCCAGCTGCTTGCGGCCGTCGGCCAGGGCCTGGCTGATGCCGTTCAGCACGGTCTCGAACGGCACGCCGCGGTCGGTGTGCGTCTGGGGATCGAAGAAGGGCTCGGTGTGCACCACGTTCTGCTCGTGGCACTTGAGCAGGTAGGCCCACGTCAGGTCGTAGAAGTCCTGCTCGGTGCGCAGGACGTCCGCGCCCATGTAGTA
>NZ_DAMCTG010000155.1:0-6130 GCF_032113835.1 Achromobacter sp. | reverse complement strand
TCCTGCATGGGCAGCGCGTCCATGTCGGCGCGCAGCATGATGGCCCGGTCCGACGTGCCCCGCTTGATCACGCCGACCACGCCCGTCTTGGCGATGCCCGTGTGTGTTGCGATGCCCCAGCCGCGCAGCGTGTCGGCCACCACCTTGGCCGTGCGGTGCTCTTCGTAGCAAAGCTCCGGGTGCATGTGAATGTCGCGTCGCAACGCCACGATGTCGTCCAGATTGGAAAGTTCGAGCACAGCTGACTCCGTCGGATATTTCAGGATTAAAGGGCCGCATCAAGTATTGCCCATCGTCCCTGTCGCAGCGGTGCGCAACGCGCTAGGGATAACCCTCATCCAATTTACGTTTACGTAAACGTAATATTTGCACTGCATCATTGCGCAGCGCCGGACGATCGGCGCATCATGGATCCACCCCGCGACGGCGGCCAAGACACGCACGCGCAGGTCCATGAATGTAAGTACCTACTATCACGGAGACACTGATGAATCTTCCCGGCCTGAACTTCGACCTGGGCGAAGACCTGGACATGCTGCGCGACGCCGTACGCAATTTCGCGCAGGCCGAGATCGCGCCGCGCGCCGCGGAAGTCGATCGCAGCGACCAATTCCCCATGGACCTGTGGCGCAAGTTCGGTGACCTCGGCGTGCTGGGCATGACCGCCGACGAGGAATACGGCGGCGCCAACATGGGCTATCTGGCCCACATGGTCGTCATGGAAGAAATCTCCCGCGCCAGCGCCTCCATCGGCCTGTCGTACGGCGCGCACTCCAACCTGTGCGTGAACCAGATCAACCGCAACGGCACCGCCGCCCAGAAGGCCAAGTACCTGCCCAAGCTGATCTCCGGCGAACACGTCGGCGCGCTGGCCATGAGCGAACCGGGCGCGGGCTCCGACGTCGTCAGCATGAAGCTGCGCGCGGAAAAGAAGGGCGACCGCTACGTGCTGAACGGCACCAAGATGTGGATCACCAACGGCCCGGACGCCGACACCCTCGTCGTCTACGCTAAGACCGACCCCGAGGCCCACCAGCGCGGCATCACTGCCTTCCTGGTCGAAAAGGGCTTTGCGGGCTTTTCCGTGGCGCAGAAGCTGGACAAGCTGGGCATGCGCGGCAGCCACACCGGCGAGCTGGTGTTCCAGGACTGCGAGATCCCCGAGGAAAACGTGCTGGGCCAGGTCAACGGCGGCGTGAAGGTGCTGATGAGCGGCCTGGACTACGAACGCGCCGTGCTGTCCGGCGGACCGCTGGGCATCATGCAGGCCGTGATGGACGTGGTGGTGCCCTACATCCACGACCGCAAGCAATTCGGACAAGCCATCGGCGAATTCCAGCTCATCCAGGGCAAGGTCGCCGATCTGTACACCACGCTGCAGGCCAGCCGCGCCTTCTGCTATCAGGTCGGCAAAAACCTGGACAAACTGGGGTCCGACCACGTGCGCCAGGTACGTAAGGACTGCGCCGCGCTCATCCTGTACACCGCCGAAAAGGCCACGTGGATGGCGGGCGAGGGCGTGCAGATCCTGGGCGGCAACGGCTACATCAACGAATACCCGGTCGGCCGCCTGTGGCGCGACGCCAAGCTATATGAAATTGGCGCCGGCACCAGCGAAATCCGCCGCATGCTGATCGGCCGCGAACTCTTCAACGAAACCGCCTGACGCCTTATCCACAGCCTGCGCCATGATCCGCACGTCCGACATCCAGCACATCGAGCAGGCCCCCGCCCCGGGGCCGTCTCCGCTGGAGGTCGCGCGCCTGATCCTGGCCGGCTTTGACCGGCACTACGCGCTGTTTCGCTACAGCGCGCAGCGCGCCAAGGCCCTGTTCGAATCCGGCGACTGGCACGGCATCCAGCATCTGTCGCGCGAACGCATCGAGTACTACGACATGCGCGTGCGCGAATGCGCCACGCAACTGGAAGGCGTGCTGCGCGGGCGGCCCGAGGGCGCGGTCGGCAGCACGAGCAACGGCGCAGAGCACGCCGCCAAAAACGGCAACGGCGCCGCCGCCCCGTCCCTGACCGACGCGCAGACCGCCTACTGGCAGCAGATCAAGCAGGAGTTCGTCGGCCTCTTGGGCGAACACCGCCAGCCCGAATGCGCCGAGACCTTCTTCAACTCGGTCTCGTGCCGCCTGCTGCACCGCGATTACTTCCACAACGATTTCCTGTTCGTACGTCCGGCAGTCGCCACCGACTATCTGGACAGCAGCGTGCCGTCCTACCGCGTGTACTACCCGGCGACCGACGGCCTGGAAAAAAGCCTGATCCGCATGGTGGCCGACTTTGGCCTGGCGCTGCCTTTTGAAGACCTGCCGCGCGACACGCGATTGCTGGCGCGCGCCGCGGTGTCGAAGCTTCGCGCTGTCCTGCCGCGCCACGTCGGCCGGCGCATCGCCACCGACTGCCAGCTTCATGCGCTGGGGTCGCTGTTCTTTCGGAACAAGGGCGCGTACATCGTTGGCCGCCTGATCAACCAGACCACTGTCTATCCCTTTGCCATCGCGCTGACACGCAATCCGGCCGGGCAGGTGACGCTGGACGCGCTGCTGCTGGGCGCGGACGACCTGAGCACGCTGTTCAGCTTTACCCGCGCGTATTTCCTGGTGGACATGGAAACGCCCGCGGCGGTGGTCAACTTTCTGTCGAGCCTGTTGCCGCGCAAACCCAAGGCCGAGCTCTACACCATGATCGGCCTGCAAAAGCAGGGCAAGACGCTGTTCTACCGCGACTTCCTGCATCACCTCGCCCACTCGCGCGACGCCTTCGACATCGCCCCCGGCATCAAGGGCATGGTGATGTGCGTGTTCACGCTGCCATCCTATCCGTACGTGTTCAAGCTCATCAAGGACCGCATCGACAAGGACGGCATGGATCACGCCACCGTGCGGCGCAAGTACCAGATGGTCAAGCTGCACGACCGCGTGGGCCGCATGGCCGACACCTGGGAATATTCACAGGTCGCCCTGCCGCGCGCCCGGTTCGCCCCCGCGCTGCTGGACGAACTGCGGCGCCTCGTGCCCAGCCTTTTCGAAGAAACCGGCGACACCGTCGTCATCCGCCACGTCTACATCGAACGCCGGATGACGCCGCTGAACCTGTATCTGCAACAGGCGCCGGACGCGCTGCTGGACCACGCGGTGCGCGAATACGGGGACGCCATCCGCCAGCTGGCTGCGGCCAACATCTTCCCCGGCGACATGCTTTACAAGAATTTCGGCGTCACACGTCTGGGCCGCGTCGTCTTTTATGACTACGACGAAATCCAGCGCATGACCGAGATGAACTTCCGGCGCATTCCGCCGGCCCCGAATGAAGAAGCGGAGATGGCCTCCGAACCCTGGTACGCCATCGGCCCGAACGACGTCTTCCCCGAGGAATTCGGCCGCTTCCTGCTGGGCGACACGCGCGTGCGCGGCGCCTTCATGCGTCACCATGCCGACCTCTTGGAACCGGACTGGTGGCAGGCCTGCCGCGCCCACGTGGCGCAAGGCAGGATTGAAGAATTTTTCCCTTACGATAAGGACAGACGCCTGCGCGCAGACCGCCCTTCAAACGGCAACGCGGTGTTGTAACCCAATCGCTGTCCCGACCCTCACAGGAGCAAGTCATGTCAGATCCCATCGTCATCGTTTCCGTCGCCCGCACGCCCATGGGCGGCATGCTGGGCAACCTGTCCGGCCTGGCCGCGCACGAGCTGGGCTCGGTCGCCATCAAGGCCGCCGTCGAACGCGCCGGCATCAAGCCCGAGCAGGTCGACGAAGTCATCATGGGCAACGTGCTGCAAGCCGGCCAGGGCCAGGCGCCTGCCCGCCAAGCCGCGCTGGGCGCCGGCCTGCCGCTGGGCGTGGCGTGCACCACCATTCACAAAGTCTGCGGCTCGGGCCTGAAGGCCGCGATGTTCGGCCACGACCTGCTGGCTTCGGGCAGCGCCGAGATCGTCGTCGCCGGCGGCCAGGAAAGCATGAGCAACGCACCGTACCTGCTGCTCAAGGGCCGCCAGGGCTACCGCTACGGCCACAACACCGTGTACGACCACATGGCGCTGGACGGCCTGGAAGACGCCTACGACAAGGGCAAGGCCATGGGCGTGTTCGCCGAAGACTGCGCCTCCAAGTACTCGTTCACGCGCGAACAGCAGGACGCGTTCTCGCTGGAATCGCTGCGCCGCGCGCGTGCCGCTTCGGAAGACGGCAGCTTCAAGTGGGAAATTGCCCCCGTCACCGTCGCCGGCCGCAAAGGCGACACCGTGATCGACACCGACGAAGCCCCCACCAAGGCCATGCCGGAAAAGATCCCGACCCTCAAGCCCGCGTTCAAAAAGGACGGCACCGTCACCGCCGCGAACTCGTCGTCGATCTCCGACGGCGCCGCCGCCATGGTGCTGATGCGCGCGTCCACCGCCGAAAAGCTCGGCGTCAAACCGCTGGCCCGCATCGTCGCGCACTCGCAGCACTCGCAGGAACCCAACTGGTTCACCACCGCCCCCGTCGGCGCGCTGAAGAACCTGTTCAACAAGACCGGCTGGAAGGCCGAGGACGTGGACCTGTACGAGATCAACGAAGCCTTCGCGGTGGTCGCCATGGCCGCCATGACCGACTTCAAACTCTCGCCTGAAAAGGTCAACATCCACGGCGGCGCCACCGCGCTGGGCCACCCGATCGGCGCCTCCGGCGCACGCTTGGTGGCCACCCTGATCGGCGCGCTGCGCAAGACCGGCGGCAAGCGCGGCGTGGCCACGCTGTGCATCGGCGGCGGCGAAGCCGTCGCGATGGCCATCGAAATGGTCTAAGCGGTTGCCTGCTTGAGACACGGGCTTCGGCCTGTGTCTCAAGCAGGATTTCGCTGCGCCTTTCTGGCATTGCAACCACCGCGACGGGTCGGTCGCGGGCCATGCAGGAAAGGCGCAACGAAATCCTGATTTTTCCAATCGACAAGAATGCCCGGCCCACCGGGCAGCGAGACAACCCGCTCACACCGAGCGCCTTCAAATTCCAATCAAGCAGGACGGGTGGTACCCCATGCCCATCATCGAATCCCGCATCAATCCGCGGTCGCAGGACTACATCGACAACGCCAGCGCCATGCAGGCGCAACTGGACGATCTGAACCAGCAACTGGCGCAGACGGCCTTGGGCGGCAGCGAATCCGCCCGCGCCAAGCACACCGCGCGCGGCAAACTCCTGCCGCGCGACCGCGTTGAAAACCTGATCGATCCGGGCACCCCGTTCCTGGAACTGTCGCCCATGGCGGCGCACGGCATGTATGACGGCGACGCGCCCGGCGCGGGCGTCATCACCGGCATCGGCCGCGTGTCCGGCACCGAGTGCGTCATCGTCTGCAACGACGCCACGGTCAAGGGCGGCACCTACTATCCGATGACGGTCAAGAAGCACCTGCGCGCGCAGGAGATCGCCGCGCAGAACAACCTGCCGTGCGTGTATTTGGTGGACTCGGGCGGCGCGAACCTGCCGCAGCAGGACGAAGTCTTTCCCGACCGCGACCACTTCGGCCGCATCTTCTACAACCAGGCGCAGATGTCGGCGCAGGGCATCGCGCAGATCGCCGTGGTGATGGGCTCGTGCACCGCCGGCGGCGCGTATGTGCCCGCCATGAGCGACGAGTCCATCATCGTCCGCAACCAGGGCACCATCTTTCTGGGCGGCCCGCCGCTGGTCAAGGCGGCCACCGGTGAAGAAGTCAGCGCCGAAGACCTGGGCGGCGGCGACGTGCACACGCGCCTGTCCGGCGTGGTCGACCACCTGGCCGCCAACGACATGCACGCGCTGCAACTGGCGCGCAATGCGGTTGCGCGCCTGAACCGCAAGAAGCCGCAGCCGCTGGCCACCATTCCCGTGCGCGAGCCGCGCTTCGATCCCAGCGAACTGAACGGCATCATTCCCGCCGACACCCGCAAGCCCTACGACGTGCGCGAAGTCATCGCGCGCATCGTCGACGGCTCCGAGTTCGACGAGTTCAAAGCGCGCTTCGGCCCCACGCTGGTCACCGGCTTTGCGCACATCCACGGCATGCCCGTCGGCATCGTCGCCAACAACGGCATCCTGTTCTCCGAGTCCGCGCAGAAGGGCGCGCACTTCATCGAACTGTGCGCGCAGCGCAAGAT
>NZ_DAMCTG010000154.1:0-6155 GCF_032113835.1 Achromobacter sp. | reverse complement strand
CGCGGCCATCGCCTGCAGTGCCATCACTGCGGCTATCAGGCCCCCGTGCCGCGCGCCTGCCCCGAATGCGGCGACCAGGACTTGGCTCCCATGGGCCGCGGCACGCAGCGGGTCGAGGAACACCTGGCCGAACTCTTTCCCGAGGCGCGCATCCTGCGCATCGACGCCGACAGCACGCGCAAGAAGGGCAGCGCCGAAGCCCTGTTCGCGTCCGTGCACGCGGGCGAGGTCGACATCCTGGTCGGCACGCAGATGGTGGCCAAGGGCCACGACTTTGCGCGGCTGGGGCTCGTCGGCGTGCTGAACGCGGACTCCATGTTGTTCGCCCACGATTTCCGCGCGCCCGAACGCCTGTTCGCGCAGCTGATGCAGGTGGCTGGCCGCGCAGGCCGCCATCAGGGCAACGGCGAAGTGTTGATCCAGACCGGGTATCCCGAGCAGCCCGTCTACCAAGCCTTGCTGCGCCACGACTACGCCGGGTTTGCGCGCCACGCGCTGCACGAGCGCGAAAGCACCGGCTTGCCCCCTTACGTCTACCAGGCGCTGCTGACCGCCGAGGCGCGCGAGCTCAAGGTGGCCCAGGCGTTTCTGGAGCAGGCCCGCGTGCTGCCCGAGGGCGAATGGGCGGCCGATTTCCCCGGCATGGACGCGATCATGCTGTACGACCCCGTGCCGCTGCGCGTGGTGCGCGTGGCCAACATCGAGCGCGCCCAACTGCTGGCCGAAAGCAGCAGCCGGCCGGCCCTGCAGGCGTTTCTGGCGTCGTGGTCGCATCATCTGCCTTACCTGGCCAACGAGGCGCGCGTGCGCTGGCAACTGGAAGTCGATCCGCTGGAAATCTGACGGTGGATCGTCCTGTGTGACGGTGCGCGGATCTGTCCCTTCTGCAACCCGCCGGTGCGTCATCGACCCGATTGTTCTATGATCGTCTTCCTCTATCGCACCGGCGCGGCAGACCCGCTGCGGCGGCTGCGCCCGTCCCCTTTTTCTCGCGTTTTTCCGGCCCATTGACGGGCAGCGGCTGGCCCTTTGCTTGCCGGCTGCGCTGGCATGGCCGCCGCGACGCATGACGATCTGAATCTCCAATGTCCGCAAGCGAACCGATTGGCCACGGCATGAATCCCGCGCAGCGGGAGGCGACGCTCTACCTGGACGGCCCTTGCCTCGTCCTGGCGGGCGCCGGCAGCGGCAAGACGCGCGTCATCACGCAGAAGATCGCCTACCTGCTGCGCGAATGCGGCTACATGGGCCGCAACGTCGTCGCGCTGACCTTCACCAACAAGGCCGCGCGTGAAATGGACGAGCGCGTGAAGACGCTGGTCGACCGCAAGCTGTCCAAGGGCCTGATCATCAGCACCTTCCACTCGCTGGGTGTGAAGATGCTGCGCGAAGAAGCGCGCAACGCGGGCCTGAAGCCCACGTTCTCCATCCTGGACGCCGACGACGCCATGGGCATCATCCAGGAACTGCTGGCGACCACCGACAAGGCGCGCCTGCGCCACGTGCAGGGCATCATCTCGCTGTGGAAAAACGCGCTGCTGGAGCCGGACGACGCCGCGCGCGAAGCCATCACACCGGGCGACGTCGAAGCCGCCAACGTCTACCGCAGCTACGCCGCCACGCTGGCGGCCTATCAGGCGGTGGACTTCGACGACCTCATCCGCATTCCCGCGCAACTGCTGGCCAGCAACGAAGAAGTGCGCACCCGCTGGCAGAACCGCGTGCGTTACCTGCTGGTGGACGAATACCAGGACACCAACGTGTGCCAGTACCGGCTGGTGCAGTTGCTGACCGGCCCGCGCGCCATGTTCACCGCGGTGGGCGACGATGACCAGGCCATCTACGCCTGGCGCGGCGCCACCATCGAGAACCTGGCCAAGCTGACCACCGACTACCCGAACATCAAGCTCATCAAGCTCGAGCAGAACTACCGCTCGGTGCAGCGCATTCTGGCGGCGGCCAACCAGGTCATCGAAAAGAACCCCAAACTCTTCGAAAAGAAGCTGTGGTCCGAACTGGGCGTGGGCGAACCCATCCAGGTGTCGGCCATGGACGGCGAGGAGCAGGAGGCCGAATCCATCGCCATGAAGGTGTCCGCGTCGCGCTTCGAACGCCAGGCCCAATGGAAGGATTTCGCCATCCTGTATCGCAGCAATCATCAGTCGCGCATCCTGGAGCAGGCGCTGCGCAATCTGAAGATTCCGTACACGATCTCCGGCGGGCAAAGCTTCTTCGACAAGGCCGAGGTGCGCGACATCCTGGCCTATCTGCGGGTGCTGGCCAACGACGATGACGACCCCGCCTTCATCCGCGCGGCCACCACGCCCAAGCGCGGCATCGGCCAGGCCACGCTCCAGGCGCTGGGCCAGTACGCCGCCAGCCGCGAGCTGTCGCTTCTGGCCGCCGTGGCCGAAACCGGCCTCGAAAGCGTGCTGGCGCCGCGCCAGCTTGAACAGCTGCGCACCTTCGCGGAATTCATCCGCCGCATGCAGTGGCGCGCCGGTCGCGGCGCGGCCTCGGGCAAGGACGCGGCGCCCGCGGAACCCGCCGGCGCCATCCTTGACGACCTGCTCGAAGCCATCCAATACGAACGGCACCTGTTCGAACTCTTCGAAGAACGGCCCGCGCAGACGCGCTGGCAGAACGTTCTGGAGCTGACCGGCTGGCTCAAGCGCAAGGCCGAGGAAGACAACATGACGCTCTTCGACCTGGTGCAGCACGTGGCGCTGGTCACCATGCTGGAGCGCGGCGAGGAAGAAGCGCCCGACGCCGTCAAGATGTCCACGCTGCACGCCTCCAAGGGCCTCGAATACCCGCACGTGTACCTGGCGGGCGTGGAAGAAGGCCTGCTGCCGCATTTGGGCAAGGATGACGAAGTCGGCGATCCCGCGCGCGCCGCCGAGAACCTGGCCACCCGCATCCAGGAAGAACGGCGCCTGATGTACGTCGGCATCACGCGCGCGCAGCGCAGCCTGCACCTGAGCTGGTGCAAGCGCCGCCGCCGCGCGCGCGAAGACCTGGTGCGCGAGCCGTCGCGCTTCATCGAGGAAATGGGCCTGGGCGACGTGCGCATCCAGGAGGACGACGCCACGGCCGCCATGAGCCCCAAGGAGCGCATGGCCATGCTGAAGGCGCTGCTGAACAAATAGGGCCGGCAGCGGGCTTGGAGAAACGCACGCCCCGCTCCTACACTGGCCTGTCCGGATCGAAGGAGCGCATCATGTGCCGTTGGCTGGCTTACACCGGTAGTCCCCTGCAGATGGAGAGCGTGCTGTTCAAGGCCAAGCACTCGCTCATCGAACAGAGCCTGCATTCGCGCCTGGGCGCCACCACCACGAATGGCGACGGTTTCGGGCTGGGCTGGTACAGCCGCCCCATCGAAGGCCGCCCCATCGAACCGCCGTTCCGCTATCGCAGCGTGCATCCGGCGTGGAACGACCGCAATCTGCGCGAGGCGGCCCGCGCCATCCATGCGCCGCACTTCGTCGCGCACATCCGCGCCGCCACCGACACGCCCGCGCAAGAAACCAACTGCCACCCTTTTCGGCACGCGCAATGGCTGTTCGTGCACAACGGCCTCATCCGCGACTATCCGCTGCTGCGGCGCGATCTGATGCTGATGATCGCGCCCGCGTATTTCGGATCGCTGGAAGGTTCCACGGATTCTGAGGTGATGTTCCTTCTGGCGCTGACGTTCGGCCTGGACGAGGATCCGATCCCCGCGATAGCCCGCATGGTGGGCGCGGTCGAGGAAACCGGCCGGCGCCATGGCGTGGCGCATCCCATCAACATGACGGTGTGCGCGCTGGACGGCGAGCGCCTCATTGCCGTGCGCTATTCCAGCGAGGGCGACTCGCGCACGCTGTTTCACAACACCTGCGTGCGGCACCTGCGCGAACTGTATCCGGACAACGCGCAGATCGCCGCCATGGACGACGACGCCTTCCTGCTGCTGTCCGAGCCGTTGTCGGACATGGCCGGCGTCTGGGAAGAAGTGCCCGAATCCACCGCGATCATCGCTGGGCGCGGCGACGTGCAGCACCTGCGTTTCGCGCCGATTCCGCCGGGCGAGTGATCTGCATCGAAAGTGCGGGAATTGGGGGCATCAAGCACGTATTCCGCATATGGGGGAGAATACGGCTCGCAAGACATTGCGACGTCCTGGGCCGCGATAGCACCCCAATCCATTCAGGAAGTTGCATGACAGATAGAGAAACCCCGCAAGCCATAGACGCATTCGCGGTGTTTATCCGCACGGGGAGCGCCCCGGATTGCTTTGAATTGCACGAAGAAGGCGTTGTCAGCCAGGAAGGCGGCGCCCGCATCTACACCGCATTCGCGGACATCCAGGATCTCTGCCTCTACACCGGCCAGCCGGACGCTCCAGCAGGATCCGCCGACCGCCTGGCGTACCGCAGCGCCGCGCAAAACGCCTGGACGGTTGCCGCCGGCGTCGACGAATTCCCCACCTTCATGGATGCCTTCCGCTCGCACTACGTGGCGCGCCGGCTGCCGGTTCTGGAGTCGCTGACGGAGCAGGGCGCACGCGTCACGTTCCGCTATGTCACCGGCGGCACCTTCCCCGACCTGGAAACGCGCGAAGTGTCCCTGTCGGCGCAAGGCCTGCACATCGACGGCGTCACGTGGCCCTACGAGTCGCTGCAGCCCATCGATCTCAAAGACTGGACCGACACGGTCACGCTGCAGGACGACAGCGGCAAAACGGTCTTCTCGTGCCGCGTTGCGCGGATCCTGAGTTCCGACCTCTTCGTCAACCTGGTGTACAACCAGTTGGGGCAAACGGCGGAATACGCCTGACGCCAAGGCGCCGGCTCGGGGGACCGAGCGCACGCCGCATGACTGATATGGCCGCTCGCAGCGGCCATATTCCATTCAGTGGCCCGAATGCAGCGCGGGATTCAACGTGCCCCACGCCGCGGTGCGCACCAGCGCTTCCACCGCGCCGGTCTGCGAATTGCGGCGGAACAGCAGCCCATGCTGACCGGCCAGCGATACCGCCTTGACCACCGCGCCCTCCGGCGTCAGCACGCGCGTGCCGGCGGTGACGTAGCAGCCGGCCTCCACGACGCAATCGTCGCCCAGTGAAATGCCGATGCCCGAATTGGCGCCGAGCAGGCACCGCTTGCCGATGGACACCACCTGCTTGCCGCCACCCGACATGGTCCCCATGATCGACGCGCCGCCGCCGATATCGGTGCCATCGTCCACGATCACGCCCGCGCTGATGCGGCCTTCGACCATGGACGCGCCCAGCGTGCCGGCATTGAAATTGCAGAACCCTTCATGCAGCACGGTGGTGCCCGGCGACAGATGCGCGCCCAGCCGCACGCGTGCGGTGTCCGCGATGCGCACGCCACTGGCGACGACGTAATCGGTCATGCGCGGAATCTTGTCCACGCCACGGATTTCCAGCACCTGTCCGGTGGCGCGCAAATGCCAACGCAGCGCGTCGACCTGATCCACCGCACACGGCCCCACCGAGGTCCAGGCGACATTGGCGAGCACGCCAAACAACCCATCCAGATTGGCGCCATGCGGTCGAATGAGCCGGTGACTGAGCAGATGCAGGCGCAGATAGGCGTCATGGGCATCGACGGGCGGCTCGTTGAGCGACGAAATGGCGGTACGCACGGCCACGATATCGACCTTACGGCGCGTGTCCCGGACGAGCGCCGTGGCAACGTGCTCGCCGAGGGCGGCGCGCGCTTCTTCCGGCGTCAGATGACGAGTGCCGGTGGGGGGCGCGTTGTCGGCGAGCGAGGGCCGCGGATACCAGGTGTCAAGGATGGTGCCGTCGGCGGCTAACGTGGCTAGGCCGTAGGCGATGGCGCTGGTGGGGGCGGCGGACATGAGAGGTGGTGGGGGATGGCGATTTTGGTGGGCGTCATTCTAGGCGAATGGGTGTGGATGTTGGTGGTATTTGGGTGGTGGTGTCTTTTGTCTACGTATGTGGCTTTACCTAGGAGTCTGACACCAGTTGAGCATTTGTCGTAGGTGTCAGACACCCGTTGAGACGGTGATCCGCGCTGACGATCGTCTGGCCAGGGTGTCTGACACCGGCCCTCGAGGCGATAGTCTCCGTAGGTCGCCCGACGCCGCGGTCACCGGGGAGGCGATCGCCCACGATTGCGGTC
>NZ_DAMCTG010000153.1:0-6219 GCF_032113835.1 Achromobacter sp. | reverse complement strand
CATGCGCTTCATGAGAGGGTTTCTCCGTTGTCATGACGCGCCGATATCGGCGCGTGACCTCGGGCCACTCGGGCTGCGGCTGAAGCGGGCAAGAAGGTGCGGACCGTACCTGGGCGGCGCCCAGGCGTATCCGCCGCGGGTCAGGCGGGCACGTCGTGCCGTGGGGCACGGGGTTCTGTCAGCAGGAGGGTCAGCTTCACTGAATGTGGTTTGACGGAAAAAATGCTGTGAACGGCAGCTGCGGTCGGATTGGTTGCCCACACGCAGCTGGT
Source organism: Achromobacter sp. (assembly GCF_032113835.1). GTDB lineage: Bacteria > Pseudomonadota > Gammaproteobacteria > Burkholderiales > Burkholderiaceae_B > Achromobacter. The sequence goes on along the minus strand of NZ_DAMCTG010000153.1, from coordinate 5,947 downwards.
GCTTTAAATATGCGACGATTCTTGCAGTGCTTCAGAGCCGCTTGCGGCATGCAACGGACCTGCCGGAACAGCGGGCAAGATGAATGCCACACCACTATTCCGCAGGGCTCGGTTGCGCCGGCGACCAAGAGACCCAGGGGTTGAATGAGCAGGCAGTACAATGGCGGCCCGCGCGCTCGACGGAGTTGCGTGTTGGTTGCATCTCTACGCCAGGCGGCTAGTTCAGCCCCTTAAGGCTGTCCCGATTATATGTCGCTTTCCGCAATGCGCAAAGAAACTTCCTCCCCCGTATCCGCCTCTAAAGCAGCCCCCGCCGTCCGCATGGTTGAAGTGGGCGCCGAGCATGCCGGCCAGCGCCTGGACAACTTCCTCATGCGGCTGTGCAAGGGGGTGCCCAAGACGCATATCTACAAGGCGATCCGAGGCGGCGAAGTCCGCGTCAACAAGGGACGCATCCAGGTCGATTACCGGATCGAAGAGGGCGATGTGGTCCGTATTCCGCCCCTGCGGCTACCCGACCCTGGCAAGCCGCGTCCCGTGCCCGCGGCCGAGTTCCCGATCGTTTTTGAAGACGATGCCATGCTCGTGGTGGACAAGCCCGCCGGTGTGGCGGTCCACGGGGGCAGCGGGGTCTCGTTTGGTGTGATCGAACAGTTGCGCGCCGCGCGCCCGCAGGCCAAGTTCCTGGAGCTGGTGCACCGGCTGGACCGCGAGACCTCAGGGCTGCTGATGGTTGCCAAGAAGCGCAGTGCGCTGCTGGCCCTGCACGCCATGCTGCGCGAGGGCCGGAGCGACAAGCATTATTTCGCGTTGGTCGAGGGCGACTGGGTCAACGACCGCCAGCACATCAAGCTGTCCCTGACCAAATGGACCACCCAGTCCGGCGAACGCCGCGTCAAGGTGGATCCGGACGGGCAGACGGCGCACACGATTGTCACGCTCAAGCAGCGTTTCGGCGGTTACAGTCTGGTCGACGCCGAACTGCGCACCGGGCGCACCCACCAGATCCGGGTCCATCTGGCCGCCAGCGGCTTTCCCATCGTCGGGGACGATAAATACGGCCACGACGACGTGCGGGCGCAATTTGCGCGGCAGGGCTTCAACCGGATGTTCCTGCACGCCCATCGCCTCACCCTGCCTCACCCCCTGACGGGCGAGGTCATGACACTGACCGCCGAGCTGCCGCCAGCTTGCCGGAACATACTGAAAACACTGGAGTCTGTCTGATATGTCGTATTCGCTGGTCGTCTTTGACTGGGATGGCACCCTGATGGATTCCACGCACAGCATCGTGGCCGCCATCCAGGGCGCTTGCCGCGATCTGGATCTGGCGGTGCCGTCCGCGTCCGAGGCGAGCTGGGTCATCGGTCTCTCGCTCGAAAGCGCGCTGCGACGTGCCGTCCCCGAATTGACGCAGGCCATGCTCCCGCGCTTCCTCGAGCGCTATCGCACGCATTACCTGCTGCGCGATCCCGAGCTGCGCCTGTTCGATGGCATCAACGAGCTGCTGACCGACCTGGCCAGCCAGAACGTGCGGCTGGCCGTCGCCACCGGCAAGAGCCGTGTCGGCCTGACGCGTGCGCTTGCCGCGACCGGCCTGGGTCCGCTGTTCGACGCCACCCGTACCGCGGACGAGACCTTCAGCAAGCCGCATCCGGCGATGCTGCAAGAACTGATGCAGGAGCTGGACGTGGACCCGTCGCGGGTCATCATGGTGGGCGACACCTCGCATGACCTTCAGATGGCGTGCAACGCGGGCGTGCATGGCCTTGGCGTCACCTACGGCGCGCACACCCTGAAGGAACTTGAGGGATGTGCCCCGCAAGCGGTGCTCGACACCGTGCCGCTGGTGCGCGAATGGCTGCTGCCACGCGTTGGCGTCGGCGCGTAGTCCTTGGCGTTCAAGGGTCGGAAGGAACGTCCTCCTGCCCGGCGGGTCTATCCGAAAGGCGCCGCGTGTGGTTCGCGCCGGCGCCGCGGAATAAGATAAGCCCGTCCAGCGTCCATGGTTGACGCGGGCGTGCGCTCACGGAGCGCGGCGCCATACCGGAGATTACGATGCTGATACGCAAGCCCGACGACTTCCTGCCGTCCGAGATCACTTCCGAAGCCGTCTGGCGATCGCGTCGCGAGCTGATGCTTCGCGCCGGTGCGGCCGCCGCTACGCTCGGGTTGCCGGGCTGGGCGACGCGCGCTGCCCACGCGCAAGATGCGGGCGCGCTGCAGGGGAAATCCAATCCCGCGTTCAGCGTCATGGACAAGCAGACGTCGCTCGAGGATGTCACGTCCTACAACAATTACTACGAGTTCGGCGTAGATAAGGGCGATCCGGCTAAAAATGCCGGCAAGTTGCAGACGCGGCCCTGGACGGTCAGCGTAGAGGGCGAGGTCAACAAGCCCCGTACGTTCACCATCGAAGAATTGCTCAAGCTCGCCCCGATGGAAGACCGCGTCTACCGTCTGCGCTGCGTGGAAGGCTGGTCCATGGTCATTCCGTGGGTGGGCTATTCGCTGTCTGAGGTCCTCAAACAGGTGGAGCCGAACGGCAACGCCAAGTACGTCGAATTTGTCACTGCCGTCCAGCGGGAGAACATGCCGGGCGTGCGCGCCGCCATCCTGGAGTGGCCGTACGTGGAAGGGCTGCGTCTCGACGAGGCCATGCACCCCTTGGCGATGCTGGTCTTTGGCGTCTATGGGCGCGTGCTGCCCAACCAGAACGGCGCACCCTTGCGGTTGGCCGTGCCGTGGAAATACGGATTTAAATCCGGCAAGTCGTTGGTGAAGATCCGGCTGGTTGAAAAGCCGCCCGTCACGTCGTGGGTCAAGTCAGCACCCCAGGAATACGGCTTCTACGCCAATGTGAACCCCAGCGTCGCCCATCCTCGCTGGAGCCAGGCCACCGAACGCCGCATCGGCGAGGACGGCCTGTTCACGCCCAAGCGCAAGACGCTGATGTACAACGGTTACGGCGATCAGGTGGCGTCGCTCTATCAGGGCATGGACCTGAAGGCCAATTACTGAGGCGCTGATCCGTGTCCGTTGCTCCACGTGCGGCCCCAACTGCGGCTCCCGGGAAGGCGCAGCTCTCGGCCCGGACGGTCGGGCGCTTCAAGCCGCTGCTCTTCCTGTTGGGTCTGGCGCCGTTCGCGCGCTGGGTCTGGTTGGGGGTGCACAACGGGCTCACGGCCAACCCCGTCGAATTCCTGACTCGATCTTCTGGCACCTGGGCGCTGGTGTGTCTGCTGGTCACCCTGGCGATCACGCCGCTGCGCCGTCTGACAGGGCAGCCCGCGCTGGTGCGTGTTCGGCGCATGTGCGGGCTATTCGCGTTCTTTTACGCGGCACTGCATTTCATGGCGTGGGTGTGGTGGGACCGGGGCTTCGATCCCGCTGAAATGGTGCGTGACATCGTCGAACGTCCCTTCATCATGGTGGGATTTTCGGCCTTCGTGCTGATGACGGCGCTGGCCGCCACCTCCACGCAGTGGGCGATGCGGCGGCTGGGCAAGCGCTGGCAGACGCTGCATCGGGCCATCTATGCGATCGGTCTGCTCGCCATCCTGCATTACTGGTGGCACAAGGCCGGCAAGAATGACCTGTCCGAGCCCGCGATCTACGCCGCGGTGCTGGCGGTGCTGCTGGGGTGGCGAGTCGTTGCCTGGTGGCGTCGGCGGGCGTAGCCCGCCAGGACGCTGGTGCGTCGCCGCTACTTTGGCTGCCGCAGCTTCGGCTGCCGCAGCAACGGCTGCCGCAGCCACGGCTGCCGCAGCTATTGCATGGCCAGCATGATGGCCGCGGTCTCTGCGTCCGGCTGTCCATCGTGCAGGGCGGGGCGGTAGTGCATCTGGAAAGCGGCCAGCGTGTTGATCGTCTCGCGGTCCAGTGTGCCGTGCTGCGGGCTGGCGTAGCCCAGTCTTTGCAGCTGTTTCTGAAACCACGCGACATCCGGTACGCCTTCGGTTTGCAGGCGCGCCAGATGCTGGGCCGCGCCGGCTTCGTTGTACCAGCGTCCGATGCCGGCGTCCGCCAGCGTCTTCCAGGGAAACAGTGGGCCGGGGTCCACCTTGCGCTGCGGCGCAATGTCGCTGTGGCCGACCACGTTCTCGGGGACGATGTTGTGCCGGCGGACGATGTCGCGCAGCAGGATGGTCAGCGCCCGGACCTGGCGGTCGTCATAGCGATGCCAGACGCGCTCGCCGTTGCTTCCCTCGGTCCAGCCCGGATTGACGATCTCGATGCCGATGGAGGTGCTGTTCATCGCGATGTTGCCGTACCAGGAGCTGGCCCCGGCGTGCCACGCGGCGCGGTTTTCGTCGACCAGCCGATAGGCGCGGCCGTCCAGGTCCAGCAGGTAATGCGCGCTGACTTTGCCCTTGGAGAGCAGGCGCAGCGACTCGGCGTCGTCGACGGTGGTGTAGTGCACGACCACGGACCGTACCCGGCTGCTCTGGCTGACGGCCGTGATCGAGGTGTCCAGGTCCAGGCCCGCGGGGCCGCGCGCCGCGCAGCCGGCCAGGATCGCCGCCGCGAGCAGCGTGGTGAATAGGCGGATCATGGTTAGCGGGCCAGGTACAGGAACAGCGTCGGCAGCTTGTCCAGCTGGGGCGCCGGCAGCTTTTTCCAGTCGGCCACCGTGTGCGTGACCACCCATTCGTCAGTCGTCGTCATCGAGCGCGCCACACACAGCTTGGTGTCGCCCTTCAAAGTGGCGATCAGGGTGGCGAACATCGCGGCGTTGCGGTAGGGAGTCTCGATCAGTAGCTGCGTCTGGTTGTGCCGTGCCGAGTGCTGCTCCCAGGCGCGCAGCTGCTTGGCACGCTCGCCGGGGTCGACGGGCGCATAGCCATGGAATGCGAAGCGCTGCCCGTCCAGGCCGCTGGCCATGAGGCCCAGCAGGATGGAAGAGGGGCCCACCCACGGTTTGACGGCGATGCCCAGGCGATGGGCCGCGTCCACGACCTTGGCGCCGGGGTCCGCGACGGCGGGACAGCCTGCCTCGGACACCAGGCCGATCTCCGCTCCGCGCCTTGCGGGGTCTAGCCATGCCTTGATCTGCGCGGCGTCGGCCTTGTCGGTCAGCGTGTGGATGGTGATTTCCTGCAGCGGCCGGGTGGTGCCGATGAGCTTCAGGAAGGCGCGGGCCGTCTTGGCGTTCTCGGCGATGTAGGTGTCCAGCCGGCCGGCGAGCGCGCGCACGTCGGCGGGCAGCCAGCGCTCGGGCGGGGCGTCGCCAAGGCTGACGGGGATCAGATGCAGGGCGCCGGTCATGCGGGCGCTCCCGGGGCGTCGAGCGGATCCAGTCCGAAAGTTGCCAGCATGCGGGTCAATTCGATCAGCGGCAGGCCTATGATGGCGGTGGGATCGTCGCTTTGGATGCTTTCCATCAGGGCAATGCCCAGGCTTTCCGCCTTGGCGCTGCCTGCAGTATCGTAAGGCTCTTCGGCGCGCAGGTAGGCGTCGATGGCATGGTCAGACAGTTGGCGGAACCGGCAGCGCGTAACGACATCGGCTTTTTCCACCCGTTGGCCGTCGGTCACGGCCAGCGCGCTGTGAAATTCCACCAGCCGGCCCGACAGTGCGCGCAGTTGGGCCTGGGCCCGCGAGAAGTCGCCCGGCTTGCCGATGGGGGCGCCGTCCACGGTGGCCACCTGATCAGAGCCGATCACGATGCTGCCCGGATGCTTTTCCGCCACCACCATCGCCTTGGCGACGGACAGGCGCAGCGCCAGCACCTCGGGGGTTTCGCCGGGTTGTGGCGTTTCGTCTACATCGGGGGAAATCGCGGAAAAGGGCAGGCGCAGGCGCGACAACAGTTCTTTGCGGTATCGCGAGCTGGACGCGAGGATCAGACTAGGCTTGTGGGGCATGCGGCATTTGACGGTAATACGTAAGTCACAGTATTATCTAACGTTTTGCGGCATTTTTGCAGGAACATCAACATGACACC
>NZ_DAMCTG010000152.1:0-6584 GCF_032113835.1 Achromobacter sp. | reverse complement strand
CCCGTCCCCGTTCGGCCGCGCGGGCGGCCTCCGGAGACTTACGCGGCGTCTTGCGTTGTGGTGACGACGCTTCGCGAGTAGGAAGCACTTAGGTGTCTGACACCCGCATAGACCGGCTGCAGGCTTGAAGGGTGCTTCCAGGGTGTCAGACACCCATTTTGGCGAAGGCACTCGCTTTTGCCGGGTACCCGATACTGCCAGATCTGTAAGACTGATTCGGGTGTCAGACACCGACGGATTTGTAGGACTGAATCGGGTGTCTGACACCGGCAGATTTGTAGGACTGATTCAGGTGTCTGACACCGTCGTGGGAGCACAGGTCGCTGCTAATCGTCACTTGAACTCAAGTGCCCGATGGGCGGCGCGTACGGGTCGGCAAGTTGTGGCGGATCGTCGCCGCGCCGCCCATCACCGCCCCTCCCAACGTGAGGCGACCCATTAGAAAACCAACGTCCGCCAGCGCGCAGCGCACACCGCCACGACGACCCACCGACCCGATGCCGGGTTGCCGCCGCCCGGGCGGCAGCAACCCGGCGGCCTCGCAGATCTCCTTCCCTGACCACAGGTCTTGCAGCGCCCATACCAAAGACCCTAGCAGCACGGCGTCGTGGTCACCGGGGAGGCGAGCGCCGTCGATGCGCCCGAGGGAATCTGAAGGGAGCCGAAGGCGGACGAAGATGACGAAGGGGCAGTCCGGAGCGAAGGCTCCGGACCGCAATCGTGGCCCCGCGCGCCCCGGGCCGCCACCGTGCCGGACGCCTAAAGAACCAGCACCGTACCAACCAGCAAAGATCTAAAGCCCCGGCTCAGTCTGCCGGAAAACGCGAAAATCAAAGCACCCAAGCAACCACATCCCGAGCTTGACGAAGGCAGCAGCAATGGATTTTTCTTTCAAATGCACCACCTGCGACGAGGTTCACCACGGCCTGCCGAGCTTCGGCGCCGATGCGCCCGCCACGTATTACGCCGTGCCGCCTGAAGAACGCGAGCAACGTTGCGATCTGGGCAGCGACGATTGTGTGATCGATGAACAGCACTTCTATGTGCGCGGCTGCATCGAGCTGCCCATCGCGGGTCACCCTGAACCTTTCGTATGGGGCGTGTGGGTGTCGCTCAGTCTGCAAAGCTACGAGACGTGGGTGCGCATGTCGGACGAGGCAAAGCGTTCGCACACGCCGCCTTTGTTTGGCTGGCTTACGACGCGGCTCGATCCATATCCCGACACGATCGGACTGAAGACGCACGTGCATCTTCGGGACGACGGCATCCGGCCGTACATCGAACTGGAGCCGACGGACCACCCGTTGGCAGTCGAGCAGCGCGAGGGGATTACGTCCGACCGCGTCGCGGAGATCTATGCGCTGCTGGTGCATGGCGAGACGGGCGGGGCGTAGGCGGGCGCGGCGTAGGCGGGCGATTCGCCGAACGGATCGCTGTCGAACGGCACGCCGCCTGATGATCGCTGCACGACGGCACGTCGCCTAATGATCGCCGCCCGACGGACCGCCGCCCGACGGACCGCCGCCCGACGGACCGCCGCCCGACAGACCGCCGCCCCAAATTAGCCGCCCCGCCAGCCCGCGTCAGGCGCTGAACGTCAATGCATTCGTCAGATCGCCCATCGCCGCTTGCCCACGCGCCGTCATGGCGTCATCGCGCGCCTTCAGGCCATCGAGCATCGGCAGATCGAAGAGCCGGGTGGCAAGACGCAGGATGGAGCCCGTGTCGTAGATGGTGTGGTCCACCGTGCCCTTCTTGGCGAAAGGCGACACGATCACCGCGGGAATGCGCGTGCCCGGGCCCCAGCGGTCGCCTTGCGGCGGCGCGACGTGATCCCACCAGCCGCCGTTTTCGTCCACGGTGATCACGACCACCATGTTCTCCCACTGCTTGCTCTTTCTCAGGCTGTCCACGATGTGCGCGATGTGGCGGTCGCCCGAGTCCACGTCCGCATAGCCCGCGTGCATGTTCAGGTTGCCTTGCGGCTTGTAGAAGGTCAGCGGCGGCAGCGTGCCGGCTTCGGCGTCGGCCAGGAATTTGTTGGTGGAGTTGAGGTCGCCCAGGCCGCCGTCGCGGATATGCGCCGTGCGCGCCGCGGTGCCGGGCCCCGTGCTCTTGAAGTAGTTGAACGGCTGGTGATGTGCCTGGAAGTTCGGCGACGACGGAAAGCCCGTGCTGGCCGTCGAATCGACGGCGGCTTTCCAACCGCCTGCGTACCATGCCCAATCCAAGCCCTTGGCGCTCATCAGGTCGCCGATGTTGGCGTGAGTTTGCGCAACCATGGTTTGCGGGCTGGCCGGATCCGCCTGCGTGGGGTCCGTGGCGTCGCGGCTGAACGACGGCCAGTAGGGCGGGGCCATGGTGTTGACGCCGTAGCCATCGGGCGTGAGCGCGCTGGCGCCGAACTGCGGAATGCCGGTCAGTGCGCTGGCGGGCGACGTGGCCTTGGGTTCGAGGCGCGGATCGGCAGGATCCGTGCTTTGCAGTTGCGCGATCTGCGTCTTGGCGACCGAGCCGGCGGCGTCGGGATAGAAGGGCGGACGCGCCGCGACCAGGTATTGATGGTTCAGGAACGAGCCGCCGAACGCGCCCTGGAAGAAGTTGTCGCACAGCACGAACTCCTGCGCCAGCTTCCACAGCCGCAAGTTGTACGCGGAATCGCTGTAGTGACCCATGACGAGCGCGCCGGAATCAGCCCAAGCGACGAATTTGTCATTCTTGCCGCCGTTGATCTGCATCTGATTCTGGTAGAACACGTGCCAGAGGTCGCGCGTCACCACGCCTTGCGGCAGGGGTTCGCCTTGCGGTCCCTGCAACGCGAAGGGCGCGTTGGACAGATTGTTCATGTAGGCCGCAGCCTGGTCGACCTGGTAGGTGATGTGGTTGGCCTGCTGCGACGTGGGCACCATGCCGTTCCAGACCGGCGGCAGCACGGGCAGCGGCGTGCCGTCGCGATCGAGCTGCGTGTAGTCGGCCGGCGTCAGCGCGGACAGCGGCTTTTCCACGCCGGGGAAGTTGGCGAACAGATTGTTGAAGCTGCGGTTCTCGGCAAAGATCACCACCAGCGTCTTGACGTTGTCGCGCAACTGCGTGGTGAGGTCGGGCGCAGGCGTCGGCGTGGGTTCCGGCGCAGGCGCCGGGGCGGGCGTCGAAGGGCTGTCATCGTCGTCGTCATTGGAACACCCAGACAGCGCGCCCATCGCGGCAGCGCTGGCGCCCAGCGCTGCGATGCCGGTTAGAAAACCGCGTCGGGTGGCGCGTACGGGTGTTGTGCTGGGGGCGTCCTGGGAAGGTTCTCCAGTGCTTTTGTCTTTGTCGGACATGAGAGGTCTCTTGAGCTTGCGGATGACGTGGCGCACTGTCATTGCGTCACGAAAATCGCCGGATGACAGCCGGCATCGTTAACGGCCGCTAGGCTAAAGAGACAAGGTTCTATCGGTGTGACCATCCGCTGTCGGGAAGCTGTACGCAGTCATCTGCATGCCCTCCGACTTGCACATCCTGTGAAACAGCGCTATTATTCAAGGCTTGCTTTTTCAAGCGCCCGTAGCTCAGCTGGATAGAGTACCTGGCTACGAACCAGGGGGTCGTAGGTTCGAATCCTGCCGGGCGCACCAAGTTTTTTGCGGTTGTTTTCGCCATGCGCGGATCTTCAGCGGAAAATCGAAAAAGCAAAAGCAGTGATGCAAAAGTACTGCTGCAAAAGTAGTGAAGCAAGAGCGGGATTATTCTGATATAATTTTGCCTCTTTGCCGGAGCGCCCGTAGCTCAGCTGGATAGAGTACCTGGCTACGAACCAGGGGGTCGTAGGTTCGAATCCTGCCGGGCGCACCAAACTTCACGGTCTAAACACCGCGATGTCAAAGCAGCAAAGAAAATGAAAAGGCCTTTGATCTTGAATCGAAGGCCTTTTTGTTGTGTGCGGCGCATTGATGCACGTGAAACTGATGCACTAATCGTTGATGCACTCCGCATCGATCAATGCGCATCCCATCAATGCGCGGCTTCTTCCTTTTCTTTCGCTTGCGGCTTGTCGTCCGCTTCGTCGAAGCCCCAGTCTCCAAACAGGTACCAATCATCGCCGAGCGATTCCGCCGGGTGCATGGTGCGGCCCGAGCCGTTGCCACAGGCCATGGAATCGGTGGAGCAATATCGGTCGCAACCCCAGCAGATCCGTTCGGGGTGCTTGGGATGTAGCGGAAACTTCTTGGCCATGCTGTCTGCCTGATGTGTTCTTGTTGAACTCAGCGTACTGCTGACGGGCCGTGAGTTTCATTGACTTCGCGCAAAGGCAGGGGAGCCGCCTGTGCGGACACCCCACTTAAACGGGGTCGATTTGCATGGCACGATTCTTTCGTGTTATAAACACGCCTCTTTCGGGGCGCCCGTAGCTCAGCTGGATAGAGTACCTGGCTACGAACCAGGGGGTCGTAGGTTCGAATCCTGCCGGGCGCACCAACTTATTCGAGGTCATGCTTCACAGCATGGTTTCACCCAGAAAGACGCAGCAATGCGTACGCGAAGAGCGGCTTGATGAATTCATCAAGCCGCTTTTTCTTTGGCGGCATATTTTTGGCCGCATTCTTCAGGCCACATTCTTTTGGCCACATTCCTTTGGCGGCATTCCTTGGCCGCTCTTCAGGCAGCGGCAAAGCCCGCCATCACCACACGCGATATACCCGCCCCGTCTGCACGCCTTCGACGCTGCGGCTGTACGCCAGCGCGACACGGCTGGCCGGCGCAGCTTCGAAGCCCTGGAAGTACGGACCATAGTTGTCCAGCGATTCCTGCAGGACGGTGGGGCTGACCGCGTTGATGCGGATGCCTTGCAGCTCCACGGCCGCCCCGCGCACGAAACCGTCGATGGCGCTGTTCACGGCGGCGGCGTTGGCGCCGAAGCGGATGGGTTCATCGCTCAGGATGCCGCTGGTCAGCGTGATCGAGCCGCCCGCGTTGACGTAGTGCTGGCCGATAAGCGCCAGGTCGACCTGTCCCAGCAACTTGTCGTGCAGGCCGACTTTGAACTGGTCCGCCGTCATGTCGGCGAGCGGTCCGAAGTGCAGGCTGCCGGTCGCCGAGACGATCGCATCGACCTTGCCGACACGTTCAAACAGGTCGCGGATGCTGTCGCTGCGGGTCACGTCGACCTGATATTGGCCGCGGGTCTTGCCGACGGCGATGATGTCGTGCCGCTGGCCCAGCTCGCGCGCGATGGCGCTTCCGAGGGTGCCGCTTGCGCCGATGAGGATGATCTTCATGAAATTCTCCGGAAATGCCGATAAGGGGAGCGCCGGTAAGGACCCGACGCATGGATGCATTCTGCGCGCGGCATTCCGTCTGAAAAATCCTAGAATTGTCGGATCAGTCAATACTCGGAGTGTGTAATCCATGGATCGCCTGCTCAGCATGGAAGTCTTTGTGGCGGTGGTTGAGCTGGGCAGCCTGTCTGCCGCCGCGGCGCAACTGGATATGTCTCCCGCCATGGCGGCCAAGCACGTCAAGGGCCTGGAAGACCGGCTGGGGCTGCGGCTGATGAACCGCACGACGCGACGCCAGAGCCTGACCGAGGCGGGTCAGGCCTATTTCGCGCGCTGCAAGACGATCCTGGCCGACATCCGCGACGCGGAGCAGGGCGCGGAGGCGCTGCGTTCGGCGCCGCGCGGGCATCTGCGCATCACCTCGTCGGTGTCGTTCGGATCTTTTGCGCTGGCGCCGGCGATCGCCGAATACCTGTCGATCTATCCCGACGTCAGCGTGGAGCTGTCGCTGAGCGACATGGTGGAAGACGTGGTGGCATCGCGTTTCGACGTGGCGCTGCGCATTGGTGAGCCCGCTGATTCTGGCCTGGTGGCGCGCCGCATCGGGCTTTACCAGATGATCATCTGCGCGGCGCCGGCGTATCTGGCGCGCTACGGCACGCCGGCCGTGCCGGGCGATCTGGCGCGGCATCAGTGCCTGGACTTCTCGCATTGGAGCCGGCGCACCGGCTGGCGGCTGGGTACGGACGAGGGCGGGGAGATGGGGTATCCGACAGGGCGGTTCGTGTCGAACAACGGGCAGGCGCTCAGGCAGGCTGCGCTGGCGGGCTTTGGCATCGTGCTGCAGCCGGAGCTGCTGCTGGCCGACGACGTGCGCGCCGGCCGCCTGGTGCCCATCCTGCAACCTTACTGGCCGGTGGCCCGGCCCATCACGTTGCTGTACGCCAAGGACCGCCAGGCCCCGCCCAAACTCACGACATTCGTCGATTTCGTGATGACGCGCTTCGGGCGGTAGTGGCGGGTAGTGGTGGCGGGCTGCGGTGGTGCGTAGTAGCGGCGGCCGTCAGGCGCGTCGTCGGTCCACCGCGGTCAGGGACGTGCCGCTCTTGAGCAACTGATAGGTCTGACCGCCCAGCCACGCGACTTTTTCACCGGAGCTGGTGCGGCAGACGCAGTGGGTCTTAGGATCGAAGCGCGGCGTGCCCAGCGCGGAATACGCGCCAGGATCGGAAACGAAACGTTCGATGCGATACAACGTGCCATCGGGCGACGTGGCGAGCACGTCGGTCAATCGTCTTGCGGTGCCGAGCATATTCAATACCTCCA
>NZ_DAMCTG010000151.1:0-6674 GCF_032113835.1 Achromobacter sp. | reverse complement strand
GATGGGCTTCGTGCTGTCGTCCACGGCCATCGTGATGCAGATCCTGGCCGAGCGCGACGAGACCACCAGTGCGCAGGGCCAGCGCATCGTTTCGATCCTGCTGCTTGAAGATCTGGCGATCGTTCCGCTGCTGGCGCTGGCCGCCTTGCTGGCGCCGGCCGGCAGCGGCAGCGATGGCGATCCCTGGCTGCAGGCGGCCATCGCGGTCGGCTGCATTCTGGCTCTGTTGGCCGCGGGCCGGTGGCTGCTCAATCCGCTGTTTCGCCTGCTGGCCGCGGCGCACGCCCGCGAAGTCATGACCGCGGCCGCCTTGCTTGTCGTGCTGGGCGCGGCGCTGTTGATGGAACTGGGCGGTCTTTCCATGGCCATGGGCGCATTCCTGGCCGGCGTCCTGCTGTCCGAGTCCACGTTCCGCCATCAGCTCGAGGCAGAGATCGAGCCGTTTCGCGGCATCCTCCTGGGCCTCTTCTTCCTGGGCGTGGGCATGTCGCTGGACCTGTTGGCCGTTGCGCGCGAATGGCCGCTCATCCTGGCTGGCGTCGTCGTCTTCATGGCGGTCAAATCGGTGGGCGTGTATGTGGTGGCGCGCCTGCTCCGCGCGACGCACGCCGAAGCGATCACCCGCTGCGCGTTGCTGGCGCAAGGTGGCGAATTCGCCTTCGTGCTCTACAGCGCGGCCGCTGAAAAAGGCATCTTCGATGCGCACACCGGCGCGGTGCTGACCGCGGTGGTCATCATTTCCATGGCGCTCACGCCGCTCTGCGTTCTGGCGTTGCGCTGGCTGTTGCCCAAACCCGCGCCCTCCATGGACGGCGTGGACGTGGCGCGCGATCTCGACGGCTGCGCCTTGATCGTGGGTTTTGGCCGATTCGGCCAGATCGTGACGCAGGCGATGTTGGCTCGCGGGGTCAAGGTCTCCATCCTGGATACCGACACCGACGCCATACGCGCCGCCGCGAAATGGGGGGTCAAGGTGTATTACGGGGACGGTACGCGCGCCGACATGCTGCGCTCCGCCGGCGCCGAGAACGCCTGCGCCATCCTCGTGTGCATCAACGACCCGCGCGCCGCCACCCATATGGTGCAGCTCATCAAGTCAGAGTTTCCGCTGGTGCGATTGGTGGTGCGGGCCTACGACCGCATCCATTCGCTGGCGCTTGCCCGCGAAGGCGTGGATTTCCAGGTCCGCGAAACGCTGGAGTCGGCGCTGGTGTTTGGCGAAGCGGCGCTGCGCGCCATCGGTGTGCCGGCCGACGAGGCCGAGGAGGTCATCCAGGATGTCCGGCAACGCGACACCGAACGCTTCGACCTCGAGGTCGCGGGCGGGCTATTCGCCGGCCGCTCGTTGCTCTACGGCAATATGACGGGTCAACCGGATGGCATAAACGACCGGCCCGACCGCGAAACCGGCGATGCCGCCACCAGTCCATCCGCCTGACGGTTGTTTTTTGGCGCGCATTTCGGGTTCTTTGCATTACTTTACGCATCATTTCACGCGCAAAATCAAACGGCTAGGGTAGATTAATCCGCAATGACGCTTCACTCAGGAAGCGCTTTTGCCAGGGGGCTGCCATGCTGCAAACGGACCGTAATTCGACCACGTCGCACGCCATTGGAATCGAGCTTGCCCGGCGTCAGGCCATGACGCTACGCTGCGGTTTCTCGGGGGTGCTGACGCGCCAATTAATGGCGCAGGCCGGCGCGGTGGGGCCCGCATGGGCCATCGGCGCCCACCGCGAAACCGACAAGGCGCGCGGCGCCAAGGCCTTCCCTTTCCGCATCGCCGCCGCAGTCTCCTGACACCCCAGCCCGGGCGCGCCGCGCCCGCCGGCAGGGTTTCGCCGCGCCGGTCGCGGCCCCATCCCGTCTCAACACCCGCCTCCCGCGATGATCGCCGCCCAGGGTTCCGTGTCCCGGGCGGCGATGCCTTGCGCCCGGCATCGGACAACGGCATCATCATGCAGAACTTGCAGATGAACTACGCCAACCCGACCGCCATCGCGAAGGAGCGCCGTATTGAAATCCCGCGGGATCGTGCACCGTACGCTGTACGCGCTGGCCGGCATCGTCGCCATCGGTATCTGCGCGGCGGCCATCGCCTTGTTATGGATAGACCGTCGCGTCACGTGGGAATCCGCTTACGTATCGGCACGCAACCTGGCTAGCGTGCTTTCGGCGGACATAGGTCGCACGTTTCATGTCTACGATCTTTCGCTGCAAGGCGTGATCGAGCGCCTGCGGGAACCCGGCCTTGGCGATCTCGACCCGCAATCCCTGCACCGGTTCCTCTTCGACCGTTCGGCATCGGCAGCGTATCTCGGCGCCATCTTCGTGCTCGACGCCCAGGGCAACATCCGCTACCACTCGCTCGCCTTGAACCCGTCCAGGCTCAATTTCGCCGACCGCGATTACTTCCAGGCGCATCGGGACGCCGACAACGTGGGGCTCTTCGTCAGCCGGCCATATGACAGCCGTCTGCGCGGCGGCGATGAAAGCATCGCGATCAGCCGGCGCATCACCAACCCGGACGGCAGTTTCGGTGGCGTGGTGGCCGGCTCTCTGCGCACCGCGTACTTCCGCGACCGCTTTGCCGAAGTGTCCATCGGTCCGCACGACGCCATCACGGTCTTTCGCAACGACGGCGCCGTTCTCCTGCGCAATCCGTACTCAAGCGCCGACGCCGGCAGCGGCGTCGACGTGCCGCTCGACTTTCAGCAATACCTGATCGGCCGCGAGGGGGCATTTGTCGGCGTGCTGTCGCACGACGGCGTCAATCGGCTCTATGCGTTCGACGCCATCGAACGCACGCCGCTGGTGATCGATGTCGCGCTGGCCGTCGACGACCTGCTTGAACCGTGGATCCGACGCGCGTTGCTGATCGTGCCCATCACGTTGGCGCTCTTTGCCTCGGTGATGGCGCAGATCGTCCTCTTCAGGCGCGAGATGCGCTGGCGGCATGCATTCGAAGCGCAGTTGGCGCGTCAGGCCCAGACAGACGGGCTGACCGGCATCGCCAACCGGCGCACTTTCGACGACACGTTGCAAGTGGAATGGGCGGCCGCGCGGCGCGATCGCACGCCGCTGTCGCTGCTGTTTCTGGATGCCGACCACTTCAAGCGCTACAACGACCGCTATGGCCATCAGGAAGGCGACGTGCTGCTCCGGACGCTGGCCCTCACGTTCCAGGACAATGCCCGCCGCCCACGCGATCTGGCGGCGCGTTATGGGGGCGAAGAATTCGTGGTGCTGCTGCCGGCGACTGATCGCGAGCAAGCGTTGACCATCGCCGAAAACATCCGGCGCGCCGTGGCGGATCTAGCGGTTGCGCATGAGGACAACGAAGGTGGCATCGTCACCGTCAGCATCGGCGTGGCCACGACTACCCCGCAGGCCGACGACGGCTCGGCGGCCCTTGTGGAAGCCGCCGACGCCGCCGTGTACGAAGCGAAGGAATCCGGCCGCAACCGTGTGTCTGCGGCGTCGGGCGTGAGAACCGCCGCTGCATGAAAAAGCCCCGCCGCACCTTCAGGTGGCGGCGGGGCGATGCGAAATGTCGGGTGTTGAAGCGGCGCTTAGCGGCCCATCACCACGGCCTGCAGACGCGTCTGGGCCTGTTGCACGTTCTTGGCCTGCGCGTTCATCTCTTGCAGCAGCTTGTTCAGCTCGGCCTGCACGGCAGTGTCCGTCACCGTCACGCTGGTGCCGGAGATCTCGATCTTCGACTTGTTCGCTTCCACGTAGTCGGCAACCTTCAGCGCGACGTCATAGGTGGCGTTGATCTGCGGCAGCACGTCGGCAAACGTGTCGGCCGGCAGGGTGATGGTCTTCTCGTAAGCCTTGTCGTACACGACCTTCAAGTCTTCAGGCTGCTTGAGCTGGGCGCGAGCCGCGTCGGCCTTGGCGCGGTGTTCCTTCAGCGCCGCATTCATGTCGTTCAGACCGGCACGCACGGTCTTCAGGTCCTCGCGACGCGACACGATATCGTTGACCGAGCGCACCTGGCCCTTCTGCAGGATGCCCGACAGCGGCTTGACCGAGGCGTCCATGCCGGCGTTGAAATCTGTGATCACGGCGTACTGGGCGGCGTAATCGCCAAACGACTTCTTTTCTGCATCCGTGAGTTTTGGCACGCGCACACCCGGCTTGTCCACGATGCGCGTTTGCAGGAACTGCGTGAACGCGGCCCGCTGTTCGGGCTCCTTGTCGCCGCAGGCGGCCAGCATGAGCGGCAGGGCCGCGACCAGCACCAGGAACGGACGGAATAGGGACTTCATTGCAATGACCTCCGAATGACTAGGGGAAAAGCGCCGAGACGGTTACCGACCCGGCAAAGCGCCCGCAGCTTAGCGATAACCCTTAGTCGCCGCCATCGGTTTCAGAATTCATTGCAAACGAATCGTTAAGTCACAAAATCCACACATATCGAGTTGAAGCGCGTTGGCGAATCAGGTAAGAGGCACCGTCATCGCTCTTGCATTGAATGCAAATCGCGGTGAAGAGTGGCTCGCAGTGCGGTTCGTAGCCCGACTCGCCGGGCAGGATGCCGTCGCCAGTTGCATGGCATTTTTCCTGCTATATCGTGAGGATCTCGTCACACATAAAAGAAAAAAGCCGCGCTGATGTGCGCGGCTCTTCCTTCAGTCCGATGACTAGGCATTCATCTGATGCCGTCAAACGAGGATGATGTCGTACTTCTCCTGCGAGTAAGCCGCTTCCACTTCCAGCGATACCCGCTTGCCCACGAAGTCGCCCAGCATCGCCAGGTGCTGGCTTTCCTCTTCCAGAAAAAGGTCGACCACTTCCTGCGAAGCCAGAATGCGGAACTCCTTCGGATTGAACTGCCTGGCCTCGCGCAGGATCTCCCGCAGGATTTCATAGCAGACCGTGCGCGGCGTGCGCACATTGCCGCGCGACTCGCACATGGGGCAGGGCTCGCAAAGCTGATGCGCGAGCGAATCGCGCGTGCGCTTGCGCGTCATTTCCACCAGTCCCAGTTGCGTGAAGCCATTGACGGTCATGCGGGTCCGATCGCGCGACAGCGCCTTCTTCAGTTCCGCCAGCACCGTGTCGCGATGTTCCTGTTCCTCCATGTCAATGAAGTCCAGGATCACGATGCCTCCCAGGTTGCGCAAACGCAGTTGGCGCGCAATCGCCTGCGCCGCCTCGAGGTTGGTCTTGAAGATCGTATCGTCGAAATTGCGGCCGCCCACAAAGCCGCCCGTGTTGACGTCCACCGTCGTCAACGCTTCCGTCTGGTCGATGATCAGATAGCCGCCCGACTTCAGGTCGACCCGGCGGGACAGCGCGCGCGCAATCTCGTCGTCCACATTCGCCGTATCGAACAAAGGCCGTTCCCCGCTGTAATGCTGGATGCGGTCCACCACCGACGGCGTGTAGACACGCGCCCATTCCAGCATCGCCGCAGTCGTCGTCCGCGAATCGACCAGAATCGACCCGGTATCGGGGCCGACCATGTCACGCAGCACGCGCTGTGCCAGCGTCAGGTCCTGGTGCAGCAGCGCGGGGGCGGGTTGCGTGCGGGCCGACGCCTGCACACTCGTCCACAGCTTGCGCAGATACTCCACGTCGGCGGTCAGCTCAGAGTCATTGGCGCCCTCGGCCTGCGTGCGCACGATGAACCCGCCTTTTTCATCAGACGGCATCAACGCCTGCAGACGTTCCCGGAGCTGGATGCGTTCCGACTCCGAATCGATCTTCTGCGAAATCCCGATATGCGGATCATGCGGCAGATACACCAGCATCCGCCCCGCCATGCTGATCTGCGTGGAAAGTCGCGCGCCCTTGGTGCCAAGCGGATCCTTGACCACCTGCACCATCAGGGTCTGTCCCTCAAAAATCAGCTTCTCGATCGGCGTTGGCGTCAGCCCTTGGCTGCGTTCTGCGCGATTCTCACGAAGATCCGCAATATGGATAAACGCGGCGCGCTCCAGCCCGATATCTATAAAGGCACTTTGCATCCCCGGCAGCACGCGGACCACCCGCCCCAGGTAAATGTTGCCGACGTGGCCCCGCTGAATGCTTCGTTCGACGTGCAGTTCCTGGACCGAACCTTGTTCCACCAACGCAACGCGGGTTTCGAACGGGGTGACGTTGATCAGGATGTCTTCGCTCATGGCGATAGCAGGGGGCATAACGTGTCTGTCTCCAATGAGGTGCGGCGTACAGGCGAATAGTAAACGTACATACTAGTCCCGCCATCAGGGGCTGCCGCCATCTATATATATAGGGAAGACCGTTCGCAAGCCATGCCGCACTCGACGGAGCAGGGCGGATCGGCAAGGAAACTGCAGAGGCCAACAACAATTTTGCGACGCCGCCATGACAGCGCAAAATTCTGTGCTATAGTCTCGCTCCTTCGCAGCTCACACAGTTTTTTGAGACGCGAAGCGAAGCAAGTGCAACAGGCGAAGCGGGGCAACCCAGCATCATCTGCCGCAACAGCAATCAGAAATGAACGCTCCGCGGTTATTGCAAAGATCGACGCAAATTAGGCAGAAGCCAGTTGCAAGATCTGCAAAAATTGTGCTATAGTTTCGGGCTTGGCAGTTACTGAAAAATTAGGGTTTACCCTGATGTTTCGATAGCTGCTAGGACAGGACGAAAGTCCTGGCGAGACCTGAAGAGGTCGCCGCAAGAAAGCGAAGCAAAGTAAG
>NZ_DAMCTG010000150.1:0-6692 GCF_032113835.1 Achromobacter sp. | reverse complement strand
AAGAAATCTGGGGCGGCAAGCCGGTGCGCGTGAAGCTCCTGCCCGAATCGACCCGCGTCGCGCCTGTCCCCAGCGACAGCGTCAGCGGTTACGACGACACCGAAGACTGAACACCCCGTGAAGCTGATCGTCGTCGCGGTGGGCACGCGGATGCCGGACTGGGTGCAGACCGCCTGGGACGACTACGCCAAGCGCCTGCCGGCCGACTGCGCACTTGAACTTCGCGAGATCAAGCCAGAACCCCGCACCACCGGCAAGACCCCGGCCCAGATGATGGCGGCCGAGGCCAAGCGCATCGAGGCGGCCCTGCCCGCCAATGCGCTGCGCCTGGCCCTGGACGAACGCGGCCGCGACCTCACCACAATGGCGCTGTCGCAAAAGCTCGAACAGTGGCGCGCGGGCGGGCAGGATGTCGCGTTTCTCGTCGGCGGTCCCGACGGCCTGGATCCCGCCCTCAAAGCGTCCGCCAGCGGCCAGTTGCGCCTGTCGTCCCTCACATTGCCCCACCCCATGGTGCGCGTGGTCCTGGCCGAACAGCTCTACCGCGCCTGGGCCATCATGACCAACCACCCCTACCACCGCGCGTGACCGCCGCCCGGCGGCGCCTGCCCTGCTTCGCATGACCGACACCGCCAATCCCACCGTTTCCTCCCCCCGCCTGTACCTCGCCTCGGCCAGCCCGCGCCGCCGCGAGTTGCTGAACCAGATCGGCCTGGCGCACGAGGTCCTGCTCGTGCCGGCCCCGCCCGGCGAGGACGAACCGCAGCATCCGGGCGAAAGCGCCGCTGATTACGTGCAGCGCACAGCCCGGGACAAGGCGCTGCGTGGCCGCGACTGGATGCGCGCCCACGACATGCCCGTCCTGCCCCTGCTTGCAGCCGACACCACCGTCATCCTGGCGGGCGAGGTCCTGGGCAAGCCGGCAGATCGCGACGACGCCATCCGCATCTTGCGCGCGCTGTCCGGCGCGACGCACGAAGTCCATACCGCGGTGGCGGTGTGCAACGGCGACCGACTGCTGGAAGCCGTCTCCATCACCGAAGTCCGCATGCGCGCCTTGCAAGAAGACGAAATCGGCCGCTATTGCGACAGTGGCGAACCTTTCGGCAAGGCGGGCGCGTATGGCATCCAGGGCCTGGCGGGAACGTTCGTCTCGCACATCGCCGGCAGCTACACCGGCGTGATGGGCCTGCCGCTGTTCGAAACCGCCAACCTGCTCCGCGAGGCCGGCATCCAGGTGCCCTGACACCTTTTCGGCCCGCAAGAAAAAATCCCCCGCGCCGCAAGGCTTCGGGGGATTTTTTGACCTGCGCGATACGGCGCAGGCCATGGATCATGCGCCGCCAGGCCTGCGCGGCGCAGGTGTTCAGCTCTGGCGGGCAGGTTCGCCGATCGCGACCTGCGGCTGCGGTTGCGCCTGCGACGCTGCAGGCGTGCCCGCGCTGTCCAGGGTGGCATGCAGTTGCTCCTGATCCAGCTCGCCTTCCCAACGCGCGACGACCACGGTGGCGGTCGCATTGCCCACCAGGTTGGTCAGGGCGCGGCACTCCGACATGAAGCGGTCCACACCCAGGATCAGCGCCATGCCGGCGACGGGAACCGAAGGCACCACCGACAGCGTGGCCGCCAGCGTGATGAAGCCCGCGCCGGTCACGCCAGCCGCGCCCTTCGAGCTCAGCATCGCCACGAGCAGCAGTAGGATCTGGTCGCCCAGCGACAGCGGAATGTCGCAGGCCTGCGCAATGAACAGCGCGGCCATCGTCATGTAGATGTTGGTGCCATCCAAATTGAACGAGTAACCCGTGGGCACCACCAGGCCGACCACCGACTTCGAGCAGCCGGCGCGTTCCATCTTCTGCATCAACGTGGGCAGAGCGGCTTCCGACGAGCTCGTGCCCAGCACCAGCAGCAGTTCTTCGCGGATGTAGCGGACCAGCTTGAAGATCGAGAAGCCGTTATAGCGGGCAACCAGGCCCAGCACGACCACGACGAACAGCACCGACGTCGCGTAGAACGTGCCGACCAACATCGCCAGGTTCACGACAGATTTGATGCCGTACTTGCCGATGGTGAACGCCATCGCGCCAAAGGCGCCGATAGGCGCGGCCTTCATCAGAATCGCCACCATCTTGAAGATGGGCTGCGCCAGCGCCGTCATGAAATTCAGGATCGGCTTGCCGCGCTCGCCGACGATGGCCAGCGAAATGCCGAACAGCACCGCCACGAACAGCACTTGCAGGATGTCGCCACCCACGAACGGGCTGAAGATGGTCGTGGGAATCACGTTCATCAGGAAGCCGGTGATCGTCGAGTCATGCGCCTTGGCGACATACCCGGACACGGCCTTCTGATCCAGCGTGGTCGGGTCGATGTGCATGCCGGCGCCGGGCTGCACGATATGGCTGACCACCATGCCGACGACCAACGCCAACGTCGAGAACACCAGGAAATACAGCATGGCCTTGCCGGCCACGCGCCCGACCTTCTTCAGGTCGCTCATGGCGGCGATGCCGGTTGCCACGGTCAGGAAGATGACCGGTGCAATGATCATCTTCACCAGCTTGATGAAGGCGTCGCCCAACGGCTGCATCTGCTGGCCGAGTTCCGGCTTGAATGCGCCAAGCAAAATGCCCACCACGATGGCGAAGATCACCTGCACATACAGGATTTGATAGAACTTGAGCTTGCGCGCGGGCGCGCTGTGATCCACTTCGATCATTGGGATTGTCCCCACCAAGGCCCCTTGCTCCGCGCAGCGTGGCGCGTGCGACGTCGGGGCGTTATCTGTTTTATGGCCATGCGTTCCTGCTGCCAGCCGATTTCACCGCGGGGATGAGCCGCGCGGCTTGCCGGTATATATGCAATACCCATGCCAGATCGGCCCGCCGTGCATCGTTTCAGATAAGCCTTTGAAATTGCGGGGTTTTCGCAATGCCTGCCTGGCCAGCAGGTCGCAGCAACAGGCGAAACTCCGCACAGAAACCCGTTAGAATGTGCGGAAAACCGCACACCATGAACGGCTCCTCTTCCTCACCCCTTCCCCCGCCCGCCTCTCCCCGCGCCTGGTCCTGGCCGTGGCGCGTGGCCCTGACGCTGTTGGCTGTCGGCATTGTCGCGATCACGCTGCACGCGGCCACGCAGTGGGCGCGCGACGGGGCGCTGCGCGAGGCCGCCCTCCAGGCCCGCAGCACCGGCCAGATCAACGCGGCCCTACTGCGCAACAACCTCGACATATTCCGGGCGCTGCCCTTTGTGCTGACCCAGGACGTCGACCTGCGCGCGGCGCTTCAAGGGGCCAGTTCAAGGCAGATCGAGGCGCTGGACGAAAAACTTGAAGCGCTCAGCCGCGGCGTCGGTGCTTCGGCCATCTACGTGCTCGACAAGAAAGGCCTGGCCATCGCCGCCAGCAATTGGCGCGAGCCCGCCACCTTCGTCGGCGTCGATTACGAATTCCGCCCCTACTTCCAGGGCTCGGTCCTGCACGGCTCGGCCGAACACTTCGCACTGGGCACCGTCAGCCACGAAGCGGGCCTGTACCTGTCGCGGCGTGTCGACGACGCGCAGGGCGCAATGCTGGGCGTGGTGGTCTTGAAGGTCGACTTCCGGGATCTGGAGGCCGATTGGCGGCAGGCCAACGCCGTCATCTTCGTGACCGACGAACACGGCGTGGTGCTGCTGGGCAACATCCCGGACTGGCGCTTCAGGGTGCTGGCGCCGCTCCCGCCCGCCCTTGCAGAGACCCTGCGCACCAGCCTGCAATTTGGCGATGCGAAATTCCAGCCGCTCCCCGTCACGCCGCCCCTGCAAGCTGCCAGCAACGGCCAACTCATCCGCACCGACGACGCGCTGCCCCGCGCCGCCGCCGGCGCCCCGTTGCTGCACACCACCCTGCCGGTCATCGAATCGCCCGGCTGGACGCTGCACCAGTTGTCTCCGGTGCAGGCCGTTATGAACCAGGCCAGCGCCAATGCCCAACTCGGTGCATTGCTTACGCAGAGCGTGCTCGCCGCGCTGATCGGCGTGGTGCTGTACCGCCGTCATCGCAACCTGGAACGCGCCGAGCAACAGGCCGCAATTCAACAACAGCTCGCGGCGCTCGTGGACGAGCGCACGGCGCAGTTGCGCGACGTGAACGCCAAGCTTGTCGACGAGATGGACGAACGCCAAAGCGCCGAATCCCAACTCCACACCATGAAGGACGAACTGGTCCAGGCCAGCAAGCTGGCATTGCTGGGCCAGGTCGCGGCCGGCGTCGCGCACGAGGTCAACCAGCCCGTCGCCGCCATCCGCGCATACGCCGACAATGCCGTCGAATTCCTGAGGCGCCGAGACGAAAATGCCGTCCAGGAAAACCTGAGCACCATCGCCGCACTGACCGATCGCATCGGCCACATCACCGGCGAGCTTCGCGCCTTCTCGCGAAAGGCGGGTGCGACGGTGGGGCCGACCGATCTGATGGAGGCCCTGGAAGGGGCGATCCTCCTCGTGGGCCCGCGCGCCCGCCGTCAGGGCGTTACGCTGCAAAGCCCGCCTCGCAACCAGAACTGCAGCGTACAGGCCAACCGGGTCCGACTCGAGCAGGTGCTGGTCAATTTGCTGCAGAACGGGCTCGAGGCGCTGGAAGGCGCCCAGAGCGGCCGGATAGTCATCGCCCTGCAAGACCTCGGCGACACGGTGCAATTACACGTTCACGACAACGGCCCGGGCCTGTCCGACCAAGCCCGCGCGCACCTTTTCACCCCCTTTCACACGACCAAGCCCGACGGCATGGGCCTGGGCCTCGTCATCAGCCGGGACATCGTCACCGAATTCGGTGGCGAACTTCGCGCTGCACGGCCGGACGATGCCCGCTTGTCGTCCCCCCGTGCGCCGAACACCGGCGCCTTGTTCATCCTGACCCTGCGCAAAGCGCCGGATAAACGCCACGAACCGAGTACTCATCATGACGCGCGCCCCTGATCCTCAGTCCTCCGCCGCCGAAGCCGAAACCGAAACCGAAACCGAAACCGAAACCGCCTCAAATTCTGCAGATGCCCAGAATGCCGCAAAGGTCGCAGAGATCGCCGATGCCGCAGGTGCCGTTGATGACGCAAATGGCCCCAATCCCTCAAAGGCCGTAAAGTCCGCCGACGTCACCGACGACCGCATGCAGCGGTCCGTCGCGCCCCACGCCGTCTTTATCGACGACGACGACGAGTTGCGCCGCGCCGCCCAGCAAACCCTGAAGCTTCACGGTATCTCGGTCGCGGCGCACGCCAGCGCCCGCGCTGCGTTGCCGGCCCTGGACCGGCACTTCGACGGGGTGGTTGTTACGGATATCCGCATGCCCGATATCGACGGGCTCGAGCTCTTCCAACGGCTACGCGCCATCGATCCTGATATCCCGGTCATCCTGATCACCGGCCACGGCGACATCGCCACGGCGGTTCAATGCATGCGGGAGGGCGCATATGACTTCCTGTCCAAACCTTACCCGGCCGACCGCCTGGTCGCGGCCATCAGCCACGCCGCCGAAAAGCGACGCCTCGTCCTCGAAAACCGCCGCCTTCGCGAAGCCGCCTTCGCCGTTGAAGCCGACGAGGTGCCGTTCATCGGCACCACGCCCGCCATGCAGCGCATCAAGCAAACTTTGCGACACATCGCGGACGCCGATGTCGACGTGCTCGTCGAGGGCGAAACCGGCACCGGCAAGGAAGTCGTCGCCACCGCACTACACCGCCTAAGTCGCCGCCGGCACCGCGCACTTGTCGCCATCAATTGCGGCGCTTTGCCGGAAAGCGTCATCGAAAGTGAACTCTTCGGTCACGAACCCGGCGCTTTCACAGGCGCGCAAAAGAAACGCATCGGCCGCATCGAGCACGCCAGCGGCGGCACACTGTTCCTCGACGAAATCGAAAGCATGCCGCTCGCAGTCCAAGTCAAGCTGCTGCGCGTGCTCGAATCTCGCCAGATCACCCCACTCGGCAGCAACGAAGTCCGCAATCTCGACCTGCGAGTTGTTGCCGCCACAAAAGAAGATCTGGGTAGCCCCGCCATCCGCGCCAAGTTCCGCGAAGATCTGTTCTACCGCCTCAACGTCGTCACGATCCGCCTCCCGCCCTTGCGGGAACGCCGCGAAGACATCCCGCTGCTCTTCGCCCACTACCTCGGCCATGCCTCGCGCCGGTTCCAGCGCGACATCCCCGACATGCCCGCCTCGATCCGCCAGCACCTGATGACGCACGACTGGCCGGGCAATGTGCGCGAACTCGCGCACTTCGCAGAACGTTTCGTGCTCGGCGTTCTCAACAGCCCAGCCCCCGAGTCCACCCCGACGCAAGGCGGCTCGCTCAGCCTTCCCGAACGCATGGAGCAGGTCGAAGCTCAAATCATCCGCGATGCTCTCACCGCCCACCGCGGCGACATCAAAGCCACACTCGAAGCGCTAGGCATTCCCCGCAAGACGTTCTACGACAAACTCCAACGCCACGGTATCGACCGCCAGGAATACGTTGGCGGACCTCGCAGCCCGCTCTGACAAGCGCGCGACACAGACAAATCCAGCGCGGCGCGGCATCCAGGTAAGCGACAAAACAAAACCCCTCGCGGCGCCAGCCGCGAGGGGTTTCTTATTTGAACGCCACAATGTGGAACTCCGCAAAGACAAAACCCCGCAGGGGATACCTGCGGGGTTTTGAGCAATAAAAGCCTGA
>NZ_DAMCTG010000149.1:0-6779 GCF_032113835.1 Achromobacter sp. | reverse complement strand
TGCTGCGGCGTCAGGTAGTCGGGCAGCAGTCCCATGATGGCGTTGGCGCTCATGGACTTGCCCGACCCGGATTCGCCCACGATGCACAGGATCTCCCCGGCGCGGATGTCGTACGAGACGTTTTCCACCGCGTAGGGACGGTCGCCGCCCTTGGGCAGTGCAATGGACAGGTTCTGGATGGACAGCAGCGGCGTCGATTCTGGGGTTGGATTCATGCCGGCCTCCTATTCGCCGCGCTTGCGCAGTTGCGGGTTGAGGGCGTCGTTCAGGCCTTCGCCGATCAGGTTGATGGCCAGCACGGTCAGCAGAATGGCGACGCCGGGCCACACGCTCATCCACCAGGCTTCGCGGATCATCGTGCGTGCCGCGCCGATCATGAAGCCCCAGCTCATCAGGTTGCGGTCCCCCAGCCCCAGAAACGACAGGGACGACTCGGTCAGGATGGCGGTCGCCACCATAAACGAGGCCGACACGATGATGGGCGACATGGCGTTGGGCAGGATCTGTGTGCCGACGATGCGCGCCGGCGTCTGGCCAATGACGATGGCCGCCTGCACGAACTCGCGCTGCTTGAGCGTCATGAACTCCGACCGCACCAGCCGCGCGGCCGGCGGCCATGACACCACGGCGATCGCGCCCATGATCGAATACACCGACGGACTCAGGATGGCCACCAGCACCACGGCCATCGCCAGTTGCGGAATGGTCTGGAAGAACTCGGTGAAGCGCATCAGCGCATCGTCCACGCGGCCGCCGCAATAGCCGGCCACGGAACCGACCAGGATGCCGAACAGCAGCGCCACGGCGGTCGACAGCAGCCCCACCATCAGCGACACGCGCGCGCCCCACACCAGGCCGGCCGTGATGTCGCGGCCCAGCATGTCCGTGCCGAACGGATAGTCCGCGTTGGTGAACGGCGGGATCAGCGGATCGGCCACCATCATCCACGGCGATTCCTCGTACAGCAGCGGCGCCGCCAGGGCCACGGCCACCACGATCAGCATGATGACCAGGCCGGCCACCGCCCCGTAATTGCGCATGTAACGTTGGGCGAATGACTTCATGCGGAAGCTCCTTGCTGCGCGCCCGCGCCGATGCGCGGATCGATCAGGCGGTACAGCACGTCGGTCAACAGGTTGAAGACGACGACCATGATGGACGTGACCAGGAAGATGCCCAGCAGAAGCTGGTAGTCGCGTTGCAGCAGGGCGTCGAACATCAGGCGTCCGATGCCGGGCCACGCAAAGACGGTTTCGGTCAGGACTGCGCCGCCCGCCATTTGCCCGAGCTGGATGCCGGCAAACGTGATGACCGGCAGCAGCGCGTTGCGCAGCACGTGCGCGCGGATCACGCGGCTGGGGCTCACGCCCTTGGCGCGGGCCGTTTTCACAAAGTCCATGCCGATCACTTCCAGCATCGATGCGCGGGTCAGCCGCACGTAGACGGCCATGAAGAAGCAGCCCAGTGTCACGGTCGGCAGGATGAGGTGCAGCGCGATGTCGCCCGCGCGCGCCCAGCCGGTCAGGTTGGCGCCCACGGTTTCCATGCCGAACGCCGGCAGCCAGCCCAGCACCACCGAAAACAGCAGGATGCCCATCAGCGATAACCAGAAGAGCGGCGTGGCGTACAGGAGCAGGGCGCCGGTCATCACCGAGCTATCGATCCAGCGGCGCTTGTTGCGGTAGCGAGCCTTGGCCGCCACCACGCCCAGCAGCACGCCCAGCACGATGGAAAACACGAAGGCGCACGACATCAGGAGGAACGTGGCGGGCAGGCGCTCGACGATCAGGTCCAGCACCGGCACATGGTTCCGGTAGGAAAAGCCCAGGTCCAGCTGCACCACACCCTTCAGGTAGAGCAGCAACTGGGTCATGATCGGCTTGTCCAGCCCGAAGGCGACGCGTAGTTGGTCCACGTAGGCGGCATCGCCCGCGCCGGCCTGTCCGGCCAGCACGGCGGCGGGGTCGCCGGGCGCCAGCCGGATCAGGAAGAAATTGATGATCACCACGCCCAGCACCACCACCAGGGCCTTGCCGATGCGGGAAAGCAGGAAAGACAGGAATCTCATGCTCGGGTCCTTTCAGGACGGGCTTTGCCGGCGGCAAGCGGGCCCATCGCGCAGCCGGGCGCCGCCGCGGGTCAAGCCCACGGCGGCGCTTCGGCAGCGCTTACTTCTTCTCGATGTAGACGTCGTCGAACGACTCGTTCAGACCGATGGCGGTCTTCACCAGGTTCTTCACGTTGGCGCGAGACAGGGTGGGGAACTCCATGTCGACCAGGAAGCCATTGGCCACCTCATTGACCAACGTCGTCTGGATCTTGGTGTAGAGCTCTTGACGCTTGGCTGGATCGACTTCGGAGGCGGCGGCCTCCCACATCTTGTCGGTCTCGGGATTGCTGTATCCCTGCACGTTGGCAAAGGGCGATCCCTTCACGATGTTCGACGAGATGTACAGCCGCTGCACGCCCAGCGCGGGGTCGCCGTACTGGTAGGTGAAGGTGGTGGTCAGGTCGAAGTCCCAATTGCCGGTGCGGCTGGCCCAGCCGCCGGCGTCCGTCGATTCCACGTTCACCTTGAAGCCAAGCTGTTCGAGCGCCTGTTTGGTGTATTCGCCCAGCCGGTCCCAGGTCGAGCCGTACGGGAAGCTCAACTGGCGGATCGTGTAGTCGCCCGGCTTGATGCCCGATTCCTTGATCAGCGCGCGCGCCTTCTTCATGTCGAACGGCATCGGCGGCATGTTCTTGTCGTAGAACATCTCGGTCGTCACGAACGGGCTGGTCGACACCTTGCCCAGGCCGAAGAAGATGTTGTTGACCACCATGTTGCGGTTCATCGCGGCCATGACGGCCTGGCGCACCTTCAGGTTGTCGAAGGGCGGCTTGCGCATGTTGAAGATCAGGTAGGCCTGCGGCGAGAACATCTCCCAGCCCGCCGTCGTGTATTCCACATTGGGCAGGCCGCGCAGGCGCTTGATGTCGACGTTGTCGACGTCGCCGCCGCGCAGCACGTCCACGCTGCCGCGCTCAAAGGCCACGGCGCGCGAGGCCGCATCCGGAATCACGTTGAATACCAGTTCATCCAGGTAGGGCTTGCCCGGCTTCCAGTAGTCCGGGTTGCGCGCCAGCTTGATGTATTCGCCGCGCTTCCATTCCTTGAAGACGAACGGGCCGGTGCCCACGGGCTTCTGGTTGGCGGGGTTGGTCATGAAGTCCGTGCCGGCGTACAGATGCTTGGGCATCATGGGCGCAAAGCCGGGTTCGAACATCAGCATGAAGGCCGGAAACGGCGTCTTCAGCTTGATGACCACGGTCTTGGCGTCCGGCGCCGTCACGGAATCGACGAACTTGTTCAGGATGACGCGGGCGCGCGCATGGGTCTTGGGCAGCATCTCCGCCAGCGAGAACACCACGTCTTCGGACGTGAACGGTTTGCCGTCATGCCACTTCACGTTGTCCTGCAGATGGAAGGTGTAGGTCAGCCCGTCCGCGGCGGCTTCCCAGGACTTGGCCAGGCCGGGCTGCGGCTTCAAGTCGGTGGAGTAGGTCAGCAGGCTCTCGTAGATCTTGCCCGCAACGAATTGCGTCGGCCCCTGCTGATTGATGGCCGTGACGATCACCGGCGGTTCGGGCTGCACGATCATGTTCAGCGTGCCGCCCTTGGTCTGGGCGAACGCCTGCGTGGCGGGCAGCGCGGCCGCAAGGACCAATGCGCCGATGCTTAGGGAAAACCAGTTTTTCGATTTCACTGCGAGCCTCCGGGCTGGAAAGGGTCGGACAGGCGGCCGCTTGGACGCGGCGATAGCCGTGCCGAATCAAGCAAACCTCATGCCACCTGCGTTTCTCGGGTACTGCGGGTGGAGCTGCTGCAACAATGCTTCGTTCAGGTGCTGGTTAAGGCGCCGCGCACCAATGCGGAGAATTCAGTGGTGCTTCGCCAGGGAGGCGAGGGCGGCGAGCGCCGCGTGGACGGCGTGGGCGGCTGCGGTGCGGTGAATGTCCGGCTGCAAGTTTTTCCCCTTTGCATTTTTTGTTGGACGAATCAGGCGTGCTGGCTACGGCTTGGGCAAATCATTCAGGGCGCTAACTGGCGCCGTTGGCCCGCGCCACCATGGCGTCGAGCAATACGTTGCAACCGGCCTCCAGATGCTCGGGCCGGGCGTCTTCGATCTCGTTGTGGCTGATGCCGTCCTTGCATGGCACGAAGATCATGGCGGTAGGTGCGACGGCGGCCATGTAGACGGCGTCGTGTCCGGCGCCGGTGACGATGTTCATGGCGGGCAGGCCACGGTTCGCGGCGCCCTTGCGCACCTTGTCGACCAGATCTTGATCGAACGGCGTCGGCGGGAAATACTGCACATCCTTCACCTCGACACGCACGCCATGCGCGACGGCGATGTCGTCGCAGACGCGCCGCCAATCCTGGTCCATGCGGTCCAGCGTCGCCTCGTCTTCGTGGCGCAGGTCCGTGGTGAAACGCACCTGGCCCGGGATCACGTTGCGCGATCCCGGAAAAGCGTGGATCTCGCCCACCGTGCCGCGTCCGTGCGGCTGGTGGGTGTTGGCGATGTTCACGACCGCTTGAAGCAGGAAGCTCGTGGCAAAAAGCGCGTCGCGGCGGATCGCCATCGGCGTCGGACCGGCGTGCATCTCCATGCCTGTCACCGTGACGTCGTACCAGCGCAGGCCGAGCGACCCGGTCACCACGCCGACGGTCTTTTCCTCGTGCTCAAGGATCGGGCCCTGCTCGATGTGCGCCTCGAAATAGGCGTCGACCGGGCGGCCGCCCACGGGATCGGCGCCCGCGTACCCGATGGCGGCAAGCTCGTCGCGCACGCTGATGCCCTGCGCGTCGCGGGCCGACAGCGCGGTCTCCAGCGGAAATTTGCCTGCAAATACGCCCGATCCCATCATCACGGGCACGAAGCGCGAACCTTCCTCGTTGGTCCAGATGGCCACTTCCAGCGGAGCTTCGGTCTGCACGCCCGCGTCGTTCAGGGTGCGGATGACTTCCAGCCCGGCCAACACGCCATAACAGCCGTCGAACTTGCCGCCCGTGGGCTGCGTGTCGATGTGGCTGCCCGTCATGACGGGCGGCAGGCTGTCGTCGCGGCCCGCGCGCCGGGCAAAGATGTTGCCCACCTGGTCCACGCGCACCGTCATGCCGGCGTCGCGCATCCAGCCGGTCACCAGATCGCGCCCCTGGCCATCGAGCGCGGTGAGCGCCAGGCGGCAGTTGCCGCCCTTGGGCGTCGCGCCGATCTGCGCAAGATCCATCAAGGATTGCCACAGCCGATTGCCGTTGATGGACAGGGTGGATGTCGTCATAGATCGCCTCGGGGGTTGGAAACGTCGCCAAAGTCCTCGCGCAATCGCGCCAGGATGCCAAGCAGGTGCGCGTGCATGGCATGGCGCGCCCGCATGGGGTCGCGCGCCACGATTGCGGTCAGGATGCGTTGGTGTTCGGCGTGGGCGACGGCCCACACCTTGGCATCGACGAAGTAGTCCTGCATCCGCCGGTACACCGAGCTGGACTGGGTCAGGTTCCACAGATGGCCCACCGCGGCGGCCAGCGCGGCGTTGCCGCAGGCGGCTGCGATCGCGCCGTGGAACTCGCGGTCGTGCCGGCCGGGCGAATCCGTCAGGGACATGCCTTCGTGCGCCTCGCGGATCGCCGCAAGCTGGGCGGGCGTGGCGTGCTGGGCGGCCATGCCGGCGCATTCGGGTTCGATGAGCAGGCGGGCTTCCAGCAGGTCGAACGGCCCGATGTCGTCGGCGCTTTGCGCCGCATTGGCGTTCGGCCCGGCGGCAGACGCCGCGCCGGCGCCTTCCTTGTCCGCCACGAATACGCCGGTGCCGACGCGGACCTCGACATAGCCCTCGATTTCAAGCGCGATCAACGCTTCGCGGATCGACGCGCGGCTGACCTGAAGTTGTTCGGCCAGATCCCTTTCTGACGGCAACCGCCGGCCGCGCGGAAAGTCGCCCGCCCGGATGCGTCCCGCAATCTGGTCGGCGATCATGCGATACAGACGAGTGACAGCGACGGCTTGAAAGGTGCTCATCGGGCGGTCTGCGCAAAGGGTTGGCCTGGTGGTCAGGCCACCAATATAGGCACCTCGCCTTTGAAACAAAAGGGGAAACCGTCACTTTCAGGGAAAACGATGTGAGGGATTCCACCGCTGTTCGTCTGGTGGTCAGGCCAGTGGAGGAATATTCCGGCCTGGGTTCGGCATGCGCCTACTGCGCGTCGCCGTCCGGTTCGGGCGTTTGCGTGAACGCCCGAACCAGCCGGGCAATGCCGTCGAGTTCGTCATGTGCGCCCACCACCCATTCCGGCTTGCCGAACGGGCTGTCCGCCGGCGTGTCGTCCAGATTGGCCTTCAGGTCGCCCAGGAGTTCCAGCGCCATGTCGGTGGCCTGGGGGCTGCTGCGGGTCGACAGGGCGATCGCGATCGCCAGCGCTTGGCGCATGGCCAGCAGGCGGCCTTCCAGTTCGGTTTCCATGTTTGTTCCTTGTTTGCTGCGGGAATGTGTTGCGGGAATCGGGCTGCATGATTCTCGCTGAGTAAGTCTTGCCCGGTGAATCGCGGCATTTTACGGGGGAGGGCAGTGCATCAGGCACGCGCTCGCCCGTCTCGGAAAAGCTTGCCCCGCGGCAGACGCGGTGCTCGCCGTTTGCGCAAGATCAATGTGGCGGGGACCGGGCAGGCGAATAATCCGGGTTATGCAAGCCGCTCTACGCCCTCAATCTTCGGAATCGCCGGCGCCCGCCACCGCCG
>NZ_DAMCTG010000148.1:0-6789 GCF_032113835.1 Achromobacter sp. | reverse complement strand
GCGGCACGAAGGGCATGATCGCCATCCAGACCACCTCGCGCAACGGCAAGGTGGTGGGCGCGGTGCTGGTCACGCCTACCGATGAGATCATGCTCATCACCACCGGCGGCGTCCTGGTGCGCACCCGCGTCGCGGAAATCCGCGAAATGGGCCGTGCGACGCAGGGTGTCACGCTGATCAACGTCGACGACGGCAGCACGCTGTCCGGCGTGCGCCGTGTCGTCGAAAGCGATGCGGACGACGACGGCGAACTGGACGAAGACGGCCAGGAAACCGGTGGCGACGACAGCAGCGACGCAGCAGATTCGACGGAACCTACGGAGCAATAATGGCCCGCCCCTGGAACTTCTCGGCTGGCCCCTCGGTCTTGCCCGAGGTGGTGCTGCAGCAAGCCGCTGCAGAAATGCTGGACTGGCACGGCAGCGGCATGTCCGTGATGGAAATGAGCCATCGCGGCAAGCATTTCGTGCAGATCTGCGATGAAGCAGAATCCGATCTGCGCGACCTGCTGGGCCTGCCGGCCGACTACGCCGTCATGTTCATGCAAGGCGGCGGTTCCGGGGAAAACGCCATCGTCCCCATGAATCTCATGGGACGCCGCGGCGCGCCCGCCGCGGATTTCGTCGTGACGGGCCATTGGTCCAAGCGATCGTTCAAGGAAGCCGGCCGCTACGGCAGCACGCACGTTGCGGCCAGCTCCGATCACGCCACCCAGATCGATGGCCACGAGCAGGGGCCGCTGACCTGGGTGCCGCCCGCCAATACCTGGCAGGTGCGCAAGGAATCGGCCTACCTGCACCTGTGCAGCAACGAAACCATTGGCGGCGTCGAGTTTCTGGACTGGCCCGACACCGCCGACCTCGGCGCGCCCGACGTGCCGCTGGTCATCGACGCCTCTTCGCATTTCCTGTCGCGCCCGATGGACGTGTCCCGCTGCGGCATGATGTACGCCGGCGCGCAGAAAAACGCCGGTCCGGCCGGCGTCACCATGGTCATCGCGCGCCGCGACCTGATCGGCCAGGCCTTGCCGATCTGCCCCTCGGCGTTTGACTACGCCAACGTGGCGGCCGAACACTCGCGGTACAACACCCCGCCGACCTTTGCGATCTACATCGCGGGCCTGGTGTTCAAGTGGGTCAAGGCCAATGGCGGCGTGGCGGGCATGGAAGCCGCCAACAAGGCCAAGGCCGATCTGCTGTACGGCTACCTGGACAGCACCGGCTTCTACCGCAATCCCATCCACGCACCCGTGCGCTCGCGCATGAACGTGCCGTTCGTGCTGCATGACGAATCGCTCAACGACGCCTTCCTGAAGGGCGCCGAGGCAGCGGGTCTCACGCAATTGAAGGGTCACAAGAGCGTGGGCGGCATGCGCGCCTCCATCTACAACGCGCTGCCGCTCGAAGGCGTGACGGCGCTGGTCGAGTACCTGAAGGAATTCGAGCGCCGCCATGGATGACGAGCTGCAGCGCAAGCTGCTTCCCCTGCGCAAGCGCATCGACGACCTCGACGCGCAGATCCTCGATCTTCTGTCGCAGCGCGCGCGCGCCGCGCTGGAAGTGGGCGAGGCCAAGCATGCCGCGCACGCCGATGGCCCGGTGCTGCGCCCCGAGCGCGAGGCCGAGGTCATCCGCCGCCTGCAGCAGATCAATCCCGGACCGTTTCCGAACGCCGGCGTGGCGTCGGTCTGGACCGAAATCATCTCCGCATGCCGGGGCCTGGAACGCGGCATGACCGTTGCGTTCCTGGGACCGCAGGGCTCGTTCTCGGAACAGGCCGCACTGGAGCATTTTGGCCATGCGGTCCAGAAGCTGCCTTGCGCTTCGTTCGACGAGGTCTTCCGGGCCGTCGAGGCCGGCCAGGCAGATGTGGGCATGGTGCCGGTGGAAAACTCCACCGAAGGCGCCGTCAACCGCAGCCTGGACCTGCTGCTGAATACCCCGGTCAAGATCCTGGGCGAGCGTTCGCTCGTCATCCGCCATTGCCTGATGTCGCAGTCGGGCAGCATGGACGGCATCAAGACGATTTCCGCGCACCCGCAGGCGCTGGCCCAGTGCCAGGGCTGGCTGACGCGCAACTATCCCGACGTCGAGCGCGTGGCCGCCTCCAGCAATTCCGAGGCGGCACGCGCGGCCGCGTCGGATGCGAGCATCGCCGCCATCGCCGGCGAAGTGGCCGCGCCCGCCTGGAACCTGCAGATCGTCGCCGCCGGCATCCAGGACGACCCGCACAACCGCACCCGCTTCCTGGCGATCGGCAATATCGAGCCGCTGGTCAGCGGCAAGGACAAGACCAGCCTGATCCTGGCGGTGCCGAACCGCGCGGGCGCGGTCTACGAAATGCTGGCGCCCCTGGCCGCCAACGGCGTATCGATGACGCGCTTCGAGTCGCGCCCCGCGCGCACCGGCCAGTGGGAATACTATTTCTACGTCGACGTCCTGGGCCACCGGAACGACCCGAATGTCGAGCGCGCCCTGGCGGCCTTGCAGGCGCAGGTTGCCTACCTCAAAGTGCTGGGCTCGTACCCGGCGCAGTGATATCCCACATCATGACCAACGCATCCAAGCCCCTCGTTGCCCCCGCGCACGTCAGCGCCATCGCCCCGTACCAGGCCGGCAAGCCGATCGAAGAACTGGCCCGCGAGTTCGGGCTGGATCCGGCGACCATCGTCAAGCTGGCCTCCAACGAAAATCCCTTGGGCATGCCCAAGTCGGCAAAGGCGGCCATGCTGGCCGCCGCAGAATCGCTGGCGCGCTATCCGGATCCCAATGGCTTTGATCTGAAGGCGGCGCTCGCCGAACGCTACGGCGTGCCGATGAACTGGATCACGCTCGGCAACGGCTCGAACGACATTCTGGAAATCGCCGCGCTGGCGCTGCTGGAGCCGGGCGCCTCGGCGGTGTACGCGCAGTACTCGTTTGCCGTCTATCGTCTGGCCACGCAGGCGCGCGGCGCGCGCCACATCGTGGTGCCGGCCGTCGACCACGGCCACGACCTGGATGCGATGTTCGACGCCATCGCCGACGACACGCGCCTGTTGTTCATCGCCAACCCGAACAATCCCACCGGCACCTTCGTGCCGGGCGAGAAGATCGCCGAATTCCTGGAGCGCGTGCATACCGCGCACGGCGACCGCGTCACGGTCGTGCTGGATGAGGCCTACAACGAATACCTGGATCCGGAATTCCGCTTCGACAGCACCGCGTTGGCGCGTCGTTATCCGAACCTGATCGTGTCGCGCACGTTCTCCAAGGCCTACGGCCTGGCAGGCCTGCGCGTCGGCTTCTCGGTGGCGCAGCCCGGCCTGACCGATCTGCTCAACCGCGTGCGCCAGCCGTTCAACGTCAACACGCTGGCCCAGGCCGCGGCCATCGCCGCGCTGGGCGACGCGGAATACCTGGAAGAAGCCTACGCCTCCAACAAGGCGGGCAAGGCGCAACTGTGCGCCGCGTTCGACAAGCTCAATCTGCGTTACGTGCCCAGCTACGGCAACTTCGTTTTGGTCCACGTGGGCGACGCGCCGCGCATCAATCTTGAACTCCTCAAGCGCGGCGTCATCGTGCGCCCCGTCGCGGGCGACGGTCTGCCGGAGTGGCTGCGCGTGTCCATCGGGCTGCCCCAGGAAAACGCCCGATTCATCGACGCCCTGACCGCCATCCTGACCGCATGAACGACGCGTTACCTTCTTCCGATCAGGGGGCCTCGGGCCCCCTGATTCCTGTATTGGCCGTGGTTGGCGTCGGCTTGATCGGCGGTTCGTTTGCAGCGGCCTTGCGGCAGGCAGGGCAGGTGGGCAAGGTGCTGGGCGTGGGACGCAATGCGCAGTCCCTGGAACGCGCCGTTGCGCTGGGTCTCATCGACGAGGCCGTATCGGCCGAAGCCGCGGCGGCTCAGGCTGACCTCATCATGCTGGCCACGCCGGTCGGCGGTCTGACGAACGTGCTGTCGCAGATAAGGCCGCACCTCTCGCCGGGCGCCGTGCTGACCGACGGCGGCAGCACCAAGGCTGAAGTGGTCGAAGCGGCGCGCGCCGCGTTGGGTGACCGCATTGGCCAGTTCGTGCCGGGCCACCCCATCGCGGGCGCCGAGCGCACCGGGCCGGAGGCCGCCGATGCGGGCCTTTACCGCGGACGGACCGTCATCCTCACGCCCGTGCCTGAAAACGGCGCGGCGGCCATGGCGCTCGTGCGCCGGGCCTGGCAGGCTTGCGGCGCGGACGTGATCGACATGGACGCCGATGCACACGATCGCGTGCTCGCCTCGGTCAGCCATCTTCCGCACCTGCTGTCGTCGGTGTATATGGAACAGGTGGCCACGGCTGCCGACGCCGCGACCCGGCTGGATCTGGCGGGCAGCGGCTTTCGTGATTTCACCCGTATCGCCGCCGGATCGCCCGAGATGTGGCGCGACATTTTTTTGTCCAATCGCGACGCGATGCTGGCCGAGCTGGCCGCTGTGCGCGGCGTGCTGGACCGTGCCGAGCGCGCCATCGCCGATGGCGACGGCGAGGCTTTGCTGACGCTGCTGGACACGGCGGCGCGTGCGCGCCGCGGCTGGCGCAAGGAGTAGCTGAATGGGCGCTTTGTCTTACCTCGATCTGCCGCGCGTGCGGCGCGCGCAGGGCGCGATGGCCTTGCCGGGATCCAAGAGCATTTCCAACCGCGTGCTGTTGCTGTCGGCCATCGCCGACGGCACGACGGTCATCACCGGCCTGCTGGACTCCGACGACACTCGCGTCATGCTGGCCGCGTTGCGCCAGTTGGGCGTGCAGGTGTCCGACCTGGAAGCCGGGCGCGTCACGGTGCAGGGCGTCAGCCGATTTCCGGTGGAAAGCGCCGACCTCTTCATGGGCAATGCAGGCACCGCCATCCGTCCGTTGACGGCGGCGCTGGCGCTCATGGGCGGCGATTACCGCCTGTCGGGCGTGCCGCGCATGCACGAGCGCCCGATCGGCGACCTGGTCGATGCCCTGAACGCGCTGGGCGCGCGCGTCGACTATCTGGGCCAGCCGGGCTATCCGCCGCTGCACATCGGCCGCGGCGACATCGCTGAAAACGCCGTGACCCGCGTTCAGGGTTCGGTGTCCAGCCAGTTCCTGACCGCCTTGCTGCTGGCCGCGCCGCTGCAGGCCGCGCGCAGCGGCAAGCCCGTCACCATCGAGGTCGCGGGCGAACTCATCTCCAAGCCCTATATCGAGATCACGCTGAACCTGATGGCGCGCTTCGGCGTGCTGGTGCAGCGCGACGGCTGGAGCCGTTTCGTCGTGGATGCGGGCGCAGCCTATCGCAGTCCGGGCCAGATCGCGGTGGAAGGGGACGCATCGACGGCGTCGTATTTCCTGGCGCTGGGCGCCATCGGCGGCGGTCCGGTGCGCGTGACCGGTGTCGGCGCCGACAGCATCCAGGGCGACGTGGGGTTCGCCAGCACGCTGGCGGACATGGGCGCCAAGGTCACCTATGGTCCGGACTGGATCGAGGTGTCGGGCGTGCAGGTTGCCGACGGCGAGCGCCTCAAGGCTTTCGACACCGATTTCAACCTGATTCCCGACGCGGCGATGACGGCTGCGGCGCTGGCCCTGTATGCCGACGGCCCGTGCCGGCTGCGCAACATCGGCAGCTGGCGCGTCAAGGAAACGGACCGCATCCATGCCATGCAGACCGAGCTGGAAAAGCTGGGCGCGCAGGTGGAGTCCGGCCCCGATTGGCTGCGCGTGACGCCGCCGGCGCAGGGCGCCTGGCGCGACGCGCATATCGGCACCTGGGATGACCACCGCATGGCGATGTGCTTTTCGCTGGCGGCATTCGGTCCGGCGTCGGTCCGCATTCTTGACCCCGGATGTGTCAGCAAGACGTTCCCGGGTTACTTTGACGTCTACGCCGGCCTGGTTTCGGCCTAGCGCTGCATCGCATCCATGACTTTGACTGCTTCAACTTCCGCTTCCCTGGCCCCGGTCATCACGATCGACGGTCCCACCGCGTCCGGCAAGGGCACCGTGGCTCACCGCGTCGCCAAGGCGCTGGGCTGGGCCGTGCTGGACAGCGGCGCGCTGTACCGCCTGACCGCGCTGGCCGCCATCAACCGTGGCGTCGCTGCCGAGGACGAGCCTGCGGTGGCGCGTGTGGCCGAGACGCTGGACGTGCGTTTCGACGGCCCCCACGTCTACCTCGAGGGCGCCGATGCCGGCCATGACATCCGCCGTGAAGAAGTCGGCAATTTCGCGTCACGCGTGGCGGCTTTCCCGGGTGTGCGGCAGGCCTTGCTCGAGCGCCAGCGCGCCTTCCGGCTACCGCCCGGCCTGGTAGCGGACGGCCGCGACATGGGCACCGTCGTGTTCCCGGACGCTTCCCTGAAGGTCTTCCTGGTCGCCGACGTGGTCGCTCGGGCGGAGAGGCGGCGTAAGCAGTTGATCGAAAAGGGAATTTCTGCTAATCTAGACGACCTCTTGCGGGATATGCGCGAGCGTGACGCGCGCGACACCGGGCGCGCCACTGCGCCGCTGGCTCCCGCAGCAGATGCACACGTGCTGGATTCGTCCAATTTGACGATCGCGGAAACGGTGCAGGCAATACTGGATTTCTGGCAGCACGCCAACCAGTGATGTTATGAGCTGTATTGCTATAGGCAGTACAGCTACAGGCAGTATTGCTGCAGGAATTTTTAAAGCAGTTTTTTGATTAGGCCCTGCTCAAGCCAGGCGACTCCCCCACGGGCCACCCCGCAAGGGTCAGCCAGCCGGCAGGTATTTTGACTCCACTGTGGCGGGCAATCCGCTGCGGTGTGTTCTTAACG
>NZ_DAMCTG010000147.1:0-6858 GCF_032113835.1 Achromobacter sp. | reverse complement strand
CCCATGATGCGCAGGTTGATCGAATACAGGGCGATCATCATCAGGATGCTGGCCAAGAGATCCATGATCTTGAGCTTGACGTTCAGCCAGCCCGTGACCAGCCCGGCCGCCGCGCCGGCAATCGTGGCGATGATGGTGGCGGAAAACGGATCGGTGCCCGAGGCGATCAGCGTCGCACAGACTGCGCCGCCCAGCGGAAAGCTGCCGTCCACGGTCAGGTCCGGGAAGCGCAGCAGGCGGAAGGAGATGAACACGCCCAAGGCCACCAGACTGAAGATCAGCCCGATCTCCAGCGCGCCTAACAACGAGAACAATGACATGGGTCAGATCCAATCAAGATAAGAAACGAAAGCCGGGCCGCGAGCATCTTGTGAACGCTGCCGCCCTGAAAAACATCGGGTAAGCAAAACACCACGAAAAACGCAAGAAAAACCCCGCGCACGCCGGATAGGCATGGCGGGGCCGATTTCGCGCCGTATTATTTCACGACCACCGCGGCGGACTTGATCAGCGCCTCGGGCAGGGTCACGCCCTGCTTGGCGGCCGCGCCCGGATTCACGTACAGCTCAAGCTTCGAGCTGATTTCAGACGGAATCGCGCCAGGCTTCTCGCCCTTCAGGATGCGCACGACGACCTTGCCGGTCTGCACGCCCAGATCGCGGTAGTTGATGCCGAGGGCGGCAATGCCGCCGCGCTTGACGCTGTCGGTGTCCGACGCGATCAGCGGGATCTTGGCGTCGTTGCCCACCTTGACCAGCGACTCGTACGCCGACACGACGTTGTTGTCGGTATTGGTGTAGATGACGTCGACCTTGCCGATCAGGCTGCGGGCGGCGGATGCCACGTCCACCGAGCGCGGGGCGGCGGCTTCGACCAGGCTCATGCCCGACTTGGGCAGGATTTCCTGGAGCTTCTTGACGACGACGACCGAGTTGGCCTCGCCCGGGTTGTAGACGATGCCGACGCGCTTGGCGTTGGGCAGGATCTTCTTGATGAGTTCAACCTGCTTGTCCAGCGCCAGCAGGTCCGACACGCCGGTCACGTTGGTGCCCGAGGCGTCCATGCTGGACACGAGTTGGGCGGCGACCGGATCGGTCACGGCGGAATACACCACCGGCACGTCCTTGGTGGCGGCCACGACGGCCTGCGCCGACGGGGTGGCGATCGCGACGATGGCGTCCGGGCGGTCGCCGACGAACTTGCGGGCGATCTGCGCGGCGGTGCCGTTGTTGCCTTGCGCGCTTTGATACTGCCACTTCAGGTTCTTGCCCGGCTCGTAGCCGGCTTGCTTGAGGGCGTCTTGCACGCCGTCACGCACGGCGTCCAGCGCCGGATGCTCGACGATGGCGGTCACCGCGACGGACTTTTGCTGCGCGGCGACCGGTGCGGCGATAGCCATCGCCAGCGCCATCGCGCCAACCGTCAGAAAATGTTTTTTTCCGATCAGCATATGTTTGCTCCTTGAACCCTGGTGTTGCTTGTTGAATTTGCCGGTTTCTTCATGGCGGGCGCGGATTTGTGATCCGTTTGTCCTGCCACAAAGCCGTATAGTCTAACGTGCCGTCCACCAAATGGACTTGGGGGGAATCCCTGTAATGGTGCATCCATACAGGCGCGCTCCGCCCTGGGGCATCGCCCCCCGGTGCGCCGGCGTGAATATACTGAAAACCGCCGGGCGAACGCCGTTCATCCCGTTCCGCGTGCCCGCCGACGGCATCCCGAGGCCACCATGATCAAACGCGCACTGGGCCGATCCGGCCTGCAGGTTCCCCCGCTCACTTTCGGCGGCAACGTCTTCGGCTGGACCGTCGACGAGGCCGGCACCTTTTCCTTGCTGGACGCGCTGGTGGACGCCGGCCTGAATTTCATCGACACGGCCGACATGTATTCGCGCTGGGTCCCCGGCAACCAGGGCGGCGAATCCGAAACCCTGATCGGCAAATGGCTCAAGCGCTCGGGCAAGCGCGACCAGGTGCTGATCGCCACCAAGGTCGGCATGGAAATGGGGCCGGGCCAGAAAGGCCTGTCGCCCGCCTACATCCTCCGCTCGCTGGACGCATCGCTGGCGCGATTGCAGACGGACTACGTGGACCTGTATCAATCGCACCAGGACGACCCGGACACGCCGCTGACCGACACGCTGGCCGAGTACGCCAAGCACATCGAAGCCGGCAAGGTACGTGCGATCGGCGCGTCCAACTACACGGCCGTGCGGCTGTCGGAAGCGCTGATCGCCAGCGAGCGGCACAGCCTGCCGCGCTACGAAAGCATCCAGCCCGAATACAACCTGTACACGCGCGAGCCCTTCGAATCCGGGCTGCAAAGCCTGGTGAAAACCCAGCAGATGGGCACAATCAATTATTTTGCGCTGGCAAGCGGGTTTCTCAGCGGCAAATACCGTCGCCCCGATGACGCGGGCAAG
Source organism: Achromobacter sp. (assembly GCF_032113835.1). GTDB lineage: Bacteria > Pseudomonadota > Gammaproteobacteria > Burkholderiales > Burkholderiaceae_B > Achromobacter. The sequence goes on along the minus strand of NZ_DAMCTG010000147.1, from coordinate 4,436 downwards.
AGCGCGCGCGGCAAGAAGATCGTGGACACGTATCTGAACGATCGCGGCTACCGCATCCTGAACGCGCTGGACGAGGTGGCCGAGGACGCCGGCTGCACGCCCGCGCAGGCCGCGCTGGCCTGGCAGATCGCGCAGCCGGGCATCACGTCGCCCATCGTCAGCGCCACCTCGCTCGCCCAGCTGGACGAACTGGTCAAGGCCGCCAGCCTGACGCTGACGCGCGACCAGCTGGCCCGGCTGAGCCAGGCCAGCGATTGGCGCTGATGGCGCTTAGTCTTGCCGCTTAGTCCAGCCGCTTAGTCCAACGTCACGCCGGAGTCCTTGACGACCTTGGCCCAGCGCTGGACTTCGCTGTCGACGAACTTGCCGAACTCGGCGCCGGTCAGCGTGGGCACGCCCGTGCCGTTGCCCGCCCAGGTCTCCTTCAGCTTGGGCGTATTCAGCGCCTTCGTGATCTCGGCGGCCATCCGTTCCGTGGCTTCCTTGGGCGTGCCTGCGGGCGCCCAGATCGCATACCAGGTCGACACGACGTAGTTCGGCACGCCAGCTTCGGCGGCCGTGGGCACGTCGGGCAGCGATTGCGAACGCTCGGTGGCGGCCACCGCCAGCGGCTTGATCGCGCCGGCGCGGATATGCCCGGCCGACGAACCCAGCCCGTCGAACGCCAGATCCACCTGACCGCCGATCAGCGCCGACAGCATGGGGCCCGCGCCCTGATACGGCACGTCCACCAGCTTGATCCCCGTCTGCATCGCAAACAGCTCGCCCGCCAGGTGGTGCGTGCTGCCCTTGCCTGCCGTGCCGAAGTTGATTTCGCCGGGGCGCTTCTTGGCGTAATCGATGAACTCCTGCAAGGTCTTGACCGGCAGCTTGCTTGCGTTGATGACGACAACCTGCGGCGGCTGCGCCACGAGCGCGACCGGCACGAAATCCTTCTGGATGTTGTAGCTCAGGCTCTTGTACAGGGAAGGCGCCAGCGCATGGTGCGCGCCGCCCATGAAGAACGTGTAGCCGTCGGGCTTGGCCTTGGCCGCCACGCCCGCGCCGACGGTGCCGCCCGCGCCGCCCTTGTTGTCGATGACCACCGTCTGGCCGAGCTGCGTGGTGAGCTGCGCGGCCAGCGGACGGGCGAACGTGTCCGTGCCGCCGCCGGCGGGAAACGGAACGATCAGCGTGATGGGGCGTTCGGGCCATTGCGCGGCGGCAACGCCGCCGAAACCCAGGGCTGCCACGGCGAACACGGCCGCGGCGGTGGTGCGATAAGTCATTTTGTCTCCTCTTGCTGCATCGGGGGACGGCGCCTGTTTTTTGGCGTCTCGTCGCTGAGATATTTTTTTCTTCTGAATGCGGCGGGCAAGTCTTATCGGGGCATTGGATGGGGGTGCGTCTCCTTGGCTGCGGTGAATGCGGACTACAGCGCCTTGTAGGTTTCGCGCAGCACGTTCTTCTGCACCTTGCCCATCGTGTTGCGCGGCAGTTGGTCAATGATGTGCACGCGCTTGGGCACCTTGAAGTTGGCGATGCGGCTCTTCAGCTCCGCCTGCATGGCCGAGGCGTCCAGCGTCGCGCCGTCCTTGGGCACCACGACGGCCACCACGGCCTCGCCGAAGTCCGGGTGCGGCACGCCGATCACGGCCGACTCCGACACGCCTGGCATGTCGTCGATGAGCGTCTCGATCTCCTTGGGGTACACGTTGTAGCCGCCGGAGATGATCAGGTCCTTGCTGCGGCCGACGATGGACAGGTAATCGTCCGGCGCCGTGCGGCCGGCGGACTCGCCGCCCCAGCGGCCCACGTCGCCGGTCTTGAACCAGCCGTCTTCCATGAATTCCTCGCGGGTCTTTTCCGGCATGCGCCAGTAGCCCGAAAACACGTTGGGACCGCGAACCTGCACGTTGCCGATCTCGCCCGGCGCAAGCGGCTTGCCGGCGTCGTCGACCACCCGGACATCCACACCCGGCAAGGCGCGGCCGACCGTGCCGGCCAGGCGCTCGCCCAGCGCGGCGTCGTACGGATTGGAGGTCAGCATGACGGTCTCGCTCATGCCGTAGCGCTCAAGAATGGGATGGCCGCTGCGTTCCTTGAAGTCGGAGAACGTTTCGGCCAGCAGCGGTGCGGAGCCCGAAATGAACAGGCGCATGTTGGCGCAGACGTCGCGGGTAAAGCGCGGATCGGCCAAGAGACGCACGTAGTACGTCGGCACGCCCATCATCACGGTGCTTTGCGGCAAGTAGTGCAGCGCCTGGTCGGCATCCAGCTTGGGCAGCCAGATCATTCGCGCGCCCGCCAGCAGCGCGCCATGCGATGCGACGAACAGACCGTGCACGTGGAAGATCGGCAGCATGTGCAGCAGCACGTCGTCCTCGCGCCAGCCCCAGTATTCGTGCAGGGTGCGCGCATTGGCCGCCAGATTGCCGTGCGACAGCATCGCGCCCTTGCTGCGGCCCGTCGTGCCCGAGGTGTACAGGATCGCGGCCAGGTCGTCCGGCTTGCTTTCAACGGTCTTGAACGATTGGGACAGGCCGCCCGCGGCGTCCAGCAGCGTGCCCGTGCGGTCCTCGTCCAGCGTGTAGACGTGCGGGCAGCTGGCCTTGTCGGCGGCGCGCTTGACCCAGTCCAGGTTCTTGCTGGCGCAGACCACGACGGACGGCTCGGCGTTGCCCAGGAAGTATTCGATCTCGGATTCGCGGTACGCGGTGTTCAGCGGCAGGTACACGAGGCCGGCGCGCAGCGTGGCCAGGTACAGCAGCAGCGCCTCGGGCGACTTCTCGACCTGCACGGCGACGCGCGCGCCGTCGGGCAGGTTCAGCGATTGCAGCAGGTTCGCCAGGCACGCGGTCGCGCGGTCGATGTCGTCCCAGGTGTATTGGAGGTCGGGCGTCTCGAGCGCGACTTTGCTGCGGTCTTTGGGAAAGCCGCCTTGCAGGACAGCGTATAGGTTGGCGTTGCTCACCTGTCTAGTCTCCGGAAAAGGAAGGGTCTTCGCCGGCCAGGAAGGCGCGCACGCCCTCTCTGTGGTCCCGGCTTTCGGCATAGGAGAAATAATCGCGATACTCGTCCTCGGTCAAGGCGGCGCCGGTGGCGAGCCTGGCGGACAAGCGTTTGTTGATGCGGGCGGCCAGCGGCGCGCCTTGGGCGATGCGGTCGGCGCTGCGGCGGGCGGACGCGGCCACCTCGCCGTCGTCGACGATGCGGGTCAAGAGGCCCAGGTCCTTGGCTTCGGCGGCGCCGAACACCCGGCCTTCCAGCAGGATGGCGAGCGTCGCGGCCCGGCCGGCCAGCGCCAGCAGGCCGCGCATTTCGTCGGGGGCCATCGGAAAGCCCAGGCGGTTGATCGGCACGCCGAAGCGGGCCGACGCGCCGGCGATGCGCAGGTCGCACTGGCAGGCGATTTCCAGCCCGCCGCCGACGCACACGCCCTCGATCTGGGCGATGACCGGTTGCGGGCATTCGGCCACGGCGCGCAGGGCGGGCGCCAGGATCTCGCGGTGATAGCGCTGCACGCCGGCCATGTCGGCGCGTTCGGCAGGAAACTCCCGGATGTCGGCGCCGGCGGCGAAGTTGCCGCCCTCGCCGCGCACGATCACGCAGCGCACGGCGTCGTCTTTCGCGATGCGCGTGAATACATCGCGCAGTTCGCGCCACATGCCGACCGTGATCGCATTCAGGCGCCCCGGGTGCGATAGCGTCACCCTGGCCAGATGCCCGTCGCGATCAAGCCGCACACTGCCTTGGCCTTGGCCTGCCACGTTCTCCGTCATGTCCCCTGCCCTTGTTGTGATTGTCAGGAACCCGCCGCCGTGTGTCCGGCGGTCAGGCCACGCGCCCCACGCCGCGGCTGATCTGCGGCTTGCCGTCGTTCAGGCGCTGAAGGTTGGTGTCCAGTTCGTCCAGGTCGTACAGGTAATTGACCATCATGGCGCACGACTGCTTGAGCCCCTTGGGTGACGTGTCCGCCGCCCAATTCAGCCGCTCGATGCGCGCGCCGTTGCCCAGGTGAAAACGCGCCACCGGATCGACCGGCAGCCCGTTCTTCATCGACTGCAGATAGCAGGCCGCCAGCCGGAAGCCGGCGCGCTTGACCACGTCGGGCGCCTTGCCCTGCGCGGCCTTGGCCAGACGCGCGACCCAACGCTGCCCGTCCGGCACGCCTTCGCGCTTGCGGTCCTTGGCGCGCGTCTTGTCTTCGCGCACGATCGCCTCGACGGCCTGCGCGTCCTGCTTGCCCAGCCAGTCCGTGAACCCCGGAATCGGCGACAAGGTGGCAAAGGCCTTCAGCTTGGGCAGCTCTTCCAGCAACTGCTCGACCACGCGCTTGAGCAGGAAGTTGCCGAAGCTGATGCCCTTAAGACCCGGCTGCGTGTTCGAGATGGAGTAGAAGATCGCCCAGCGCGCCTTGTCCAGGTCCTGCGGCGGCAGCGTGCTGTCCAGCAGCA
>NZ_DAMCTG010000146.1:0-6871 GCF_032113835.1 Achromobacter sp. | reverse complement strand
AGCTCGACGCCATCTTCTTTGCCGACGGCCAGTCGATGGACAACATCGGCGACGGCCCGCGCTGGTATCTCGAACCCCTCACCACGATGGCGGCGATCGCCCGCGCCACCACGCACATCGGCCTGATCAGCACGGTGTCCAGCACGTTTTTCACGCCCTTTCATGCGGCGCGCATGGTGGCCTCGCTGGATCACATTTCCGGTGGGCGCATGGGCTGGAACGTGGTGACCTCGATGTTCGACGCCGAAGCGCGCAACCATGGCTACGAAGCCATGCCGGGCCACGACTGGCGCTACGCGCGCGCCGAGGAATTCGTCGACGTCGCGCTGCGGCTGTTCGACTCGTGGGACGACGACGCGCTGGTCATCGACCGCAATGGCCATTTCGGCGTGCCGGACCGCCTGCACAAGATCAATCACCACGGCGAGCACTTTCTGGTGGACGGCCCGCTCACGGTGCCGCGCCCGCCGCAAGGGCATCCGGTGCTGTTTCAGGCGGGCGCCTCGGACCAGGGCCGCGATCTGGCGGCGCGCCGCGCGGAAGCCATCTATGCCGTGGCCTACGACCTGCCGGCCGCGCAATCTTATTACCGCGACATCAAGCAGCGCGTGCGGGCAGCGGGCCGCGACGCGTTCGTGCCGATCATGCCGGGCCTCGTGACCTACGTCGGCTCGACCGAAGCCGAAGCGCGCGCCAAGCAACGCGAACTGGACGAGCTGCTGCCGGCGGACGCCTCGTTGCGCCAGCTGGGCACGTTCGTCCTGCAGGATTGCTCGGGCTGGGAACTGGACGCGCCCGTGCCGCCCCTGCCCCCGCTGTCCGAGTTCACCGGCCCCAAGGGCCGTTACGGGACCATCCTGCGCATCATCGAAACCGAACAGCCGACCGTGCGCCAGTTGCTCGGCCGGCTGGCCGCGGGCGGCGGACACTGCACGATGGTGGGCACGCCGGAGCAGATCGCCGACCGCATGGAACACTGGTTCAGGAACGAAGGCGCCGACGGCTTCAACCTGATGCCCCCGTCACTGCCGGGCGGCATCGACGACTTCGTGGAGCAGGTGGTGCCGGTGCTGCAACAGCGCGGGCTGTTCCGCAAGGATTACGAACACGCCACACTGCGCGGGCATCTAGGCCTGGAAAGACCGGGGCGCTGAGAGGACTGGCGCCGCAACGAAGGATGCGGCGCGGCTCAGCCCGTCTGGGTCGACGGTTCGCGCTTGGTCTCGGAAATTCGTGGCCGGACGGCCGGTTGCTGCCGGCGCGCGCGGGCGGCGATCCAGTCGTAAAGGCGGACGCCAGGCTCGCGCATCAAGGCGGTGACGACACCGCTGACCACCAGTCCCACCACGATCAAGGGTAGCCAGGCCATCATGACGCACGCTTGCAGATTGCGACGGCCGCGCCGCCGGTGCTTGATCGGCACTTGCGCGCACCAACCGCGATGGAAACGCGGACTGCCGCGCACTGCCAAACCTTGTCGTCAATCATGATGTAGCACATACAAAAAACGTCGCCGCGGACGTGCATGGCTGCGCCGCGGCAAATTTAAAAAAATGTAATGTAGCGCAGATTATGTTTCAGCAAGCCGCATGAAACGGGGTGAAATCAAAAATCATAAAGACTCGACGGCCGGCTCGCCCCCGCCGCTGGCGTGCATGAACGCCCGGCATCGTCGCGGTATTGGGGCTACACATATTGCGGCTACAAGTTGGGATACTTGCCCACGATCTCCAACACGCCGTTGATGACGAACTGCACGCCCATGCAGACCAGCAGAAAGCCCATGACGCGCGAGATGGCCTCGACGCCGCTCTTGCCGATCACGGCGACGATGCGGCCCGCAAAATGCAGGCAGATCCAGAACAGCAGCCCCAGCAACGAAAACACGATGACCGGGGCCACGGCCACCACCCATCGAACGTAGTCCGGCGCAATGGCCGTATCGACCGACGACGCGCCGCTGATGATCATCGCGATCGTGCCGGGTCCCGCCGTGCCCGGCAATGCCAGCGGCACGAAGGCGATGTTGGGGCTTTGACGCTCGAGCGCGTCGGCCGTGGCCTCGGCCTCCAGCGCGCGCGGCTGGTCCGACGGAAACAGCATGCTGAAGCCGATACTGACCACGATAAGCCCGCCCGCAATGCGCAGCCCGGGGATGGAAATGCCGAAGGTGTGCATCAGCAGCGCGCCGGCGTAGTACGTCACCAGCATGATCCCGACGACATAGAACGCCGCCTGGGTCACCTGCTTCTGCCGCTCCTTGAACGGAATCTGCTGGCCGAGCGACAGCAGCAGCGTCATGGATGTCAGCGGATTGGCCAGCGGCAGCATCAGCGCCAGACCCAGGCTGACGAGCTTGCCCAGTTGAATCAGTTCATCGATCATGACCGCTCGCTAGAGTGTGCGCGCCGTCTACTCTACCTCACGCGGTCTTGCGGCTCAGCTTACGGGCCGCGGATGACCCGCCCGATCCGGAACGCCGCCCCCTTCGACCACCCCGCGGCCAATCCATTCAGCATCGGCCCAGCTAATCATCAGCATCCATTAAACTGATGCAATTCTCGCGGCGGGCGGTGCTGCCTAGCATACAAGCGCCCGCTGCTCGCGGCCTTGCCGCGGCGCATTGCCATAGCCACCCGGAGTTTTCTCTTGAGCGACACCTATCAATTCAGCCGCGGCACCGCCCCGCTGCTGATCTCCATTCCCCACCTTGGCAGCCTGATTCCCGACGCGCAGCGTCCGCACATGACGGACGTTGCCCTGCAGTCCGGCGATACCGACTGGCATCTGGACACCCTGTATCAATTCGCGCAGGCGCTGGGTGCGTCCGTGCTGGGCGCGCGCTATTCGCGCTACGTGGTCGACCTGAACCGCCCGCCCAACGACGAAAGCCTGTATCCCGGGCAGACCAAGACCGGCCTGTGCCCCACTCAGGCATTTCGCGGCGATGCGCTGTACCAGAACGACGCCGTGCTGACCGATGCGGAACGCGCCCAGCGCCTGGACGCCTACTGGAAGCCGTATCACGCCAAGCTGCGCGACGAAATCGACCGCATCAAGGCCGAGCACGGCGCGGTGCTGTTGTGGGAAGCGCACTCGATCGCCAGCGTGCTCCCGCGCCTCTTCGAGGGCAAGCTGCCTGACCTGAACATCGGCACGTCCGACGGCGCCTCCTGCGCGCCCGACATCCTGGCCGCCGTGCATGAGCAATTGAACGGCCGCAAGGACTACACCTGGGCCGTCAACGGCCGTTTCAAGGGCGGCTACATCACGCGCCACTACGGTTCGCCGGCCGACAACGTCCACGCCATCCAGCTCGAGATGTGCCAGTCGACCTACATGGACGAGACGTACCCGTACGGCTATCGCCCCGACCTGGCCGGAAAAGTCATTCCGGTGGTCGAAGGCATGGTCACCGCCGCGCTGCGCCAGACCACCGCGCGCCAGCGCTAAGCCCTGTCAACACGCCGCCGGACGCCCACGCCATGAATCGCTTTTCGTTCAGCAGCACGGAAAACTACCCGGAATGGAGCCTGCTATTGACGTGGGTGGCGGTGGTGGAAGCGGCGTCGGTCTCGGGCGCGGCACGGCTGCTGGGGTTCTCGCAGGCGGCGGTCTCGCAGCGGATCAAGCAGCTTGAAGCCGCCATGTCGACCGAACTGCTGGACCGCAGCACCCGCCCCGCCCGGCCCACGCCGGCGGGCGAGCTGCTGTTCGAACACGCTGCGCGCCTGCTGGCGCAGGCCGGCGACATGACCGAAAGCGTGCGCAACCTCAGCCGGGCCAAGCGCAACATCGTGCGCTTCGGCTGCGTGGACTCGTTTGCGGGCACGTTGGGGCCGACGCTGATCCACGGCCTGTCCGGCGCGTCGCGCCAGATCCGGCTGTGGTCGGGCATCACGCCCGTGCTGGACAAGCAGCTTGAAGACCGGCAGCTCGACCTCGTCGTCACCACCAGCGCGTCCGCGGGCAAGCCCACCATCCGCAAATACAGCCTGTTCAGCGAGCCCTACGTGCTGATCGTGCCGCGCTCGATGAGCATGGACCGGATCGACACGCTCAAGGAACTGGGCCAGCGCGCCCAGTTCATCCGCTACAGTGCGCGCTCTTTCATCGGCGCCGAGATCGACCGGCTGGTCGAGTCGCATGGCGTGATGATCGAGCGCACCTATGAATTCGACAATACCGATCCGCTGCTCAGCCTGGTCACGGCGGGGCTGGGCTTCGGCATCAGCACGCCGCTGTGCATCTGGCAGTCGCGCCATTTCCTGGACCAGTTGCGCGTGTTGCCGCTGGCGCCCTTTCTGGGCGCGGCGCGGGCCGACGATCCGGCTCTGTCCCGGACGCTGTATCTGGCCGCGCGCCAGCAGGAGGTGGGCAAGCTGCCCGCCGAGGCGCGCGACGTGATCCTGATGGCGATGGAACGCCTGATCCAGAAGGAACTGGCCCCGGCGCTGGGACTGCCGCCGGCCACGCTGTGGCGCAGCCTGCGGCGTTGACGTAAAGCCCGCGGCGCCAGGAACGCGGGCTTCGGCAGCGAAGAGCTGCCTGCGGCGTCAGCGCGTTCTGCGGCGCCAACGCCGCATCGTCACGGCAACGACGACGTCAGCGCCGGCACGGCTTCGAACAGGTCGCCCACCAGCCCGTAATCCGCCACGCCGAAGATCGGCGCATCGCCGTCCTTGTTGATGGCGACGATGACCTTGGAATCCTTCATGCCCGCCAGATGCTGGATCGCGCCCGAGATCCCGACCGCCACGTACAGTTCCGGCGCGACGATCTTGCCGGTCTGGCCGACCTGCCAGTCGTTCGGCGCGTAGCCCGCATCCACGGCCGCGCGCGAAGCGCCCAGCGCCGCGCCCAGCTTTTCCGCCAGCGGGTCCAGCAGCTTGAAGTTTTCGGCGCTGCCCAGCCCGCGACCGCCCGACACCACGGCGCGCGCGCCACCCAAATCGGGGCGTTCGGACACCGCGATCTCGCGGCTGACAAAGCGCGACAGACCGGCGCCGGGCACGGCTTCGACGGTCTCCACCGCGGCGCTGCCGCCTTCGGCAGACACCGCGTCAAAGGCCGTGGGACGGATCGTGGCCACGACCACCGGATAACCGCTCTTGACCGTCGCGATCGCGTTGCCGGCATAGATCGGACGCTTGTACGTATCCGGCGCCAGCACGTCGATGACGTCCGAAATCTGCGCCACATCGAGCAAGGCGGCGATGCGCGGCGCCACGCCCTTGCCTTGCGCCGTCGCGGCCAGGAACACATGGGAATAGCCGGCGGCGACCGCGACGGCCTGCGCAGCCACGGCTTCCGGCAGGCCATCAGCAAGCTGCGGCGCCTGCGCCAGCAGCACCTTTTCCACCCCGGCGACGCGTGCGGCCGCCTCGGCCACGGACTGCGCGTCCCCGCCTGCAACCAGCACGTGGACCGGCATATCCAGCTTGCCCGCTGCGGCAATGGCGTTGAGCGTGGCGCCGTTGAGCGCCCGATTATCGTGTTCGGCAATAACGAGGACAGTCATCAGATCACCTTGGCTTCATTCTTCAGTTTGTCGACCAGCGCGGCCACGTCGGCGACCTTGATGCCGGGCGCGCGGGCCGCGGGTTCCTCGACGCGCAGCGTCTCCAGGCGGGACACGGGATCCACGCCCAGCGCCTCGGGCGTTTCGACGTCCAGCGGCTTCTTCTTGGCCTTCATGATGTTGGGCAACGTGACGTAGCGCGGTTCGTTCAGGCGCAGGTCCGCCGTGACGATGGCGGGCAGCGTCAGTTCCACGACTTCCAGGCCGCCGTCCACCTCGCGCGTGACGCGCGCCGTGCCCTCGCCGATGGCGATGGCGCTGGCGTTGGTGGCCTGCGGCCAGCCCAGCAGCGCCGCCAGCATCTGGCCGGTCTGGCACGCGTCGTCGTCGATGGCCTGCTTGCCCAGGATCACCAGCGCGGGCGCTTCCTTGACCACGATGGCGCGCAGCAGCTTGGCGACTTCCAGCGGCTGCAAGGCGGCATCCGTGTGCACCAGCACGCCACGGTCGGCGCCGATGGCCAGCGCGGTGCGCAACGTCTCCTGCGACTGCGCCGTGCCGCAAGACACGGCCACGACGTCGGTGGCCACGCCCTGCTCTTTCAGGCGCACGGCCGCCTCGACGGCGATTTCATCGAACGGGTTCATCGACATCTTCACGTTGCCGATGTCCACGCCGCTCTGGTCGGCCTTGACGCGCACGTTGACGTTGTAGTCAACCACGCGCTTGACCGCGGCAAGTACCTTCATGGAAACACTCCTGAGTGAAAGGAATCAACGGCCGTTCCCGCGTCGTGGCGGGGACGGTTGCAGTTTGTTCAATTCGGGACGCTTTTCTGGACGGTGATGTCCAGGATCACGGCGAAGTCGCTTTTCGTGGCCACCGAGCAGAGATTGGCGACGCCCCGCATTTCCACGCCGCGCGACATCCGATATTCCTCCGCCGTCACCACGAGCCGCGTGACCTCGCGCCCGTCCACGCCGGCCGGCAGCGAGCCAACCTCGCAGTTACCGGACGGCGCGCCCGAACAGGTCACCGACGCCACCGCCCCGCCGCGCAAGACAAAGAGATTCAGCACCTGCACCGGTCCGCCGACCAACGTGGACTGCCACAACGCATCGCCGCCAAACACCGCCGGTTCATGCAGCCGCAACGGCACGGTGCAGCCCTCGCCTTGCAACATCACGCCCTCACCCGCCAGCACGACCGACACGCGGTCAAAGCCCGGAAAGCGCGAATACGGGCCGTCGCGTTCGATATCGGCGATGCTGACGCGCCAGCGTCCGGCGGGGTCGGCCGCCAGCGTGCGCGTGACGCCCCCGCCGTTCTTCCACGGCTCGGGCGGCAGCG
>NZ_DAMCTG010000145.1:6186-7016 GCF_032113835.1 Achromobacter sp. | reverse complement strand
CGTGTAGCGATAGCTAATCACTACAGTGGCCAAGATACAAGGTGTCTGACACCCTAGTGAGATCGGCTTCATATCGCATGGCTGCCTCACGGGTGTCAGACACCTGCGCATATCGCACGGCTGCCTCAAGGGTGTCAGACACCCGCGCAACGAAGCACCGCAGCGTGCCGCGTCGTCGTGCCGCCTGCTATGCTCGTTCTCTACTCGGCACCAAGGAATCGTCGATGTCGCAAATCTGGCTGGAAGTCTGGACTGCAGTGCGTACTGAATTTGCCGATATTCCGGATGTGGCGGAGGCAACACGCATCGTGCTGCGCTTGAGCATGGCCGTCCTCTTGGGCGGCCTGCTGGGTTACGAACGGGAACGCAGCGGCAAGGCGGCCGGGCTGCGCACCCACATGTTGGTGGCGCTGGGTGCGGCCATCTTCGTGCTGGTGCCGTTGCAGGGCGGCATGGAGGTCGGAGACCTGAGCCGCGTGCTGCAGGGCGTCATCGCGGGCATCGGTTTTCTGGGGGCGGGCGCCATCATCAAGCTGGGCGCCGAGCGCGAAATCCACGGTCTCACGACATCGGCCAGCATCTGGATGACCGCCGCCATCGGCGTGGCCGCAGGCATGGGCCGCGAGGCCACTGCCGTGGTCAGCACCCTGATGGCGCTCTTCGTGCTGGCCGTGCTGCGCCGCGTCGAGGCACGCATTTCCGCAAGCCAGGAAAAGCGCCTGATCTCGACGGACGACGACAAGGGGTCGTGATTCAGGTTGCCCGCCAATTGCCGCCCGGCACCTCGATGAACGGCCCGCCGTGGGGCGCAGGTGTCTGACACCCTGAGG
>NZ_DAMCTG010000145.1:0-6086 GCF_032113835.1 Achromobacter sp. | reverse complement strand
AGATGCTCGTCAGTTTGCAGCAGCGTCCCAACGGGTGTCAGACACCGGAACAGAACCCATCCAGTGGAGTCATGCGCAGGTGTCTGACACCCTGAGGAGATGCTCGTCAGTTTGCAGCAGCGTCTCAGCGGGTGTCAGACACCGGAACAGAACCCATCCAGTGGAGTCTTGCGCAGGTGTCTGACACCCTAGGGAGATGCTCGTCAGTTTGCAGCAGCGTCCCAACGGGTGTCAGACACCGGAACAGAATCCATCTGGTGGCGTCTTGCCGTGTTGCCCGTTAACTTCCGCCCGACACCTCGATGAACGAGCCGCTGGTATAGCCGGCCTCGTCCGAGAACAGCCACATCACCGCCCCGGCCACTTCTTCCACGGTGCCTCCACGACGCAGCGGAATCACGCTCTTAAGCCGGTCCACGCGGCCCGGCTCGCCGCCGCTGGCGTGCATCTCGGTGTAGATCGTGCCGGGGCGCACGCCGTTCACGCGGATGCCTTCGGGAGCAACTTCCTTGGACAGCCCGATGGTCAGCGTGTCCATCGCGCCCTTGGACGCGGCGTAGTCCACATATTCGTTGGGAGATCCCAACCGCGCCGCGGCCGACGACACGTTGACGATCGCGCCGCCCTGGCCGCCGTGGCGCGGCGACATCCGACGCACGGCTTCGCGCGCGCACAGGAACGCGCCGACGACATTGGTGGACAGCACCCGGTGCAGCCGGGCGGCGTCCATGTCCTCGACGCGCATCTGCTTTTCCAGGATGCCGGCATTGTTGACCAGCGCGTCGATGCGGCCCAGACGGTCGTCCAGCGTGCGGAACATGCGCAGCACCTGGTCTTCCTGCGCGACATCAGCCTGAATCGCGACGGCCTTGCCGCCGTCGCGGGTGATCTCGTCCACGACCGCCTGCGCGGCATCGGCATTGGCGTGGTAATTGACGCCGACCGCGTACCCGCGGCGGGCGGCCAGCTTGGCGATGGCGGCCCCGATGCCGCGGCTGCCGCCGGTGACCAGCATGACTTTGGACATGGTTTCCTCCTGAAGTGGCTCCACTGTTGGGCCACACGTTAGCAAACGCGGGCGATCAGATCCATACGTCGTTGGGCGCGCGGCGCGGGCCGCCTTCGTCGCCGGTGTTCGCGACGCCGCGCGGCTCGATCAGCATGAGCTGCACTTCCTGCGGCGCACAGGGCTTGTGTTCCACGCCCTTTGGGATCACGGTCATTTCGCCGGGACCCAGCGCGATCTCGCCGTCACGCAACGCGATCCGCAGATGGCCCGCGATGACGATGAACGTCTCGTCCGTGTCGGCGTGCGAGTGCCAGACAAATTCGCCTTGCAGCTTGACGAGCTTGAACTGGTAGTCGTTCATCTCGGCAATGACCTTGGGCATCCAGTGGTCGTGGATCAGGGCCAGCTTGGCGGCCAGATTGATGGAAGCGGAAACGGACATGGCGGACTCTCGGGAGGGAAAGCCCCACGATATGGCGGCGCCGGGCGTGCCGTCTTGTACGATCGAGCAGGTTCTGCCGATGCTGGCCGGGGCCGCGCGTCAGCCGTGCAGCATCCGCCGCCAGCGGTCGGGCGCCATGCCGTAGGCCTGCACATGGCGGCGCGTGAGGTGGCTTTGATCGGTGAAGCCGGCGTCCGCGGCAGCCTGCGCCAGTGGAGTCCCCGCCGCAATCAGCCGGCGCGCCAGATCCAGGCGCCGCAGCATCACGTAGCGATAAGGGCTGGTGCCGAACAGCGCGCGAAAATCGCGCGACAGGCTCCAGCGATCCGTGCCCGCGGCGCGCGCCAGGTCGTCCAGCAGAATCGGCTGATCCAGCGACGCGTGGATGTAGTGCCGCGCGCGCTCGGCGGCGGTGTAGTCGGGGGAGCGCCGGCCCGTCCGGCGTCCTGCGGCGGCGCACAATGCGTGCGCCAGTTCATACAACGCGTCGTCTTCCTGCAGCGGGTCGATGTCCTGCCCCGTGGCCGGGAGCAGCGCGCCGCTAGCCGCGTATAGCCGCGGATCGGCGCTGATGCCGTCGCGGATGAACGGCAGCGCGCGGCCGCCCAGAATCTGCTGGATCAGCGCCGGCTCCACATAAATCATCCGGTAGTGAAAGCCCGCATCGGTGCCGGCCTGGCCATCATGCGCTTCGTCGGGATGCAGCACCATGGTGCCGCCGGGCAGGCTGTGCCGCATGCCGCGCCGGTAATGAAAACTCTGCACGCCGGCCAGGGTGCGGCCGATGGCATAGGTGTCGTGACGGTGCATGTCGTAGCCATGCCCGCCGAAATACGCTTCGATGCGTTCCACGCGGCTGGACGGCGCGGCGCGCCGGATCCAGTCCATGCGGGTCGCATCGAAGGCCATGGCAAGGTCCGGTTATTACGCCGGCTGCTTCAACTGGACCAGCACGAACTCGTTGCCGTACAGGTCGATGAAGTGGGCGTACGCGGCGGTCTCTTCGTGCACGGGTTCGCGCGTGAAGCGCACGCCCTTGGCCGAAAAGTGCGCGTGATCGCGCAGCACGTCGTCCGTGTAGAACACCCCGACCGGCTGACCGCCGGTCTGGTCGCCGACGCGATCGCGCTGCGCCTGCGTCTGGGCCTGCAGCAGCCACATGCCCACCGAGGGCTGGTCGTGCAGACGCAGATGCACATAACGCTGCTGGCCGACAGGCATGTCGACAGACACCTCCATCCCGAGCTTGTCCCGGTAGAAGGCGATGGCGGTGTCGTAGTCGTTTACAAGCAGGACGAGACGGCCCAGCGTGTGCATGTCAGGATTCTCTTCAAATGGATCGTGCGGCCATGCTAACCCACCAGGAAGTCTTTTTCTTTCAGTCGGCGGCGTCGGCCTCGCGCAGGAGGCGCACGCCGACCAGCGGATAGCGCGTTTCCTGCGTGTTCCAGTTGCGGTACGACGACCGGGTGTACAGCGCCCACGTATGCCACGAGCCGCCGCGCCGCACGCGTACGTTGCCCGTTTCCGGACCCTGCGGATCATTGGGCGGCGAGTTGGCGTAGTAGTCCTCGCCGTACCAGTCCGAGACCCATTCCCACGCGTTGCCGTGCATGTCGTACAGGCCGAACGCGTTGGGCGCGTAGCTGGCGACCGGGGCGGTGAAGGTGTTGCCATCGTGGCGCGGCGAGGCAAACGCCTGCCATTTCGGCCACAACGGGCTGGCGTCGGCATCAAAACCGTTGCCTACGTCCGGCATCGCGGCCGGGTCGTCGCCATTTTGGTATCGCGTGCGCGTGCCGGCGCGGCAGGCGTATTCCCATTCGGCCTCGGTGGGCAGGCGATACACGCGGCCCTCCGTCTTGGTCAGCCACTGCGCCAACGCCTGCGCGTCGTTCCAACTGATGTTCACCACCGGGTGATCGTCGCCCTGCGCAAATCCCGGGTTGCGCCAGGAATACCGGCGGTCGCGGCCTTCGAAGGCGTCGCCCGATGCGGACGTCTCCGGATCGTAGGCGGCGTTGTAGCCGTAGCCCCCGGTGCCGTCGGCTTCGGACTCCGGCACGTAGCCGGACGCTTCGATGAATCGCCGGAACTGGCCCACGGTGACTTCCGTGCGCTCCAGATAGAACGGACGGGTGATGCGAACCGTGTGCACCGGCGCTTCGTCAAAGAGCTGAGCGTAGCGATCGGGCGGATAGTGCGGATAAGCGGCAGCCAGCGTGGCGGCCCCTTCGTCGCTGCCCATCTGGAACGTACCCGCCGGCACACGGACGAACGTCATGCCCAGCGAGTTCTCGAGGATGTCGGGCGGCGTGGCCGCCTGGACGGACGCGCAGATCAGGGAGCAAAGCAGGGCGAGGGCGGTGCGGGTACGCATGGCAGTCCGACGGGTTGGGCCTGAGGGGTGCGCAATAGTAGGTCTGCCGGGCGCACGCCGCCAGACATGGTGAACCCTCATGTTGGACGGACGCGTCGCCGGGGGGACCACCGGTCGCTGGATCGCCGACTGCTGGCCGTTGGACCGTCGACCGCCGGCCGCCGGACCGCCAGCCTCCCGCGTCGCCAACTGCCGCCCGGTCAGCCTTCTCCCTCGCGCGCATCCAGCCATTGCCGCGGCGAAGCGCTCAGCTTCTGGCTGAAGATGCGAGACAGCGCCGAGGCATTGGCATATCCCAGCTCGGCGGCGATCGTCTTGACGGCGATGCCTTCCCGCAAACGTGATTGCGCCAGCGTCAGCCGCCAGTCGGCCAGGTAGTCCGCGGGCGGCTGGCCGACCACGTTCTTGAACGCGGCGGCGAAGGCGCTGCGCGACATGCCCGCGCGGGCGGCCAGCGCCGCCAGCGTCCAGGCCGCGCCGGGCTGCTCGTGCATGGCGACCAGCGCGCGGGCCAGGCGCGGTTCGGCAAGACCCGTCATCAACCCGATCTGTATGCCCGCCTCGGAAGGATGGTCGATCAGCCAGCGCAACAGCTGGATCAGCACCACCTCAAACAGGCGGTCCGCCAGCAGCCGCTGCCCGCATCGCACCTGCTCGGTTTCGGCAAACAGCAACGCCAGCGCCTGCTCCAGCCCACCGACGCGCGCCAGCGGCAACGCGATCAGCGGCGGCAGCGCGCGCACCAGCGGATGGTGGTCGCCGCCTTCGAAATGCAGCGTGGCGCAGGTGAAATCCGAGCCGTCCTCGGGCGGGTTGTGGAATTCGTGGTGCACCGGGCGCGCATAGAACAGCAGGGTCGGCTCGGCCACGCGCAGCCGGCGGGGCAGGCCGCTGCCGGCCCGGTGCGCGACCTCCATGTCGCCGCGCCGCAGCACATGCAGGAAGGCGCGGCCGGGTTCGGGCGCGAACCGGTTCAGGCCGCACAGCGGGCCGGCATGGAACAGTTGCGCCCGCACGCGGAACCGGTCGAGCAGGGCGGACAGGCGGTCGAGCGAGGGTGTCATGGCGTCTTGGACGAATAGATATGAATCGTGGACGATAGGTGCCCAATATTACTACCGACCCGCCCATACTGGCGCAAAGGCAGCAGGCAACCAACCGGCGCCTTTCCCTTAACGACTGAATCAACTCACTGAAAGGAAACATCATGTCCCGCGTTCAACTCATCGACTCCTCCGTTGCTCCCGCCGCCAGCAAGGCGCTGCTTAACCAGATCCACGGCGCGTTCGGCGCGACCCCCAACATGTTCCGCGCGGTCGCGAACTCGCCCGCCGCCCTGAAAAGCATGTGGGGCGCGTTTGGCGCCCTGGGCGGCGGCGTGCTGCCCCCGCAACTGACGGAAATGATCGCCGTCGCCGTCGCCGACCGCAACCGCTGCGAATACTGCCTGGCCGCGCACACCGCGCTGGGCCGCAAGGCTGGCGCCACTGCCGAGCAGATGGCCGCGGCCCAGGCCGGCCGCGCCGACGATCCGCAGACGGCCGCGGCGCTGGATTTTGCGCTGAAGCTGGTGCGTCAGCATGGCCAGGTGGCCGACACGGACGTGGCGGCGGTGCGCGCGGCCGGCTTCGATGACGAACAGATCGTCGAGATCCTGGCGCACGTGGCGTTGAACCTCTTCACCAACTACGTGAACGTGGCGTTCGACGTGCCGGTGGATTTCCCCCGTGTGCAGTTGCGTGCTGCGTAAAGCACTTGAGGATTGCAGGCGGCCCTGCCAACACAGGGCAGAAAGGGCCGCCTGCCCGCGCACACAGCATCCATGCGCTGCCGTCCATCAGATCGGCCAGCTGCACGATCGGATGCTTCAAGTTGATCTGCCCGCGCACGGGGGGAACTGATCGCCGCTCTGGGCTGCTCGTGTCTTCAGCCCCGTCTCGGGATAACTCCGTCCCAAATTTCGGATTTCTCTTATTTGCGTTGATGAGGCCGCCGTCTACAAATGCGCGTGATGTCACGGCATGACGACGCACGGCGGCAGGCAGGTTGCGTCCAGCCGTATGAGCGGCTCGCAGCACGTTCAGCACGCAGGGTTGATTTCAGCAGACAGGGTTGATATTGGCGACGGTTGGCGCGCTGGCATGCGCCAGGTCCACGTGGGCCCAATCCGTCCCGGACGCCGCCCAGCGCGCCGCGACATCCTGCGCGGGCGCCTCTCCATCCCGTACGTCAACGCCAGCTACGACCTGTCCGCC
>NZ_DAMCTG010000144.1:0-7170 GCF_032113835.1 Achromobacter sp. | reverse complement strand
AACGCCTCGCCCACAAAAATACGGACAGGCTCCAATGACGGCCTTCAGGTGTCTGAAGGCGCTAGGTGTCTGACACCCCTGAGGCGCACCCGTAACGAGGTAAAGCCGACCTACGCGGGGTGTCTGACACCGGGTTAGAAACCCACAGGTGCCAGACACCAGTCCGAGCCGCCTTTACTTCGTCGCGACCTTTTCCGGCGGGACCGGATTATCCCAGCCGCCGCCGATGGCGCGAATCAATGCCACCGTCGACCGCGCCTGTTCGGCAGTCAGCTGCACCGACACGCGTTGCTGCAAGAGCACGCTGCGGTCGGCTTCAATCACGTCCAAATAGCTGATCGAGCCTTCGCGATATTGCGTGTGCGAGAGTTTCGCGGCTCGCGCAGCCGATTCCACTGCCGCGTTCTGGGCCTTGGTCTGGTCCGCGAGGATGCGCAGGTTCGCCAGATTGTCTTCCACTTCGCGGAACGCATTCAACACGGTCTGGCGATAGACGGCGACGTCTTCCTCGTAGACCGCGCGGGCGCGGTCCAGGCCGGCCTGGCGGCGGCCGCCGTCGAAGATGGGCATGGACAGGGCGGCGCCGACCAAGGGGCCGAGCAGGAACGTGCGGCTGGACCATTGGAAGAGGTTGCCCAGTTCCGAGGACTCGTAGCCGAAGGCGCCGGTGATGTCCAGGCGCGGGAAGAACGCGGACTTGGCGGCGCCGACGCGGGCGTTGGCGGCGGCCATGGCGCGTTCGGCGGCGGCGATGTCGGGGCGGCGTTCGAGCAGCGTGGAGGGCAGGCCGGCGGGGATGGTCAGCGCGATCTTTTCGATGGGCTGCGGCGGCATGGTGAACTCGGACGGGGCGCGGCCGAGCAGGACGGCCAGCGCGTGTTCGGCGGTGGCGCGGCGGCGGTCGATGCCCAGGGCCTCGGACTGCGCGGAGGCGAGTTCGGCCTTGGCGCGTGCGAGGTCGAGTTCACTGATGTCGCCGGCGTCGTAGCGGCGCTGGATGAGTTGCAGCGTTTCGGTGCGCAGCTTGACGGTCTGGTAGTACAGGCGCGATTCGGCGTCCTGTTCGCGAACCAGGAAGTAGGTGGTGGCGACGTCGGCTTGCAGGGCGAGCAGGACGGAGCGGTAGAGCGCTTCGCTTTGCTGGGCATCGGCGGTGGCGGCGTCGACGGTTGATGCCACGCGGCCGAAGAGGTCGGCTTCGTAGGACACGGTGCCTTGCGCGCGCCAGGTGGTGACGGGCGAGGTGGACGTGCCGTCGGGCAGGCCTTGGGATACGGCCGAGGGACGTTGGCGGTTGGGGCCGAAGCCGGCGTCGAGGCTGGGGAAGAAGCCGGAACGGGCTTCGCGTTGCAGGGCCCGGGCCTGGGTGAGGCGGGCGGCGGCGGCCTGCAGGTCCTGGTTGGCGCGCTGAGCTTCTTCTTCAAGCTGGTTCAGGCCTTCGTCGTTGAAGACCTTCCACCAGGCGCCGCGCAGGGCGTCCTCAGAAGGTTCGGCGGGCTTCCAGGTGCCGGCCTCGGAGGCGGGCAGGGCGGCTTCCTTGAAGGCGGCGGGCGTGTCCGCCGTGGGGCGCTGGTAGGTGGGACCCACCGCGCAGCCGGCCAGCACGAGCAGCATGGCAAGCAGGGCGGATCCTCGGGTCAGTCTTTTGATCATGATGACGTTTCTCTTTGGCGCGCGTCCCGTTCGATCTCGGACGGGACGCGCTGGCTACGCTTTCTCTGTCGGCTTACGCGTGGTGTTGCGGGGCGGGCGGCGCGTTCGGGTCGATGTGCGGCACGCAGACGGGCGCTTCATGCGGCGCGGCGGAGTGCAGCTTCTTGCCGCCGAGCGAGCGCAGCAGGACGTAGAAAACCGGCGTGAGGAAAAGGCCGAACAGGGTCACGCCCAGCATGCCGAAGAACACGGCGACACCCATGGCGTGGCGCATCTCGGAACCGGCGCCGGAGGACAGCACCAGCGGCACGACGCCCATGATGAACGCGATGGACGTCATCAGGATGGGACGCAGGCGCAGGCGGCTGGCCTCGATGGCGGCTTCGAGCGGGGTGCGGCCGTTCATTTCGAGCTCTCGGGCGAATTCCACGATCAGGATCGCGTTCTTCGCGGACAGTCCCACCAGCACCATCAGGCCGATCTGCGTGAAGATGTTGTTGTCGTTGCCGGTGAGGTAGACGCCGGTCAGCGCGGCCAGGATGCTCATCGGCACGATCAGGATCACGGCGAGCGGCAGGGTCAGGCTTTCGTACAACGCGGCCAACACCAGGAAGACGAGCAGGACGCTGATGGGGAACACCCATAGGCCGGCGTTGCCCGCCAGGATCTGCTGATACGTGAGGTCGGTCCATTCGAACTTGACGCCACGCGGCAGGGTTTCGGCGGCGACGCGCTCGGCGGCGGCTTGCGCCTGGTCGGACGAGTAGCCGGGGGCCGGGCCGCCGTTGATGTCGGCGGCGGTGTAGCCGTTGTAGCGCACGACCATTTCGGGGCCGAAGGTCTGCTTGACGGTGACCAGCGAGGACAGCGGGACCATGTCGCCGGCGGCGTTGCGGGTCTTGAGCTGCAGGATGTCGTCGGCGTGCGCGCGGAAGGGCGCGTCAGCCTGTGCGCGAACCTGGAACACGCGGCCGAATCGGTTGAAGTCGTTGACGTACATGGAGCCCAGATAGATCTGCATGGTGTCGAAGACTTCGGTCACCGGCACGCCGAGCTGCTTGGCCTTGACGCGGTCCAGGTCGACGTCGAGCTGCGGGACGTTGATCTCGTAGCTGGAGAACGTGGGGCCCAGTTCCGGCGTCTGGCGCGCCTTTTCCAGGAAGGCCTGCTTGGCCTTGTCCAGTTCGGCATAGCCGAGCGCCGAGCGGTCTTCAAGCTGGAGCTTGAAGCCGCCGAGCGTGCCCAGGCCCATGACGGGCGGGGGCGGGAACACGGCGATGAACGAGTCCTGGATGGCGGCGAACTTCTGGTTCAGCGAGGCGGCGATGGCGTTGCCCGAGAGCTCGGCGCTGTTGCGTTCGCCAAAGGGCTTGAGCGTGACGAACACGATGCCGGCGCTGGAGCTGTTGGTGAAGCCGTTGATGGACAGGCCGGGGAAGGCGATGGCGGATTGCACGCCGGGTTCCTTCAGGGCGATGTCGCTCATGCGGCGGATCACGTCTTCGGTGCGGTCCAGCGAGGCGCCGTTGGGCAGTTGCGTGAAGCCGATCAGGTATTGCTTGTCCTGCGCGGGCACGAAGCCGCCTGGCACCAGGTACGAGACGCCGATGGTCGCGGCGACCAGCACGGCGTACACGCCCATCGCGCCGGCCTTGCGGCGGATGACGCTGGCCACGCCCGTGCCGTAGGACTCGGACGCGCGGCCGAACATGTTGTTGAACCAGTTGAAGAAGCGGCCGAAGACGCGGTTCATGCCGCGGGTCAGCCAGTCGGGCTTGTCGTGGTGGCTCTTGAGCAGCAGGGCCGACAGGGCGGGCGACAGAGTCAGCGAGTTGAAGGCCGAGATCACCGTCGAGATGGCGATGGTCATGGCGAACTGCTTGTAAAACTGGCCGGTCAGGCCCGTCATGAAGGCAAGCGGCACGAACACGGCGCACAGCGTCAGCGCGATGGCGATGATGGGGCCGCTGACTTCGCGCATGGCGCGATAGGTCGCATCGCGTGGACTCAAGCCGGCCGCGATGTTGCGCTCGACGTTTTCGACGACCACGATGGCGTCGTCCACCACGATCCCGATGGCCAGCACCATGCCGAACAGCGACAGCGCGTTGATGGAGTAGCCGAACATCAGCAGCAGCGCGAAGGTGCCGACGATGGACACGGGCACCGCCAGCAGCGGGATGATGGACGCGCGCCAGGTCTGCAGGAACAGGATCACGACCAGCACGACCAGCGCGATGGCTTCGAGCAGGGTGTGCACGACGGCTTCGATACTGGAGCGCACGAACTGCGTGGGGTCGTATTCGATGCGGTATTCCACGCCCGGCGGGAAGTCCTGCGCCAGCTCGGTCATGGCGGCGCGCACCTGGCTGGAGACGTCCAGCGCGTTGGCGCCCGGCGACTGCATGATGCCCATGCCGACCGCCTGCTTGTTGTTCAGGAGCGAACGCAGGCCGTATTCCTGGGCGTCCAGTTCCACGCGGGCGACGTCGGACAGGTGCGTCACGGCGCCGTCCGGCGAGGTCTTCAGGATGATGTCGCGGAATTCTTCTTCGGTCTGCAGGCGGCCGCGCGCGTTCACGTTCAATTGCAGCGGCACGTCGCCCTGCGTGGGTGAGGCGCCGATCACGCCGGCGGCCACCTGTACGTTCTGCTCGCGGATCGCGTTGACGACTTCGGATGCGGTCATGCCGCGCTGCGCGACCTTTTGCGGATCGAGCCAAACGCGCATGGAGTAGTTGCCCGAGCCCCACACCGTCACTTCACCCACGCCCGTGATGCGAGACAGGCGGTCCTTGACGTTCAGGATCGCGTAGTTGCGCAGGTAGGTGATGTCGTAACGGTCATTGGGCGAGATCAGGTGCACGACCAGCGTCAGCGTGGGCGAGCTCTTGGCCGTGGTCACGCCCAGGCGCTGCACGTCCGGCGGCAGGCGCGGCAGCGCCTGCGAGACGCGGTTCTGCACGAGCTGCTGCGCCTTGTCCGGGTCCACGCCCAGCTTGAAGTTCACCGTCAGCGTGAGATTGCCGTCGCTGTTGGCTTGCGACTGCATGTACAGCATGTCCTCGACGCCGTTGATGGATTCTTCCAGCGGCGAGGCGACGGTTTCGGCGATGACCTTGGGGTTGGCGCCCGGGTACTGCGCGCGCACCACCACGGACGGCGGCACGACTTCCGGGTATTCGGAGATGGGCAGCTGGAACATGGCCAACAGGCCCGCCAGCAGCACCAGGATCGACAGCACGCCGGCGAAGATCGGCCGGTCGATGAAGAATTTTGAGATATTCATGAACGTTCTCGTTCGACGCGTCGGCTCAGTTCTGCGCCGAGGCGGTCTGGACCGGGTTGCGCTTGGCGGCAACCATCGGGACTACGGTCGGGGTCACGGCGTCGCCGGGGCGGATGCGCTGCAGGCCGTTGACGACGATGCGCTCGCCGGCAGCCAGGCCGGAATCGACCACGCGCAGGCCTTCCTGATTGGCGCCCAGCTTCACCTGGCGGTAGACGGCGTGGTTCTTGTCGTCCAGCACCAGCACGAAGCGCTTGTCCTGGTCGGTGCCGATGGCGCGTTCGTCGATCAGCACGGCCGCGCGGGGCTCGCTGCCGCCCAGGCGGATGCGGGCGTAAAGGCCCGGCAGCAGGGTGCCGTCGGCGTTGTCGAACTCGGCGCGCACGCGGATGGTGCCGGAGGTTGCGTCCAGGCGGTTGTCCACCGATTGCACGGCGCCCGTGCGCGAGTAGCCGTCTTCATTGGCCAGGCCCAGTTCCACCGGCACCGCGCCATTGCGGCCGTTGCGGGTGGGATTCACGTAGCGCAGGAACGTTTGTTCGTCCACGTCGAACGATGCGTACATCTTGGACACCGACACCAGCGTGGTCAGCGGCACAGACGCGGCGCCGGCGGCGACCACGTTGCCCACGGTGACCTCGGCGCGCGACACGCGGCCGTCCACGGGGGCTTCGATACGCGTGTAGCCCAGGTTGAGCTTGGCGTAGTCCAGCGCGGCCTGGGCGCCCTGCAGGTTGGCGGCGGCTTCGCGCGAGGCGTTCTGCTTTTCCTCGAAGTCGCGGCGGGCGATGGCGTTGTCGGTCAGCAGGCGCTGGCCGCGGGCCAGTTCCGAGGCCGTGTAGGCGGCGCGCGCCTTGGCGGCGGTCAGCGCCGCGGCGGCGCGGTCCACCTCGGCCGCATAGGGGCGCGGGTCGATGGTGAAGAGCACGTCGCCCTTCTTGACGATGCTGCCGTCCTGGAAATGGACGGCGGTCAGCGTGCCGGACACCAGCGGGCGGATGTCGACGCGGTCGATGGCTTCGAGGCGGCCGGAGTAGCGCTGCCAGTCGACGATGGTCTTGTTGACGACTTCCGCAACCTCGACGGGCGGCGCGGCGGGGGCGCCCTGCGCCATCGCGACATTGCCGCCCGCGGGGCCGCGGGTGAGGGCATAGCCGCCGCCCGCCGCCAGCACGGCTGCAAATACGACGAGCACAGCAATACGTTTACGCGAAACCATGGTGTTTCCTTGAGTGGTTCTTTAGAGGCGGAAGCGCGCTTGCCCGGGATGAGGGGACGAGGCGTCGGCGGGGCGGGGATGCCAGTCCTAAGAATCCGAAGCTATATGGATATGCTGCAGCGCAGCATCGACCGGGATCGTTTATCCAGAGGCGGCGGGCGCCTGATCAGGGCGGGTCGCTGCGGGTTCGGAATCTGAGGATTGACATGCCCTTTTCTTGCGCCGGGCGGCAAGGGCACTTCAAGATGGTTTGCATTCTGAGTGTTTTGTCCGGGCGGATAAACCTGTCTATCCCGGCAACACTGTTCGTGGAGAATGACTAATCGGCGGCGAAATCGGGTTATGCTCCGTCCACCCCGACTTATTTGCCTAAGGACACCCTTGCCATGGACCGCTTTCAGGCTATGCAGGTGTTTGTGCGCGTCGTGGACGCCAATAGCTTCACCCGGGCGGCCGACAGCCTATCGCTTCCGCGCACCACCGTCACCACCATCATTCAGAATCTGGAACGCCTCCTGGGCGTTCGCCTGTTGAATCGCACCACGCGCCGCATCGGCTTGACGCCCGACGGCGCGGGCTATTACCAGCACTGCGTGCGCATTCTCGCCGACGTGGAAGAGACCGAGGCCTGCTTTCAGGAAGCGGCCCTGCGGCTCAAGGGCCGCCTGCGCATCGACGTGCCGACCTGCATCGGCCGGCTGATCCTGATTCCCTCATTGTGTGATTTCCACGACAAATACCCCGACGTCGAGCTGGTGCTGGGCCTCGGAGACCGTCCGGTCGACATGGTCCAGGAAGCCGTGGACTGCGTGATCCGCGCCGGCGATCTCGAAGATTCCAGCCTGGTCGCCCGCCGCATCGGCACGCTGCAGACGGTGACGTGCGCGTCGCCGACCTACGTGGCGCGTCACGGCATGCCGCAGACGATCGAGTCGCTGCGCGACCACCACGCGGTGCATTATTTCTCCAGCCGCACCGGCCGCAATTGCGCCTGGGACTTCAAGGTGGA
>NZ_DAMCTG010000143.1:0-7816 GCF_032113835.1 Achromobacter sp. | reverse complement strand
TGAAGGCGTCGCTCTTGACCGCGGTGCGGAAGGCCTCGCGCAGCTTGCGCTCGACGGCGGGATCCAGGCCCTTGGGTGCGCCGATGCCGTTGGGCGCCTCGACCACGACGTCGTAGCCCAATTCCTTCAGGGTGGGCGCATCTTTGAAACGCGAGGCGCGCGATTCGCCCCAGGTCGCCAGGAGCCGCAGCTTGCCCGCCTCGACGTGCGGCGCCCACGAGCTTGAATCCGCCAGCAGGTCGATCTGCCCGCCCAGCACGTCCTGCAGGGCCGCCGCGCCGCCCTTGTAGGCGATCGCGTTGAATCGCACGCCGGCCGTCATGGCGAACTCTTCCATGCCCACATGCGTTGCTCCGCCGATGCCGGCGTGGCCGTACGTCAGCTTGCCGGGATTGGCCTTTGCGTAAGCCACGACCTCCTGCAACGACTTGAACGGCGAACTGGCAAGCACTGCGATGCCGAAGGTCTGACCCGACGTACGCGCCAAATAAGTCAGCTCGCTGCGCGGATCAAGCTGCAACAGGCCCAATTGCGAGAAACGGGCCACCGAAATGGGGATCTGGCCGATGGTATAGCCGTCGGGCTGCGCCTGCGACAGCGACTTCGTGCCGATCATGCCCGAAGCGCCCGCGCGGTTTTCGACCACGATGGATTGACCCAGCACGCCAGACGCGACCTGGCAGAGCGCGCGCATGGACTGGTCCGCCGTGCCGCCGACGGGCCAGGGGCAGATGAAGGTGATGGGGCGCTGCGGATAGTCCGCGGCGCGGGCCAGGCCGGGGGCCAGCAGGCCGGCTGCGCCGGCGCCGGCCATTGCGCCCAGACAGGCGGCGCCCGCCAGGAACCTGCGCCTGTCCCGGTCAGGGGTAGGGATGTGCCTCATGGTTTGTCTCCGATGTGATTTTTTTTGTGAGCACCCTCAAGGCTACAAGGCCGCCCGGATCTATTCTCGTGAGCTTATATATAACTATCCAATAGAATTGCCGCATCGATAGATAACAACACTGGTATGAAAGGGAGTTCGCATGGCGCACCTGGACCGCGTGTTCCGCTCAAACCTGAAGCTGCGCCACCTCCAACTGCTCGTGGCGCTGGACGAGTTCCGGCATCTGGGGCGTACAGCCGAATTCATGGCGGTCAGCCAGCCGGCGGTGTCGCGGATGCTGTCGGAGGTGGAGTCCATGCTGGGTCTCGCGCTGTTCGCACGGTCCGTCCGCGGCACGGAACCCACGGACGCGGGCGCTGCGGTGGTGCGCTTTGCGCGCGGCGTGCTGGCGCAGTACGAGCGCACGCGCGATGAGATCGATGCCGCCGCGAGCGGCGCGGCCGGCAAGACGCGGGTGGGGGCGATGGCGGTCGCGCTGCCGGTGCTGCTGGCACGGGCCGTGCACGCCTTGAAGCTGCGGTCGGCGCGCGCGACCGTCCTGATCGAAGAGGGCGATCTGACCCATCTGCTGCCCAAGCTGCGCCTGGGTGAACTGGATCTGTTCGTGGGGAGGCTGGAGCCGGGCTACGCCGCGCCGGACCTGCATGCCGAGGCGTTGTTCGAGGAGCCGATGGTGGTGGTCGCGGCGCCCGGCAGCGATGTGGCGGGCCGCAGCGCGCCGGGTTGGGCGGATCTGGCGGCGCTGCCCTGCGTGATGCCGCCGCCGTGGGCGTCGCTGCGGGTGAAGCTGGAGCAGCAATTCCATCTTCGCGGCCTGCAACCGTCGTCCGATCTGATGGAGACTTCGTCCTATCTGTCCACGCTGACCTTCATCCGTGAACGCAATGCGGTGGGATTTCTGGCAAAGTCGGCCGCCCGCAGTTTCGAGAGCCAGGGCCTGTGCCGGATCCTGGACGTGCCGTTGGAACTGGCATTGCCTCCGGTGGGCATCATCACCATGCGCGAAGCCCGGTTGCCCGCGACCAGCGCGCAACTGATCGAATGCCTGAAGGGCGCGGCAACGGCGCTGATGGCCGATGCGGCAAACAGCGCCGGAAGCCCGGCGCCGGAATAGCGCGGCGCCGTTTGCTTGGAAGGGTCTACTTGGCTGCGGCGGTCTTGGCTGCCGCGGGCGCCAGAGCTTGCAACAGCAATTTCGCGTTGGCCTGCAGGTCGGCAACGGGGTCGGCCCCGTCGGTGGCCAGCACGACGGCCTTGGCGCCGCCGGCTTCGATGGCCTGACGCAGTTCTGGCGTGGGCTCGCGATGCAGGAGCGCCGCGGCCGCGCCGTTGTCCTTGAGCGTCGCGGTCAGTGCCGTCAACGCCTCGGGCGTCCAGTCCTTGTCGTCACGCGCGTTCGTCTCGATCAAGTCCAGATTGAACTCGGCGATCAGGTAGGGCAGGCGCTCGGACAGGCTGACGACGGCCACGTTCTCGGCCTGGGCCAAGCCGGCCTGGCTGCTGGCGTTCAATTCGACCAGCGTGCGCTTGATCTGCGCCAGGTTCTCGGCGATGCGTTTTTCGTCGGACGGCGACAGCCGTCCCAGATCGGCGGCGACGATGTCGGCCATGCGGCCCAGGTTGACGATGCTGAGCCACGGATAGGCGGCAAACTGGCCGCCGGGGCGCGTGTCGCTTTGCAGGGCGATGCCGTTCAGCGCGCCATCCAATGGGCGCGCGGCGTCGATTTCCACAATGCGGATGTTCGTGCGGCGCGCGTTGGCGTACAGCGGATCGTCCGGCCAGATCGAACGCAGGCCCACGGCGGCGTCAGCCGATGCGGCAGCCTTTTGCAGGGCAGCGCCGCCCCGTCCGCTGAAATAGGACGTCATCCGGGTCGCAGGCAGGTTGGCGGGCGCGGCGCGTTCCACACGGATGGTGCTGCCTTTGGCCAGGCTGTCGGTCAGCGCAAACACGACGGGATGCGCGGCCAGCACGGTGACGGCGCCCGTTGCGGCGGTGGCGGCTTCAGGCTGCGCGGCGCGCGCGGCGCGGCCGGATTTGGCGGCTTCCTGGGCGTGTGCCGTGACGGCGGCGCCCAGGGCGGATGCCATCGCCACCGCTAGGGCGGCGCGGCGCAGGGTGACGTAACCTGACTTCAAACTCATGCTGCATTTCCTTTCAGACCGGGGACCAGGCCGCGGGCCAGGGCCGAGATCCCAAACAGAACACCTGCGACCAGAATGATGGCCGCGCCGGAGGGGATCGGCAGCGCCAGCTCGATGGGCAGCATGATGCCGGCCAGCGTGCTGAACAGCGCGAACAGCACCGACATCGTGAAAAAGCCCTTGAGCGACTGCGCCAGCATCCGAGCAGCGGCCGCGGGAATCACCAGCAGCGCGCCGACCAGGATGGCGCCGATCACCTTGACCGAGGCCACGGTGACCAGGGTCACCAGGATCACGAACAGGTAATCCATGGCCTTGACGGGCACGCCGCGCACGGCGGCGAGCTGCGGATTGAAGCTGGCCAGCATCAGCCGGTTGTAGTTCGGCAGGGCCAGCGCCAGCGCCAGGATCGCCACGCACGTCAGGACCGACAGGTCGTTGCTGTTCACGGTAAGCACCGAGCCGAACAGCACGTTTTCCAGGATGTGGATGTTGATGCGGCCGGACAGCACCAGCAGCAGGCTCGCGCCCAACGCCAGCGACACCGACAGGAACACGCCGATCAGCGTGTCGGGCGTGAGGCGCGTGCGGTTGCTCAGGAAATTGAGCAGGATGCCGAAGATGAGGCAATAGCTGAACAGGCTGCCGTACGGGCCGGTGTAGGGCTCGCCCAGCAGGATGCCGATTGCGACGCCGGTCAGCGCGGCGTGGCCCACGGCCTCGGAAAAGAAGGCGAAGCGCTTGACCACCACCAGGGTGCCCAGACCGCCCAGCACGGGCCCGATAATCAGGCCGGCAAGCAGGGCGTTGATCACGAATCCGAAGGTAAGGGATTCGGGCAGCGCGCCGGATTCGGCCGCGCTCTGGATCCACTGGCGCAGATTGTCGAAAAGGGCATTCATGCGGCGCGCTCCTGCGGCTGGTTGCCGACGCGCGGCCGCGTCGAAAAGAGCGCAAGCAGCCGGTCGGGCGTCAGCACCTGCGCGGGCGGGCCGTCGCAAAGCACCTGGCGGTTCAGGCCGGTAACGCGGTCGGCCAGGCGGCCGACGGCCTCCAGGTCGTGCTCGATCCACAGCACGGTCACGCGCTGCGCGCGCCAACTGTCGAGCAGTTCCTCGAACACGCGCACGCCGGCTTCGTCGAGCGCCGACATGGGTTCGTCCAGCACCACCATCGACGGGCTGGGCACCAGTCCCTGCGCGAGCAGCACGCGCTGCCGCTCGCCGCCCGACAGCGCGCCCATGCGGCGGTTGCGCTTGTCCTGCATGCCGACGCGTTCCAGCGCGTCGCCGATTTCCTTCGACTTCGTGCGCGACAGGCCCAGGAATGCCGGCTTGCGCTGGCACATCGCGGCCATGAAATCGTTGACGGTCATGGGCAGGCCACGATCGAATTCCAGCGCCTGCGGGATGTAGCCGATGACGCCGGCCCGGTCGCCCGGCCACGCCACGCTGAGCTTGCCGCGATGCGGCATCTGGCCCAGCAGCGTCTTGACCAGCGAGCTCTTGCCGCCGCCGTTGGGGCCGACCAGCGCATGCACGCTGCCCGCCGCGACGGTAAATGCGACGTCGCTGAGGATGTCGGTGCGGCCGAGGGTCAGGGAGATGTGGTCGAAGGTCAGCGTGGGACCCAGTGCGCCCGGATGGGCTGTCACGGGGCCGGTCACGCGCCGGCCTCTTCGATGGCGCGCACCACGGTGGCCAGGTTCTGCTTCATTTCTTTTTCGAACTGCTCGGGGCTGTATTCGCCGTACGAGATGTGCGACAGCGCATACAGCTTCACGCCGGTTTCGCGCTGAATGGTTTCCACGTACGCGGACGGGAAGTTCAGTTCGGAGAAGATCACCTTGACGTCCGCCGCGCGCAATTGCTCGATCGTGCCCTTGAGCTGGGCGGGGCTGGGCTCGATGCCGTGCGCCGGTTCGACGACGGCGGTGACTTCCAGGCCGAATTCACGCAGCAGGTAATCGTAGGCGCCGTGGATGGTGGCGACGCGCAGGTCCGCGTTGGGCGCCTTCGCAAGCTGGCCCAGCGCATCCGCGCGCAGCTTGCGCAGGCGCTGGCCATAGGCGCGCGCATTGGCGGTGTAGGTCTGCGCGTTGGCCGGGTCGATACGGCCCAGTTCGCGCGCAATGGTGTTGATCTGGGCGATCGATGCGGTGATCGACAGGAAGGTGTGCGGATTCACGACCTTGCCGGAATCGCCGCCGCCACGCGCGGCCATGCCCACCGCTGCCAGGAGCGGCACTTGCGCATTCGCTTCGATCACGGGGATCTTGGGTTTTTCGCTGGCCGCGATCATGCGGTCCGCGAAGTCGTCGTGGCCGATGCCGTTGAGCACCACGACATCCAGCGTGCCGATGCGTTTGATGTCTTCGGCACGCGGTTCGTAGGCGTGCGGATTGAAGCCCACCGGAATCAGCGGCACGACCTCGGCCTTGTCGCCCACGATGTTGGCGACGTAGCTGTAATAGGGATGCAGCGTCACGCCGATCTTCAGGCGCTTGGCCTCTTCGGCATGGGCGGGCGCGGCGAACGCGCCGGCCAGCAGCGCCAGCGCGGCGATCGGCGCGGCGCAGCGGCGCAGGAGCTGTGAGAAAGACGAAAAGGCAGACATAAATCCGTAGGCTCGTGTCGGAAGACGAAGGGGAGGAGGCCCGGTCAGGGCTTGTTCTGGCGGGTCACGCCGGCGTCGAACTGGGCGACGACCTGGCGCCATCCCGCGGCCGCCAGGGCGGCGTCGTCGGCGGCATCTGGGACGCGCGCCGTGGCATTGCGGGCCAGCCAGACATCGGCCTGGGCGTCGGCGCCATGGTCATGGCCGTGGCCGTCCTTGGCGTGGCCGTCTTCGGTGCGCAGCAGGAACGATCCGGCCAGCGCGGCGTCGGCCGTCTGGCCGACGTAGAGCGCCTTGCCGGCCTGGCGCTGCAGCCGCCAGACGTGGCCGCCGCGCGCGGCGGTGCTGTTGTCGGCAACGAAGGGCGGCAGCCCCTGCGCGGCTAGGTCAGCCACGGAGGGCAGCGGTTCACCGGCCTGCAGGGCGAAGCCGATTTCCTCGTAGGCGACGCGCAGGTCGGCGTAGATGCCTTGTTCGCCGGGCGTCAGGTCGCGCCGCGCATCGATCTGGGTGGCGGCGAGCGGCGCGCTTTCGGGCGGCGCTTCGCGCAGGCCGATGTAGCCGGCGGCCGCCGCGACGATGACCAGGCAGGCGCCCAGCACGGCAAGGGTTTCGTGTCCGGCGCCCGCGGGTCGGATGACTTGGGTATGCATGCTGCGAGAAGCCGGGGCTTACTGGATGTCGACGTGGTCGATTTCAACGACGTGGCCGGGACCCGCGTCGAACAGCACGTAGAACTCGCCATTGGGCCGTTTGAACGACATCTTGGAATCCGCATCCAGCTTGCCCGGCACGATGATCTGTTCGTCGTACGAGATCACGTCCATGGTGACGCCGGCGGCGCCGCTGCCGTCGGAGAATCCGCCGGTGCACTGGATCTGTTCCTTGCCATCGGCCTTGCATTCGGCCATGGGATTGTGCGCCAGGGCGGTGGCGCTGGCGCTCAGCAGCGCGCCAAGCAGAGCGGCGCGAAGGCCGTTCGCGAAGATTGCATTCATCGGGATGCTCCTTGTTTCTTCAGCCACGCGACGGTGGCGGGGGAGGCCGAGGCCAGCGGCCAGGCTGCCTGGTGCACCGAGCCGTCCCAGCCTTCGGCGGTGACCCAGAGCTCGGCGTCCGGGGCGGTGCGCGGCGGAATCGGCACGGTGGCAAACGCCCGGTGCGGGCTGCCAAAGAAGATCGAGCCTGCGGCCCGCAGGCTGCGCGGTTTGCCCACGCGCACGTAGACCGCGCGGATCTGATCCTTGCAGCCTTCGCACTGGGCCATGGTGAAGGTCTTGACCATGCCGGCCGGGTCGGACTGGGGCGGCTCGACCTTCCATTCGGCGAATTGCAGCTTCCAGGGGCCGACCTGCAGGTCGCCGGCGGGACGCTGGCCCAGTCCCATCAGCCCGCGCGACAGCGCCAGGTTGTCGAAATACTTCGGGACATAAATGATGGGCAGGATGAGCAGCAGGGCGCTCAGGTGGAAGCGCCAGCGGCGCCAGAAGCTGGGTTTGGCCGCGGCGGCGTCCAGGGTGGCGGTCTTGCTCATTCGGTCACCTCGCGAGCGGCGGTACGGTCTGCGCGGGCAGGGCGCAGGGCTTTGGCGGTGGCTTGCGCGGTGCGCTTGGTCCAGATCAGGAGGCCGCTGAGCGACATCATGGTCAGCAACAGGCCAAACAGGAACCACACCAGCTTCAGCCAGAAGCCGCCGAAGTCGCCGGTATGCAGCGGACGCATGGATTCGGTGAAGAACTCCAGGCCGTTGCGGTCGGACAGGCGGCGCACTTCCTCGACCGTGCCGTTGTACGGATTGATCTTGGCGTACTG
Organism: Achromobacter sp.; assembly: GCF_032113835.1. Classification (GTDB taxonomy): domain Bacteria; phylum Pseudomonadota; class Gammaproteobacteria; order Burkholderiales; family Burkholderiaceae_B; genus Achromobacter. The sequence continues at coordinate 355 of NZ_DAMCTG010000143.1, read as the reverse complement.
GAACATCAGCGGATATGCGCCGCGGCCCGAGATGGTGATCGGGTCATACGCGTTGCCAGGGAAGAAGATGTGCTGCGTTTCCAGGCCGGGCAGTTCGCGCTCGGCCACGGCGACGATCTCGTCGAGCGGCAGGCGCTTGACGGTTTCGCCGGCGCCAACGGTGGGCACCTGATCGCGGGCCACGACGGCCGGCACGCCCTGCGTCGAAATGGTGGTGGCCGTATCGGACAGGATGGCCTGCGCCAGGAACCAGATCGCGCTGACCGAGATCAGCAGGATGAACCAGACGGACCACAGGCCGGACAGGCGGTGGAAGTCGCCCCAGAAAATGCGCGCGCCCTGGCCGACGCGCAGG
>NZ_DAMCTG010000142.1:0-8235 GCF_032113835.1 Achromobacter sp. | reverse complement strand
TCGACGGCCTCGACGGCGCGGCGCAATGCGATTCGATGATCGGGCATGGCGTGCCTCCAACGCTGGTTCAAACGTAATCGCTGCTACGTGTCACACATGGTTGTAGGTGGCGCCGGCCGGCAAGGCATGGCGGCGCACCGCTGCTGCGGATCAAAGCGGAGGGCGCGCCCCGTGGAACGTGCGATGAAGGCGGCGACCCAGCGCAGATTATCGTCGCAAATTTGCGCGCGATGATGATTTCGGCACGCTTGTCCGCAACGAAAAATGCGTGTTGATGCGGCGATACCGGGATAAATCAACCGCCGCGGAAATCCCTGTAAAACCGCCGCGCCGCGCTGCTGCGTTTATTGCGCCAGCAGCCGCAGCAGCAGCGACTTTTTCGGTTCTTCCGCCTTGCGCGCCAGCGCAGCCAGCTTCTTGTCGGATCCGAACAGCCGTTCGCGCACATGCGCCCTGAGATGCTCGGGCAGCGCGGCCAACGCGTCAGCCAGCAGGGCCAGCAGATGCGCATCTTCAATCGCGAACCCGGCGGGCAGCTTGAAGCCGTCGGTGCAGACGCACAGGCATGACACGGTGGTGGCAAGCGTGTCCGGCGTCAGGCCGTACTGTTCGAGGAACACGGTGGTGTAGCGGTCCTGCACCGACTGGTGTTCGTCGTCCACCAGATCCATGTAGTGGCGCAGCAGCGAAAAACGGCTGGAGTCGGCCAGGCCTAGCGCGAACGCCGCATAGGTGCCGGACAGGCAGGCCTTCTCGGCGTCGGCATCGGTGTACCACTCGTAGGGCTGGATGGCGGCGTGCGCATAACTCTCCAGCGCATCGTGCGCCTCCGGGTGCTGCGCGGCGTTGGCGAAGAAGCGATGCGTGTCGGACTTGGCCAGGCCCTTGATGGGCAGGTAGTGGCGCGCACGGCTTTTCAATTCGATGCGGTAGCCGGCCGGAAAGCCCGCGCGCAACAGGCTGGCGATGAAGTCCAGCGCCTGGATGTAGGCCGCCGACGACTCCTGCCGGATCTCAACGGTGACGGTGGCAAGCACGTCGTTGGCGGCGCAGATGACGTGGTCGGTCGCCAGGCGCGCGCGGTCGGCGGGAATGGCGCCGCTGCCGCTGGCAAGCATGGTCTCGGCGCGCGCGCTACCCGCGTCGCGCGCCAGTTCCAGAAAGGTCAGGCCAAGCGGCCGCGCATAGCCGGGTTCAAAGCGCAGGATCAGCGTTGCGGCGTACAGCAGCAGGTCGATGCCGCGATCATCGGGATCCAGCGTGGCGCCGGGCTTGAGCGTGTAGGTGTTCGTGCGGAAGGCGTTCTGCGACACGTCGAAATAGCGCGGCAGATACTGTTCCTCGGACCAGCGGCGCAGCGCATGAATGATGGCGCCGCGCTGCTCGGCCAGCGACTCCTGGCCCGCGTTCAGCGCCAGCACGCGCGTGAAGACGGCGATCAGCCAGGCGTAATCCGACTCGGGAAACAGGCGCTCGTCCAGCAGATGGCGGCACAGCAGGCTGATGTGCAGGCGGCCGGTGGGTTGGGTGCCGTTCAGCACTTCCTGGTCCACGTATTGCGCGACGCGTTCGCGCAGGCCTTGCTGCTTGGCTTCGTCCGTGTGGTCCACCAACGTCAGGCGCAGCCGGCCCTCGGTGGTGGGGAACTGCGCGCGAAAGCGGAAATGGTGGTCCAGGTGCGGCTTGCCGGCAAGCCGGGCGATGCGTTCAAGCACAGCCTCGCGCAGTACGGGCGCCAGCGATTCGTGGATTGCATCGGGACTGAGCGGGCCGTTGCGGCCTTCGGCGCGCAGGCCGTCTTCGTCGTCGGGCTCCCAACTGGGCATGACGTCAAACACGATGCGCGAGGGCTCGTATTCCAGCAGGATCTCGCTGTGGATGCCGGCCTGCAGCGGCGTGCGCGCCACGATCGCGTCGATGTCGTCGCGCGCTTGCAGCTTGTCGAACCAGCCATGAATGGCGGCAAGCGTTTCATCCTGGATCTGCTGGGCGGTCTTGTGGTGCAGGCCAATGGCGCGGGAGTCGTTGGACATCGTGATGCGTGAGGGTTGCGGCAATAGCGCCGAATGCTACACGATGCGGCGCCGCGCCAAGCTCAATGCCGCGACGCGAAATCGCCGATGGCGACGGCGGGCGACAGCGCGAACGACGCCTTCATGTCGCGCACTTCCTCAACAGGTGTGCGGCCGAAGAAACGCTTGAACTCGCGGCTGAACTGCGACGCGCTTTCGTAGCCCACGCGGGCCGAGGCCGACGCGGCCGTCAGGCCGTCGCGGATCATCATGAGCCTGGCCTGATGCAGCCGCGTGGACTTGATGTATTGAATGGGAGAGGTCTGCGTCACCGCCTTGAAATTGACGTGAAACGCCGGGACGCTCATGCCGGCTTCCTGCGCCAGGTGCGTGACATCCAGCGGCTGGGAATAGTCCGTATGAATGCGGCGCAGCGCGCGCGCGACGCGGCCGAAGCGGCCCGGATGCGCCAGCGCGGCACGCAGGGCGCCGCCTTGCTCGCCGTTCAGCACGCGAAAGCAGATCTCGCGCACCAGCGCCGGGCCCAGGATCTCGGCATCGAGCGGATGGCAAAGCGCGCGCAGGAGTCGCACGGTGGCGTCGGCCAGCTCGACAGACAGCGGGGTCGAGGCGATGCCGAGCGGCGCGTCGCCGTTGTGGGCGCCTGTGCCTGTGCGTGTGCTTGCTGCTTCGGGACCGTCCCCCGAGCGGTTGTCGATCGCCACCACCAGATCGGCCACGGTCGCCAGATCCATCCGTATCGACACCGCGAGCATGGGCTCCTCCTTGCTTGCCTGCGTTTCCGTGGAAAAGGGCAGGGGCACGGACAGCACCAGAAAGTGCTGTGCGTCGTAGACGTAGGTCTCATCGCCCAGAAAGCCGAGCTTGCGGCCCTGGCAGACGATGACGATGCCGGGCTCGTAAAGCACTGGCGTGCGGCCCAGCGGCCGGTCCGACCGCATGAAGCGCACGCCGTCCAGTGCGGACAGGCTGTAGCCCTCGTTGGGCGCCAGGCGGTCGATGAGGGCAATCATTTCGCGCGACAGCGGGTTGGACGGCAGCGTCATGGGGCATCCGTGGTTCGGTTCCGGTGCGGGACATTCTACCGGCGCCCATCGGGGCGGAACAGGGTGCGCGATAGGAATGGGCAAGGGTGCGATAGACGCAGGTATTCGCCCGCGGCGTCGCAGTCCTTAGCATTTGAGTCACGCAAACGACTTGGAGTAAGGACCATGACTTCGACACAAAACCGGCAATCCAAAGTGGTGCTGATCACCGGCGCCAGCAGCGGCATCGGCGAGGCCACGGCGCGGCTGCTGGCCGCGCAGGGCCACCGCGTGTTCGTCGGGGCGCGCCGCACTGACCGGCTGGAAACACTGGTGCAAGAGATTCGGGCAAACGGCGGCACGGCAGCGTTTCGCGCGCTGGACGTCACGTCGGCCGAGGACACGCGTGACTTCGTGCGCGGCGCCGAGGCGGCCTACGGGCAGGTGGACGTGATCGTCAACAACGCGGGCGTGATGCCGCTGTCGCCGCTGAATTCGCTGAAGGTGGACGAGTGGGATCGCATGATCGACGTGAACATCCGCGGCGTGCTGCACGGCATCGCCGCCGTCCTGCCGGGCATGGAACGCCAGGGGCACGGACAGGTGATCAACGTGTCTTCCATCGGCGGACTCGCCGTGTCGCCGACGGCGGCGGTGTATTGCGCGACCAAGTTCGCGGTGCGCGCGATTTCGGACGGCTTGCGTCAGGAGACCGACAAGATCCGCGTGACCGTGGTCTGCCCCGGCGTCGTCGAATCGGAACTGGCCGACACCATCACCGACGACACCGCGCGCGTGGCGATGCAGTCGTTCCGGCGCGTGGCCCTGCACCCGGACGCCATTGCGCGCGCCATTGCCTACGCCATCGAACAGCCTGACGACGTGGACGTCAGCGAAGTGGTGGTGCGCCCGACGGCCAGCCCGTATTGATCGATCAACCCAAAGGAATCACTGATGACTGCGACGACTTCTAAAGACCAACCCTTTTCCGGCCAGACCGCGATTGTGACCGGCGCCGCCAGCGGCATCGGCCTGGCCACCCTGGAACTCCTGCACGCGCAGGGCGCACGCATCGTGGCGGTGGACCGGGACGAGGCCGTGCGCGCGTTGGCGCGGCCCGGCGTCGAGCCCCTGGTGGCCGATATCTCGCGGGAAGACAGCGCCGAACGTGCGGCCAAGACCGCGATGGACCGCTTCGGCAGGCTGGACATCCTGGTGAACAACGCGGGCGTTATCATCAACAAGCCGGTGATCGACATGACGCTGGAAGACTGGAACGGCATCCTTGCCGTGAATTCCACCGGCGCCTTCCTGTTCTCACGCGAAGCGATGCGCGTGATGGTGCCGGCGGGCCGCGGCGCGATCGTCAACGTCGGGTCGTACGCTTGCTACCAGGCCTTTCCCACCATCGCGGCCTACGCCGCTTCGAAGGGCGCGCTGGCGCAGTTGACGCGCGCGTTGTCGCTGGAGGCCATCGAGCACGGCATCCGCGTGAACGCCGTGGGGTCGGGCGATGTGGTCACCAACATCACCAACCACATCCATGCGGACGGTCCCGGCTTCCTGGCCGAGCACGGCAAGAACGCGCCGATCCGGCGGGCGGCCGAGCCGCGCGAGATCGCGGAGGTCATTGCGTTTCTGGCGTCGGACAAGGCCAGCTACATTGTGGGCGCGGTGGTGATGGCCGACGGCGGCATGAGCGTGGCGCTGCGTTAACGCGCAGCCGGTGCGGCGTCAGCGCGGCGGAAAGATCGCCGCGCGCCACAGGTCCAGGAAGTGGCGCTTTTTCAGCGGGTCCAGGTACACCAGCAGCCCGACGCCCAATGCCACGGGCCGCACGCCGGCCGCGGGCACGACCGACGCGCTGACCGGCCGCATGCCGGACTCGCGCGCCAGCGCATCCTGACCGCGCGCCGACAGCAGATAGTCCAGGAACAGCGCGCCCAGGTCGCCGCGCGGCGCCTGCTTCGGAATGATGGCCGAGCGCGACAGCATCAGCGTGTAGTCCTGCGGGTAGATGATGGCGAGCGGCGCGCCGTTGTCGATGCGGTGCCGGGTATAGGACTCAAGCAGGTTGTAGGCCAGCGTCACGTCGCCGCTTTCCAGCTTGTCCAGCGCGTGTTCGGTGGACTCGTGGATGGACACGCCGTTGCGGCCGAACGCGCCAAGCAGCGCGCCCGCCATGCTGTCCAGCCGCGTGTCCTGCGTGGCCGCCAGATAGCCGATGCCGCTACCCTGCACGTCGTAGGTGGAGATGCGGCCGGCCAGCGGCTGGTCGGGCGCCTGCAGCAACGACAGCAGTTCGCGGCGGGTGTGCGGCACGCGCGCGGCATCGAGCTTGCGCGTGTTGTAGACCATCACGATGGGATCGGTGCCGATGCTGAAGACCTCGTCGCGCCAGTTGGCCCAGCCGGGCAGGGCGCGCGTCTGCGGCGATATGTGGACGCGCGCGTAGCCGTCGTTGACCAGCTTGGTCTGCAGGTCCATTGCGCTGCTGATGACGATGTCCGGCCCCGACGGAACGCCGGGCGCCTTCGCGGCGCGGGCCACGGTATCGCTGTAGAGATCCTGCGTCGACAGCTCGGTGTATTCCAGCCGCACGGACGGGTTGAGCCTGCTGAAGTCCTCCAGCACGCCGCGAAACACCTGCACGCTGTTGGAAGCGTGGACGACCAGCACGTTGCTGCTGTCCGCGGGACCCAGCGTGAGGCCGCTGCTGCTCACTTCGGCGGCGTGGCTGATCGCGGACAGCGTCAACGCGGCGATCGCGGCCAGGCCGCGCAGGATGGACAGGACGTCACGCATGATCGGCTTTCGCGGGTGAGGCGGTGGCGGGCAGAGTGACGACGGCGTCCAGCCCGCCGCCCACGCGGTTGCTCAGGCTGAGCGTGCCGCCGTGTATGTCCACGACGCGCTTGATGATGGACAGTCCCAATCCGGCGCCAGGCGAGCGGGGATTGGGGCCGCGCGCAAACCGTTCGAAGGCCGTGTTGGCCAGCGCTGGCGGAATTCCCGGCCCCTGGTCGGACACTGTAATGCGCCAGCCGCCGTCGTGCGGATCCAGCCGCACGTCGATGTGGCCGTCGTCATTGACGCCGTGGCGCAAGGCGTTGTCGATGAGATTCTTGAAGGCTTCGCGCAGCATCAGGTTGTCGCCCATGACGCGCGGCGGCTTGCTCTCGTTGGCGGACGGCAGATGCAGCCGGACGTCGGGCTGCGGGTCCGCCTGCGGGACGGTGTCGTACACGGCCTGGCTCAGCAGCTCGGCCACGTCGACGGGCTGGAACTGACGCACATTGCTGCGGTGGATGACACTGGCGTCGCTGAGCAGTTGGTTGACCAGCCGCGACAGCTTTTCGGCGTTGCGCAGCACGGCCAGCAGGCTGCGCCGCTGCTCGGCCGGATCGTCCTCGTCCAGCGCGACCTCCATCTGCGCATGCAGCGCCGCCAGCGGGGTGCGCAGCTGGTGCGCGGCCTCGGCAATGAACAGGCGCAGGGTGTCCAGGTTTTCCGACAGCCGGCCCATGAAGCCGTCCAGCGAGTGAACCAGCATGTCCAGTTCCTCCGGCACCGGCGCGGCGATAGGATGCAGGTCCGACGCGGTGCGGCCGGCCAGCTCGCGCTCGACCCGCTGGATGGGCGACAGCGACCGTTGCAAGCCCCAATAGGCAAGCGTCAGCGCGGCGGCGGTAAAACCGATCAACGCCAGCGTGCCTTGCCACAGGATGCGATCGGCCAGCGCGTTGCGCGCCTCACGCGTTTGGGCGACCTGGATGATCGCGGTCTCGGTCTCTTGCGGACCGGCCACCTTGCGTTCCATCCACGCGACGCGCACCGGCTCGCCTTGGTATTCGGTCGCGTAAAGCTGCGGCGTGCTGGCGTCGGCGTTGCCGCGTGCGGGCGGCGCGGGCAGGTCGCCGTATCCCGAGATCAGCGCACCGCGCGCCGAGGCCACGCGGTAGAACACGCGGTCGCGCGGCGCCTGCTCCAGCAGCGCCAAGGCCGCGTAGGGCATGTCCATCTGCCACTCGCCCTGCACGAGCTGCAGGCTGTCGGCCATGGACAGCACGGACGCGCGCAGTAGCTGATCGTAGGTGGTGTCGGCGGTCTGGTGCGCATAGCCGCGCACCAGCAGGTAGATCGCGCCCAGTCCGACCGCGAACAGCGCGCCGAGCACGGTCAGCAGCCGGCGGCGCACGGAAATTCGGCGGGGCTGCTCGGAACGCGGCCGGTTCATGGTGTTGCGCGCCGCTACGGATGCGGCGTGGCCGGGGGCTCGCCGTCCGCGCCGCCCGCCGCCGTCAGCAGGTAGCCGGTGCCGCGCTGCGTCTCGATGCGCAGCGGCGAGCCTTCCAGCTTGCGGCGCAGCCGGGCGATGTAGACCTCGATGGCATTGGGCGCGGCGTCGTCGTCAAAGGCGAACAGCTTGTTCGCGATTTCCGACTTGCTGACGGCGCGGTTCATGCCGGCCAGCAGGATCTCGAGCAGGCTGAACTCGCGTTTGGGCAGGTCGATGCGCCGTCCGGCCAGCGTCACCTGCCGCGCGGCGCTGTCGATGACCAGTTCGCCAAAACGCAGGGTGCCCGTGGCCTGCGGGCTGGGCCGGCGCAGCAGCGCGCGGCAGCGCGCTTCCAGTTCGCGGAAATCGAAGGGCTTGGCCAGGTAGTCGTCCGCGCCGGTATCCAGGGCGTGCACGCGGTCTTCGATGTCGATGCGCGCGGTCAGCGCCAGGACGGGCGTCTTGCTGCCGCGGTCGCGCAGCCGGTGCAGGATGTCAAAGCCCGACATGCGCGGCAGGCCGATGTCCAGGATGACGAGATCGAAGGTCTCGTACTGCAGGACGCCGTCGGCGTTCAGGCCATCGTTCTGGCTGTCGACGGCATGGCCGAGACGACGCAGCCGGCGCACGAGTGCGTCGGACAAATCCTCATCGTCTTCGATTACCAGAATGCGCATAGCGGCGATTGTCGCATAGCAAGTTGACGGGTCGCGGCCGACGAAAACGACAGGTTCCAGACAGCTTTTCTTCCTAGTCTTGCGTACCCGCTTCCCCAGCCGGAGGCAGGCACACATAACAACGACTAGCTGGAGATAACCCTCATGCTTCTGACCCTGCTTGGCTTCGGCATGGTGATCACGTTCATGACGCTGATCATGACCAAGCGCCTGTCGCCGCT
>NZ_DAMCTG010000141.1:0-8473 GCF_032113835.1 Achromobacter sp. | reverse complement strand
GCCATCCCGATGTTCCGCTGGTGGACCGGCGAACGCTTCTACATCGAAGCGGGTATCGGCGCCACGCTGTTCTCCAGCACGCGCTTCGCCGACGAAAACATCAGCACGGCCTTCCAGTTCGGCGACCACGTTGGTGTGGGCTTCCTGCTGACGCCGAACAACCGTATCGGTGTGCGCTATTCGCACTTCTCGAACGCCAGCATCAAGCGCCCGAACCCGGGTCTGGACGTGGTGCAGCTCACCTACACGTACCAGTTCTGATCGCAGGGTCCCGATGCAGGACACGCTCGCTTGAGCCGGCGTCCCGCTCGCAGAACTTGAAAACCACCCTTCGGGGTGGTTTTTTTTGCCCCGAAGGTACGCGGGGCGCCCGCGAAAGCCACAGCAGGAACCACAAAAAAATTATGTTTTGACTGCGTGTCCACGTACTTGTTGGTGTTGAGTGCAATGGCCAGAATGCCCTGGCAGCACCCAAAACCACAACGAGCCGTCGCTCGGGCTTTCCGATCCGCCGCAGCGCGCGCGGGCGCGGCCAAGTCCGGCAGACGGTACACGGAGACACGCATGAACTTCCCCTGTACCCAGGCGCGTCACATGACGCGTCACATTGTGCGCATAACCGGCGCCGCCGGTCTGGCCCTTGCCCTGGCCACCGCCTCGTCCGCCGTCCTGGCCGACAACTTCCCGAACAAACCTTTGCGCATGGTCGTCGGCTTTGCGCCTGGCGGCGGCGCGGATATCGTGGCCCGCCTGGTCGGCGCCAAGATGGCCGAGAGCCTCGGCCAGCAGGTCGTGGTGGAAAACCGCGCGGGCGCCACGGGCACCATCGCGGCCGACAACGTCGCACGCTCGCCCGCCGATGGTTATTCGCTGTTTCTGGGATCGCAATCCACCATGGTTGTGGCGCCATCCCTGTTCCCCACGCTGCCGTTCAAGCCCGAGACCGATTTCGAACCGGTGTCGCAGGTCGTGACCATGCCGCTGATCCTCGTGGTCAATCCGGCGCTGATCGACGTCAAGACCGTTGGTGAGCTCACCGAGCACATCCGCAAGGCCGGCAACGGCGCGCTGAGCTACGCGTCGTCCGGGCAGGGCGGTCCGCAGCACATCGCCGGCGAACTGTACGCGCACCGGGTCGGCACGAAGGTCACGCACGTGCCGTACAAGGGCGAGTCGGCCGCCATCGCCGACGTGTTGGGCGGCCACGTACCGTACATGTTCGCGAACCTGCCGGTGGCGCTGCCGCACATTGCTTCGGGCAAGGTCCGCCCGTTGGCCATCACCAGCCTGAAGCGCGATCCCAAGGCGCCCGAGATTCCAACGCTGGCCGAATCGGGCTTCAAGGACTTCGAGGTGTCGACGTGGTACGGCGTCTTTGCGCCGGCCAAGACCCCCAAGCCCGTGGTCGACAAGCTCTCCGCATCGATCCGCACCGCGCTGGCGCAGGGCGACATGCAGGCCAAGCTGAGCGAGCAGGGCTTCACCGTGGTCGGCAGCGACTCCGCCGATTTCAGCCGCTTCGTCGGCGCCGAACTGCCGCGCTGGTCGGTGCTGATCCGCGACATCGGCATCAAGCCGGAATAGCGCGGACGCTTCGCCCGAGCGCCGGGCTCCCCTTAGCCGGGCGCCCCTTATTCATCCGAGACAACGACATGATCGACTTCACCGAAAAACGCGCCGCCGGCCCCGTCATCCGGCTGCATTCCGCTGACAACGTGGTGGTGGCGCGCGTGCCCATCGGCATCGGCACAGCCGTGCCCGCCGAAGATCTGGTCAGCCGCAGCCAGGTGCCCGCCGGCCACAAGATCGCGGCGCGCGATCTGCGTGCCGGCGAACCCATCCTGAAATACAACGTGTGCATCGGCTTTGCCGCGACGGATATTCCCGCCGGCACCTACGTGCACTCGCACAACATGGACTTCCAGGAGTTCGCCCGCGACTACGCACATGCACGGGATTACGTGGCGACGCCTATGCTGCCCGAGTCCGAACAAGCGCAATTCCAGGGCATCGTGCGCGCGAACGGCCAAGTGGGCACGCGCAACTACATCGGCATCCTCGCCACGGTGAACTGCTCCGCCACGGTCGTGCACCGGATCGCATCCGCGTTCACGGAGGAGGTGATGGCGGCCTATCCCAACGTGGATGGCGTGGTCGCGTTGAGTCACGGCATGGGCTGCGGCATGGAAATGTCCGGCGAGCCCATGGACCTCTTGCGGCGCACGATGGGCGGATACGCCTGTCACGCCAATTTCGCGGGCGTGCTGATCGTCGGTCTGGGATGCGAACGCAATCAACTCGATGCGCTGCTCAAGGACCAGGGCCTGGAAGCAGGTGCGCGGCTGCAGACATTCATCATGCAGGAGACCGGCGGCACCCGAAAAACGATCGAAGCCGGCATCGCCGCAGTGAAGACGATGCTGCCCGCCGCCAACGACGTGCGCCGCCAGCCGGTGTCCGCGCGTCACCTGAAGATCGGCCTGCAGTGCGGCGGGTCGGATGGGTTCTCGTCGATCACCGCCAACCCTGCGCTGGGCGCGGCCATGGACATCCTGGTGCGTCACGGCGGCACAGCCATCCTGTCCGAGACGCCGGAAATCTATGGCGTCGAACACACGCTGACCTCGCGCGCCCGCAGCCGCGAAGTGGGCGAGAAGCTGGTCCAGCGCATCCGCTGGTGGAAGGAAGAATATTCTCCGGGCCGCGACGTGCAGATCAACGGCAAGGTCAGTCCCGGCAATCAGATGGGCGGTCTGGCCAACATCTTCGAGAAGTCGTTGGGTTCTTCAATGAAGGGCGGCACCACGGCGCTGATGGAGGTCTATCGCTACGCGGAACCGGTCCGGCAGCCCGGCATGGTGTTCATGGACACGCCGGGGTTCGATCCCGTGTCGGCAACGGGGCAGATCGCCGGCGGCGCCAACATGATCTGCTTCACGACGGGCCGCGGCTCGATGTTCGGCGCCAAGCCGGTTCCGTCGCTCAAGCTCGCCACCAACACGCCGATGTACGCGCGTCTGACCGAAGACATGGACGTCAATTGCGGCGACATCCTGGACGGCACCGCCACGCTGCAGGAGGTGGCGCAACGGATCTTCGACGAGATCCTGCGCGTGGCCTCGGGCGCCCGCAGCAAGAGCGAGTTGCTGGGGCTGGGCGATCACGAGTTCGTGCCCTGGAACATCGGCGTCGTGAGCTGACCGCGTCCGATTAGCGGCTTGCGGACGGCCAGTCGTGGCCGTCCGCGCACAGCGCCCGACGCTCAGACATCGGACAGAGAGTCGGCGCCCGGCATGTCGAAGCCGTTCGCCTGCAATGCCGCCTTCAGGGCGTCGGTCTGCGCGGCGTTCAGCTCGACCAGGGGCGGGCGCACCGTGGCCCATGCCGCGTCGCCCGACTTCCAGGCAATGGCGGCCTTCATCGCGGGAATCATCGGGAACTGCTGGAACACGTTGCGCGTCGCATTCAGCCCGGCCTGGCGCTCATCGGCATCCGCCTCCTGCCAGCGCTGCTGCAGCGCCACGATGGGACCCGGATTGACGTTGCCCGTGGCCGTGATGCAGCCCACGCCGCCTGCGCGCAGGGTCTGCAGCAGGAATGCCTCGCTGCCCGCATAGACCTGGAATCCGCGTGGCGTGAAACGCTCGATCATCGCCGCCGTATTGGCCCAGTCGCCGCCGCTGTCCTTCACACCGGCCACGATGCCGGGATAGCGGGTCAGCAGGCGATCGATCAGGTCCAGGCTGAGCGGCACCTGGCTGACGGGCGGGATGTGATACAGGTACAGGCGCAGCTTGTCGTCGCCCACGCCTTCGATCAGCTCGGCGAAGTAGCGGAACAGGCCTTCGTCGCTGACGCCCTTGTAGTAGAAGGGCGGCAGCACCAGCACGCCCATGCTGCCGCTGCGCACGGCATGCTGCGTGAGCGCGATGGCGTCGGGCAGCGCGCACGCGCCCGTGCCGGGCATCAGGGCGGACGGCTCCACGCCCGCTTCCAGCAACGCATCCAGCAGCGTGTGCTTTTCCGCCAGCGACAGCGAGTTGGCCTCGGAGTTGGTGCCGAAGATGGCCAGGCCGACGGACTGCTCGCGCAGCCAGCGGCAGTGCTTCACATAGCGCCCCAAGGCCGGGCGGTAGCGCTCATCGAACGGCGTCAGGACGGGAGAAAAAACGCCGGGAATGCGGGCAGGGGTCGTCATGTCTCTACTCGTTATTGGATGGATGAAAAGGACGCGCCGCGGCCGCGCGGCTGCGATTTCCGATTCTGGCACCGATCCGGCCACCGAACATCTGCTGTTTAATGGGTTCAATCCATAAAATTGTTGTGGTTTGCCGCTCAGCGCGCCACACGTCCAAAAGAAGGGGAGACCGTGGATACGCGATATGTGCAGAGCTTTGTGTCGGTCATCGAGAGCGGCTCGCTGGCTGAGGCGGCGCGGCGGCTGGACCTGACGCCCGCCGCCATCGCCGCGCGCGTGCGCACGCTGGAGGAAGAGCTGGGCGCCACGCTGGTCAAGCGCGTCGGCCGCAGCGTCAAGGCGACCGAAGCCGGCCTGAAGGTGCTGGAGCGCGCCCGCAGCGTGCTGCGCGAGGTGCGCGATCTGCGCGCCAGCGCCACGGACGACGCGCCGCTGGGCGAGTTGCGCCTGGGCGTCTCGGCCTCGGCCCTGACCGGCATCATGCCCATCGTGCTGGCCCGCCTGTATCGGCGGATGCCCAAGCTGGCGGTCTTCATGGAGCCTGGCACCTCCAACCACCTGTACCACCGCGTCATCAACGGCGATCTGGACGCGGCGTTCATCGTCAAGCCGCAGTTCAACCTGTCCAAAGGCTATGCGTGGAAGCTGGTGACCGAGGAGCCACTGGTGGTGCTCGCGCCGCCCGATACGCCGGGCAACGATGCGCACGAGCTGATGCGCACTCAGCCGTTCATCCGCTACGACCGCAATGTCTGGGGCGGACGTCTGGCCGACCAGTACCTGCGCCAGCACGGCATCGTGCCGCGTGAGCGGCTGGAGGTCGATGGGCTGATGGGCATTGCCTGCATGGTCTCGGAGGGCCTGGGCGTGTCGCTGGTGCCCGACTGGGCGCCGGACTGGCTCGACAGCCGCCGCGTCAAGCGCGTGCTGCTGCCCGGCCGCGCGCCGCTGCGCCGGATGGGCATTCTGTGGGCGCGCCACATGCCGCACTCGGCGCTGGCGGAAGCCTTTGTGGAAGAGGCGGGCCGGGCGCTGGATCCGCAGTCGCGCCGCGCGGCGGGCGATTGACGCGACGGTGGCGGCCCGCCGACCGTACTTACTGACGCCACAAAAAAACACCCGCAAACCGTTTCCGGTGTGCGGGGTGTTTGCTTGTCAGGGCGAAGCCCTGACGGCCTGACGGCTTAGTGGCGCGTTTCGACCTGAACCAGCGGCTCGTTCGAGACGGGCGTCACCGGCTTGCGTTCGCGGCCCAGACGGACCGGCGCGAACGAGGCGGCAATGCGTTGCTGCGTTTGCGCGTGGCGTTCCGGGTCGGTTTCCACCCACTTCAGGCCAGCGGCGTTGACCACGTCGTGCAGGGCTTGCGCCTTGGCAGCGGGGGCAACGGCAGGCACCACAATGGGCTGTTGCGTGACCGGCGCAACCGCTGCGGGGGCCGGTGCAACGGGAGCAGCAGTAACTGCGGGCGTCTGGACCACGGGTTCAGCGGCGGGCGCTTCCACCGGCGTCTGCACCGGCGCGGCGGGGACCGAAGCCTCGCTGGCGGGTTGCACGGCGACGGGCGCGGTCGTTTGCGGGGCGGTCTGCACCGGTTGAGCGGCGGGCTCGACGGCAGGTTCAACTGCCGGCTCTGCCGCGGCTTGGACGGGCTCAGCCTTGGCGGCTTGAACCGGTTCGGCCGGAACTTGCTCGGGCTGAGCGGCGGTCTGCACGGGCTGAGCCGGGGCTTGGACCTGCTGCGCGGGAGCGGGAGCGGCTTGCTCGGTGGCCGATTGAACCGGCTCAGCGGCTTGGGCGTCGACGCCTTCGGCTTGCTGTTCGCCGGCGTCTTCGGCGCCGTCGTCCTGCAGCTCGTCGCTACCGGCCAGACCGGCTTCGTCCTGGCTGCGGCGGCCACGGCGGCTGCGGCGGCGGCGGCGCTTGCGCTCGGGATCCGCAGCACCTTCGGCGCCTTCGGCGCCCGGGAACGCATCGGCAGACTGTTCGTCGGCGTCAGCATTGTCCAGGGCTTCAGCAGCGGGCTTGGGGTCCGACTTGGCGTCCGGCAGCGCGGTGGCGACCGTCTGGGCCAGCGCGGCGACCATGCTTTCCTGTTCGCTCATCGGCGCGTCGGATTGACCTTCCTCGCGGCGGTTGCGGCCACGGCCACGGCGGCGGTTGCGGCCGGCGCCGGTGTCTTCGCCGTTGAGTTCGGGCGACTGGTCAGGACGGGCGGACGCCAGGGCAGCCTGGGTGGCGGCCGGCGTGTCGCGCTCGCCACGGCCTTCGCCACGGTTGTTGCGATCGCCGCGCTCGGCATCCGAGCGGCGGTTGCCGCGCACGTGATGACGGCCGCCTTCGGAGGTCTCGGCGCCCTCGCCACGGCCTTCGCCACGGCGGTTGCGGTTGCGGTCGGAACCGTGGCGTTCGCCGCGGCGTTCCTGACCATCATGGCCGCTGCGGCCCTTGCCACGCGACGAGCCCGCGCGCTTGGCGGTTTCCTCGGCAGCGGCGGGGGCGGGCTTGGCGGGTTCGGAGCCACCGGTCAGCCAGCCGACCAGACGCTTGAACAGGCCACCCAGACCGGCGCCTGCCGCGGGCGCGGCGGGTGCGGCGGCCGGCGCTGCGGGCGTGGAGACGGGGGCGGGCTGCGACGGCGTGATGCCCTTGACCAGGGCTTCCGGACGCGACTTGATTTCGTTTTCGCGCGGCTGCCAGGGGGCGTCCGTGGCCGGCGCTTCCACCAGTTCGAAACTGGTCTTCAGCTCTTCCAGGCGGGGATCGTCGTGGCGCAGGCGCTCGATGTGATGGTGCGGCGTTTCCAGATGCTTGTTGGGGATCAGCATCAGGTTGACCTTCAGGCGGGCTTCCATCTTGGTGATGTCGGCGCGCTTTTCGTTCAACAGGTACGTGGCCACGTCGACGGGCACCTGGGCGTGGACCGCCGCGGTGTTTTCCTTCATGGCTTCTTCCTGCAGCAGGCGCAGGACGTGCAGGGCGCTGGACTCGGCGTCGCGGATCACACCGGTGCCGTTGCAGCGCGGGCAGGTGATGTGCGAGCCTTCGTTCAGGGCCGGACGCAGGCGCTGGCGCGACAGTTCCATCAGGCCAAAGCGCGAGATCTTGCCCATCTGGACGCGGGCGCGGTCAAAATGGAGGGCATCACGCAGGCGCTGTTCGACGGCGCGCTGGTTCTTGCTGTCTTCCATGTCGATGAAGTCGATGACGATCAGGCCACCCAGGTCGCGCAGGCGCAACTGGCGGGCCACTTCGTCGGCCGCTTCCGAGTTGGTGCGCAGCGCGGTTTCCTCGATGTCGGCGCCGCGGGTCGAGCGGGCCGAGTTCACGTCCACGGAAACCAGCGCTTCGGTGTGGTCGATCACGATGGCGCCGCCCGAGGGCAGTTGCACCGTGCGCGAGTAAGCCGTTTCGATCTGGTGTTCGATCTGGAAGCGCGAGAAGAGGGGGATGTCGTCACGGTAGCGTTTGACGCGCTGGACGTTGTCCGGCATCACCACGCTCATGAAGGCGGTGGCCTGGTCGGCGATCTCGTCGGTGTCGATCAGGATCTCGCCGATTTCGGGCGAGAAGTAATCGCGGATCGCGCGGATGACCAAGCTGGATTCCAGGTAGATCAGGATCGGCGCGGAGTTGTCGCGCGCGGCGCCGTCGATGGCGGTCCAGAGCTGCAGCAGATAGGACAGGTCCCATTGCAGTTCTTCGACGTTGCGGCCGATGCCTGCGGTGCGGGCGATGATGCTCATGCCCTGGGGCAGGTCGAGCTGTTCCATCGTGTCGCGCAGTTCCTGGCGATCCTCGCCCTCGACGCGGCGCGAAACACCGCCGCCGCGGGGGTTGTTGGGCATCAGGACCAGGTAGCGGCCAGCCAGCGAGATGAACGTGGTCAGGGCTGCGCCCTTGTTGCCGCGTTCTTCCTTTTCGACCTGGACGATCAGTTCCTGGCCTTCGCGCAGGGCGTCCTGGATGCGGGCGGTGCGGACGTCGACGCCTTCCTTGAAGAAGCTGCGCGCAACTTCCTTGAAGGGCAGAAAGCCGTGGCGGTCTTCGCCGTAGTTGACGAAGCACGCTTCGAGGCCGGGTTCGATCCGGGTGATGACACCTTTGTAGATATTGCCTTTGCGCTGTTCGCGGCCGGCAGTCTCGATGTCAAGGTCGATGAGTTTTTGCCCATCGACGATAGCGACGCGTAATTCTTCCTGATGCGTCGCATTGAACAGCATGCGCTTCATGAGAGGGTTTCTCCGTTGTCATGACGCGCCGATATCGGCGCGT
>NZ_DAMCTG010000140.1:0-8475 GCF_032113835.1 Achromobacter sp. | reverse complement strand
GGCGCATCTACACGCCCCGCGCACCCCAGGCCGACGCCACGCCGGGCTCCGGTGGTTTCAGCTTGGCGGGCGCTGGGGCGGGCGGGTTCTTGAGGTTCTTGGCTGGGGTGGATCGGGTATGAAGCATCTTGCGGTGCCCGCCCCGCGTCGGCCGCGCGGGCGGCCTGGCGGGGCTTACGCGGAGTCTTGCGTCGGGGCGATGGCGCTATTGCCAGGTGTCTGACACCCTAAGAGACGCCGCTCCGATCCCGGGCATATGCGACCCGGGTGTCTGACACCGTCCAAGTTGCTGACCCCGTCCGCGCTTATTGCCAGGTGTCTGACACCCTAAGAGACGCCGCTCCGATCCCGGGCACATGCGACCCGGGTGTCTGACACCGTCCGCGGTGCAACGCTCTTCCCGGTGTCTGACACCCAGGCGCCTACCTCAAATCGCCGGCCCCTTGATCAGCCACTGCAACATCCTCTGCAGCGAATCCCGGTCATATTCCGCATCCGTAAGTCGGTACTGCTCCGGATCGCGATTCACCCACGAATCGGTCACCGTCCATGCATCGCCGTCCTGCTCCAGCCGCAGTGCAAAAATCCAGTTGCCCGTCCAGCTCCGATGCAAGCGCAACCAACCGTCATGCATGTAGATGAACCACTTGTCTTCCATTTCCTTCGGCACGAAGCCCTGCTGCAAGCGGGCGTACTCGTCGGCGGAATAACGCCCCTGAAAATGCAGCGGTTCACGTTGCGCCGGCGCAGGCAGGTGTTTCCAGGAGTCTTGGGTGGCAATGGGCATGTAGGGGCTTCTGTTCTATGCTGAATTCCTCGCATACTACCAAGGCCCCGCCATGCACCTTCAAGCCGCCATTCCGATCCTGCGCATTTTCTCGGTGGAAAAGGCGCGCGACTTTTACCTGGATTTCCTGGGATTCACGTGGGACTGGGAGCATCGCTTCGAGGCGGGTTTTCCGTTGTATGCGCAGGTGCATCGCGGGGACCTGGTGCTGCATCTGTCTGAGCATCATGGCGATGCGACGCCGGGGTCGGCGGTGTTCGTGCGGATGCAGGGCGTGGACGAGTTCCACGCGGAAGTCAGCGCCAGGAAGTATGCCTACATGCGGCCCGGCATCGAGGAGATGCCGTGGGGGCGCGTGATGGCGGTGATCGATCCGTTTGGCAATCGGCTGAGTTTTTGCGAGTCGCAGGACTAGCGGCCCGCGGCTAGACCCCTAGATAGCGATGCGCCAGGTCGGGCTGCGCGGCCAGCTCGGCAGGGCTGCCTTGCCAGACGACGCGGCCCTTTTCCAGAACGTGGTGGCGGTCGACCAGGGTCGCCATCTCCTTGAGGTTCTTGTCGATCACAAGAATGGTCTGGCCTTCTTCCTTCAGGCGGCGCAGGCAGTTCCAGATTTCCTGGCGGATCAGCGGCGCCAAGCCTTCGGTGGCTTCGTCCAGGATGAGCAGGCGCGGATTGATGAGCAGGGCGCGGCCGACGGCCAGCATCTGCTGTTCGCCGCCGGAAAGCGTGCGCGCGGATTGGGTGCGGCGTTCCTTCAGGCGCGGGAACAGGTCGAAGACGCGGCCGACGTGCCAGCCGGCGCGGGTATTGCGGGCGGTGGCGACGAGGTTTTCTTCCACGGACAACGATCCAAACACGCGGCGGCCTTCGGGGACGAGGCCGATGCCTAGCTGCGCGATGCGGTGCGGGGCCATGCCGGTGATGGGCTTGCCGTCGAGCAGGATGGCGCCACCCTGCGCGGGCAGCATGCCCATCAGGGTCTTGACGGTAGTGGTCTTGCCCATGCCGTTGCGGCCGATCAGCGAGACGACTTGCCGAGGCGCGATGTCCATGTCGACGCCGAAGAGCACTTTGCTGGCGCCGTAGCCGCCTTGCAGTTGGTTCACTTGCAGCATCAGTCCTCCTCGCCCAGGTAGGCGGCGCGCACGTCGGGATGGCGGCGCACCTCGTCGGGCGTGCCGGTAAAGATGGTTTTGCCGTAGACCAGCACGGTGACGCGGTCGGCCAGGGCGAAGACGGCGTCCATGTCGTGTTCGACGAGCAGGATGGCGTAGCGGCCTTTCAGCGTCTGGAGCAGCGCGGTCATGCGTTGCGACTCCTCGGCGCCCATGCCGGCCATCGGTTCATCCAGCAGCAGCACGGACGCGTCCAGCGACAGCGCCATCGCCAGTTCGAGCTGACGCTTCTCTCCGTGCGCCAACGCCGACACGCGCACGCCGGCGCGTCCGGCCAGGCCCACGCGTTCGAGCGCGTCGCGCGCCGGTTCGCGCAGCCGGGTCATGCGCCGCGCGCTGCGCCACAGATTGAAGCCGCCAGGGCTGTGCGCCTGCACGGCCATGGCGACGTTGTCTTCGGCGGTGAAGTCGGGGTAGAGCTGGCTGATCTGAAACGAACGGGCCAGGCCTGCGGCCGGACGCCGGTAGGCGGGCATGCGCGTGATGTCGGCGCCGTCGAGCCAGATGCTGCCGGCGTCGGGCAGGATTTCGCCGCTGATCTGCGAGAGCAGGGTGGTCTTGCCCGCTCCGTTCGGGCCGATGAGCGCGTGCAGCTCGCCGGGCCGGACCGCCAGGTCGACGCCCTGCGTGGCCTGCACGGCGCCAAAGGATTTCTGCAGGCCGCGGATTTCAAGTTTGGGATTCGTCATTGCTTGCCTCCCGCCAGCCAGCCGTACACGCCGCGTTTGCCGAAGAGCACCACGAGGACCAGCACGGGCCCCAGGATCAGCATCCAGTGCTCGGTCCAGCCGGTGGCGACCTGCTCGAGGCCCAGGTACACGGCCACGCCGAGCACCGGGCCGAAGATCGACCCCATGCCGCCCAGGATGACCATGGCCATCAGCTCGCCGGATTTCTGCCAGGCCGACATGTCCGGGCTGACGAAGAGCGCGTAGTTGGCCCACAGCACGCCGGCAAGGCCGGTGCCGGCGGCCGACAGCACGAACGCCGTGAGGCGATAGCGCAGCGGCGCGAGACCCAGCGCGATGCTGCGGCGCGGATTCTGCTTGATGCTTTGCAGCGCCATGCCGAAAGGCGAATTGACGATGCGCCGGCACACGATGATCCAGACGGTCATGAGCGCCAGGCACACGTAATAGAAGGTGGCCGGATCGTTCACGTTCAGCCCCGGCAGCGTGTTGCGCGCATCGATCGACAGGCCGTCGTCGCCGCCGTAGATCATCAGCCCGACAAGGATGAAGTACAGCATCTGTCCGAAGGCGAGCGTGATCATGATGAATTGCACGCCGGAAGTGCGCAGCGACAGAAAGCCCACTACCAGCCCGGCCAGCGCGGCAACCGCGACGGCGAGCGGCCACATGACCAGCGCGGCATTGCTGCCGCTCCAGCCAAAGATCGTCTCGCCCATGTTGACGTGGTAGGCAGCGATGCCGATGACGTAGCCGCCCAGCCCGAAGAACGCGGCGTGGCCGAAGCTGACCATGGCGCCATAGCCCAGAATCAGATCCAGGCTGACGGCCGCGATCGCGTAGATGAGAAAGCGCGTCATGAGGTTGACGAGAAAGCTCTCGCCGGTGGCAGACGCGATGGCCGGCACCAGGACGAAGAGCAGCAGCCCGACGGCGTTGACGACGACGCTGCGGGTGAGGCGAGGCCTACCGGCCGCGTAGGTGTCGGTGTAGGTGTCTGACACCCCCGAGGCACGGTGGTGGTATGCGGCGGTTGCGTCCTGGGTGTCAGACACCGGGGCAACCGCGGCAGACGGTGGAATCGATCTGGTCATGAATATCTTCCCTATCGCTGGGCCGGCACCAGCCCGCGCGGCTTGAACAGCAGCACGATGGCCATCAGGATGTAGATGCTGGCCGACACCAGACTCGAACTCGCGGAGTCCGACAGTTCGGGCGGCAGCAGGCGCGACATCCAGAAGGGGATGTAGGCGCGCCCCAGCGCATCGGTCATGCCGATCATCAGCGATCCCACCAGCGCCCCGCGCACCGATCCCACACCGCCCACGACGATGACGACGAACGTGGTGATGAGAATGCGCTCGCCCATGCCGATCTCCACCGCCAACAGGGGCGCGGCCATGACGCCCGCAAAGCCGCAGAGCAGGGCGCCCAGCGTGAAGATCAGGGTGAAGAGGCGCTGGATGTTCACGCCCAGCGCGTCGACCATTTCCCCGTCGTCGGCGCCCGCACGCACCAGCATGCCGACCCGCGTGCGCGAGATCAGCAGCCACAGGCCCAGTGCGACGAACGCGCCCGCACCGATGAAGGCCAGCCGCATGATGGGATAGTTCAACCCGGGCAGGAGCGCGACGGATCCCGACAGAAAGGGCGGAATGTCCATGAAGGGCGGGCTGCGGCCGAACAGCACGGTCACGAGCTCATTGGTGAACAGCGTGAGCCCCAGCGTGGCCAGCACCTGGTCCAGGTGGTCGCGCCGGTACAGGTGGCGGATGACCAGCAGTTCGATGATCAGGCCGTATAGCGCCGCGCCCGCCAACGCGGCCAGCAGGGCGGCGACGAACGATCCCGTGGAGGCGGCCGCGCTGGCCGCGCAGAACGCGCCCACCATGTAGAACGAGCCGTGCGTCAGGTTGATGACGTTCATGATGCCGAACACCAGCGTCAAACCCGCCGACAACAGAAACAGCAAGGCGCTGTATTGCAGGCCGTTCAGGACCTGCTCCAGAAACATCAGCATTGCGACTCCTTCTTCGGAGAGCCTGTATGGCGAGGTGCGCGGCGCCGGCGAGCCCGGCGCCGCGCACCTTGTGCCGCGTCACGGCATCTTGCAGTCGGCGGCGTGCACGTCGGTGTGGTCGCGGGCCAGCACCTTCAGGTTCTTGTAGACCAGCTTGCCGTCGGGGCCCGTTTCGATATGCAGCAGGTACCAGTCCTGGATGGGGTGCTGGTTCGAGCCGAACTTGAACTTGCCGCGCACGCTGGGAAAGTCCGCGCGCCGCAGTGCATTGCGGAAGTCGTCGGGTTTGCCGGTGATGTCGCCGTTCACGGCTTTCAACGCGGAGCCGATCAGATTGGCGGTGTCGTAGGCCTGCGCCGCATAGGCGGTGGGCGGGCGGTTGTAGGCCTTGGTGAAGGCTTCGACGAAGTGCTTGCTCTGCGGGTTGTCCAGGTCGGCGCTCCACAGCGAGCTCAGGTAAAAGCCCTTGCCCGCGGTGCCGGTGGCGGCCAGCATGCGATCGTCCATCGAGTAGATGGGCGTGATCATCTTGATCTTGTCCGCCAGGCCCGAGTTCGCGAACTGCTTGGTCAGGTTGATGCCTGCGCCGCCCGGATGAAACTGGAAGATGGCGTCGGGATTGAGAGAGCGGATGCGCGCCAGCTCCACCGAGAAGTCGGCCTGTTCGAGCTTGGTGTAGATCTCGTCGGCGATCTCGCCTTTGTAGGTGCGCTTGAAGCCGGCGATGGCGTCCCGGCCGGCCTGGTAGTTCGGCGCCATGATGACCACGCGCTTGGCGCCCAACTCGTTGGCGGCCATGCCGGCGGTGTCGGCGTACGAATCGTTCTGGAACGCCACCGAGAAATAATTGGGATTGCAGGCCTTGCCCGCGAAGTTGGAGGGGCCGGCGTTCAGGCTGACGTAGAAGGCGCCGGCGTTCAGCACCGTTGGGCCGACGGCGGCCATGACGTTCGAGAAGTTGATGCCGGTGAACAGACGCACGCCGCCCTGCACCATCTTGTCGGCGATCTGCTTGGCGTTGGCGGGTTTGAGCGCGTCATCCTCGACGCGCACGTTGACCGGCACGCCGCCCAGTTTGCCGCCGCCTTCCTTGACGGCCAGCATGAAGGCGTCGCGCTCGTCCTCGCCGATGTAGCCGGCGGGCGTGGAAAGCGTGCCGATGAATCCGATGTCCACGGGTTTTGGCTGCGCGCTGGCCGCATACGAGGCCAATGACAGCATGACGGCGGCCGCGCCGCGGATGGTGCTTTTGTGCATGGTTGTCTCCTCCTGTACTGATGCTTGTCTGCCGCCTGCTCTTTGGCAAGCGGCGTTTACCCTGCTGCGTCGTTGATTGCTGCGTCGTATTGCCGCGTCGAATCGCCGCGGCGCTTATTGCGGCATGCCTCCCGCCAGACAGTTCTCCACCTTCCACCCATACAGCCACTGCAATGCGTCATAGAACTGGGCCTGGCTGCGTCCCGTCCACAGCATGTTGCGCACGGTGCGCTCCACGCCGCGCGCGTGATAGAGCCTGCCCATTTCGCGTGTGGACCACACCACGCGCGCACTGCGCGGGATGCGGACCGATTCGTACAAGCGGAAGGCGGCGGGCAGGTCGTGCTCGCACTGCCTGACGGCCTCGCCCAGCGTCACGGCGTCTTCCAGCGCCATGCAGGCGCCCTGGGCCATGTATTGCGTCATGGGATGTGCGGCATCGCCCAGGATCGTGACGCGGCCCTCGCCCCACCGTTCCACCGGCTCGCGATCGGCAGTCGCCCAGCGCTTCCAGGAGGTCGGACGGTCCAGCATCTGATGCGGCGTGGGGTGAATGCCCTGGAAATACGACAGCACTTCGTCCTTGCTGCCTTCCCGCACCCCCCATTCTTCCTGCTCGCGGCTATGGAATGTGACGACCAGGTTGTATTGCTGCCCGCCGCGCAGCGGGTAGTGCACCAGGTGGCAATGCGGACCGGCCCACAGCACGGGCGCGTTGATGCGCAGTTCGCGGGGCATGTTTTCCTGCTCGACCACCGCGCGATAGACGACGTGACCCGTGACGCGCGCCGGATCGCCAACCATGCGCTCGCGGATCACGGACTTGACGCCGTCGGCGCCCACCACGGCGTCGGCGCGGTAGCGGTTGCCCTGCGTGTCCACGACTTCCACGCCGTGGTCGTCCTGCACCATGCTGGCGATCTGCGTGGACGTGCGGAACTGGATCAGCGGGTCCTGCTGCACGGCTTCAAGAATGGACAGATGGATGTCGGCGCGATGAATCACCGCGTACGGGCCGCCAAAACGCGCGCGGAACGCCTCCCCGGTGTCGATGCGCACGACTTCCTTGGCGTCCACCGCATCCATCATGATGATGTGGTCGGTGAAGACGGCGCGATCGCGTGCTGTGCGGCCCACGCCCAGGGCATCCAGCGCCGCGAAGGCATTGGGCCCGAGCTGGATGCCGGCCCCGATCTCGCCGATATGCGCGGCCTGCTCCAGCAGTTGCACGGCAATGCCCTGCCGCGTCAGCGCCAGCGCGGCCGCCAGCCCGCCGATGCCGCCGCCCACGACGATCACGGTTTGCGTCTTCGGGTTTGCAGCCTGGTTCGTAGTCATGTCGGAATCTCGCGGGTCAGTCGTGGCCGCCCAGGAAGGCGCCCTGTTGCTTCAATTGCGCCTGCAGCGCGGAAATGGAAACGTCGCCGGGCGCGATGCCGTCGCGCAGCGCCATCGCGGATGCGGTGCCGGCGGCCTCGCCCATGACGAAGCAGCTGCCGCTAACGCGCGCCGCCGACTGGCCTTCGTGCGTCATCGACGCGCAGCGGCCGGCCACCAGCACGTTGCCGGCCACGCCCGGGCCGCGCCGCGGCACCATCATGCGAAACGGCAGCTGGTTGTAGCCGCGCGATTCGGGAATGGGCGGCCACACCCACTTCACGTCGCCCGCCGTGTGCATTTCCAGCGGCCAGCCGTTCACGCCGATGCTGTCCGGAAAATCCGCGCAGCCCAGTACGTGCTCCTGCGTCAGCACGGCTTCGCCCACGATGCGGCGGGTCTCCCGGATGCCGAGCTGCGGCGCGATGTCCAGCACATAGGCCTGTTCGAAACCGGGCACCTTGGCGCGCAGGAATGCCAGGTAGTTCATGATCTGCCGGCGGCCTTCCAATTCGCCTGCCGACAGGGAATCCGCATCGGTGCCGTCCGCCGCGCTGCCGTCCGCATTGGCAAGCTGCGTGACGTTGACGCGCCATTCGTAATCGTGCTTTTGCGGGCGCACGATGGCGCCTTTGCGCGGAAAGGTGAATTCGCCGCTGGACGCGGCCTCGTCCATCAGCGTGGGGATGGTCTTCCAGGCCTCCTGCGCGCGCACCCCGTCCACGTTGCCCACCTTGAACATCAGCGTGGGGTAGAGCATGTGGCCGTGGGCGTCGCCCTTTTCAAAAGGCAAGCCGCCCCACTGCGCGATATCGGCGTCGCCCGAGCAGTCGATGAAGATCTTTGCGCGCACGGCGCAGCGGCCGGACTTGGTTTCCAGGAACAGCGCGTCCACGCGGCCCTGTTCATCGCGCGTCAGACCCGTGGCCAGCGCATGGAACAGCACTTGCGCGCCGCTGTCCTGCACCAGGCCGTCGGCCGCGCACTTGAAGGCCGAGATGTCGTAGGCCTGAGCGTGGATCTTGCCCAGGATCAGATGCGGATCGTTCAGCCCGTCCATCGCGCGCATGCGGTCCAGCAGATCGTCGGTCATGCCGTGCACCACCTGCCGAATGTCGCCGTGGATGTTGGCGTGCAGTCCGCAGAAGTTGGACACGCCGGCGGCGG
>NZ_DAMCTG010000139.1:271-8540 GCF_032113835.1 Achromobacter sp. | reverse complement strand
TATATATTTCAAGCCTAAACTATCCAGACCTAAATATCTGCGGCTTCCGCTCCAGCACCATAGAGCGACTGTCGCGTACTTGGAGCGTATACGGCAATGAAGATAGTCTGCATCGGCGGCGGTCCCGCCGGCCTGTATTTCGGTCTGCTCATGAAACTGCAGAACCCCGCCAACGAAGTCACCGTCATCGAACGCAACCGTCCGTATGACACTTTTGGCTGGGGCGTGGTCTTCTCTGACGCCACCATGCAGAACTTGCGTGAGGCCGACCCCGTCTCCGCCCAGACCATTGGCGATGCGTTCAACCATTGGGATGACATCGACATCCATTTCAAGGGACGCAGCATCCGCAGCAGCGGCCACGGCTTCATCGGCATTGGCCGCAAGAAGCTTCTGAACATCCTGCAGGCGCGTTGTGAAGATGTCGGCGTCAAGCTGGTGTTCGAGAACTTCGTCCAGGACGACCAGGCCATCGCCCGCGAATACGATGCCGACCTCGTCATCGCCTCGGACGGCATCAACAGCCAGATCCGTACTCGGTACACCGATACGTTCCACCCCGACATCGATCAGCGCCGCTGCCGCTTCGTGTGGCTGGGCACCAAGAAGGTGTTCGATGCGTTCACCTTTGCCTTCGTGCAGACCGAGCACGGCTGGTTCCAGGCGCATGCCTACCGGTACGAGGATGGCATGTCGACGTTCATCGTGGAGACGCCCGAGGAAACCTGGCAGGCTGCCGGCATCGAGCAGATGAGCCAGGAAGAGGGCATCGCCTATTGCGAGAAGCTGTTCGCGCCCTGGCTGGACGGCAATCCGTTGATCAGCAATGCGTCGCACCTGCGTGGATCGGCCATCTGGATCCGTTTCCCGCGTGTCATCTGCAACACGTGGGTCCACTGGAACAATCTGGACACCGCGCGCGGCGAGCGTCGCGTGCCGGTCGTGCTGATGGGCGATGCCGCGCATACCGCGCACTTTTCCATCGGTTCGGGCACCAAGCTGGCGCTGGAAGACGCGATCGAGCTGGCGCGTTGCCTGAGCGGCGCGGAGGGCAGCGTCGAGGCCGGGCTGCATCATTACGAGGAAGTGCGCAGCGTCGAAGTGCTGAAGATCCAGAACGCCGCCCGCAACTCCACCGAGTGGTTCGAGAACGTCGAGCGTTACGCCGACTTGGAACCCGAGCAGTTCGCCTATTCGCTGCTGACCCGTTCGCAGCGCATCTCGCACGAGAACCTGCGTCTGCGCGATCCGGCCTGGCTGGAAGGCTTTGAACGTTGGATCGCGGAACGCGCCGGCGCGGCCACGCCCGAGGGCCGGCGTCCGGCCATTCCGATGCTGACGCCTTACCAGGCGCGTGGCGTACGGCTGAAGAATCGCATCCTCGTGTCGCCGATGGCCATGTATTCGTGCACGGACGGCGTGCCGGGCGATTTCCATCTGGTTCACCTGGGTGCGCGCGCCATGGGTGGCGCCGGCTTGGTGATGGTGGAAATGACCTGCGTGTCGCCGGACGGCCGCATCACGCCGGGGTGCCCGGGACTCTGGAACGACGAGCAGCAGCAGGCGTTCGCCCGCATTGTGAACTTCGTTCACGGCAACAGCGATGCGCGCATCGGCATGCAGCTTGGCCATGCCGGCCGCAAGGGGTCGACGCAGCTCGGCTGGCAGAAGATCGATCATCCGCTGGCGGAGGGTAACTGGCCGCTGGTGTCGGCGTCGGCGCTGCCCTACATCGAGGGCGTCTCGCAGACGCCGCGCGCCATGACGCGGGCCGACATGGACCAGGTGCGCGACAACTTCGTGGCGGCCGCGCGCCGCGCCGCGGCTGCCGGCTTTGACTGGCTGGAGCTGCACTGCGCGCACGGTTATCTGTTGTCCAGCTTCATCTCGCCGCTGACCAATCGGCGCGAGGACGAGTACGGCGGCAGCCTGGAGAACCGGCTGCGCTTCCCGCTGGAAGTTTTCCATGCGGTGCGCGCCGTGTGGCCCGAGGACAAGCCGATGTCGGTGCGGATCTCGGCCAGCGATTGGGTGGAAGGCGGCATCACCGCGGACGATGCGGTCGAGATCGCGCGTCACTTTAAGGCGGCGGGCGCCGACATGATCGACTGCTCGTCCGGCCAGGTCAGCAAGGAAGAAAAACCGGTGTACGGCCGCATGTTCCAGACGCCGTTTGCCGACCGCGTGCGCAACGAAGCCGGCATCCCGACGATTGCCGTGGGCGCCATTTTCGAGGCCGATCACGCCAACGGCATCATCGCCTCGGGCCGTGCAGACCTCTGCGCGCTGGCACGTCCCCATTTGGCTGACGCCTCTTGGACGCTGCGCGAAGCGGCGCGTGTGGGCTATGTTGATGTGTCGTGGCCGAGCCAGTATTTCGCCGGCAAGCGCCAGCTGGAAACCAACTTCGAACGCGCCGCCGCGATGGCGCAACTGGATATCAAATGAACGCACAACCGCTACCGCTCGCCGGGCGTCACGCCCTGGTGACGGGGGGCGCACGCGGCATCGGCCTGGCCAGCGCCCGGTCGCTTTTGCAGCGCGGCGCCCGCGTCACGCTGCTGGGCCGTGATGGCGGCGCGCTGGAGGCCGCCACCGACGAGCTGGCCCGGCTGGGTCAGGTGCAGGCCGTCAGCGCCGACATCGCCGACGAAGCCTCGGTGCGCGCGGCCTTCGCGCAGGCCGAAGCCGAATTCGGCCCGGTGCTGATCTTGGTGAACAACGCGGGGCAGGCGGTCAGCCAGCGTTTTGACCGGACGGACGCCGCGCTGTGGAACCAGATGCTGGCCGTCAATCTGACGGGCACCTTCCATTGCATCCAGGCGGCGTTGCCGGGAATGCTGCAGGAAAAATGGGGCCGCGTAATCAACGTGGCCAGCACCGCCGGCTTGATCGGCTACGGGTATGTAAGTGCCTACTGCGCCGCCAAGCACGGTGTCATTGGCCTGACGCGTTCGCTGGCGCTGGAAACGGCGCAGAAGGGCGTGACGGTCAACGCGGTCTGCCCGGGCTATACCGAGACCGACATCGTGCGCGGCGCGGTGGCCAACATTGTCGAGAAGACCGGCATGACGCCGGACGCTGCCCGCCTCAAATTAGCGGAACGCAACCCGCAGGGCCGCCTGGTGCAGCCCGAGGAAGTGGCCGAGACGGTCGCGTGGCTGGCGCTGCCGGCCTCCGCTTCCATCAATGGCCAGGCGATCGCCGTCGACGGCGGCGAAGTGATGACCGGCTGAGACCGGCGCCCCATCCACCCAGATTCACGAACGGAGACACCATGAGCACGCAGCCCGAAGAGCACACCATGAAGCATCACAAGCGTCCCATCGCCGGCTATCAGGCGAAGACGTTCCTGTGGCAGGTGTCGGACGACGGCAAGGTCGGCACCATCACGCTGAACCGTCCCGAGCGCAAGAACCCGCTGACGTTCGATTCGTACGCGGAACTGCGCGATTTCTTCCGGTCGCTGGTGTACGCGACCGACGTCAAGGTGGTGGTGGTGACGGGTGCGGGCGGCAACTTCTGCTCGGGTGGCGATGTGCACGAGATCATCGGTCCGCTCACGAAGATGAGCATGCCGGAACTGCTGGATTTCACCCGTATGACGGGCGACCTGGTCAAGGCCATGCGCGCCTGCCCGCAGCCCATCGTGGCGGCGGTGGACGGCGTGTGCGCCGGTGCGGGCGCGATGGTGGCCCTGGCGTCGGACATGCGGTTGGGCACGCCCGCCGCGCGCACCGCGTTCCTCTTTACCCGCGTGGGCTTGGCGGGGGCCGACATGGGCGCGTGCACGCTGCTGCCGCGCATGATCGGTCAGGGCCGCGCGTCCGAGCTGCTGTACACGGGCCGCGCGATGACGGCCGACGAGGGCGCGAGCTGGGGCTTTTTCAATGCGCTGCATGAATCCGGCAAGCTGCTGGAAGCGGCGCAGACGCTGGCGGCGCAACTGGCCGCGGGTCCTACCTTTGCGCACGGCGTCACCAAGAAGCTGCTGCACCAGGAATGGAACATGGGCGTGGACGAGGCCATCGAGGCCGAGGCCGAGGCCCAGGCCATCTGCATGCAGACGCGCGATTTCCACCGCGCCTACGAGGCCTTCGTGGCCAAGCAAAAGCCCGTCTTCGAGGGGAATTGACGATGCGCGACGCAAGCTGGCTGGACTGGCCCTTTTTCGACGACGCGCATCGCAAGCTGGCGCATGACGTAGACGCCTGGTGCGAGCAATCGCTGGGCGACGTGGACCATCACGACGCCGACGCGGCATGCAGGAAGCTGGTCAAGGCCATGGGCCAGGCCGGGTGGCTGCGCTACGCGGTGGCGGGCGGCCCAGGCGGGGCGTGGGGCGGCGCGCTGCCCGAAGTGGATTCCCGCGCGGTGTGCATCCTGCGCGAGACCTTCGCGCGCCATGAAGGGCTGGCGGATTTTGCGTTTGCGATGCAGGGGTTGGGCAGCGGCGCGATTTCGCTGATGGGCTCGGATGCGTTGCGCCAGGATTACCTGCCGCGCGTGGCGCGCGGCGAGGCGATCGCGGCATTTGCGCTGTCCGAACCGGACGCGGGCTCGGACGTGGCGGCGCTGGCGTGCGAGGCGAAGCTGGACGGCGACCACTACGTGCTGAACGGCGCCAAGACGTGGATTTCGAACGGCGGCATCGCGGACTTCTATGTCGTGTTCGCGCGCACGGGCGAAGCCCCCGGCGCGCGGGGCATCAGCGCGTTCGTGGTGGACGCGGACACGCCGGGGTTCGAGGTGGCCGAGCGCATCGACCTGATCGCGCCGCATCCGCTGGCGACCATCACGTTCGACAACTGCCGCATCCCGGTGACGCACCGGCTGGGCGACGCGGGGCAGGGGTTCAAGCTGGCCATGATGACGCTGGACATCTTCCGTGCGTCGGTGGCGGCGGCGGCGCTGGGTTTTGCGCGCCGGGCGCTGGATGAGGGATTGGCGCGCGCGAAGTCGCGCCGCATGTTCGGCCAGACGCTGGCCGACCTGCAACTGACGCAAGCCGCGCTGGGCGACATGGCGACCGCCATCGACGCCTCGGCGCTGCTGACGTACCGCGCCGCGTGGATGCGCGACGTGCAGAAGCTGCGCACCACGCGCGAAGCGGCGATGGCCAAGATGACGGCCACGGAATCGGCGCAGACCGTGATCGACCGGGCCTTGCAGATGTTTGGCGGCGCGGGCGTGGTGTCGGGGATGCCGGTGGAGAAGCTTTACAGGGAAATCAGAGCGCTGCGTATCTACGAAGGCGCCACGGAAGTGCAGAAGTTGATCATCGCCCGTGAACTGCTGAAGGCGTAAGGGGCCATCGAGCGCCTGCCTTTTGCAACGTAAACCGCATCGCACCAGCCAAGGGGAATTTTCATGGAAGTATCCGCCCACATCGACACCTTTGCCCGGGACAACCTGCCCCCGGGCGAACAATGGCCTGAGTTCCTGCTGGACGGCCCCGACGTGGCCTATCCGAAGCGTTTCAATTGCGCGGTGGAATTGGTGGACGCGATGGTCGGCCGCGGCCACGGCGACCGCGTGGCGCTGCGCTGGCGTCAGGACGGCAAGCCGGCGTCGATGACTTACCGCGAGCTGGCCGCGCTGACGAACCGCATTGCGCATGTGCTGACCGAGGACATGCAGCTGGTGCCGGGCAATCGGCTGCTGCTGCGCGGCCCGAACAATCCGATGATGGCGGCCTCGTGGCTGGCGGCGATCAAGGCGGGCCTGGTGACGGTGCCGACGATGCCGCTGCTGCGCTCGAAGGAGCTGAAGCAGATCATCGAGAAGGCGCAGATCCAGGCGGTGCTGTGCGACGTGCGTCTGAAGGACGAGGCGCAGTTCTGCGCGCAGCCGGATCACGAGAATCACTGCCCAGGTCTGGCGCAGGTGATGTACTTCAACGATACGGCGGCCGATGCGCTGGACGCGCTGGCGGCGGGCAAGCCGGACACGTTCGATGCGTGCGATACGGCGGCGGACGATGTCTGCCTGATTGCGTTCACCAGCGGCACGACGGGCTCGCCGAAGGGCTGCATGCACTTTCATCGCGATGTGCTGGCGATGTGCGATCTGTTCCCGAAGCATGTGATCAAGCCGGGGCCGGACGACATTTTCTGCGGTACGCCTCCGCTGGCGTTCACGTTCGGGCTGGGCGGGCTGTTGTGCTTCCCGCTGCGCGTGGGCGCGAGCACGGTGCTGGCCGAGAAGCTGTCGCCGGAGAGCCTCCTGGAACTGATCCAGGAATTCCGCGCGACGATCGTGTTCACGGCGCCGACCTTCTATCGCCAGATGGCGGCGCTGGTGGGCAAGTTCGATCTGTCGTCGCTGAAGAAGAGCGTGTCGGCGGGCGAAGCGCTGCCGGACGCGACGCGTCAGCTCTGGAAGGATGCGACGGGGATCGAGATGATTGACGGCATCGGCGGCACGGAGATGATCCACGTGTTCGTGTCGAGCCCGCCTGATGAAGTGCGCCGGGGCGCGATCGGCCGCGTGGTGCCGGGGTATGTGGCGCAGATTGTTGACGATGAGATGCAGCCGGTGCCGAATGGCACGGTGGGCCGGTTGGCGATCAAGGGGCCGACGGGCTGCCGTTATCTGGCGGACGAGCGTCAGCGCCGGTTCGTGCAGGCGGGCTGGAATCTGCCGGGCGATACGTTCGTGCAGGACGACGACGGCTATCTGTTCTATCAGGCGCGCAACGACGACATGATCGTGTCGGCGGGCTACAACATCGCGGGCCCCGAGGTCGAAGACGCGCTGCTGCGTCACGAGGCGGTGGCGGAGTGCGGGGTGGTGGGCGCGATGGACGACGAGCGCGGTCAGGTGGTGAAGGCGTTTGTGGTGCTCAAGCCGGGTTTTTCGCCGAGCGCGGAACTGGTGACGGCGATGCAGACGTTCGTGAAGGCGAACATCGCGCCTTACAAGTACCCGCGCGCGATCGAGTTCGTGGACGCATTGCCGCGGACGGAAACGGGCAAGTTGCAGCGGTTTGCGCTGCGCAAGATGGCATGAGCAGGTAGAGGCATCAAAGGAAACATCATGGCAGCACCAATCACGACGGCTCCTTTCGTGAGCCAGGTAGAAGTCCGATTCCGCCATTGCGATCCGGCGGGCATCGTGTTCTATCCGCGCTATTTCGAGATGATCAATGATTTCGTCGAGGAGTGGTTCGACAAGGGAATGGGGCTGCCGTTTCATGCGCTGCATGTGGACCGGCACATCGGCACGCCGATGGCGTCGGTGACGTGCGATTTCAGCGCGCCGAGCCGTTGGCACGAGAAGCTGCGCCAGACGCTGTCGGTGCAGCGCATCGGGGGCGCGTCGTTCAAGGCGTTGGTGCGTTTTGAAGGGCCTGACGGGCAGTTGCGGTTGTCGGCGACGCTGACGATCGTGACGGTTGACCTGCGGACGATGAAGTCGATGCCGCTGCCTGCGGATCTGCGGGAACGCATGCAGCATTTTCTGGCAACCGCGGCATAAGCGGGCGCCACCCTGTGGTTTGTTTATTTGATCAATAGGATGAGACGTTATGAAGATTCTGCAACCGCCGGATTGGATGGCGCCCCGGGGCTATTCGAATGGTGTGCTGACCGAGATGCAGGTGGGCAGCAAGATTGTGTTCGTGGGCGGACAGGTGGGATGGAACGGGCAGCAGCAGTTCGAGTCCGATGACTTCGCGGACCAGGTGCGTCAGGCGCTGCTGAACATCGTGCAGATTCTTGCCGAGGGCGGGGCGAAGCCGGAACATATCGTGCGGATGACGTGGTATGTGACGGACAGGAAGGAGTACGTTGCGGCGTATCCGGGCATCGGCAAACACTACCGGGAGTTGATCGGCCGGCATTTCCCGGCGATGACGGCGGTGGAAGTGGCCGCTCTGGTGGAGGATCGCGCGAAGGTGGAGATCGAGGTGACTGCGGTGGTGCCTGCGCAGTAGTTTTTATGGTTTGACGGTGTATCGAAGGTTCGCCGCTTTTGCTTCCCGGCCGGCACCGGGGGGCGGGAGCGGCGGGCCTTCGGTGCTTGTGGGTGGGATTTTTGTGGGCATGCCGCTGACTTCAGGTGTCTGACACCCGCATGCGACAGTCGTCACTGCGCGGCAGTCTTGGCCGGGTGTCTGACACCGTGCACGATGCGTAGGACTGGTTCAGGTGTTAGACATTGGTCGATGCCGCTGACTTCAGGTGTCTGACACCCGCATGCGACAGTCGTCATTGCGCGGCAGTCTTGGCCGGGTGTCTGACACCGTGCACGATGCGTAGGACTGGTT
>NZ_DAMCTG010000139.1:0-171 GCF_032113835.1 Achromobacter sp. | reverse complement strand
CAGGTGTCAGACACCGGTCGATGATGCACCGCCCGAGGTTCTTTAGACGCCCGGCGTGTCGTCGGTCTGGGGCGCGCGGGGCTACGATTGCGGTCCGGAGCCTTCGCTCCGGACTTCCCCTTCGTCAACCTTGTATGGTGTGGATGCGTCTTTCGAAGAGGAAAGGCGCTG
>NZ_DAMCTG010000138.1:0-8589 GCF_032113835.1 Achromobacter sp. | reverse complement strand
GACCGCGGCCGGTTTGCGGACGCGTCGCCCGATGCGCCGTTCGTGGTGGACGGCGCCTACTACGGCCGTGAGCGTTTTGAAGGCGTGGAGTCGCGCAGCGGCCTGAGCATGCACTTCGCGGGCTGGTCGCTGCCGCTGCAGGACTACATGGGGGCGTTGGAGGCCGCAGGTCTGGCGATCGTCTCGCTGCGCGAACCGAAGCCGGACACGGCGCACAATGCGCTGCTCGCGCAATGGTCGCGCATTCCGATGTTCCTGTGGATCAAGGCGCGCGCCCTTTCTGGCGCTTGATGTAGCGCCATTTCCGGCGCTGGATGTCGCGCCATCCCTGCCGCTTGACGCAGCGCCATCTCCGGCGCTTAGCGCGCCGCCATCAGGTCGGCAGCCTTATGCGCCAGTTCCGCCACGCCGAAGCTCGTGGCCAGCGCGTGGGCATCTAGATCGGCCAGGGACACCCAGCGCGCGTCACGAGCGTCGTCGCCCGCGACCGGTTCGCCGGACACCCAGCGGCATAGCACCGCAATCAGGATGAAGTGGCGGCGCAGTGCGCCGGTGTCGTCGCGGTCGAAGACGTCGACGGCGTCGAAGACGTGCAGCGGTTCGGCCGTCACGCCGGTCTCTTCCAGCAATTCCCGCGCCGCCGCGTCAGCCAGCTGTTCGCCCGCGTCGATCTTGCCGCCCGGGAACGCCCAACGGTCCTGATCGGGTGGGTTGGCGCGGCGCACCAGCAGCACATGGCCGTCGCGCACGACGGCGGCGATGGTGGCGGCGATGGGGCGCGGGGCGGGCGGTGTCATGCGGGTCTCCAGCGGCAATCAGGCATCCGGCAAGGATACGCCGGTCCGTTCATACCTCTTCGATGCGTTGCTTGGGCGCAAACGGCGTGCCCAGATCGAGCAGCGCGTAGATGCGTTCGGTGATGCGCTGGCGCCGCGTCGGCCGGCCCATGCGCCACCGCATGTCGAGCCAGAAAAGCGGCAGAGCAAAGCACAGCCACACCAGCAGGAACATGCCCAGGATGAACAGCGCGACTTCCGGATAGTCGCCCTGCAATGCCTCGGGATCCATGAACCAGGTCAGGCCAATGAGGAACAGCCAGACCGCAAGCATCAACCCGCCGATAGCCTTGAGCATCGGCGCGCGCTGGTTCATGCCGACGCCGACCGGCGTGTCGCGGCCGAGATTGGCGCGGAATCGCAGATGGCACATGTAAGCGCGGCCGTCTTCCAGATTGCGCAAGGCATACACCGCATGCGGCTCGCCCGGCGCCGGCTGGGCATTGACCGCCATCTCGACTTGATCGTCCTGCGCCAGGAACGGCTGCCAGCTTCCCAGCGATTCATTGACCGTCATCAGGAACTGCCGGCCCTGGACGGAAAAACGATAGTGGCCGTAGGTCGGGCCCTTGTGCACGTGCCGCGTTTCATGCGTGATTTCGTCGAGCTGCCCCCGAATCAGGAGGAGCGGCGGATCGCCATCCTGCGTCAGCGCGGCCGGTTCCTGCCGCAGCGGCGGGGCGGTCGGCGCGGCCGCCATGGCCGCTGGTCGCCGGGTGGGATCGAACTGGGCTTCGCTGGCGAGGATGCGCGGCCGCTCGCGGCGGTTGTGCCAGAGGACGTGCACGGCGTTCGCGGCAAGCACCAGCGCCATCAACGCGATCACCAGCGCGAACACCATCAGGAAGACGCGCGGCAGCGTGGCTATCCCGGACAGCCACGCCGCGCCGAGGGCGATCACGCCCACGGCGCCGCAGATGGCGGCCTCGCGTCCGCTGCGCCGTTGCGCGGTCTGGTAGGTGAGCGGGGCAATGGGTTGGCCCTGCGCGGGCACGGCCCAGCAAAAGCGGTTCAGGCCATGCTCGGCCTCCAGCACGCCAATGCGCACGGCCGTGCCTTTGTCGTGAAAGCCGCGCAGCAGGGCGATGTGTGAGGGGTCCAGCCCGGACCCCCAGATGGTCTCCGCGCCGATCCGCAGGAAGACGTCATGTCGGTGGACCGGCGTTGCGAGCCGGATCTGGTCGATGGTTCCCTCGATGATGCGGGCGGCGCGTTGCGGCATGTCGGAGCGGCGAATGGCAAAGCGGCAAGGATAACGCGGGGGGCGTCACCCGCGTCACCCGCGGCGGATGCCATCCGCCGCGTCCGCCCGCCGCGGGAACGCCCGCCGCGCTACTTCTTGACCAGCGGGCAGGTCGACCGCGACAGCGGCATGAAGGCCTGATCGCCCGGCAGCGTGGCCACCAGCTTGTAGTAGTCCCATGGCCGTTTCGATTCCGACGGTTTCTTCACCTCGAACAGGTACATGTCGTGGACCATCCGGCCATCTTCGCGGATGCGGCCGTTGGTGGCGAAGAAGTCGTTGATGGGCGTCGCCTTCATCTGCTTCATCACCGCCGTGGGCTCGTCGGTGCCTGCCGCCTGCACCGCCTTCAGATAGTGCATGACCGACGAGTACGTGCCCGCCTGGCTCATGTTGGGCATCTTCTTGAGCTTGTCGTAGTAGCGCTGCGACCAGGCGCGGGTCTGGTCATTCATATCCCAGTAGAAGGCTTCGGTCAGCGTGAGGCCGGCGGCGGCGTCCAGGCCGATGGCGTGGATGTCGTTGATGTAGAGCAGCAGGCCCGCCATCTTCTGCCCGCCCTTGGTCAGCCCGAACTCGCTGGCCGCCTTGATGGCGTTGACGGTGTCGCCGCCCGCGTTGGCCAGGCCCACGATCTGCGCCTTGCTGGCCTGCGCCTGCAGCAGATACGAGGCGAAATCGCTGGAGCCCAGCGGGTGGCGCGAGGCGCCCAGCACCGTGCCGCCGTTGGCC
Source organism: Achromobacter sp. (assembly GCF_032113835.1). Taxonomy (GTDB): domain Bacteria; phylum Pseudomonadota; class Gammaproteobacteria; order Burkholderiales; family Burkholderiaceae_B; genus Achromobacter. Next base: position 5,778 of record NZ_DAMCTG010000138.1, on the reverse strand, counting down.
TTCACGACGTCGGTGGCCGACGCCTGCAGCGTGTGGCCGAACGCGTAGTCGGCCGTCAGGAAGTACCAGCTCTTGCCGCCTTGCTCGACGGTGGCGCGCGCGGTGGTGTTGGCAAGCGACCAGGTGTCGTAGGTGTAGTGGACGGAATAGGGAGAGCACAGGTCGTTGGTGATGCGCTCGGTGCCTGGTCCGCTGAAGACGACGATCTTCTTCTTTTCCCGCGCCACTTCCAGCACGGCCAGCGCGGGCGCGGAGCCGGCGACGTCCATGATGGCGTCGACCTTCTGGACGTCGTACCACTCGCGCGCCTTGGCGGCGGCGATGTCGGCCTTGTTCTGATGGTCCACGACCAGCAGGTCTACCTTCTTGCCCAGCACGGTGCCGCCGAAGTCGGCAATCGCCATCTCGGCGGCGGTGGCGCTGCCCTTGCCGGTCACGTCGGCGTAGACGCCGCTCATGTCCAGGATCAGGCCCAGCCGCACCACGTCGTCGGAAACGGCGGGGGCGGGCGTCTGCGCGTGGGCGGTGGCAAGGGCCGCCGAGGCGAGGGCGGTCGTGGCGAACAATCGAACGAACGTGCTGCGGCACTGCATTGAAATCCGGGTCCTGTCGGCATGTCTCATGGTTGTCTCCCTGTGTGCCGGATTCTTTTCGGATATTGCGGGCGCTTATGTAGGTTTTATTTGCTGCTGCACCCTGTATGGTCGGACGGCGGCGGTCGGTGTCGGAAGTGCGGTGGTCTCCTGGGACGGGTTGGATGAAACGCTCAGCGGCTGGTGAGCAGGTCGAATTCCATCCGCACCTTGCGGAACGGAAACTCCAGCCGCGCGAAATACACGACGCGGCCGTCGATGCAGGCATAGCGGCGCAGCTCGGCCACGGGCGAAGACACGGGAATCTGCAGCGATTCGGCCGATTCCTGGCCCGCCTCGATCACATTGAGCACCTGGCGGGCCTCGGAAATGCGCGCGCCGTAGAACTGGTCCAGCACTGGGGCGACGGTGCTTTTCTGGATGCGGGCGCGGTGCTTCCGGAAGAGGCCGCTGTCCAGAAAGACCTCGCTGTAGCAGAAGGGGCCGGCGTCCGTCGTGTGAATGCGCCGCAGGTACTGGAAGCTGCCGCTGCGGTCCGCGCCGCACGGCATGCCCAGCGTGTCGGGCAGGGGCGAATCGGCGCTGGACTCCACGAGCGACACCGTGCCGAGCTGGTTGCTCAGTTCGACGGTTTCGGCCCAGGTCTTGGGAATGAGCAGCGTGGGCGTTTCCGGCAGCTCGGCGTTCACGAAGGTGCCGGAGCCGCGCGAGCGCCGGATCAGGCCGTCTTCTTCCAGCAGGCCGAACGCCTGGCGGATGGTCGCGCGCGAGATGCCGTAGGTCTCCATCAGCGATTCCAGCGGCGGGATCTGCTGGCCGGGCCGCCACGTCCGGTTCTGGATGTGGCTGCGGAACAGCGCGGCGGCCTGAAGGTAAAGCGGCTGGGGACTGCGCGAAAAAAGCTTGCGGGCGGGCATGGCGGGTCGGAGGTTATGTCGCGGAAGCCGAGAGCATAGCGTCCGCCATCTCGCGCAGCCGGTGCTTCTGGATCTTGACCGAGTTGGCGCTTTCGACCGACGGAAAGGCGTCCAGCACGGTGAAGCCCGCGGGCGCCTTGAAACCGGCCATCGCCGCCTTGCACGCCGCGGTCCAGCCGGCCGGGTCCGCCTGCGCGCCTTCCTGCAGCAGCACGAAGGCGTACGGCACGATCTTGCCGTTGCGCGTCGCGCCCACCACCTGGCAGGCGCGCACGCCCGGCAGCGTCTCGACGACCTGTTCGATTTCGACGGGATTGACCAGGAAGCCTGACAGCCGCAGCGAATCGCCCATCCGGGTCTGGAACACGAACTGGCGGTCGGTCAGCGTGTAGCCCAGGTCGCCGGTCTTGAAGTAGCCGTCGTCCGTCACGGCGGCGCGCATGGCGTCGGGATTGTCCAGGTAGCCCTGCATCAGGCTGGGCGACAGGATTTCGATTTCGCCGGACTGGCCGTGCGGCAGCACCTGGCCGCTCTCGGGATCGCGGGCGCGCACGCGGGCATTGGGATAGATGAGCGTGCCGCCGGGCTGGTGGCGGGCTGCCACATCGCCGTCGGCGGGGTCGCGCGGCTGACCGGCCACCAGCGCGATCAGTTCGCTGGAACCGTACAGGCCCGTGAGCGGCACGCCGGCGGCGCGGGCCAGGTCCAGCATGTTGTCCAGCGCGGGCGTGAAGCTGGCAAAGCCGAACAGCTGCACGGACGAAAACCCGCCGGGCGCGGCGGCCTGCATCATGCCGACCAGGGCCTCGTTGTTGGCGTAGGTGTGGGTGACGGCGTGGCGGGCAATGGCCTGCGCCAATTGGGCCGCATCGAACACGGGGGCGCACACGACGGGTACGCCGCGCGCCAGGCCGCCGACCAGCGTCGCAAAACCAAAGGCGCCGCAGAACGGCGCGCTGGCCAGCACGCAAGCCCGGTCGTCGTAGCCGAATGCCTGCGCAACCGCGGCGCCGTGGCGCAGCAGGGTCTTTTGATCGTGCAGGACGAACTTGGGTTTGGACGTGGTGCCGGACGTGGTGAAGCACAGCACGCCGGCATTGGCTTGTGCGACGGGGGCGGGATCGGCGCAGGCCAGCAGCGCGTCATACCGATGCACCGGTTTGCCGTGAAGCGATGCCGGAGGAAGTTCGTCGGGCCCGGCCAGCGCGACGGCGCCTTGCAACTGATCCACATCGACCGGCGCCACGCCATCGAGGATGCCCTGAAAGTCGATGCCCTTGAAATCCGGCCAGTACACCAGCCAGTCGGCGCGGCCGCGACCCAGGATGTCGGCCACCTCCACCGACCGGAAGCGCGTGTTGACGGCCAGCACCAACGCGCCCAGATGGGCGCACGCAAGAAAGGATTCGACCCAGGCCGCGCAGTTGGGCAGCCAGACGGCGACGCGGTGGCCGGGCTGCACGCCGATGCGGGACAGGCCCGCCGCCAGTGCGAGGCTGCGCGTGCGCAGGTCCGCGAAGCTGAGAGGCTGGTCGCGGTCGATCAGCGCAATGGCCTCGGGCTGGCGGGCGGCCAGCGCGTCCAGGTGGTCGGAGAAGGTCGAGTACGGCAGGGGCATGGCTTACACCGTGGCAATGGGCGTCACGGGCGAACCCACCGCGCCGGGCATGCGCAGCGGCGGGGCGGTCAGCAGGAACCGGCTGCGGCCGTTCGCGTGGAGCCAGTCGGCCAGATCCTTCAGATACCACAGCTCGGCCAGCGGCACGCCCAGCTTGAAGAGGCAATGGTGGTGCAGCGGCAGGATGGAATGGCCGGGGCCGGACGTGCGCGCCGGATACGATTCGACCGCATAGTTGTCGGCGCAGATGGCCGCGATGCCGGATTGCGTGATCCAGTCCAGCAGCGCGGGGTCGGCGCCGTCCAGCACCGCGCCCGTTTGCTCCAGTTTGTGCGGATCGGGCTGGCCCTTCATGGCCACGACGGCCTCCGCGAAGCCGGTCCGCAGCACCAGCATGTCGCCGGGCTCGGGGAGGGCGTCCTGCTCGCGCATGACGGCCTGAAGCTGCTCGTGGCCGACGATCGTGCGGCCCGGGCCGAAGGCGCGCGCCAGATCCACGAGCACGCCGCGGCCCTGCATGCCTTTTTCGGCATAGCGGCTGACGCTGAGCTTGCGCGCATAGGAGCCGCCCGGCGGGCAGCAGGCGGCTTCCGAGTTGTCCGGATCGGCGCCGCCAAACACGTCCACGCCGGCGGCGTAGCCGTTGTAGTAGACGCGGCGCGCCTGGCCGTCGCCCTGGATGTCGAACATGGCGCCCACGTGGCACAGGCCGTCCCACTGCGTCGAATACTGCATGGAGAGCGTGACCTGATCGTCCGACAGCACGTCGATGGCCTCGGGCTGCACCTGCGACATCGCAAAGTTCAGATAGGGCGTGCCGTCGCGGAAGGTGGGTTTGAGCGTGGGCGCGTGACGGCGCGGATTGAGCACGTTGCCGCCGGGCAAATCCAGCGGCAGCGACAGGCAGAAGACCTTGCCGGCGCGGACTTCGCGCACCGCCTGCAGCACCTTTTCCTCGGTCAGGAGGTTCAGGCGGCCCAGTTCGTCGTCCGGGCCGAAGTCGCCCCAGGTGGAACCTTCGGGGCGTTGCGTCCAGCGTTTCATCTGCTTGTCTCCTGTCGGTTTTTCATGTTCTTATGAATATAGTACGTATTTACGTACTTTAAAAAGAAATCCGCAATCAGCGGATTCGATAGGAGACGAGACCATGACGCAATTGCAGCATCCGCGCGCCGGATGGCGCATCGCCCTTGCCGCGCTGGCCGTTCTGGCGCTGCCTGCGGTCCACGCCGCAGGCTATCCCGAGCACCCTGTGACCGTCGTCGTGCCGTATCCGCCGGGCGGCGGCGCGGACCTCTTTGGGCGCGCCATCGCCAACGCGCTGCAGCCGGGGCTGAAGCAGACGGTGCTGGTTGAAAACAAACCGGGCGCGGGCGGCAATATCGGAATGGCTTACGTCGCCCGGGCGAAGGCCGACGGCTACACGCTGGGGCTGGGCACGATCGGGACGCAGACGATCAACCAGTTTCTCTACGGCAACATGCCGTTTGACCCCGAGCGCGACCTGGTGCCGATCGCGCTGGTGTCCACCACGCCGAACGTCATCGCCGTCAGCGCGAAGTCGCCCTACAAGACGGTTGCGGACGTGATCAAGGCGGCCAAGCAGTCGACGGACAAGAAGTTGACCTATGCGTCGCCGGGCATCGGTTCGTCGGTGCATTTGACGGGGGCGTACTTCGAGGCGATGGCGGGGGTGACGATGCTGCACGTGCCGTTCAAGGGCACGTCGGCGTCGCTGCCGGCGGTGGCGGGCGGGCAGGTGGATCTGCTGTTCGACAACCTGCCGGGCGCGCTGGCGCAGATCAAGGACGGAAATCTGGTGCGCGGGGTGGCTGTGACTTCTGCAGCGCGTGATCCGTCGGTGCCGGATTTGCCTACCGTTGCCGAGTCTGGATTGCCGGGTTTTGACGTGACGGCGTGGTTTGCGTTGTATGCGCCGCGCAACACGCCGGCGCCGGTGGTGGAGCAATTGATCAATGCGGCGCGCAGTGGACTGGCGACGCCTGCCATCGCCGCCAACTTCGCCACGATGGGCGCCAAGCCGGGCACGCTGTTCGGCAAGGATCTGGCCGCGTTCGAATCCGCCGAACGCAAGAAGTGGGGCGGACTCATCAAGGATCAGGGAATCAAAGCGCAATGAACACGCCCATCGCTCTTGTCACCGGCGCAAGCCGGGGAATCGGCCGCGCCATCGTGGCGCGGTTGATCGAAGACGGCTTTCATGTCGTCAATTTCAGCCGCACGTCGCCCGAGACACTGTTGCCGGGCGAGACCTTCCGCTCGGTGGATCTTTGCGACGCGGCGGCGACCGTCGCTGCGGGCCGGGAGTTGGCGGCGCAGCAGCCGGTGCTGCATCTGGTCAACAACGCGGGGATGATCCAGGTTGCCAATATTGAGGACATTACACAGGAGGAGCTGGCGCGGACGATGGCGTTGAATCTGACCGCGCCGATCCTGCTGATGCAGGCGCTGCTGCCGGGGATGCGGCAGGCGAAGTACGGGCGGGTCGTGAATATCGGCAGCCGGGCCGCGTTGGGCAAGGGCGGGCGGTCGGTGTATGGGGCGTCCAAGGCGGGTCTGGCGGGGATGACTCGGACCTGGGCGTTGGAGCTGGCGGGCGATGGCATCACGGTGAACACCGTGGCGCCGG
>NZ_DAMCTG010000137.1:0-8699 GCF_032113835.1 Achromobacter sp. | reverse complement strand
GGAGCGAAGGCTCCGGACCGCAATCGTGGCCCCGCGCGCCCCGGGACGCCACCGTGCCGGACGCCTTAAGAACGATACTCGCCAACATCCACGAACCGCTACGCGTCTAAGCCGAACAAACATACACGAGAAGCCCCAACGCAACGCTAACGATCTCCCCGTTAAACTCCCAACAAAAAAACAATCGGAGGAGAACACACCATGCGCATTCTGCTGGTCGAGGACAATCTCGATCTTGGCGATGCCGTTGAGAGCAAGTTGCGTTCGGCAGGTCATAGCGTGCAGTGGGTCCACGACGGCGTGCAGGCCTCGCGATGGGCGCTGGACGAGACCTGGGATGCGCTTGTGTTGGATATCAACTTGCCCGGCAAGGATGGCTTCACGCTTATCCGTGAGTTGCGTGCCGCCGGGCTCGACGCGCCCGTACTCGTCATGACCGCGCGCGCCGAGATCGAGGACAAGATCGACATGCTGGATCTTGGCGCCGATGATTACCTCGTCAAACCCTTTGACCTGCGCGAACTCGAAGCGAGATTGCGGGCGCTGTTGCGGCGGCCTGCGGGGCAGACCACCAGTGTTGCGCATTTCGGCAATCTCAGTCTGGACCTCGCCAGCCGGCATGTCGAACTGGCCGGTGCCCCGCTGGAGCTGGGCCGGCGTGAATTCCGGTTGCTTGAGATTCTGGTCGGAAAGCTTGGGCAGACCGTCGCCAAGGAACGCCTCATGAATCAGATCTTCGATCTGGACGACGGCTCGCTCAATGCGCTTGAGTTGCTGATCTCGCGGCTGCGCAAGAAGCTGGCCGGCGCATCTGTCGACATCGTTACTGTGCGGGGCGTCGGGTATCAGGCCCGCAGCCATGAAAATCCCTGAAAGCTTTTCCATCCGGCAACGCGTCTTCACGCTGGGCGCCGTGTTGCTTGCGTGCGCGCTCATCGGGCTGGTGTTCTTCCTGCGCGGTTACGCCCAGCGGGCCGCGGAACAGGCGTTTGACCGCTTGCTTGCGGCCTCGGCATTGACCATCGCAGGGTCGGTTCAGATCGAAGACAACGAAGTCACCGTCGAGCCGCCCGTGTCGTCGCTGGCCATGCTGTCCGGCGGCGAGCGGGTGTTCTACGAAGCGCGCACCTCCAACGGCAGGCTCATCACCGGGTACGGCGACCTTGCGCCCGGCCTGCCGCTCGCGCAGTCCGCCACGCCCGTCTTCACGTACCTGCGGTATCACGACGAACCCATTCGTGTCGCGACCGTCGGCCGTCTGGTGTCCGCCAGCCAGCACGCCGGTTGGGTCACGTTGCGCGTTGCCGAGACACTGGGATCGCGCGAGGCGCTGGCCGGTGAGATCCTGCAACGCAGCGTGTTGCCGCTGGTTGCCGTATCGCTGGTTGCGCTCGGGCTCTTGTGGTTTGGCGTGCAGCGCGCCTTTGCCCCGCTCGCCGTTGTCGAACGCGAGCTGCGGCGCCGGGCGCCCGATGATCTGGCGCCGCTGTCCAAGCCCGTGCCGCGCGAGGTGCGGCGGCTTATCGAAGCGCTCAATGGTTTCATGCAGCGGCTGTCCGGCGCCATGGATAGCCTCAACACGCTGGTCGCCGACGCCGCGCACCAGGTTCGCACGCCGCTCGCCTCGCTGCGCGCACAGGCCGAGGTTGCGCTGGACGAAACCGATCCGCAGCGATTGCACGCCCGGCTCGAGCGCATTCACCTGAACGCCACGCACGCCAGCCAGCTCATCAACCAGTTGCTGATGGACGCCACCATCACCCACCGCATGGGCAAGGGCGCCCGCGCGCTTGTCGGCGTGGCCGAGACCGTCAACGAAACGCGTCGGCGCATCGGACCGTTGGATGCGCAGCGGCTGCGCATCGCCATTGCGCCCGAAGTGCGCCGTGCGCGCATCGCGGGGGACCGCGTCGCGTTGCGCGAAATGCTGCGCAACCTGGTGGACAATGCCCTGCGTTACGCGCCTGATGGGCCCGTTGAAATTCAGGCCATGCCGGTTGCCGGATATCGTGTTGCGCTCACCGTCTCGGACCGTGGGCCCGGCGTGGCCGACGATGAGAAGGAGTCCGTGCAGCAGCGATTTTCGCGCGGCCGCGCGGGGGAATCGCTGCCCGGGTCCGGTTTGGGGCTGGCGATCGTGCGGTCCGTGGCCGTCGCGCATGGCGGCTCGCTGTGGCTGCTGGACCGGCCAGGCGGCGGCCTGACGGCTCGCGTCGTGCTGCCCTTGGCGCGCGCCGGAGCCGGGCGCGCGCTGACCACTGCAGCGGCCGCGCTCTGCGCCGCGTGCCTGCTGCTAGCTGCGCCTTCCGCTGACGTGCGCGCGGCGCAAATCCCCGAAATCATCACCCGCTACCCCGCCCCCCAGCCCTCCTCCCGCGTCCTCACCATCGCCGGCCCGACCGACACGCCCGTCGTCGCGCCGCTCATCCAGGGCTTCCAGTCCCACCGCCCCGACGTCAGCGTCGTCTACCGCGAGATGGGCAGCCGCGAGCTCTACGAGGCCGCCATCGAAGGACGTTTGCAGGATGTGGACGTGCTGATGAGTTCGGCGTCGGATCTGCAGATCCGGCTTGCCAACGACGGCTACGCGCAGAGCTATGCCTCCCCCTACGCCGCGCGGCTTCCATCCTGGGCCATCTGGCGGCACGAGGTCTACGGCTTCACGTTCGAGCCCGCCGTCATCGTCTACAACCCCAAGCGCTTTGCCGAAGCGGCCGTGCCGCGCTCTCGCCAGGATCTGTTGCGGCTGCTGGAACAGGACCCCCTGCGTCTGCGCGGACGCATCGGCACCTACGACATTGCCGCCAGCAGCCTGGGTTACCTGCTGGCCGAACAGGACGAACTGGTTTCCTCCAACTTCTGGGGGCTGGCCAACGCCATGGGCCAGGCTGGCGTGCGGCTGGCGGCCACCAGCGCCGAGATCCTGGACGCCATCGAGCGCGACGAACTGGACATCGGCTACAACATCCTCGGTTCGTATGCCCTGTCGCGGCAGGCTGCAGGCCGGCCCATCGGCGTGGTGTTTCCGCAGGACTACGTGCTGGTGCTGGCGCGCTCGGTGCTGATCGCGCGCACCGCCCCCAACCCCGACCTGGGCCGTGCGCTGGTCGACTGGCTGCTGTCGCCCGCCGGGCAGCAGGTCGCGTCCAGCCATGCCGCGCTCGGCTCCATCATGGAAGACACGCCGGGGCGCTGGACCTCCGAAGCGGTGCTGGCGCGGTCGCAGGGCATCGTGCAGCCGGTCGTGCTCAGCCCCGCGCTGCTCGTGGGGCTGGATCAGCGGCGGCATTCGCGCTTCGTGCAGAACTGGATCCGGCTCGTCACCGATACGCCGCAGCGGCCGTAACGGCAACCCCGTGCATGGCGCCGCCGCGGCCCCGGGATTTCCCCTAGCCGCCGCTTGCCGCCATGACAGGACGACGACAGACGCGCACTCCTAAGATGGCGGCACGCGGGCCCCAGAGCCCGCATCAAGCCAAATCAATCGGAGACATCACCCATGCTTGCCAAGTCCAAACTGGCGGCCGCCTGCGCCGCCGCATTCGCCATCGCCTCCGGCAGCGCCTTTGCGCAGGCAGTGCCCGCGGGCTACCCGGCCGACTACCAGAAGATCCTGGACGGCGCCAAGAAGGAAGGTAAGGTCGTCATCTACTCGACCACCGACACCAAGGCCGCCGGCCCCATCATCAAGGGCTTCGAAGCGATGTATCCGGGTGTCAAGGTCGAATACAACGACATGAACAGCACCGAGCTCTACAACCGCTACATCAGCGAGCAGGCGGCGGGCGGTGGCAGCGGCGACATCGTCTGGAGCTCGTCGATGGACTCGGCCCTGAAGCTGGCCACCGACTACGCGCTGAAGTACCAGTCGCCCGAGGCCGGCAAGCTGCCCGCGTGGGCCAACTGGAAGGATTCGGCCTACGGCACGACGTACGAGCCGGCCGTCTTCATCTACAACAAGCGCCTGATCCCCGCGAATGAAGTACCCACCACGCACGGCGCGCTGGCCAAGCTGATCGCCAGCCAGCCCGACAAGTTCAAGAACAAGGTCACCACCTACGACATCGAGAAGTCCGCGGTCGGCTTCATGCTGGCGGTGCAGGACAAGGCCAACGATCCCAAGTATTTCGAAACCCTCAAGGACATCGCCAAGGGCGGCCTGATCGTGCAGTCGTCCACCGGCACCATGATGGAACGCGTGTCCTCGGGCGAGAACCTGATCGGCTACAACATCCTGGGCTCCTACGCCGAAACGCGCGCCAAGAACGATCCCTCGCTGGGCGTGGCTTACCCCACCGACTACGCGCTGGTGCTGTCGCGCGTCGCGTTCATCAGCAAGAAGGCCAAGAACCGCAACGCCGCCAAGCTGTGGATGGACTACCTGCTGTCGCAGAAGGGCCAGGAAATCATGGCCAACCAGGCCGACCTGGCGTCCGTGCGCGACGACATCGAAGGCGACAACGACGTGGACGGCATGACCAAGAAGCTGGGCGCCTCGCTCAAGCCGATTCCCGTCAACGAAACGCTGCTGGACTACCTGGAGCAAAACAAGCGCCTGGAATTCATCAAGCAATGGCGGGCGGCAGCGGGCAAGTGATGCCCGGGCTCCGGGCGGCATCGATGCCCGGGGCCGCCGCCAACGCAGCGGACGGCGCGCCGTCCGCCTGACCGTGCCGCGGGGCCTTCGTGCCCGGCGGCGCGGCCACCGCGTCATTTCCGACCACAGGATTTCCCATGCAGTCATTGCGCAGAAAATGGCAGTCCCTGCCACGCGGCGTGGTGGTGCTGATCACGGCGCTCGCCATCTACGTGCCGCTGTCGTTCATCATCATCCAGAGTTTCCTCTCGGCGCCCTTCTTTGCCCCGTCCAAGAGCTGGAGCCTGGACGCGTTCCGCTTCATCTTCGCGGATCCCGATTTCTACAAGGCGCTACGCAGCGGCTTCATCCTCGCGTTCGGGCTGGCCGCCATCGCCATCCCGCTGGGCGGCATGCTGGCGTTCCTGATGATCCGCACCGACCTGCCGGGCCGCCGCTGGATCGAGCCGCTGATCCTGGTGCCGGTGTTCGTGTCGCCCATGGTGCTGGGCTTCGGCTACGTGGTCGCGGCCGGTCCGGTCGGTTTCTTCTCGACCTGGGTGCAGAACATCCTGGGCTTCGTGCCCTGGAACGTCTATTCGCTGACCAGCATCGTCATCATCGCCGGCCTCACGCACGTGCCGCACGCCTACCTGTACATCTCGTCGGCGCTGCGCAGCATGGGGTCCGACGTCGAGGAAGCCGCCCGCGTGGCCGGCGCTTCGCCGCTGCGCGTGATGGTGTCCGTCAGCCTGCCCATGGTGCGGCCGGCCATGCTGTACGCCACCGTGCTGCTCTTCTTCCTGGGCCTGGAGGTCTTCGGCCTGGTGCTGGTGCTGGGGGATCCGGAAGGCAACCTCGTGCTGGCGACGTATCTGTACAAGCTGACCAACAAGCTGGGCATCCCGTCCTATCACCTGATGGCCGCCGTGGCCGTGGTGCTGATCTGCATGACGATCCCGCTGGTGATGCTGCAGCGCCGCCTGATGCGCACCGCCAACCGCTTCGTCACCGTCAAGGGCAAGGCCTCGCGTGCGCGTCCGCTGCCGCTGGGCAAATGGCGCTGGGTGGCCGGCGCGGTGGTCGCGTTCTGGCTTTTCGTCACCATCATCGTGCCGCTGACCGGCGTGCTGCTGCGCGCGTTCGTGTCCAACTGGGGCCTGGGCGTCTCGCTCTTTGACGTGCTGTCGCTCGACGCCTTCCGTACCGTGTTCTCGCAGCCCAACCTGATGCGCGCCATCGTCAACTCGGTTGCCATCGGTGTCTTCGGCGGCGCCCTGGCGGTGATGTGCTACATGTTCGTGGGCCTGGCCATGCACCGCAAGCCGGACAACGTCACGCGCTTCATGGACTACAGCGTGCTGGTGCCGCGCGCCGTGCCGGGCTTGCTTGCCGGCCTGGCGTTCCTGTGGGTGTTCCTGTTCGTGCCGATGTGGCTGGACAACGCACTCGACGTGGACGAAAACGGCTGGCTGTCGGCCCTGCCCTTCGCGGAATGGCTGCGCGAGAACTTCGTCGAATGGCTGCGCGCCCTGCGCAGCACCATCTTCAGCGTGTGGCTGGCCTACACGGTCGTGTGGATGGCCTATGGCTTGCGCCTGATCTCTTCGACCCTGCTGCAAGTGGGTCCCGAACTGGAAGAAGCCGCCCGCACCGCCGGCGCGCGCCGCGGCCAGGTCACGCGGCACGTCACGGTGCCGCTGGCCAAGTACGGGCTGATCGGCTCGTGGCTGCTGATGTTCCTGATCTTCGAGCGCGAATACTCCACCGGCGTCTATCTGCTGTCGCCCGGCACCGAGACCATCGGGTCCATGCTGGTGTCGCTGTGGGCCTCCGGCGCCATCGACATCGTGGCCGCGCTTTCCTTCATCAATATCGTTCTGGTCGTGATCGGCCTGGGCATCGCCCTGCGATTCGGAGTCAAACTTCATGATTGAGCTTTCTGTAGAAGACCTGCACCTGGACTACGGCGACAACCCGGTGCTCAAGGGCGTGTCGATGCAGCTGCGGCAGGGCGAAGTGGTGTCGCTGCTGGGCCCGTCGGGCAGCGGCAAGACTACCCTGCTGCGCGCCGTTGCCGGCCTGGAAGGCCCCAAGCGCGGCCGCATCACCATCGGCGAGAACGTCGTCTACGACGGGGCGGCCCGCGCCGAGATTCCGGCCGAAGAACGTAACCTGGGACTGGTGTTCCAGTCGTACGCGCTGTGGCCGCACAAGACGGTGTTCGAGAACGTCGCCTATCCGCTCAAGCTGCGCAAGACGCCGGGCGCCGAGGTGCGCGAACGCGTGCAGGCCGTGTTGGACCAGCTCGGGCTGGGCAAGCTGGGCCAGCGCCATCCGCACGCGCTGTCCGGCGGCCAGCAGCAGCGCGTGGCCATCGGCCGGGCGCTGGTCTACAGCCCGCCCGTCATCCTGCTGGACGAACCCCTGTCCAACCTGGACGCCAAGTTGCGCGAAGAGGCGCGCGCCTTCCTGCGCGAACTCATCATCCGCCTGGGGCTGTCCGCGCTGATGGTGACGCATGACCAGAGCGAAGCCATGGCAATCTCCGACCGCATCCTGCTGCTGAACAACGGCAAGATCGAACAGCAAGGCACGCCGCAGGAGATGTACGGCGCGCCGTCCACCCTGTTCACGGCCGAATTCATGGGCAGCAACAACCGGCTGGACGGCAAGGTCACCGAGCTGCGCGACGGGCAGGCCCGGATCGAGGGCGCCGGCTGGTCGCTGTGGGGCAAGGCCGGCGCGGGCGTCGCCGCGGGCCAGGACGCCACCGCCGTCATCCGCGTGGAGCAGGTGCGCCTGGCGGACGACCCGGACGGCAACCACGTCGACATGCCGCTACTGACCAGCATGTATCTGGGCGACCGCTGGGAATACCTGTTCCGCACGCCGGACGCCGATCCGGCCCGCAGCCTCGCCTTGCGCGCCTATGGCCCCGAAGGCCGCGAGCCGGGCCCCTGCCGCCTGGCGCTGCCCGCCAGCAAGGTCTGGATCTTCCCCCGGGCATCCGCCTGACGGGGTCTAGGCCGTCCGTCCGAGGGCGAATACCGCCTTCGGACGGACCGCGCGGCGGGCGTGGACTCGACTTACAATGCGCTGGTGCAACGCGCTGATTCCCCCTCCGTGCTGAGCCGTTACCTCTGGTGGCTGGGCGCCCCCGCCCAGCACTACCTGCGTATCGGCATCGCGATATCGCTGTTGGTGCACGCCGGCGCGCTGGCGTGGCGTTTCAGCGCGCCCACGCAGACGCGCCCGCCCGTGACCAGCCTGGAAGTCGTGCTGCTCAATGCCCGCAGCGAGACGCCGCCGGAGAACCCGCGCACCGTCGCGCAGAACCAGATGACGGGCGGCGGCAACGCCGACCGCGGCGTGTCGACCACCCCGCTTCCCCAGACCGGCAGCTCGGCCGAGACCATCGTCCTGGAAGCCATGCGCCAGCGGCAGGTGCAGCTGGAGGCCGAACAGGCCCGGCTCATGACCCAGTTGCGCTCGCCGGACAACGCCGGCCCCGAGCGCCAGGCGGTCAATCCGTGGCCCGACGGCGCCGACGTCGGCCAGGACGCCCAGGACCAGGCCAGCGTCATCCAGAACGCCCAGGTGGCGGCGCTGGCGGCGCGGGTCCAGCAGTACAGCGCCGAGCCGCGCAAACAGTTCATCGCGCCGTCGGCCGAAGCCTCCCGCTACGCCGGCTACCTGGATGCCTGGCGCACCCGGATCGAAACGGTCGGCACCCAGCACTACCCCGACGAGGCCCGCGGCCGCATCTACGGATCGCTGCGCATCACCGTGTCGGTGCGCGCCGATGGCAGCATCGCCGAGGTCGAGATCGACCAGCCCTCGCCGCACGCGGTCCTGAACCAGGCGGCGCGCCGCATCGTCCAGCTGGCCGCGCCCTTTCCCCCCTTTCCTCCCGATATCGCCCGCGATACGGACGTGCTGGTCATCACCCGCACCTGGCATTTCGTCAACGACACTCTGGAAACACAGGCCCCATGACCGAGGCGATTCCTCAAGCCCGCTACGCCGTCATCGGCAATCCCATCGCGCATAGCCGCTCGCCTCAGATCCACGCCATGTTTTCGCAGCAGACCGGCAAGCCGCTGCGCTACGAGCGCCTGCT
>NZ_DAMCTG010000136.1:0-8765 GCF_032113835.1 Achromobacter sp. | reverse complement strand
ATCGCATCAAGCTCAAGCTAAAAGGCCTGAGCCCGGTGCAATACCGAGCTCAGGCCTTCGGGCTTTAGTCGACCGTCCAACTTCTGGGGGTCAGTTCACTAGCGAGGGTTTTTCATTCACGTCGGCCGGAGCCGTTGCGTCCTAGCGGCGCACGCCCAGATCGCTGGGCAGCGTGGCCAGCCACGCCGACACGTTGGAGATGTCCTGGTCGGACAGCTGCGTGGCGAAGGCGCCCATGATCGGGTTCTTGCGCACATTGGCCGTGGCGGCGCTGCCGGAGGCGCCCCGCTTGTAGGCCTTCAGCGCATGGACCAGGTAGTCGGCGTGCTGCCCGGCCAACGTCGGATACGCAGGATCCACGGCCGTCTTGGCATCGGCGCCGTGGCAAGACGCGCAATTGAATTTCTCGAAGACGGCTTTGCCGGCCGCCAGGTCCTGCGCCTGGGCAGCAGCACCCGAAATGGCCAGGGTCGCGCCCGCAAGGGCAAGCATGGTGCGGTTCATGGTTTTGCCCCCTTATTTGAGATTCGAGTAGTACGCGGCCAGATCGGCAATGTCCTGATCGGACAGGCTGCCGGCAATGGCGTCCATCGTGGGATGGCTGCGCGCGCCTTTCTTGTACTCGTTGAGGGCGGTTTCGATGTACTTGGCGTTCTGGCCAGCGATCATCGGAACATGGTAGAGCTCGGGAAACGATGCCTTGTAGCCCGGGATTCCGTGGCAACCGATGCACATCGAAACCTTGTCGCGGGCGTTCTGGACATTACCGACCGGCGCTGCGTCTGCAGCAACAGCCTGGCCGGCGATCGCACAGGACGCCATCGTGGCCAACACGGAAACCGTGTACTTCAGAGAGGTTCGCAACTTCATTGGAATGACTCTTCTTGGTATGGCTAAGGACTAGGGCCTGCTCACACGAAAAGGCCCTCTGCAAACACGTTGCGGGTGGAACCCAAAGCAAAACCGCCTGATTGTACGATAATTGCTCAGGATTAATACCTTGCGTTAGTGTTGATCCCAATCAAACCACAGAAGCCATCAAACCATGTCCGCAGCCCAGACCGCCTCATCCGCCAAGCCAGTCCGCTTCGATGGCACCGACAGCTACGTCGCCACCGATGACCTCAAGCTCGCCGTGAACGCCGCTCTCACCTTGCAGCGCCCGCTGCTCATCAAGGGAGAACCCGGCACCGGCAAGACGATGCTGGCCGAGGAAGTGGCCCGCGCGCTGGGCCGGCCGCTGCTGCAATGGCACATCAAGTCCACCACCAAGGCGCATCAGGGTCTGTACGAATACGACGCCGTGTCGCGCCTGCGCGATTCGCAGCTTGGCGATGAAAAGGTCCGCGACATCCGCAACTACATCGTGCAGGGCACGCTGTGGCAGGCGTTCCAGTCGCACGAGCCGGTGGTGCTGCTGATCGACGAGATCGACAAGGCCGACATCGAATTCCCCAACGACCTGCTGCGCGAGCTGGATCGCATGGAATTCCATGTGTACGAAACGCGCGAGACCATCGCCGCGCGCCACCGTCCGCTCGTCATCATCACGTCGAACAACGAAAAGGACCTGCCCGACGCGTTCCTGCGCCGCTGCTTCTTTCACTACATCCGCTTTCCGGACCGCGAAACGATGCGCGACATCGTGGCCGTCCACTACCCCGATCTGAAGCAGGACGTGCTGCGCGCCGCGCTCGACACGTTCTTCTCGCTGCGCGATGCGCCCGGGCTGAAGAAAAAGCCGTCCACGTCCGAACTGCTGGACTGGCTGCGCCTCTTGCTGGCCGAAGACGTCACGGCCGCGCAGATCGACGCGCATACGGCGACTGCCGTGCCGCTGATGGCTGGCGCGCTGCTCAAGAACGAGCAGGACGTGCATCTGCTGGAACGCCTTGCGGCCATGACGCGCGGCGGCCAGCGCCGCTGATCCGGCATCCACGGGTGGCCCGCACATGCTGATCGACTTCTTCTATCACCTCCGGGCGCACAAGCTGCCCGTCTCGGTCAACGAATACCTGACGCTGGTGGACGCCCTGCGCCAGGATCTGATGTCGCCCACGCTGGACGAGTTCTACTTCCTGGCGCGCGCCACACTCGTCAAGGACGAGTCCCTCTACGACCGCTACGACAAGGCCTTCGGCGCGTACTACCGCGGCATCGAAGCCGCGCTGCCCGCGGGCAAGGACATCCCGCTCGACTGGCTGATCAAGCAGTTCGAAAAAAGCCTGTCGCCCGAAGAAAAGGCCGCCATCGAAAAGCACGGCTGGGACAAGCTGATGGAGCTCTTCAAGGAACGCCTGGACGAGCAGAAGGAACGCCACGCCGGCGGCAGCAAGTGGATCGGCACGGGCGGCACCTCGCCGTTCGGCAACGGCGGCTATCACCCCGAAGGCATCCGCGTCGGCGGCGCATCGGCCGGCAACCGCACGGCGGTCAAGGTCTGGGACATGCGCCAGTTCAAGGACTACGACGATCAGGTCGAACTGGGCACGCGCAACTTCAAGGTGGCGCTGCGCCGCCTGCGCCGCTTTGCGCGCCAGGGCGCCGAACTGGAACTGGACCTGGACGACACCATCGCCAGCACGGCGCGCAACGCGGGCCATCTGGACCTGCGCATGATTCCGGAGCGCCACAACACGGTGAAGGTGCTGATGCTGCTGGACGTGGGCGGCAGCATGGACGACCACATCGGCCGGGTCGAGGAACTGTTTTCGGCGGCCCGCAGCGAGTTCCGCAATCTAGAGGTCTATTACTTCCACAACTGCCCGTACGAAAGCCTGTGGCAAAGCAACCGCCGCCGCCAGAACGAGCGCTTCGACACCTGGGACGTGCTGCGCAAGTACAACCCGGACTGGCGCCTGATCATCGTCGGCGACGCCACGATGAGCCCGTACGAGATCCTGCAGCCGGGCGGTTCGGTCGAGCACTACAACAAGGAACCCGGCGCCGAATGGATGCGCCGGCTGCTGGACGCGTGGCCCAAGTCGGTCTGGCTGAACCCCGAGCCCACGGCGTCGTGGCAGTACCGCCAGTCCATCGCACTGATGCGCGACATCATGCAGGACCGCATGTATCCCGTGACGGTCGCCGGCCTGGAGCAGGCAATGCGGGTGCTGTCGAAGTAGCACCGCAGGCGCGGCGGCGATGCCGCCGCCGCGGTTGGCGTTCTTAGCCGTCGACCGGGTTTTCGGGCGTGTCCAGCGTCAATTGATAGAACGCCAGATCGAGCCAGCGCCCAAATTTGAAGCCGGCCTGGCGGATCGTGCCGGCATGCACGAACCCCAGCTTTTCATGCAGGCGGATGCTGCCCTGATTCGAGGCGTCGATACCGCCGACCATCACGTGCACGCCATTGGCGCGCGCCCGTTCGATCAGGATGGCCATCATCGCTTCACCCAGGCCGCGGCCGCGGAAACGCCCGTCCACGTACACCGAATGCTCGACCGAATACTTGAACGCGGGAAACGCGCGAAACG
The DNA here is from genome assembly GCF_032113835.1 of Achromobacter sp. Taxonomy (GTDB): domain Bacteria; phylum Pseudomonadota; class Gammaproteobacteria; order Burkholderiales; family Burkholderiaceae_B; genus Achromobacter. The sequence goes on along the minus strand of NZ_DAMCTG010000136.1, from coordinate 5,289 downwards.
TGCCGTAGCTGGCAAACGCCATCAATTCGCCGTCGGCATTCTCAAGCCCCACAACGGGGAAACCGCCCTGCTGCTTGGTCTTGAACCATCCGTCCATGGCCTCACGCGGCCGCGGCTTGTAGTCGTACAGCGCGGTCGACGTCGCAATGGCGTCATTGAAGATGGCCAGGATCTGGTCGGCGTGGCGCTCGTGCGTGCAGTCGACCAGCGTGGCGCCTTGCGGGGCGTGGAGTTCGGCGGGCGTTTTCATGGCGGGAATTTTAGCGACGGCGCTGCATGCCGGCATGAAGAGGACGAAAAAAAACCGGCGGTGATGCCGGTTCAGTGAAACGTTGCCGCTTCTGGCCACTCTCAGGCGGCGCGGCTCTCCACAGATCGATGCGCGCGCGTACTCATGTGGCGCAGACCGGGGCATTGCCGCCACGACAATTCGTCGGCATCCATGTCCAGGTCGAACAAATCTTGCGCGGCGGGCCACGGATGGGAGCGCGCGGTGGCGCCCTCCATTTCAAGCACATGGCCGGCAAATCCGCGAGGCGATCCACCACACTCCGCGAAATACCGCTGCGTACTCAGATCCACCACATAGGTGGTCATGTCATGGGTCAGTATGGCCACGTATTGGCCGTCATCACTGGCATAAGCGTATTGAAACTGTCCTTTGATGCCATCGCCGTTGAGGGCGCTGCCAGTCAGTTGGGACAAGGCACGCGTGACGATTTCGGTCAGCATGGGTCGTTCCTCCGTAGAATGCGCCGGCAGGATGCCGGCGGCGAAGGCGCGAACGACAAGCACCGGCGCCGCGCGAAGGCGGCGTCTGGCGTTGGACGGGAAGCCGGTAAGACGGCCGTCGCGCATCCCGTCAGCAACAGCTAATGCGTCCTTGAAAGCTTACACCCGCGACCGGAAGGGGTTCAAATCCCTTGGGAAAACTGGACTGCTGCATCGCACCATCAAGCCCGGCGCGGCTTGGCGGTCCATCAAGCCGCCGCAAAGATGGCGCCATCATTGGCGCCGCCCGCCTCCCGCCGACGGCGCCAGGCCTCGCGTCCCAGGCGGTACAGCACGTGCGCGCGCAGCGGGTGTCCCGCTGGCACGGCCGGATGATCGAAGAGTTCCGGTTCGGCGGCCATGCCCAGACGGTCCATCACGGCGCGCGACCGCATGTTGTCCGCGGCGGTGAAGGCCACGATTTCGTCCGCGCCGACCTGTTCGAAGCCCACCCGCAACGCCGCGTCGGCTGCTTCGCTCGCATAGCCCCGTCCCCAGAACGGTTGGGCTAGGCGCCACCCGATCTCCACGCCCGGCGCAAAGGGCAGGACAGGCGCCAGCGGCTTGATGCCGACGAAACCGATGAAGGGAGCCACACCCGGCACTTCCACGGCCCAGAAGCCCCAGCCGTGTTCGTCGATGCCCGCGGCCAGCCTGTCGGCCAGCGCGTCGCTTTCCTGGGGCGTCAACGGCAACAGGAACTGCGTCACTTGCGGGTCGGCGTTAAGGGCGGCGAACGGCGCGCGGTCCGCGGCGCGCCATTGCCGCAGCACAAGGCGAGGCGTTTCGACTTCGACGGTCAGGGACATATCAACTTCCTCGGCGTGGCGGCGGGCCGCCTGAACCATTGCCAACGTATACACTCCAACGGATTCTGCCATGCCAAAGGAATAGTCCGCCATGCGCTTGTCCCTGTCGAAGCTGCCGCGCCCGCTAGGCGTGCTGCTGTTTTCCTCCTTCATGGCCTTTCAGGCCGGAGCCGCCAGCCTGCCGGCCGGCGTCACGGAGGCCGCCTCGATCGAAGGCATCACCGAATACCGCCTGGCCAATGGCCTGCGGGTGCTTCTGGTACCCGACGAATCCAAGCCGTCCACCACGGTCAACATGACGTACCTGGTGGGCTCGCGCAATGAAAACTACGGCCAGACCGGCATGGCGCACCTGCTGGAACACATGCTGTTCAAGGGTACGTCCACCACGCGCAACGCGATGGGCGAGTTCTCGCGCCGCGGCTTGCAGGCCAACGGCTCGACGTCCAGCGACCGCACCAATTACTTCGCCAGCTTCGCGGCCAACCCCGAGACGCTGAAGTGGTATCTCGGCTGGCAGGCCGATGCGATGGTCAATTCGTTGATCGCCAAGGAAGATCTGGACTCGGAAATGACCGTGGTCCGCAACGAGATGGAAAGCGGCGAGAACAGCCCGTTCCGCATCCTGATGCAGAAGATGCAGGCGGCCGCCTACCAGTGGCACAGCTACGGCAAGAACACGATCGGCGCGCGTTCCGACGTCGAAAACGTGGACATCGGCCAGCTGCGCGCGTTCTATCACGAGTGTTACCAGCCCGATAACGCCGTGCTGATCGTGGCGGGCAAGTTCGACCCGCAGACGACGCTGGCAGACATCGAGGCCACGCTGGGCAAGCTGCCCAAGCCCGACCGCAAGCTGCCGCCGGAATACACGGTGGAGCCGGCGCAGGACGGCGAACGCTCGGTGACGCTGCGCCGCACCGGCGGCACGCCGCTGGTCGCGGCGATGTATCACATTCCGGCCGGCGCCAGCGCGGACTTCGTGCCGTTCGACCTGGCGACCACGATCCTGGCGGACACGCCGTCGGGCCGCCTGTACCATGCCCTGGTGCCGACCAAGCTGGCCTCGGGCGTGTTCGGTTTCACGATGGAAAACCTGGATCCGGGGCTGGCGATGTTCGCCGCGCAACTGACGCCGGGCAAGGACCTGGACGCGGCGATGAAGGCGCTGACGGGCACGCTGGAATCGCTCGGCAAGAAGCCCTTCACGGAGCAGGAACTGGACCGCGCGCGCAGCAAGTGGCTGACGTCGTGGGAACAGACATATAGCGATCCGGAGCAGGTGGGCGTGGCGCTGTCCGAAGCGATCGCCGCGGGCGACTGGCGCCTGTTCTTCCTGCAACGCGACCGCGCCCGCCAGGCAACGCTGGCCGAGGTGCAGAGGGCCGCGACGACCTATCTGGTGCAGAGCAACCGCATCGAAGGCCGCTACATTCCGACCGAAAAGCCGGTGCGCGCGCCGCAGACGGATCGCGTGGACCTCACCGCCGTGTTCAAGGACTACAAGGGCGATCCGGACTTCAAGGCGGCGTCGGCGTTCGATCCGTCGCCGGCCAACATCGACAAGCTGACGCAACGCACGACGCTTGACCTGCCCAATGGCCCGGTAAAACTGGCGCTGCTGCCCAAGGCGACGCGGGGCAGCCGTGTGCAGGCGCAGATGCTGATCCAGTTCGGCAACGAGAAGGACCTGCTGGGCCAGCGCGTGAATTCGAGCGCGGCTGCGGACCTGCTGCTGCGCGGCACGGACAAGCTGTCGCGCCAGGATATCCAGGACCGCCTGGACAAGCTGCAGGCTGAACTTGGCTTCAGCGGCGCCGGCACGACACTAAAGGTGGCGATGTCGACCAAGGGCGAAAATCTGCCCGAGCTGACAGCGCTGGCGCTGGAGATCATCCGCAACGCCAGCTTCCCGAAGGAGCAGCTGGAGGAATATCAACGCCAGCTTGAAACCTCGATCCAGAACGCAATGACGGAACCGTCGGCCCTGGCCGGCCGTGCGCTGGCCCGCCACGACAATCCGTGGCCTGCGGACGACCTGCGTTACGTGCCGACGTTCGAAGAATCGCTGGCTAGCGTGCGCGGCCTGAACCGCGAGGCCCTGGCAAAGTTCCACGCCAAGTTCTACGGCGCGGGCGATATCGAGTTCTCGGCGGTGGGCGATTTCGAGCCCGCTGCGGTGGAGAAGTCGCTGCGCACGGGACTGGCCGGATGGAAGAAGGCGCCGGCCTACACCCGCGTGCCGAACCCGTACCGCGACGTACCGGCCAAGCAGTTCGATATCGAAACGCCGGACAAGGCCAACGCGTTCTATCTGTCGCGCATGCCGCTGAAGGTGCAGGATACGGACGCGGACTATCCGGCGCTGTATCTGGCCAATTACCTGTTCGGTGCGTCGGAAACCTCGCGCTTGTGGAACCGGGTGCGCGAGACGGAAGGCCTGTCGTACAACGTGCGCAGTTCGCTGTCGGTGTCGGCGTTTGAACCCACCGCAAGCTGGAGCATTTACGCAATCTATGCGCCGCAGAATCGCGAGCGGCTGGAGAAGGCGATCAACGAAGAACTGGCGCGAGTGCTGAAGGACGGTTTCTCGGAGAAGGAAATCACGGAAGGCATCACGGCCCTGCTGAACTACCGGAATCTGGCGCGGGCGCAGGACGACGTGCTGGCGAGCACGTGGCTGGACTATCTGGAGCGTGGTCGCACGTTCGCGTGGTCTGCGGAAATGGACAAGAAGATTTCCGCCTTGACGCCTGACTCGGTGAACGCGGCGCTGCGCAAGTACGTGCGCCCGGATGGCTTCAGCACGGCGCTGGCGGGGGATTTCAAGAAGCCCTGACGCACCGCCTTTTGGAAAGCCCCTGCTTCGGCAGGGGTTTTTTTTGCATAGTGGGCTGGTTGTTGCGGTTTGATGATTCTGGGATTGGGCTTAACCATTCCATTGATGGGGCTAATTCTTTCAGTCCGACCTATTACTCGGTTATTTGGAAAGATGTTTTCAGGGATTAAGGGTTTATCCCAGGTGGGAAGGCGCGCACAATTCAGTCCATCGGGAACAGCAAACGAACCACGACGGAGTGCCGCCGGATTCGGTCCCTCTTTACGACGAATTGGAGGTCTCACCATGAAAACCCTAGCAACCACCCTTTTCCTATCCCTGGCCCTGGCCGGTGTCGGCGCACAAGCCGCCGGCGTTGAACAAGCGAAGAGCAGCGCCCAAGTGGCGACGGAACTGCAAGCAGCGAAGGCAAGCGGCCAGTACACGTTCGGCGAGCTGGACTATCCGCCCGCCCTGCCCCAAAAGACCAGCTTGAGCTCGCAGGAAGTGCAAGCCGAGCTGCAACAAGCCAAGGTCAGCGGTCAATACACGTTCGGCGAATTGCAGTACCCGCCGGTCGTTGCAACGTCGGGCAGCGCGAAGTCGCGTGCTGACGTTCAACAGGAACTGGCGCAAGCGAAGGCCAGCGGCCAATACACGTTCGGCGAGCTCGAGTACCCGCCGATCAGCCGGTGAGCTGCTTGCTGTAGCCCGGCCGGCCTCGGGTGGCATCATGGCCTGAGGCCGGTATTTTCGGCATACAGCGGCGGTTGAAGTAGTAGTAGCAGTTGAAGTAGCAGCAGTCGTTGAAGTTGAAGTCAGCAGTTGAAGTTGCAGTCAGCAGTTGAAGTTGCAGTCAGCAGTTGAAGTTGCAGTCAGCAGTTGAAGTTG
>NZ_DAMCTG010000135.1:0-9047 GCF_032113835.1 Achromobacter sp. | reverse complement strand
GTCGCCCTTGACCTGAAACCGCGCGGGGGCCTGCTTGGCTTGCTGCCCGCGCCCAAGAAGAACTGGAGCGCCTGGTGGTCTCACCCCGCTTAACCATCCGTCCGGCCGACCTGGCCGCCTGCCACGTCCTCGAATCCTCCGGCATCCACCCCCTGCTGGCCCGCCTGTGGGCCGCGCGCGGCGTGACGCATCCGGACCAGACCCGGCTCGCCTGGCCGTCCTTGCTGCCGCCGGCGGGTCTGACCCATTCGGCCCACGCGGCCGCCGTGCTGGCCGACGCCATCCAGGCAGGGAAAAAACTGCTGATCGTGGCCGACTACGATTGCGACGGCGCCACCGCCTGCGCCGTCGGCCTGCGCGCGCTGTCGGCGATGGGCGCGGATGTCGACTTCCTGGTGCCCAACCGATTCGAGACGGGCTACGGGCTGTCTCCGGCCGTCGTGGAACTGGCCTGCCGTCACCGCGCGGGCAAGCCCGACATCATCATCACGGTCGACAACGGCATCGCCAGCGTGGACGGCGTGTCCGCCGCCAATGACGCCGGCATCGGCGTGGTCATCACCGACCACCACCTGCCCGGCGACACCCTGCCGGACGCGCTGGCCATCGTGAACCCCAACCAGCCAGGTTGCGGCTTTCCGTCCAAGAACCTGGCCGGCGTGGGCGTCATCTTCTACATGATGCTGGCGCTGCGCGCCGAACTGCGCCGCCGCGGCGTCTATGCCCCCGACGGCGGACCGCGCCTGGACGCCTTGTCCGACCTGGTCGCGCTGGGCACGGTGGCCGACGTGGTCAAGCTGGACGCCAACAACCGCCTGCTGGTCACGCAGGGCCTGCAGCGCATGCGCAGCGGCCGCCTGCAACCGGGATTGCGCGCGCTCTTCGCCGTCGCCGGCCGCGAGCCGCGCAGCGCCAATGGCTTCGACCTGGGCTTCGCGCTGGGACCGCGCATCAACGCCGCTGGACGTCTGGCCGACATGAGCCTGGGAATCGCCTGCCTCACCACGGACGACGAGGCGCAGGCGCTGGAAATGGCGCGGGAACTGGACAACATCAACCGCGAACGCCGCACGATCGAAGCCGAGATGCGCGAGCAGGCGCTAGCCGCCATGGAGGCGCCTGACGCCGCCTCGGGCGCCACCGTCTGCGTGTTCGACCCGGGCTGGCACCAGGGCGTCGTGGGGCTGGTCGCCTCACGCCTGAAAGAGAAATTCTGGCGCCCCACCCTGGCCTTCGCGCCGGCGGGCGACGACGAGATCCGCGGCTCGGGCCGTTCAATTCCCGACGTCCACCTGCGCGACGCGCTGGACCTCGTGTCCAAGCGCCATCCCAACCTGATCCGCAAGTTCGGCGGCCACGCCATGGCAGCCGGCCTGACGCTTGGCAAGGCGGATTTCCCGGCCTTCGCTCCCGCGTTCGACGCCGCGGTGCGCGAGCTGACCGGCCGCGACACCTTCGAGCCCGTCATCGAAACCGACGGCTCGCTGGAAACCGGCTACGCCAACGCCGACGTGGCCGGCATGCTGCAGCAGCAGGTCTGGGGCGCGGGCTTTGCCGCCCCCTTGTTCCTGGACGAATTCGTCGTGCGCAACCAGCGTCTGGTTGGCGAGAAGCACCTGAAGCTCTCGCTGGAACGCGGCCACCAACGCTTCGACGCCATCTGGTTCGGCCACGACCAATCCCTGCCGGAACACATCCAGGCGGCTTACCGCCTGGAACAGAACGTGTGGAATGGGATGGTGTCGGTGCAACTGGTGATCGAACACGCCGGATAGTGCTGGAGGGTGTCAGACACCGCCTACCAACAGCCTCTGATGCTGCAAAGGTGTCTGACACCCTCTGAGACGCCGGCCCAAGCCGACGCACCTCTCCCCAGGGTGTCAGACACCTGATGAGACAACGTCCACCAGCAGTCTTATTTGTTCACCAGCTTCGCCGGCTGCGCCAGCGCCACCAGCGCGCCCACCACCAGGCAGCCGGCCAGCATGTACAGCCCCGTATTCGTGGTCCCGGTCAGATCCTTCAGCCAGCCCACCAGATACGGGCTGACGAAGCCCGCCAGGTTCCCTACCGAATTGATCAGCGCAATACCCGCGGCCGCCGCCGTGCCGCCAAGCAGCGCCGTCGGCAGGCTCCAGAACAGCGGCAGCACCGTGCAGATGCCGATGTTGGCCACGGTCAGCGCCAGAATCGCCAGCACCGTATTACCGCTCCACACCGCCGACAGGAACAGCCCCAACGCGCCGAACAGCGCGGGCAGCGCCACGTGCCAGCGGCGCTCGCGCTGCCGGTCGGAATTGCGCGAGATCAGGATCATGCCGATCACGGCGAACAGATTCGGCACCGCCGTCAGCAGACCGATCGCCAGCGGGCTCTGCACGCCGGTGTTCTTGATGAGGCTCGGCATCCAGAACCCCACGCCGTACAGCCCCATCACGAACGAGAAATAGATCAGCGCCATCGCCCACACGCGCGGCTTGGTCAATGCAGCGCGGATCGGCGGATCCTCCTTTTGCTGTTCCTCGGCCGCGATATTGCGGATCAGCACAGCTTTTTCGTTGGCCGTCAGCCACTTGGCCTTGTTGATGCGGTCATCCAGATAGATCAGCACCAGCACGCCGATCACCACCGACGGAATCCCCTCCAGCAGGAACAGCCATTGCCAGCCAGACAGGCCGTGGTCGCCGTGAAAGGTCGCCATGATCCACCCCGAGATCGGGCCGCCGATCAGGCCGGACATGGGCACGGCGGTCATGAAGAACGTGGTGATGCGGCCGCGCCGGGCGGCCGGATACCAATAGGTGAGATACAGGATGATGCCGGGAAAGAAGCCCGCCTCGGCCGCGCCCAGCAGGAAGCGCAGGAAATAGAACATGTGCTCGCTGGTCACGAACATCATGCAGGCCGAGATGATGCCCCACGTGATCATGATCCGGGCGATCCAGATCCGCGCCCCCACCTTGTGCAGGATGATGTTGCTGGGAATCTCGAAGATGAAATAGCCGATGAAGAAAATCCCGGCGCCCAGCCCGTACACCGTCTCGCTGAACTGCAATTCCTGCAGCATCTGCAGTTTGGCGAACCCCACGTTGACGCGGTCCAGGTATGCCACCACATAGCAGACCACCAAAAGCGGCACCAGCCGCCAGCCCACCTTGCGGTAGATCCGGTCCTCTTCACTGGCGTCAAGCGCCGGCGAGACCCCGGGGGGCATCGTGTTTTCCATCTCTGTCTCCATTCCTCTGGCGGGATAGGCCGGCACGGGGCCGGCATCTTTGCGGTCCTCAACGAGCCCAAACGGGGACGTCGCGGCCACTGCCCAAGGCTAGAGCCGGCAGGTTGACAAAAAACTGAACAACTTCGACCGCGGGCCGGCAAGCCGCCGAAATCGGACCCGTCCCCCGTCTGCCGCCGCGCGCCCGCGCAGTTGGTCCATCCACGGTAAAATGCCAGGTTTCGCACAAAAGTCATCAGACAGGATCAATCATGGAAGCCGAACGTCAGAACCAGCTCGCAGCCCGCCTCGCCGACTACGCGGAGCGCGAACAGGCTCTACGGAGGTATCTTTGACTACGATGCCAAAGCTGAACGCCTCCACGTCGTAAACGCCGAACTCGAAGACCCGGCCGTCTGGAACGACCCCAAGCACGCCCAGGACCTTGGCCGTGAAAAGAAATCGCTCGAGGACGTGGTGGAAACGCTCACGAGCCTGGGCGCCGGCGTGGCCGATTCCCAGGAACTCTTCGAAATGGCCGCCGCCGACGATGACGGCGACACCCTCGAAGCGATCGAACTGGACGCCAACGCCTTCCAGGAAAAGCTCGAAGCCCTGGAATTCCGCCGCATGTTCTCCAATCCGGCCGATCCCCTGAACTGCTTCCTGGACATCCAGGCGGGCGCGGGCGGCACGGAAGCGCAGGACTGGGCGTCGATGCTGCTGCGCCAGTACCTCAAGTACGCCGAACGCAAGGGCTTCAAGGCCGAGATCCTTGAAGAATCCGACGGCGAAGTCGCGGGCATCAAGTCGGCCACGATCAAGATCGAAGGCGACTACGCCTTCGGCTACCTGCGCACCGAAACCGGCGTGCACCGCCTGGTCCGCAAGAGCCCCTTCGACTCGTCGGGCGGCCGCCACACGTCGTTCGCCAGCGTTTTCGTTTACCCGGAAGTCGACGATTCCTTCGAAGTCGAAGTGAACCCCGCCGACCTGCGCGTCGACACCTACCGCGCTTCGGGCGCGGGCGGTCAGCACATCAACAAGACCGACTCGGCCGTGCGTCTGACGCACATCCCCACCGGCATCGTCGTGCAGTGCCAGAACGACCGTTCGCAGCACCGCAACCGCGCCGAAGCCATGCAGATGCTGAAGTCCAAGCTCTACGAACTCGAAATGCGCAACCGCATGGCAGAGCAGCAGAAGCTGGAAGACTCCAAGACCGACGTGGGTTGGGGCCACCAGATCCGTTCGTACGTGCTCGACCAGAGCCGCATCAAGGACCTGCGCACGAACGTCGAAATCTCCAACACGCAGAAAGTGCTGGACGGCGACCTGGATCCCTTCATCCAGGCCAGCCTCAAGCAAAACGTCTAAGTTCCGCGATTCTTCCCGCTTTCACGCACCCAGAGGTCCACGAATGTCCGACACCATTGCAATTCTCACCGGCGCGTCGCGCGGCATCGGCGCCGCCATGGCGCGCGGCCTGGTCAAACCCGGCACCCGCCTCATCACGCTGGCGCGCCGCGAAGACCCCGAGCTCGCCGCCCACGCGCGCTCGCAGGATATGCATCTGGAACAGCTGTCCGTGGACCTCTCGGACCTGAAAGCGGCCGAATCCGCGGCCGAACGCATCTGCGCCGCGCTCCCGCGCGACGCCAAGCGCTATCTGCTGATCAACAACGCGGGCACGGTGCATCCCGTGGCGCGCACCGACGAACTCACCGACGGCGCGGCCATCACCGCCGCCTTCAACCTGAACGTCACCGCCGTCATGCTGCTCACGGCGCGATTCCTCGCCGCCGTCGCCGACATCAAGGCCGACCGCCGCGTGCTGAACATCTCCTCCGGCGCGGGCCGCAACCCGAACGCCGGCTGGGGCGTGTACTGCGCCACCAAGGCCGCGCTCGACATGCACGCCCGCGTCGTCAAGCAGGAACAAGGCGCCGACGGCGCGCGCATCGTCGCGCTGGCCCCCGGCATCGTCGACACCGACATGCAGGCCGCCATCCGCGCCAGCTCCGTCGAGAGCTTCCCCGCGCTGGCCAAGTTCCAGGACTTCCATGCCACCGGCAAGCTGTCCTCGCCCGCCAACGTAGCCTCCCGCATCCTCGCCTACCTGGATCGCGAAGATTTCGGCACGACCGAAATCGACGACATCCGCAATTACGACTGATCCCCCGACCATGACCGACCACTCGACCACTCCGGCTCCCGCCCAGGATGAAAACCGCTTGATCGCCGAACGGCGAGCCAAGCTGGCCAAACTGCGCGAAACCGGGGTCGCGTACCCCAACGATTTCGTCCCGGACGCCCGCGCCGCGGCCCTGCATGACAAGTACGACGGCGAGGAGCAGGAAGCCCTGGCCGCCGCCGCCGTCACCGTCAAGGTCGCCGGCCGCATGATGCTCAAGCGCGTCATGGGCAAGGCCAGCTTCGCCACGCTGCAGGACAGCACCGGCCGCATCCAGATCTACCTGGACCGCGGCACGCTCGGCGAAGACGTCTACGCCGCGTTCAAGCAATGGGACATCGGCGACATCATCGCGATCGAAGGGTCGGTCTTCAAGACCAACAAGGGCGAACTCTCGGTTCACGCCGCGTCCGCGCGCCTCTTGTCCAAGTCGCTGCGTCCCCTGCCCGACAAGTTCCACGGCGTCGCCGACCAGGAACTGCGCTACCGCCAGCGCTATGTCGACCTCATCATGACCGACGCCACGCGCCGCACCTTTGAAGCGCGCAGCAAGGCCGTGGGCAGCATCCGCCAGTTCATGCTGAACGCGGGTTTCCTCGAAGTCGAAACCCCCATGCTGCACCCGATCCCGGGCGGCGCGGCGGCCAAGCCCTTCGTCACGCACCACAACGCGCTGGACATGGAAATGTTCCTGCGCATCGCGCCCGAGCTCTACCTCAAGCGCCTGATCGTGGGCGGCTTCGAACGCGTGTTCGAAGTCAACCGCAACTTCCGCAACGAAGGCGTCAGCCCGCGTCACAATCCCGAATTCACGATGATGGAGTTCTACGCAGCCTTCGCGGACTACCGCTGGCTCATGGACTTCACCGAAGAGCTGATCCGCCAGGCCGCCATCTCGGCCAGCGGCAGCGCCGTCCTGACCTACCAGGAACGCGAGCTGGACCTGTCCAGGCCCTTCGACCGCCTGACCATCTGCGAAGCCATCCTCAAGTACGCCGACGGCTACACGCAGGCCCAACTGGATGACCCGGCCTTCGTGCGCGCTGAACTGAAAAAGCTGGGCGCCGACGCCGACGGCCCCGTGCTGTCGCGCGCCGGCCTGGGCGCGCTGCAACTGGCGCTGTTCGAAGAGACCGCCGAAGCCAAGCTCTGGAACCCCACCTACATCATCGACTACCCCGTCGAAGTCTCGCCGCTGGCGCGCGCCTCCGACTCGCGCGAAGGCATCACCGAGCGCTTCGAGCTCTTCATGACCGGCCGCGAAATCGCCAACGGCTTCTCGGAATTGAACGATCCCGAAGACCAGGCCGAGCGCTTCCGCTCGCAGGTCGAAGCCAAGGACGCCGGCGACGAAGAAGCCATGTTCTACGACGCGGACTACATCCGCGCCCTGGAATACGGCATGCCCCCGACGGGCGGCTGCGGCATCGGCATCGACCGTCTGGTCATGCTGCTGACCGACAGCCCCAGCATCCGCGACGTCATCCTCTTCCCGCACCTGCGCCGTGAAGACTGATCGTCGGCGCGCGTCATGATCTTCAAGATCCTGATGCTGCTGCTGGTCGTGGCGGGGCTGGTCTACTGGATCAAGCAACCCCGCCGCTTCCAGCCGGGCGCTCCCTATCGCGCCGTCCCCGCACGGCGGCCGGTATTCATCGTGCTGTGCGTCGCCACCGCCATCTCGCTTATCGCCGCCATCCTGACGGCCCTGCTCTGGATGGGCGGCGTGGCAGGCGGCGTCACCGGCGGCGGCTATCACGGCGAAGCCGATTTCCTGCTGCCCGTCGCGGCCTCGCTGCTGGCGTTGTCCGTTGCCTGCGCCGTGGGCGCGTTCCTCAAGCGGCGGGGTTAGGCTCCACGGGCCACTTGCCCGCTCCCGCCGGCAGCGCCGGCAATGACGCCTGCAGCATCGCGTCGATGAACGCGGCGGGCGCCAGCCGGCCGCCCGGCTTGTACCACTGCACCGTCAGGTTCATCGCGCCCAGCACACAGCGCTTGATGACGCGCGCGTCGCCTTGCAGCAGCCCTGCCTGCACAGCCCCCGCCACCACCGACTGCCACATCGCCTCGTAGCGGTCGCTCAGCCCCTTCACCACCGCCTGGCTGGGCGCGGACAGGCTGCGCCATTCGTACACCAGCGCGTTCATCGCATCGCCGCCCGCGCCGTGCAGCATGCTCCACATGTGAACGCGGAACAGCGCCGCCAGCCGGTCGGCCGGCTCGACGTAAGCGGCCAGCGCCTTTTCTCCCAGGTCGATCACTTCCTGAATGCCGTTGTTCATGACGGCGACCAGGATTTCTTCCTTGCTGCGGAAATGATGGAACAGGCTGCCCGATTGCAGCCCCACGGCCTTGGCCAGTTCGCGCACCGTCGTGCGCTCGTAACCGCGCTTGCTGAACAGCCTGCCGGCCGCCAGGACCAGTTCCCGGCGCCGTTCGGTGTCCGCCCCATCGTCCCGCGGCGCGGCGGTCCCGGTCTTGTCCATGCCGTATCAAACCCTCTGGATGATGGTCGCAGTCGCCATGCCATGGCCGATGCACATGAGCTGCATGCCCAGTTCGCCTTCGGTCGCCTCCAACCCCGCCAGCATCTTGGCCATCAGGCCCGCACCCGTGGCGCCCAGCGGATGGCCATGCGCAATCGCGCCGCCCCACGGATTCACGCGGGCCAGGTTGGCATTCAATTCGCGTTGCCAGGCCAGCGCCACGCTCGCAAAGGCCTCGTTGATCTCGATCCAGTCGATATCCTCCAGCGCCAGTCCCGCGCGCGACAGCGCCTGCCGCGCTGCCGGGATCACGCCCGTGAGCTGCATCACGGGATCCGAACCCACCACCACCCGCGCCAGGAATCGCGCCCGCGGCCTGAAGCCATCGGCCAGGGCCGTGTCCTTGTCGGCCAGCAGGACCGCCGCCGCACCGTCGGCAAGCTGGCTGGCGTTGGCCGCCGTGACGCCGCCCTCTCCCGGCGCCCGCAATGCCGGCGCCATGGCCGCCATGCGCGCGGCGTCCGTGGTCTCGCGGATGCCCTCGTCGCGCAGCGCCGGCGTGCCGGGCAGCAGTTCCGCGTGCAGCCCGGCGCTGGCGGCCGCCCACGCACGCGCGTGGCTCTCTCGTGCCCACTGATCCATGTCGGCCTGCGACAGCCCCCAATGGCTGGCGATGCGCTCCGCGCTCTCGATCTGATGGATCAGCGGATAACGCGCCAGCAACGCCGGGTTCAGGGATTCAAAACCGCGAAATTCCGTCTGCCCCAATGTCACGTCCAGGAACATGGGCACGCGGCTCATGCTTTCGACGCCGCCCGCGACCACGTAGCGCATGTCGCCCGCAGCGATGGCCTGCGCGCCGAAATGCACGGCCTGCTGGCTGGACCCGCACATCCGGTTGAGCGCCACGCCCGGCACGCTCTCCGGCAGGCCGGCCAGCATTGCCGCCAGCCGGCCGATGTTGGCGCCCTGCTCGCCCGCCTGACTGACGCAGCCGGCAATCAGGTCCTCGACCTTGTCGCCCGGCAGCCCCGCGCGCGCCAGCAGCCCCTGCACGGTCTCGGCCAGCAGCGCGTCCGGCCGCGTCTGCGCCCACCATCCGCCGCGCCGCCCGAACGGCGTGCGCACGGCTTCCAGGATCACGGCTTGGTTC
>NZ_DAMCTG010000134.1:0-9124 GCF_032113835.1 Achromobacter sp. | reverse complement strand
GCCGTCATTACATGGCGTGGCCCATGTTGACGTTCATGTTGTACAGCACCCAGGCCGAACCACCGACGATGATGAAGATGATCAGCACGGTGAAGACAAACGTGGCCAGGTTGTCGCGGGACGACTTCGATGCGCCCATGTGCAGGAAGTACACCAGCTGAACCAGCAACTGGAGGATGCACAGTGCCACCACGCCAATGATCGTGGCGGTGTGGGACAGCGCGCCGTGCATCACCAGGCCGAACGAGCCGAAGGTGAGCAGCAGCGAGAGCACGAAACCGATGATGTAGGACTTCAGGCTGCCGTGGTCGGCGGCGTGATCGTCGTGGCCGTGTGCGGCCGCAGCGGAGTGCGACATCAGAGGGCTCCCAGAAGGTAGACAAAGGTGAAGACGCAGATCCAGACGATGTCCAGGAAGTGCCAGAACAGGCTCAGGCACGCCAGACGACGCTTGTTGATCGAGTCCAGGCCATGACGGCGGATCATGTCGAGCATGACGATGATCCAGATCAGGCCAAAGGTCACGTGCAGGCCGTGCGTACCGATCAGCGTGAAGAACGCGGACAGGTAGGCGCTGCGGCCCGGGCCGGCGCCGATGCTGATCAGGTGATGGAATTCATAGATTTCCATCGCGATGAAGCCCGCGCCGAACAGGAACGTGACCATCAACCAGCCCATGGCACGGCTCTTGTTGTTGGCGTGCACGTTCAGGTTGGCCATGCCGAAGGTGAAGCTGGACACCAGCAGCAACAGCGTTTCGACCAGGACGAAGTTCAGGTCGAACAGTTCCTTGCCGGACGGACCGCCCGCGGTGGCGTTGGACAACACCGCGAACGTGGCGAACAGCACCGAAAAGATCAGCAAGTCGCTCATCAGATAGACCCAGAAACCGAAAACGGTCTTGGATCCATCGTCGTGATGCGCGTGATCGTCGTGACCCGCGTGGGGGTGAGTGGCTACGGCTTGAATCATGGCTCAGGCGGCCTTCTGCATTTTGTCAAAGTGAGCGTTTTCGATGCGTTCGACTTCCGCGGCCGGGACCCAGTAGTCGACGTCGCGGTCATAGGCGCGAACGATGAACGAACCGATCATGCCCACGAGGCCGGCGATCGACAGCCACCAGATGTGCCAGATCAGCGCAAAGCACATGACCAGGCCAAAGGCGCCGATCCAGACGCCAGCGGCGGTGTTCTTCGGCATGTGGATGTCTTCGTACTTGGCGGGGCGTTTGTAGGCCTTGCCGCTCTGCTTGTCTTCCCAGAACTGGTCCAGCTCATCGACGTGAGGAACGTGGGCGAAGTTGTAGAAAGGCGCGGGCGACGAGATCGACCATTCCAGCGTGCGGCCATCCCACGGATCGCCGGTGACGTCCTGGTTCTGCTTGCGCTGACGCACGGAGACGAACACTTGCTGCAGCAGGAAGAAGATGCCCAGCATGATCAGCGCGGCGCCAGCCAGCGCGACCAGCAGGTAAGGCTGCCATTCGGGGTTGTCGTAGTGGTTCAGGCGACGCGTCATGCCCTTGAAGCCCAGAACGTACAGGGGCATGAAGGCCAGGAAGAAGCCGACGAACCAGCAGTAGAACGAGTAGCGGCCCAGACGTTCGTTCAGCGTGAAGCCGAACGCCTTCGGGAACCAATAGACCATGCCGGCGATGCAGCCGAACACCACGCCACCGATGATGGTGTTGTGGAAGTGGGCGATCAGGAACAGGCTGTTGTGCAGGATGAACGACACGCCGGGGATGGCCAGCATCACGCCGGTCATGCCGCCGATGACGAACACGATCATGAAGCCCAGCGTCCACAGCACCGGCGTCGTGATGCGCAGGCGGCCGCGGTAGATGGTGAACAGCCAGTTGAAGATCTTGGCCCCGGTCGGGATCGAGATGATCATTGTCGCTATGCCGAAGAAGGCATTGACGTTGGCCCCCGCTCCCATGGTGAAGAAGTGGTGCAGCCAGACCAGGAACGACAGCACGCCGATGGCGGCCGTGGCGTAGACCATGGACTTGTAGCCGAACAGGGTCTTGCGGGCGAACGTGGCAACGATTTCCGAGTACACGCCGAAGGCCGGCAGCACCAGGATGTAGACCTCGGGGTGACCCCAGATCCAGATCAGGTTCACGTACATCATGACGTTGCCGCCACCGTCGTTCGTGAAGAAGTGCGTGCCCAGGTAGCGGTCCATCGTCAGCAGCGCCAGGGTCGCGGCCAGCACGGGGAAGGCGGCGACGATCAGGACGTTGGTGACCAGCGAGGTCCAGGTGAAGATCGGCATCTTCATCAGGGTCATGCCAGGCGCACGCATGCGCAGGATGGTGACGATGAAGTTGATGCCGCTAAGCGTTGTGCCCAGCCCGGATATCTGCAGCGCCCAGAGGTAGTAATCCACCCCCACGCTTGGACTGTAGTCCAACCCCGACAACGGCGGATACGCGAGCCAGCCGGTCGCGGCGAATTCGCCCACGAACAGCGACAGCATCATCAGCACGACGCCGGCGGCGAACAGCCAGAAGCTCAGCGAGTTCAGGAACGGGTACGCCACGTCGCGGGCGCCGATCTGCAGCGGCACGACGATGTTCATCAGCCCGGTGATGAAGGGCATCGCCATGAAGAAAATCATGATGACGCCGTGGGCGGTGAAGATCTGGTCGTAGTGGTGCGGAGGCAGGAAGCCGGCCGAGTCCGCGGACGCGACGGCAAGCTGCGTGCGCATCATGATGGCGTCGGCAAAGCCGCGCAGCAGCATGATCAGGGCGACGATGATGTACATCACGCCGATGCGCTTGTGGTCGACGGTGGTAAGCCACTCCGTCCACAGGTACTGCCACTTCTTGAAATAGGTGATGGCGCCGAAGACCGCTAGGCCTCCCAGGCACACGGCGGCCAGCGTAACCATGACGATAGGGTCATGGTACGGAATGGCCTCGAGGGTAAGTTTCCCGAGCATTGTTAGTTGATTCCTGCGATCAGATTATTCGACGTGGAGGTGCACGTGGCGGAGTCCACGCCGGCCATCTTGGTCATCGTGCTGCCCAGAATGAAATCAAACATGGCGGGCGGCGCCGACGAATACTTCACGACCGGGTTGCGCTCGCTGCGCTTGGTCAGTTCCGCGTAGACCTCGGGGGTCAGGGCGGTGGGAGCAGCCTTCGCTTCCTTGACCCAGTTGTCGAACCCTTCCTGCGACATGGCATGGGCCTTGAAGCGCATGCCCGAGAAACCGCCGCCGCTGTAGTTGGCCGAAATGCCGGCGTAGGTGCCGATTTCGCGCGCGTTCAGGTGCAGCTTGGTCTCCATGCCGGCCATCGAGTAGATCTGGCTGCCGAGCTGGGGAATGAAGAACGAGTTCATGACCGATGCCGACGTGATCCGGAAGTTGACCGGAACGTCCACGGGGAACGCGATCTCGTTGACCGTGGCGATGTCGTACTCGGGGTAGATGAAGAGCCACTTCCAATCCAGCGAAACCACCTCGATGGTCACCGGCTTGTGTTCGGACACGAGCGGCTTGTAGGGATCCAGCGCGTGCGTGGAGCGCCAGGTGATCACGGCAAGAATCGCCACGATGATACAAGGGACGGTCCAGACGACGGCTTCGATTGCCGTGGAGTGGGCCCACTTGGGCTGGTAGTCAGCTTTGGTGTTGGAAGCGCGGTACTTCCAGGCAAACGCCACGATCATGATGAGGACCGGGATCACGACGATGAGCATGAGCCCGGTCGCCGTCAGCAGCAACGTCTTTTCCTGGATGCCGATATCTCCCTTGGGGGAGAGGATTTCCATGTTGCAGCCGCCAAGCAGCATGACCGCGCCGACGCCAAATATGCGCGTAAGGGTCGCAAGGAGGGGGTGTTTCACGTACAGCCTTGGATGGAAGGTGGGAAATGCTGCAAAGCAGCAGACTGGAATGCTGCTAGGCAGCAACGTCCATCCTATCGGTTTGATCTGGGTCAAGCCTGCGACGAAAGGTCGCATTGCCTGGGAGAAATCCGGCCTAATGGCGGCGGATTCAGGGTTTTCCTAGGGGAGCGGAAGCCCCGAGGGGAGGGAGGGGGTGCGACGATATGTCGCACCTGCACACGGGGGTGTTGTAAAGATGTGTCGCCCCGCACAACTCATTCCGGGAGGACCTCACGTTCCGGCCCCGGTTTTTTGGCCAGCTTGCGTTGAAGCGAGCGCCGGTGCATGCCCAGGAGACGCGCCGCGGCTGAAACGTTGCCGCCGGTCTCGTGCAGAGCCTGGTGAATGTGCTCCCATTCTAGGCGGTGCAACGGCGTCATGGTCGTTTCGATCGTAACTGTTTCTGGCTTCACCAGACCCAGCGTGCGCAGGATCATCGGCGCCGTGGCGGGCTTGGGCAGGTAATCGTCGGCGCCGCGCTTGATGGCTTCCACGGCGGTGGCCACGCTGGCGTAGCCGGTGACCAGCAGGATGCGCATGTCTTCCCGCAGCGCGCGTAGCGGGCGGATCAAGGTCAGGCCGGAGTCTTCGCCCAGGCGCAGGTCGACCAGGGCGAAAGCCGGACGGATTTCCTCGGCGACGCGCAGCGCCTCGGCGATGCCGGTGGCGGTTCGGGTTTCGAGGCCGCGGCGCGACAGGCTGCGCTGCAGGGTGCGCACGTAGAGTTCGTCGTCGTCGATCAGCAGGCCAAGATCGTTTGCATTCATCACATTCAGGTC
This sequence comes from Achromobacter sp., assembly GCF_032113835.1. Taxonomy (GTDB): domain Bacteria; phylum Pseudomonadota; class Gammaproteobacteria; order Burkholderiales; family Burkholderiaceae_B; genus Achromobacter. Next base: position 4,440 of record NZ_DAMCTG010000134.1, on the reverse strand, counting down.
CCGGGGTTGCCGAGAGGCAAATAAAAGCGGATGCGGGTGCCGCCGCCTTCGGCCGCGGTCATGGTCATTTCGCCGCCCATCTGTTCCACGGTGGCGTGCGACAGGGCCAGGCCGACGCCCAGTCCTCCCGGCTTGCCGCTGTTGAACAGGCTGGTCGCTGGCAGCACGGCATGGTCGGGATCGAAACCCCGCCCGTAGTCCCGGACTTCGCCGCGCAGGGCGCCATAACCGTATTCCAGATGCAGGTCCACGCGGGGCGCGTCGGCGGATTCGCCCGCATCCGCGGCGTTGTTCAGCAGTGCCTGCAAGAGGTGGGCGATGGCCGGATCGACGCGCAGGCTGGTGGGCAGCGTGCCCGAGCGTTGCAGGTCGATGGTCGGGCGGATCAGACGCCATTGCCCCACGACGCGAACCAGATCCACGGCGGTTGGGACCGCCAGATTCCGAATGCGTTCCCGGCAGAGGGCCAGGAGCTGGCTGAGGGTGGTGACGTCTTCCCGCAGGTCTTCGTCGTCCTGGACCTCCGCGGCAATCTCGTCGGTCAGCAGCGTCATGGTGGCCAGCGGCGTGTTCAGCTCGTGCGCCATCGCCGCGGCGTGGGTGGCCAGCGCGACGATGCCCTCGTTGCGGGTGAAGCGTTCGCGCAGGCGGGCCAGCTCGCGCTCGCGGGCGCGCATGTCGGCGGCCAGGCGGGTCGAGAACACCAGCACCACGACGACCGAAATCAGGAAGTTGGCGCCCAGGCCCCACAACAGCAGGGTGTGCGGATCGACGTCGCCGCGCAGGGGCTGGCCGAAGATGGCGGCGGCGCCATAGCCCAGCACGCCGGCCAGCGCCGCGGCGAGCGCCCAGTTGCGCGGCAGCGCCAGCGCGGCCAGCGCGGTCAGGATCAGGAACATCGTCCCGAACGGGTTGCTGATGCCTCCGCTCCAGCCCACCATCCAGGCCAGCACCGCCATGTCGATGAACAGGTGGCCAAAGGCGGTGGCGTGGGAGAGGTCGCGCGGATGGCGCAGGCGCAGGCTGGCGTAGACGTTGAAGCCGATCAGCAGACCGACGCCCAGCCATAGCGGTTCCAGCGGCAGATCCAGGCCCAGCACGCTGCTGGCGACGAGGACGGTGGCGGCCTGGCCCGCGATGGCGAGCCAGCGCAGGCTGCAGAGGGTACGCAGGAAGGAAAAGGCGGAACTACCGGGCATATCCAGATACAGAGGCGCCGGCCAGCCTGCCGGCAGTTACGAACGCCCGGCTGCGCGGAACGCTGGCATCCGGAGCGCGGCGGCGGTGGCCGGCTGCTGCCCGGGCCTTAAGGCGCGGGATTCGGATGTGCAGGCATTGTATGGTGAATCGGGGCACGGCGCTGTTGCGGCGGCGGGTTATGTGTCCCCGATATGGGGGCAGACACGCGGCACGCGTCTGCCCGCCACCGGTCAGTGCCCGTGGCCGCCGGCCGGCGCGGCCGTGGCGTTCAGCGGCCGGGCCACCGCGTCGATCGGCACGCGCCGCTGCTGGCGGGCCGCGTCTTCCACGATCAGCGTCAGCGCGACGTGATCGCCCGGCACGATCTGCTTGGCCAGGTCGATCAGCATGACGTGGTAGCCGCCGGGCTTGAGTTCCACTGCCTGGCCGGCGGGCAGATCAACGCCGGCGACTTGGCGCATCTTCATGACGTTGTCCTGCATCGCCATCTCGTGAACTTCCACGTGCTTGGCCGCCTGCGATTCCACGCCGACCAGCCGGCCGGCTTCCTTGGACGTGATCTGCATGAACACGCCGGTGGCGTGTTGGTTGGGCACGGTCGCGCGCACCCAGGCGTCCTGCACGGACAGGCCGGCGTCCTGCGCCAGCGCGGAGTGGCTGAATCCTGCCAGCGCCAGGGCAAAGACGGCGGCCAGGGGTTTGATCGAGAGCTTTTTCATGAGGGTTTCCTTTACGGGATTCAAAGCACTTTGCGCAGGTCTTGCGCGCATTCCTGCGCGCTCTGCTGATGGCGCAGCGCCACGCGCAGCTTGCCTTCGGCGTCGATGAGGTAGGTCAGCGCGGTGTGGTCCATGGTGTAGGACGAGCCGGTCGGGACCTTCTGGTAGAACACCTTGAACGCCTGGGCGGCGGCGCGGGTCTGTTCCGCCGTGCCGCGCAGACCGACGAAGCCGGGATCGAAGGCCTCGGTGTAAGCACGCAGGATTTCGGGCGTGTCGCGTTCGGGGTCCACAGTGATGAAAAGGACGCGCAGCTTTTCGGCATCCTTGCCCAGCAGCGTCTTGATCTCGACGGCGCGGGTCAGCGCCGTCGGGCAGATGTCCGGGCATTGGGTGAAGCCGAAGAACAGCATGACCGGATGCCCGCGGTAGTCGGCCAGGCTGCGGGTCTTGCCGTCGGTGTCTTGCAACCGGAAGTCGCCGGTGGTCATGCCGGACAGGTCCATGCCGTGCAGCGGCGGGGCGTCGGGACCGCAGCCCGCCAGCGGCAGCAGGGCCAGCGTCGACAGCAACAGGCGCCGGCGCGGGTCGGGAGCGCCCGACGTCGGGGCGGCGCGCGTCACGCCGGCGGGCGTGCGCGAAAAAAGGGAATTCATTGAGACCTCTGGGTTGACGAGTCGGCCGCGCGGTCTGGCCGTGCGGCAAGTGCCGTCCGCAGCGCCTTACTAATTAGTAAGGGGTGGGGACGATCCTGGACGAAGTCAGGCCAGCGGCGGCGGGGCGCGTGAACCCAGCGGCGGACCGTGGGCGGGCTGCGCGGGCGGGGCGCGGTGCGGGAGAGGGAAGGAAGGATGTCCGGCTGCCGTCAGCAACAGCGGCGTCATGGCCGGCGCCGTGGCGGGCGTGACGTGGACAAGCAGGCCGAAGGGACATTGCGCGCCGGTGTTGGCGCTGTCGTGCGGGGCCTTGCCGCCATCGGCGGACGGCAGCGCCACGCTGAACGACGACAGGTTGCCCGCGGCCGAGCAGAAGGTGACTTCGAGCCGGCCATCATGCAGCGCGCGGGTGTCCGGCATGTAGCCGGCGGGGACTAGCGCCCGCAGCGCCAATGCCAGAATCGCCAGCCAAAGCACGGCCTCGGCGCGCAGGGCGCGCAGCGTGCACAGGAGGCGGGTCGACGAAGGCATGCAGGCATTCTATGCCAAGCGTTCCCAATTTCTTGGTACCCTTGAACGCACTTCTTTCCGACACGTGACCCCGTGCCCCAGGTTTCAGCGCTTTCCTTGTCCGTTTCGAACGTGTCCGTTTCGACCTTGTCCGTTTCGAACTCATCCCGTTCGGCCGCGTCCCGTTCGAACTCATCCCGTTCGATAGCGTCCGATCGCACCTTGCCCGTTTCGACTTTCTCCGTTGCCTCGACTTTGTCCGTTTCCACTCGGCCCGCCGGACGGGGACTCGTCGGGCTTGAACGCGCCGGACCGCATTTCCGTCTATGTGTCCGTCTATATGCCCGCTTATGGCTGGGCGCGATGATGGCGGCGCTTCTGGTGCTGCTGACCGCCTGCGGAACGACCAAGGTCCAACCGGGCTATTACCGGGTCCAGTCGGGCGACACGCTTTATCAGATTGCGCGCAAGGAAGGCACGACCGTCAGCAATCTGGTCCGGTGGAACAATCTGTCGAACTCAAATTCGATCGAAGTCGGCCAAGTCCTGCGAGTCGACCCGCCGGCCGGCCAAGCGCGCACCTCGCCGCCCAGCAAGGCCAGCACCAAAGCCAAACCCAAGCCCGCCCCGCGCGCCACCGCGTCATCCGGCAAGCGGCGCACCGCGCCACCGGGCGCGATCTCTCTGGTCTGGCCCGCGCAGGGCAAGGTCACGCGCGGCTACGACGGTTCCCATTCAAACGGCATCGTCATCAGCAATTCCGCCGGCACCCCCGTCGTGTCCGCCGCGCCCGGCACGGTGGCTTACTCCGGCAGCGGCCTGCGCGGCTACGGGCATCTGGTCATCGTCAAGCACAACGCCAGTTTCCTCAGCATCTACGCGCACAACAGCAAGCTCTTGGTCAAGGAAGGCCAGCGCGTGTCGCAGGGCCAGAAGATCGCCGAGATGGGCAACAGCGACAGCAAGCAGGTCGGGCTGTATTTCGAACTGCGCTACGACGGCCAGGCGGTCGACCCGGCGGGCTCGCTGCCACCGAAGTAGCAGACGGCAGCTTTGCGCCAGGTAAAACAGTCCCCAGCTTGCGGCAGGTGTCTGACACCCTGGCGAGATGATCGTCAACTTGCGGCAGCATCTCAGAGGGTGTCAGACACCGAGTTCTGGTTTGCGGCAGATAAAACAGTCTCCGGCTTGCGGCAGGTGTCTGACACCCTGGCGAGACGATCGTCAACTTGCGGCAGCGTCTCAGAGGGTGTCAGACACCGAGTTCTTTCAACGGTGTCAGACACCGAGTTCTTTCAACGGTGTCAGACACCGAGTTCTTTCAACGGTGTCAGACACCGAGTTCTTTCAACGGT
>NZ_DAMCTG010000133.1:0-9310 GCF_032113835.1 Achromobacter sp. | reverse complement strand
GGCATCCTGGAAGGCTTGACGGAATTCATCCCCGTGTCCAGCACGGGCCACCTCATCCTGGTCGGCGACTGGCTCAATTTCGATTCGGGCGACGGCAAGGTGTTCGAGGTGGTCATCCAACTGGGATCCATCCTGGCCGTGATGTGGGTGTTCCGCGCCCGGCTGCTTCAGCTGATCCGCGGCACGCTGACGGGCGTGCCCAGCGAGGTGGCCTTCACCCGCAACCTGATCCTGGCATTCCTGCCGGCGGCAGTGATCGGCGCAATCTTCATCAAGACCATCAAATCGGTGTTCTACCACCCGGCGGTGGTGGTGGTGACGCTGGTGCTGGGCGGGCTGATCATGCTGTACGTCGAACGCCGCACGCGCCACACGCCGGGCGATGCGCCGGGCGCCGCCGACGACACCGCCTCGGACGAGCGTGCCTCGGCCCACACGCTTGAGCAGATCACCTGGAAGCAGGCGTTGGGCGTGGGCGTGGCGCAGTGCTTTGCGATGATTCCCGGCACCTCGCGGTCGGGCGCCACCATCATCGGCGGCATGATCGCCGGCATCCAGCGCAAGACCGCCACCGAATTCTCGTTCTTCCTGGCCATGCCGACCATGTTGGGCGCGGCGGCCTACGACATGTACAAGAACTTTGGCCTGCTGACCCAGCACGACCTGTCGGGCATCGCCGTCGGCTTCATCGCGGCGTTCCTGAGCGCGATGGTGGTGGTGCGCGCGGTGCTGCGCTTTGTGGCCAACCACACGTACCGCGTGTTCGCCTGGTACCGGATCATCTTCGGCGGCATCGTGGCGGCCTGGATTTTCACGCGCTGATTCCTTCCCGCCACGGCGGGCGCAGAAATAACAAGGGCCGCTTCAAGCGGCCCTTGTCGTTGACTGGCGCGGGTCTGGTGGCGCCTACGCTTCCGTTTCCAGGTCGTAGAACTGCAGCCCGTCGCGGTCGATGACCAGCCAGCCGCCGCGCGGGGGCGACACGTGGTCGCAGTCCCAGTCGGGCAGCACCCAGCGCTCGCGCTTCTGGCCGTCGATATCGAGTACGTGGCGGTTGGGGCGATGCGTGTGGCCATGCACCAGCACGCGCACGCCCGTCTCGCGGAAGATCGATTCGATGGCGCCTGCGTTGACATCCATGATTTCCATGGATTTCGTCTGGTTGGCCGCCTGGCTTTCGCCGCGCGCCTGCTGCGCCATGGCCAGCCGCTCGGGGATGGTCTTGGCCAGGAACTCGGCCTGCCATTGCGGGTTGCGGACCATCTTGCGGAACTGCTGGTATGCGGCGTCGTCCGTACAGAACTCGTCGCCGTGCGTCAGCAGGACCTGGCCGAAATCGGTTTCCAGCAGCGCCGGCTCGGGCAGCAGGCTGGCGCCCACGGCCTTGGCCAGTTCCTCGCCGATGAGGAAATCACGGTTGCCGCGGCCCAGCCAGACCGGGATGCGGGCGGCCGTAGCGCGCAGCGCCACCAGCACCGTGGCAAGCCACGGCGGGGCGGCGCGAATCACGTCGTCGCCGATCCAGGCGTCGAAAATGTCGCCGGGCAGCAGCAGGGCTGCCGCCTCTTCCTCTGCCGCCTGCAGAAAGGCCAGGAAGGCCTCCGAGGTGGCCGGCGTGGCCGGCCCCAGGTGCAGGTCGGATGCCAGCCAGACCGGGCCGGACAGGGGGATCTTATTCAAGAACTTCGGCCTTCTCGATGATCACGTCTTCGTTCGGCACGTTCTGGTGGAAGCCCTTGTTGCCGGTCTTCACGCCCTTGATCTTGTCGACGACGTCCGTGCCTTCGGTGACGGTGCCGAACACGGCGTAGCCCCAGCCGTTCGGCGTGGGCGACGTGAAGTTCAGGAAGTCGTTGTTGGACACGTTGATGAAGAACTGGGCGGTGGCCGAGTGCGGATCGCTGGTGCGGGCCATGGCCAGGGTGTACTTGTCGTTCTTCAGGCCGTTGTTGGCCTCGTTTTCGATGGGGGCATGGGTCTGCTTTTGCTTCATGCCGGGTTCGAAACCGCCGCCCTGGATCATGAAACCGTCGATCACGCGGTGGAACACCGTGCCGTTGTAGAAGCCTTCCTTGACGTAGGTCAGGAAGTTTTCGACGGACTTGGGCGCCTTGGCGGCGTCCAGGGTGATGACCATGTCGCCTTGGTTCGTTTGAAGCTTGACGCGGGGATTGGTGCTCATGGTTTTGGTGCCTTCGGAGGTGGAGGGGGAAGAAGATGCTGCGGGGGCGGCGCTGACGAACGCCGGAGCGAATGCAGCCAGTGCGAACGAGCACGCCGTCAGGCGCAGCAGGTGTAGAGGGGAGTAACGGGACATCATTTGCCTTGTTTATCCTTCAACATTGTTTCAACTTCGCGGACCTTTTCCCGCATGCCAGGCACGCCGTCGCTGGCGGCCTCCTTGTAGGTGCGCAAGGCCTGCAGCAGTTGCAGGTCACCGAGGTTGGCGCGGGCGGCGGCGTAGTTCGGGTCCGCGCGCAATGCCATCTGGAGGGCATCCTGCGCACGGTCGAGTTCGCCGCGCCCAGCATATAGAGCCGCCAGATTGTTCCAGGGTTCCGGCAATTCCGGGAACCGCGTGGTCATATCGTTGTAGATGTCGATGGCTTCGTTCGTGCGGTCCAGCGCGGCGAGGGCGCGCGCGTGCTGGAACATGAGCTGCACGTCGGTGCCGCGCTGGTCCTTGATCTCGGCCTGGCGCTTTTCGATCATGGCCAGCGCTTCCGCGTTTTCGCCGCGGCTAAGCATGCGCTCGATGTGCGTCGTGATCTGCGAAGCGGATGGGATCAGCCGGGTGTCCACGCCGGGTTTGGCGGCTTCCAGCAGATTGGCCAGGGCGTCCCAGCCGCCTTCGGGCGGAATCGGGTCCAGGGTGGTGCGGCTGGCGTTGGGGTTCGCTCCCGCGCCGCCGCTCATCGACTGGGCAAGGGCGACGCCCGCCGGCGCGCCGGCCAAGGCCAGGGCGAGCAGGGCAACGCAAAAACGCGGCTTGATAGTCACGTGGGGTTCCGTTAAAAGTCTTGGCCAGCCGGCGCTTACGCGCGCGACCGGGCCGCTTGCTATACTTGACGACCGCCATTTTAGCCCCGGTTGGGTTTTTGGCTCGACCATCGCGTACAAGGCTTGTTCAAGGCAGTAAGAATAGGGCCATCAGAGCGGGGGCCATCAGAGCGTCCGCCGAGGTCCGCGAACCGATCCCGCATCAACAGGACTGCCGGAACTGCATTGCCAACGGGGCGGCAATGTAAATGGGGCGGCGAATTGGGCGGCACGCGTTGACGGTATTGTCCGTCGACAGCAACTTTCCGAAACCGCCACGGAACACTAAACGAAATCTATCGCGCCATGCTGCAAATCTACAACACGTTATCGCGTACCAAAGAACCGTTCAAACCGGCACAGGCCGGCCAGGTGCGCATGTACGTGTGTGGCATGACCGTGTATGACTTCTGCCATCTGGGCCATGCCCGCATGCTGGTGTCGTTCGACGTCGTGCAGCGCTGGTTGCGCGCCAGCGGCTTGTCTGTGGATTACGTGCGCAACATCACGGACATCGACGACAAGATCATCCGCCGCGCGGTCGAAACGGGCCGCCGCATCGGCGAAGTCACCGAGTTCTATATCGACGCCATGCACGCTGACGAGCGCGCGCTGGGCGTCGAATCCCCCGATCGCGAGCCCCGCGCCACCCAATACGTGGGCGAGATGCTCGACATCATCGGCAAGCTCGAAACCAACGGTCTGGCCTACCAGGCCGAAGACGGCGACGTGAACTACGCCGTGCGCGGTTTTCCCGGCTACGGCAAGCTGTCCGGCAAGACGCTGGATGACCTGCGCGCCGGCGAGCGTGTGGCGGTGGGGTCCAGCAAGCGCGATCCGCTGGACTTCGTGCTCTGGAAGTCCGCCAAGGCCGAGGAACCCGCCGACACCAAGTGGGAATCGCCCTACGGTCTGGGGCGGCCGGGCTGGCACATCGAGTGCTCGGCCATGAGCAAGTCGCTGCTGGGCCTGCCGCTCGACATCCACGGCGGCGGTCCGGACCTGAAATTCCCGCACCATGAAAACGAGATCGCCCAGACCGAAGGGGCGTTCGGCGGCACGCTGGCCAATATCTGGATGCACTGCGGTCCGCTGATGGTCGACTCGGACAAGATGTCCAAGTCCCTGGGCAACTTCCGCACCATTCGCCAGACCGTCGCGCAAAGCGAGCCGGGCGCCGACCAGTCCGAATACCAGGTGAACCCGCGCGAAGCGGAAATGGTGCGCTTCTTCATTGTGCGCAACCACTACCGCAGCCCGCAGAACTACACGCCGGACAACCTGATCGACGCGCAAAACGCACTGGATCGCCTGTACCAGGCCTTGCAGAACGTGCCGGCCGACGATCAGGGCATCGACTGGAACGAGCCGCAGGCGCAGGCCTTCAAGGCCGCGATGGATGACGATTTCAACAGCTCGGGCGCCGTGGCCGCGCTGTTTGAACTGGCCTCCGAGGCCAACCGCACCAAGAGCGCGCGCAGCGCCGGGCAGATGAAGGCGCTGGCCTCGCTGCTGGGCCTGCTGCAGCAGGCGCCCGCCACGTACTTCCAGTCCGCCACCCGCTATTCCGCGGCCGCCATCGAGCAAGGCGCGCGCAGCACGCTGGACGCCGACGCCATTCAATCGCTGATCGACGCGCGCGCCGCCGCCAAGGCTGCCCGCAACTTCGCCGAGGCCGACCGCATCCGCGCCGAACTGCGCGAATCCGGCATCGAGCTGGACGACAAACCGGGCGGCCTGACGCAATGGCGCCGCGCGTGACCCCGCAGGATACGCCGGCCATGTCCACCGCAGATCTCGAGATTCCCAAGCCTGAATACTGGGAAGCCGCCGTGGCGCACCTGATGCGCCGTGACCGCATTCTGAAAAAGATCATCCCCCAGCACCCGGAGGTCTGGCTGACCTCGCGCGGCACGCCCTTCATCACGCTGGCGCGGGCGATTATCGGGCAACAGATTTCCCCCAAGGCGGCCGATGCCGTCTGGACCAAGTTCATCGACGCCGTGGGCAAACGCCCCACGCCCGTCGCCGTGCTGCGCGTCGGCCTGGACGGCCTGCGCAAGGCCGGACTGTCGCAACGCAAGGCCGAGTACGTGCTCGACCTGGCCGTGCATTTCGGCGAACGCCGGGTCCATCCCGAGAAATGGGCGGCCATGGACGACGAGGCCGTCATTTCGGAACTGGTCGCCATCCGCGGCATCGGACGCTGGACGGCGGAGATGTTTTTGATTTTCAATCTACAGCGGCCTGATGTCCTGCCGCTGGATGATCCTGGGTTGCTCAAGGCAATCTCGCTACACTATTTCAGCGGCGAGCCTGTCTCTCGCTTCGAGGCTCGCGAAGTCTCGTTGGCGTGGCAACCCTGGCGTACCGTGGCAACCTGGTATCTGTGGCGCAGTCTGGAACCGACGCCGGTCCAATACTGACGCAAACCAGGCAGCCCATCTACGGAACCACACTACATGCGCAATACATTTCTGGAATTTGAACAGCCGCTCGCCGAGCTTGAGAACAAGATCGAGCAGCTGCGCTACGTGCAGGCCGATTCGGCAGTAGACATCTCCGATGAAATCGGACGTCTGCAGCAGAAGAGCCAGACGCTCGCCAAGGAGATCTACGCCAAGCTCACGCCCTGGCAGACGGCTCTCGTCGCGCGTCACCCCCAGCGTCCGTACACGCTGGACTACGTGCGTGAAATGTTCACCGACTTCCATGAACTGCATGGCGATCGCATGTACGCCGACGACCAGTCCATCGTGGGCGGTCTGGCGCGCTTCAACGGCACGCCGTGCATGGTCATCGGCCACCAGAAGGGCCGCGACACCAAGGAGCGCGCCGCGCGCAACTTCGGCATGCCGCGCCCCGAGGGCTATCGCAAGGCCCTGCGCCTGATGCGCCTGGCCGAAAAATTCGGCATTCCCGTCTTCACCTTCGTGGACACCCCGGGCGCCTATCCCGGCATCGGCGCCGAAGAGCGCGGCCAGTCCGAAGCCATCGGCCACAATCTTTACGCCATGGCCGAACTGAAAGTCCCGTTGATCTGCACGATCATCGGCGAAGGCGGTTCGGGCGGCGCGCTGGCCATTGCCGTCGGCAACGCCGTGCTGATGCTGCAATACGCCACCTACGCCGTGATTTCGCCGGAAGGCTGCGCGTCCATTCTCTGGCGCAGCGCCGACAAGGCCCCCGAGGCCGCCGACGCGCTGGCCATCATCGCGCCCCGCCTCAAGGATCTGGGTCTGGTGGACCGCGTGGTCAACGAACCCGTGGGCGGCGCGCACCGCGACCCCCGCGTCATGGCGCGCCTCTTGCGCCGCGCGCTCGGCGACGCCCTGCGCCAGCTTCAGGGCCTGACGCCCGAACAGCTCGTCGAGCAGCGCCTCCAGCGCGTGCGCTCGTACGGCGCCTTCCAGGAAGTGCGCGCGTAAGGCGGGCAGGGCGCCGGCCTTCAGCCGGCGCCGCGGCCCCCGCGCCCTCTCTCCCATGACTGACGTCCCGCCGCCCGGCACCAATCCTCGGGCCGACGCGGGCGCCATTTCCTCCCTGCCCATCTCCACCGCGCTTGCCGCGGTGTTGCGCCAGACGCTCCAGGCACTGCCCGCGCGTCCGCGCCGCATTGCCGTGGCGTTCAGCGGTGGGGCGGACTCGGCCATGCTGGCCGTGCATGCGGCCGCCGTCGCGCCGCTGCTGGGCATCGAGGTGATCCTTTTCCATGTGCACCACGGCTTGCAGGCGCAGGCGGATGAATGGGCGCAACAAGGCCAGGCCCTGGCCGCAAGACTGACGGTCCCGCTTATCGAGGCGCGCGTCCAGGTCGAGCCGGCCAGCGGCAAAGGCATCGAAGCCGCCGCGCGCGATGCGCGTTATGCCGCGCTGGCCCGGTTGGCGCAGGAGCACGGCGTCCACCACATCCTGCTCGCCCACCATCGCAACGATCAGGCGGAAACCGTGTTGCTGCGCCTCTTGCGCGGGACCGGGCTGGCGGGCATGGCGGCCATGTCGCCGGTGGCGCAGCGGGGCGACGTGTCGTATCTGCGTCCGTGGCTTGAGCAGGATCGCAGCGTGATTCTGGACGCGGCGCAGGAAGTGGAAGCAGCCATCGGCTGGCGCGCCGTGCAGGACCCCACCAATGCCGATCCGCGCTATACCCGCGCCGCGCTGCGTGAGTTGCTGGCGCCCGTGCTGGATGCGCGGTGGCCCGGCTGGCGCGGCATCGTCGCTCGCCACGCGCGGCACATGGCCGAAGCGGCCGAGATTCTGGACGAAGTCGCCCGTGAAGATTTCGCGCGGCTTGATCCCAGTGCCGATGACGTGAGTTTTTCGCTGCAGGCGTGGCGCGGGCTTTCGCCTGCCCGGCAGGCGCAGGTGTTGCGGTTTTGGCTGGAGCGCAACGGGGCGCGGATGCCCACCGATGCGCGCATGGCGGACCTGCTGCGTCAGCTTCGCGGCCTGCACAGCCTGGGCCATGACCGGCAATTGAGGGTAGAGCAGGCGGGGCACGTGATCCGCTGCCATCGCGGCCGAGTGTGGGTGGAGCGTCGGGGCCACGCCGGTTCGTAAACCGGTAGAAAATCCGTATGTGATCCGGTACCTAAGCCAACTTGAGGCGGGACGTCAGCCACTCCGACTTGGATCCGTGTCGACCAGCCCGGCGCGGCATTTAGCCACGAAATGGACATAAATCTGCGCAATCTGCGCAAATTTTTACCGTCGCGCTAGAATATATGGTTTTGCCCGTCAACACTTGCGGCGGGTATCCAGCCAGAGTACGAGATGTCCCTGATCGTTCACAAATATGGCGGTACTTCGATGGGCTCGGTCGAGCGCATCAGAAACGTGGCGCGTCGCGTCGCAAAGTGGCACGCCGCCGGCCACCAAGTTGTTGTTGTCCCGTCCGCCATGGCGGGCGAGACGAATCGTCTGCTGGGTCTGGCGCGCGAGCTCTCGCCCCAGCCCGACGGCCGCGAACTCGACATGATCGCCGCCACCGGCGAGCAAGCCAGCAGCGGCCTTCTGGCCATTGCCTTGCAGGCCGAAGGCGTGTCCGCGCGCAGCTATGCCGGTTGGCAAGTGCCCGTGCGCACCGATTCGTCGTTCACGAAAGCCCGCATCACGTCCATCGACGACGCCCGCGTGCGCGCCGATCTGGACGCCGGCCGCGTGGTCATCGTGACGGGCTTCCAGGGCATCGACCCCGACGGCCACATCACGACGCTGGGCCGCGGCGGCTCCGACACCTCGGCCGTGGCCGTGGCAGCGGCCATCAAGGCCGACGAATGCCTGATCTACACCGACGTGGACGGCGTCTACACGACCGATCCGCGCGTGGTGCCCGAAGCGCGCCGCATGTCCGTCGTTTCCTTCGAGGAAATGTTGGAAATGGCCTCGCTGGGTTCCAAGGTGCTGCAGATCCGCTCGGTCGAATTCGCCGGCAAATATCGTGTTCCGGTCCGGGTCCTGTCCTCGCTGACCGACCCCCTTATCCCGCTCGAGGAAGAAATGGTCTCGGGCACGCTGATTACTTTTGAGGAAGACGAAAAAATGGAAGCCGCCGTTGTCTCCGGCATCGCCTTCAGCCGCGACGAAGCCAAAATCACCCTGCTGGGCGTTCCCGACAAACCCGGCATCGCATTCTCCATCCTGGGGCCCGTCGCCGCCGCCAACATCGACGTCGACATGATCGTGCAGAACCAGTCCGTGGCCGGCACGACCGACTTCTCGTTCACCGTCAACCGCAACGAATTTGCGCGCGCCGTGGACCTGCTCAAGCGCGAAGTCATCCCCGCCGTGGGCGCGCGTGAACTGTCCACCGACGAAAAGGTCGCCAAGGTCTCCATCGTCGGCATCGGCATGCGCTCGCACGTCGGCGTCGCCAGCCTGATGTTCCAGACGCTCTCGCAAGAGGGCATCAACATCCAGATGATCAGCACCAGCGAAATCAAGACCTCGGTCATCATCGACGACAAGTACATGGAACTGGGCGTGCGCGCGCTGCACAAGGCCTTCGGCCTGGACCAAGCGCCTGCCACCAAGGTCTGAAGAATCAGGTCCGGCACGATTTTTTTGCGTGAACGCCGCATTCGCGGGCAAGAGCCAAAAAAATCGTGCTAGAATCTCGTTCTCTTTTCGGAGACGTGCCCGAGAGGCTGAAGGGGCTCCCCTGCTAAGGGAGTATGTGGCTAAAAACTGCATCGTGGGTTCGAATCCCACCGTCTCCGCCAAAGACACTTGCACCAGTGAACAAAGGTTGCCTCAAGACCCGCATAGCTTA
>NZ_DAMCTG010000132.1:0-9616 GCF_032113835.1 Achromobacter sp. | reverse complement strand
GCTTGTTCCGGTTCACGCTCAGGAACACGGTGCCGTCGTCCTGCCGAAACGGCGGCCAGCGCCGCGTATCGTCGCCCTTGAGCGGCTCGACCTTGATGACCTCCGCGCCCATGTCGCCCAGGTACTGCGTGCACAACGGCCCGGCCAGCACCTTGGAAAAATCCACCACCCGCAAACCTTTCAACGCATCCATCGCGTCCGTCTCCCGTGTGTATGTGTTTGACGTTCAGTACGACTTCGGCAGCCCCAGCACCTTCTCGGCGATGTAGCAAAGGATCAGTTGCGGCGACACGGGCGCGATGCGCGGCAGCATGGCTTCGCGGAAATAGCGTTCCACGTGATACTCCTTCGCGTAGCCCATGCCGCCATGCGTCAGCACCGCGGTCTCGCACGCCCGGAAGCCCGCCTCGGCGCAGAAGAACTTTGCCGCATTCGCCTCGGCGCCGCAGGGCAGGCCCTGGTCATACATCCACGCGGCGCGGCGGTACAGCAGCTCGGCCGCTTCCAGCTCCACCCAGCGCTCGGCCAGCGGATGCTGCACGCCCTGGTTCTGGCCGATGGGCCGGTCGAACACCACGCGCTCGCCCGCATAGGCCGCGGCCCGCCTCAAGCCGGCGCGGCCCAGACCGGTGGCCTCGGCCGCCAGCAGCACCCGCTCCGGATTCAGGCCATGCAGGATGTACGAGAACCCCTTGCCTTCCTCGCCGATGCGGTCTTCGACCGGCACTTCCAGCCCATCGATGAAGAGCTCGTTGGAATCCACCGCCTTGCGCCCGAGCTTTTCGATCTCGCGCACGCTGATGCGGGTGCGGTCCAGATCGGTATAGAAGAGGCTCAGGCCCTGCGTCGGCTCCTTGACCTGGTCCAGCGGCGTGGTGCGCGCCAGCAGCAGGATCTTGCTGGCCACCTGCGCGGTGGAAATCCAGATCTTCTGGCCATTGACGACGTAGCGGTCGCCCTGGCGCACCGCCAACGTGCGCAGCTTGAGCGTGTTCAGGCCTGTATTGGGCTCAGTAACACCGAAGCACGCCTTCTGCTCGCCGCTGATGATGGGCGGCAGCCAGCGGGCGCGCTGCGCATCGCTGCCGTGTACCACCACCGGATGCAGGCCGAACACGTTCATGTGAATGGCCGACGCGCCGGCCATGCCCGCGCCTGACGCCGCGACCGTCTCCATCATCAGCGCTGCTTCCAGGATGCCCAGGCCCGCGCCGCCATACTCGATGGGCATCGCCACGCCCAGCCACCCGGCGCCCGCCATCGCGGCATAGAAATCCTCGGGAAAGCCGCCCTCCTTGTCCTTGCGGGTCCAGTAATCGTCGTCGAACCCGGCGCACAGGTCCTGCACCGCGTGGCGGATGGCCGCCTGATCTTCAGTCAGCGAGAAGTCCATGGGTTAGCTCTCGGGAAAAGAAAAAGATCAAGCGGCCTGCGCGGCCGGCTGGCGCAGCATCAGGGCCACGCGCCGGCAGGTCGCCACCAGCTCGTCGCGCTGATTGAAGGCGCGATGGCCGAAGACGACGATGCCGTTCTCGGGCCGTGACCGGCTCTCGCGCAGTTCCAGCACTTCGGATTCCGCGCGCAAGGTGTCGCCGGCGAACACCGGCGCCGGAAAGCGCACCTCATCCCAACCCAGGTTTCCGACCGTCGTGCCCAATGTGGTGTCGCCGACCGAGATGCCGACCATCAGTCCCAGCGTGAAGGCGCTGTTCACGAGCGGCCGGCCAAACTCGGTGGTTTTCGCGTACTCGGCATCCAGGTGGATTGCCGCGGGGTTCAAGGTCATGGTGGTGAACAGCACGTTGTCGGTCTCGGTGACCGTGCGCCGCACATCGTGCGTGAAGTGCTGTCCGACGTGGAATTGCTCGAAATACAACCCGGCCATCGTTGTCTCCTTGCGCGCTCGCGGGATACTGTTCCCGTCTTGGCATGGGGACCCATGCCGGTTGCGCTAAACTGAACGCTAACATACTGTATGTGTGCATACAATATTGGGAACAACCCGAGGAGACACCCCATGCCCGCCAGCCCCGCCATCAACCGGCAAGTCGTCCTGAAAGCCCGCCCGCTGGGCATTCCGCAGGCCGAACACTTCGAGATCCGCACTGCGGCGGTGCCGGAGCTTCGCGACGGCGAAGTGCTGGTGCGCAATCAGTTCCTGTCGGTGGACCCGGCCATGCGCGGCTGGGTGAACGCCGCGGCCAACTATTCGGAGCCGGTCGGCATCGGCGAGGTCATGCGCGCGTTCTCCGCCGGCCGGGTCGTGGCCTCGCGCAATCCGCGCTATCCGGAAGGCAGCCTGGTCATGGGCCTGCTCGGCTGGCAGGATTACGCCGTCACGGATGGCAAGGCGATCCGCCGCCAGGTGCTTGAAACCGACCTGCCGCTTTCGCTGTCGCTTGGCGTGCTGGGGCTGAACGGGATCACCGCCTATTTCGCGCTGAACGCCTGCGGCGAGCCCAAGGCCGGCGAGACCGTCGTGGTGTCCACCGCTGCGGGCGCAGTGGGTTCCGTCGTCGGCCAGCTGGCCCGCCACCAGGGCTGCCGCGCGGTGGGCATCGCCGGCGGCGAAGACAAGGCGCGCCTGTGCGTGGAGGCGTTCGGCTACGACGCCGCGCTGGATTATCATGCGCCCGGCTTGGAGCAAGCGTTGTCCGACGCCTGCCCCGGCGGCGTCGACGTGTACTTCGACAACACCGCCGGGCGCATCAGCGACGCCGTGCACCCGCTCATCAACCGGCACGCGCGCATCGTGATCTGCGGCACCGCGTCTGTCAGCAGCTGGGACCCCTGGCCGCAAGGCCCGCGCATCGAACGGCACCTGCTCAACAAGGCCGCGCGCATGCAGGGCTTTCTGGTGTGGGACTACGAGCACCGCTACGAGGAAGCCATCACCGCGCTCGCCCCGCTGGTGCGCGAAGGCAAGCTGCGCTATCGCGAAGAGATCCTGGACGGCATCGAAGCCGCGCCGGGGTCGATCGCCGATCTGTACCAGGGCAAGAACATGGGTAAACGCCTGATCCGGCTGGAGGACGCCTGAATGACCGAGAAGGTTGCAACACACGGGGAGAACTGGGACCAGCGCCTGGGTTTTCTGATGCACGACGTTTCGCGGCTGCGCCGCAAGGTGTTTGACGAGGTCATGAAGCCCGAGGGCATCACGCGGTCGCAGTGGTGGGTCATGGCGCACCTGTCGCGCCATGACGGCATGTCGCAAAGCGATCTGGCCGATGTCCTGGACCTGGGGCGCGCTGCCCTGGGCGGGCTGGTCGACCGGCTGGAGGCGCTAGGCTTCGTGCGGCGCGGCGCCGACGACCAGGACCGCCGCACGAAGCTCGTGCTGCTGACACCCGAAGGCCGCGCGATGATCGAGCGCATGCGGGTCAAGAGCGACGTCATGAGCGAAGCGATCCTGCAAGGGCTGAACGCCGAGCAGCGCCACCAGCTTGCCGACATGCTGGGCATCGTCAAACGCAATCTGCTTGCCTTCGATACGTCGCGCGCCTGACGACACCGCCGTTCCCTTCGGCTGGCGCGAATCCAAACCGCCAGCCTTTCCCGCCCGCGCCCATCCCCGCGTCTTAACAGGATCTTGAGACGCGCCTCCCTAGAATCCGGAACGATTCTCATTGAGGCACTCAAGATCGTCATGGCGCAACAACAAAAAACACACTCCCAGGGCGCGTTCGCCCTGAAAACCTTGGGCATGGCGCTGGGCGCCGCCGCCTCCACGCAGGCACACGGCCAGACGCCCCCGGCCGACAACGCGGTGCTCCTGGCGCCCGTCACCGTGCAGGCCGACGCCCCGCCCTTCAAGGCAGACCGCGTCCAGTCCGGCAAATTCACGGAGCCGCTGCTCGACACCCCGCAAAGCATCACCGTCGTGCCACGCGCCGTGCTGGAAGAGCAGCAGGCCAAGAGCCTGCAGGACGTGCTGCGCAACGTGCCGGGCATCACGTTCAGCTCGGGCGAAGGCAATCTCGACTGGGGCGACATGTTCACGATCCGCGGGTTTTCGGCGGAACAGAGCATCACCGTGGACGGCATCCGCGACGCAGGCTTGTCCAGCCGCACCGACATCTTCAACCTGGAACAGGCAGAGGTCTTCAAGGGCACGGGTTCCATCGAATCCGGCATCTCGGCCGTGGGCGGCAGCGTCAATCTGGCCAGCAAGGAAGCCCGGCTGGGCTCGTTCTACAAGATGTCCGGCGGCCTTGGCACGGATCATTACCGGCGCATCACCGCTGACCTGAACCAGGAACTGACCGACAGCGCCGCCCTGCGCGTCAACCTCATGCGCCACCACAACGGCGTGGCCGAGCGCGACGTGACGGAGTTCGACCGGTCCGGCGTCGCGGCGTCGCTGGCGATGGGCCTGGGTTCGCCCACCCGCGTCACCGTCAACTACCTGCATCAGGAAGACGACAACATCCCCGACGGCGGCGTGCCGATCCAGCGCGGCACCGGCGGCAAGCGCATGCCGAACGTCGCGCGCAACGCCTGGTACGGCGATCCTGGCCTGTACACGGAGCAGACGCGCACCGATCAGGCCACGATGAAGGTCGAGCATGACTTCACCCAAGCGGCGCGCCTGACCAACATCAGCCGCTGGCAGCAGACGGACCGCATCGGCGTACTGAGCCCGGCGCGCTTCAATTCCACGTCGCGCACGTCGTACGGCTATGTGGGCGCCGGCCCGTTGGTGCAAAGCGCCGACGGAATCGCGTCGTACAGCGGCTTCACGCCGCTGCGCGATCCCTCGCCCTACGCCCAGATGCGCGGCAACGACTTCGGCACGTCCAAGCGCTACACCATCCTGGCCAACCAGACCAACCTGAACCTCGACTTCCACACCGGCGGCATCAAGCATGCCGTCGTGACGGGCGTGGAGTTCTATAAGGAAACCTACGGCGATCATGCACGCACGATCCGCGCGCCGTCGGTCAATCCGGTGCTCGACCTGCGCAACACCGGCGGCGTGGACATGGGCGGCGTGGATACGCTGAAGGGCAATTCGGGCAACAAGGCCGAAGTCTTCAACGCCGGCCTGTATGCCGCGGACACCGTGACGTTCAATCCGCAATGGATGCTGCAAGGCGCCCTGCGCTACGACCGCTACCGCGTCACGCAGACGGCCGGCGCCGCCACGCAGCGCGTCACCGACGGCGCCTTCAGCGGCCGCGTGGGCCTGACGTACAAGCCCGTGGAGAACGGCAGCGTCTACGTGTCGTACAGCCAGGCTGCGCAACCGTCGGCGATGGGCGCGTCCACCAACAACAACATCTACGGCGCCACCGGCTCCGACACCTACCAGCCGGCCGTCGCCCGCACGTGGGAACTGGGCACGAAGTGGGACGTGGCGGGCGGCGACCTGTCCTTGACGGGCGCTCTCTTCCGTACGGAACTGACGGATTCGTGGGAATACGGCGACGACGCCACCGACGTGGTGCGCGCCCTGCCCGCCAAGCGCGTGGACGGCATCGAGCTGGGCCTGTCGGGCAACATCACGCCGCGCTGGTCCGCCTTTGCCGGCGTCAGCGCCATGAAGAGCCGCATCACCAAGGGCGCGAACCAGGGCGAAGAAGCCAAGAACGTGCCGGATCTGACGTTCAATCTGTGGACCACCTTCGCGGCCACGGAAGACCTGTCGCTGAGCTATGGTGCGCAGTACGTGGGCAAGCGGCGCTATACGGACAACAAGTACGTCGGCGGCAAGAACAACAACAGTTCCACGGTGTCCGGTCCTTACGGCACGCATCCGGTCTGGGTGCGCGACAACGAAAAGGCGCCGTCCTACTGGCTGCATTCCGTGGCGGCGCGCTACCGGTTGAACAAGAACGTGACGCTGGGCGTGAACGTTGACAACCTGTTCAACAAGTTCTACTACAGCCGCATCGGCGCCTCGCTGGACGGCTTCCAGCTCTACGGCGTGCCGGGCGCGGGACGCACGGCCATGTTCACGGCCGACGTCGCCTTCTAAGCCGAGGGGGCCGGCGCAGGTCCGGCCAGGTCCACGCGGAACTGGCTGCCCTGCCCGGGGCGCGACGCCAACGACACGCGCCAGCCCTGGTGTTCGCAGATGCGCTGCACCAGGGACAGTCCCAGTCCCAGATTGCCATCGTCGGGCTGATCGCCGCGCACGAAGGGGTTGAAGATGGCGGCTTGGCGTTCCAGCGCAATGCCGGGGCCGTTGTCGTTCACCTGCACGAAATCGGGCCCGGCCGTGACGACGACGCTGGCCTGCGGTCCGGCGTACTGGAGCGAATTGCGGATCAGGTTGGACAGCACCGCGCGCAGCAGCGGCGCGGGGAACAGCAAGGCCTCTTCCTGCGCACCGGCCGCCGCCAGCGTCAACTGCATGCCGCGCCGCTGCGCCACCGGCGACCAGGCGGCCAACTGGCCGCGCGCGGTGTCCGCGGCGCTTTCGCGCGGAAACAGGCCGGCCGCGTCGCCGCCGCGCGCCAGCATCAGATAGGTGTCCAGCCGCTCGCCCATTTCGGCCGCGGCTGCCTCGATACGGCCAAGACGGGCCTGTCCTGCCGCGTCCAGCGTCTGCTCTTCGCGCAGCAGCTCGCAGGAACTGGAGATCACCATCAGCGGCGTGCGCAGTTCGTGCCCGACGTCGGCCGTGAAGAGCTGCTCGCGTCTGAGCGCCTGTTCGAGCTGGTTGTAGGTCGAGTCGAACGCGGCCGCAAGCTGGCCGATCTCGTCCGGCGGATAGTCTTCGGCCAGCCGGGTCTGCGGCGGCTGTGCGCCGCGCGCATTGACCTGGGCGGCCAGCCGCGCAAGCGGGCGCAGCAGGCGCCGCGTCGCCAGGATGCCCAGGACGAACGCCAGCGCCAGGCTGGCCGCCAGCCCCGTCACCGCCGTCCAGTGCGACGCCGACTGGTTCTGCTCGTACTCGGTGTAGTCGCGCAGCAGCATGTAGCGCTGGCCCTTGAAGTCGTCGACCATCACATGCCACACGCGGTCGTTGCGCTCGATCTTGTGAAAGCCCGGCGCCAGCGGCCGCAGCCAGTCGGGAAACGCCGCGCTGCCCGGATCGCCATGAAAGAAGCGGTTGGGCCGCCCCGGGTCGATGCCCGCCAGGAAGTCGCCCCGCACCCGCTCCACCGCCATGCCCATGTCGATGCGCTGCAGATGCGCCTCCAGCTTGCCGACGCTCCACACCGACAACCAGGTCAGCAGGCCCGCGACCAGCAGCGCCAGCGCCACATAGGTCAACACAAGATGACGCGCCAGGCCGCGCCGCGCCGCGCGTCTGCCCCGGTCAACCATCGTTCGCCGCCCGCAACTGGTAGCCGATGCCATGCACCGTGTGCAGCAGCGGCGTGTCGTAGGGCTTGTCGACCACGTGACGGATCTGGTGGATGTGGGTGCGCAGGCTGTCGCTGTCCGGCGGCGAGTCGCGCCAGAGCGCCTCTTCCAGCCGGGCGCGATGCACCACCGACGGGCTGGCCCGCATCAGCAGGGTCAGCAATTGCAGCGGAGACGGCGGCAGGCGCAGCGCCTGGCCCGCCCGCGCGAGCGCCAACGTGCCCGTGTCCAGCGTCAAGTCGCCCACGCGCAGCACGCGGGCGGCGCTCGCCCCGCTGGCCCGATGCAGCAGCGCCTTGACCCGCGCGGCCAGTTCGGCCAGCGCGAAGGGCTTGACCAGGTAATCGTCGGCGCCTGCGTCGAACCCGGTCAGCCGGTTGTCCAGCGTGTCGCGCGCCGTGACCATGATGACGGGGGTGTTGCACGCGGCCTCGGTGCGCAGCCGGCGGCACAGTTCGTAGCCGTCCAGGCGCGGCAGCATCAGGTCCAGCACGATCAGGTCGAACTCGCCCGAGGCCGCCATCGCGTAGCCGCGCTGGCCGTCTTCGGCGCAATCGACGATGTAGCCGCGCCGCGTCAGGTGATGGGTGATGTTGGCAAGAATGTCGGGGTCGTCTTCGATGACGAGAACGCGCATGGCGGGACCGCTCGGCGAATAACAATCAATCTCACATTGTAGGGGCGCGGTCCGGCGCACGGCGGCGGTGCGGCGCCAACGCCACAGCCGCGATGCGTCTTAACAAATTCTTGAGGAGGGTTGGCGGACACTGCCCGGCGATAAGAATGGTTCGCGTTACCTGCACCCCGCGGCTGACGCTCCTGAAGGATTCGCCATGCGTTCGATTGCCCTTTTCCGTGCGGCGGTGGCTGCCGCCGCCCTGTTTTGCGCCCTGCCCGGCGCCCATGCCCGCGAAGTCACCGATCTGGCCGGCCGTGTCGTGACGGTGCCTGACCACCCGAAGCGCATCCTGCTGGGCGAAGGCCGCTTCGCGTTCGCCATGGCGCTGCTGGACCGGCACGACCCCGTGGCGCGCGTGGTCGGCTGGCAGGGAGAGCTGAAGCAGCAGGATCCGTACTCCTGGAACCAGCTCGTCAAGCGCTTCCCCAAGGCGGCCGACGTGCCACTGATCGGCAAGACGTCGGAAGCCAGCGTCAGCCCGGAAAAGATCGTCTCGCTAAGGCCCGACGTGGCGATCTTCAGCGTCAGCGGCCATGGCCCGGGCCGCAACAATCCGATGATCCCGGCGTTGCAGGAAGCCGGCATCCCGATCGTCTTCATCGACTTCCGCCAGCACCCCGTGCGCAACACGGTGCCCAGCATGCGCATCCTGGGCCAGGCGCTCGATCGTGAAGCCGAGGCGGAAAGCTATATCGCCTTCTACGAAGACCACCTCGCCCGCGTGCGCAAGGTCGTGGAGCCGGTGCCGCAGGCGCAGCGGCCGCGCGTCTTCGTGGAAATGCTGGCGGGCGTGTGGCCGGCCTGCTGCCACACCACGGGCAACGGCAACTTCGGTGACTTGCTGGAAGCCGCCGGCGGCGTCAACGTCGCGGCGCCCGTCGTGCCCGGCGCGATCGGCGACGTGAGCCTGGAGTTCGTCATCGACGCCAAGCCGGATGTCTACATCGCCACCGGCAGCCGCTCCGAACCCGGCCGTCCCGGCCTCTTGGCCGGTCCCGGCGCCGATCCGAAGGTATCCGCCGACAGCCTGACCACGCTGCTGGACCGCGACGGCATCCGCGACCTGGACGCCGTGAAGCAACACCGCGCCTTCGGCATCTGGCACGCGTTCTACAACTCGCCCTACAACGTGGCCGCCATCGAGGCGATGGCGAAGTGGCTGTACCCCGAGCGCGCCGCCGCGCTGGATCCGCAAGGCACGCTGGACGCGTTGTACGGCCAGTTCCTGGATCTGGACAACGCGGGCGCCTTCTGGACGTCTCCGGCCGCACCAGCAAAGTAGTCCGCCATGACCGGATTCGCCCCCGCCGCCGCATCGCCCGCGGCGTCTGTTCCCGACGATCCCATCGCCGCCTACCGGCGCGCGTTGCGCAAGCGCCTGCTGCTGACCTTTGTACTCGTGCTGGCCATCGTGGCCAGTTTGCTGGCCGACATTGCCAGCGGACCGGCTTCGCTAACGCTGCCCGAGCTGCTGCGCACGCTGCTGCACCCCGAGGTGTCAGACACCGGCACGCGCGTCATCGTCTGGCAATTCCGCTTGCCCTACGCGCTGATGGCGTTGCTGGTCGGCGTGGCGCTGGGCCTGGGCGGCGCCGAGATGCAGACCATGCTGGACAATCC
>NZ_DAMCTG010000131.1:0-9966 GCF_032113835.1 Achromobacter sp. | reverse complement strand
TCATGATGATCCAGGACTGCACCATCATCAGCACCAGCACGCCGATGATGATCCAGGCGTCGAGCGGCACGGCCTTGAGCAGGAAGCCCAGGCCGCCGAAGCCGAAGCCCGACTGCTCTTCGTCCACGCCGTAGGCGACCAGGCGCGATTCGGCGCCTTGCGACGTGGCGTCGGCGTAGATCAGCGCGGCCGGACGGGCCACCTTGGACAGGCGCACTTCGTCGATGGCGCCCACGAACGGGGCGTAGGTCACGGGGGCCGCTGCGGGGGCCGCTGCCGTGGCCGGCGCCGCTGCGCCTTCCGCGCCTGCTGCGGCGCCTTCAGCCGCAGGGGCGGCAACCGGCGCGGGAGCCGGCGCCGGCACGTCGCCGCCCAGCGCGGCAATGGTGTTCAGCGGCGGCAGGCTGACGGCCAGCGACGCGGAGGCGCGGCCGTTCACGTACAGATTGACCTGCGAGCCGTCCGCCGTCACCGCCACGTGCTGCCACGCGGCCGGGGTCAGCGGCTGGCCGGGCTGGCTGCGCTGGCCGTTGACTTCCACGAAAGGCACGCCCTGGCTGATGCCGACGAGCAGGGCGTTGCCCGCATCGCGGCGCGCATAGATGAGCTGTTCGCCGGCCGGTTGGTCGGCGCGCACCCAGGCGCTGAAGGTGAAGGCGCCCGCGGCGGGAACGGCCAGCGACGGGCTGGCCGGCAGCATCAGCGGCGCCGTGCCCGAGAACTGCGCGGCGCGGCCGATGACGCCGTCCACCAGGCCGGCGGCCGGCGTCTGCGCGTGGTTGCTGTACGCCGTGGTGTCGCGCGGCGGGGCGCCGGCGGCGCCGTCAAAGTGGTAGACCAGCGTGAAGTTGGGATCGAACGTCAACTGGCCGTTGGCCGAGGCGGGCGCCTTCTGGTTTCCGTAGTACATCCAGATGTCCTGGCGCTGGCCGTCGGCCACTTCGGGCACGTCGACCCACACCAGCGCCATGCCCAGCAGGGGGTCGAAGGCTTCAAGCTGGTGATTCAGGACGGTCTGGTCGTCAGCCGCCACGAAGCGGATGTCGGCGCCCTTCTCGCCGATGCCGTCGAACGTGAAGTTGCCCGTGTGCAGGCGCACCAGCAGGGGCGTGCGGCCGGCGGCCGCGCCGAGCGGCATGCCCTGGGCGGTGCTGTCGATGGTGATTTGCTTGCGGAACTGCCAGTCCGGCTGCCACCAGGCGTGGGCGGCCGACGGCAGGATGCCGGCCAGCACGGTCAGCAGGAGCATCAATAAGCGTTGCATGGTCAAGACTCCGGGATGAATTGGGTTTGCTCGCGCGCTCAGAAGCTGGCGCGGACGCTGAAGTTCAGGCGAGGATCGTGTTTGCGGGTGTTGGGGCCGTCCTTGAGCGGGTAACCCCAGTCCATCGAGCCGGACAGCCAGTCCAGCACCTGCAGGCGGGTGCCCAGGCCGACGCTGGCCAGCGAATAGCTGGATTCCTGCTCGGGCAAGGGATCGCGCAGGCGCAACGTGGCCGCATCGGCAAAGGCATAGAAGCGCCACTCGTTGACGTTGCTGCCCAGCCAGCGCGCGAGCGACGGCGAGCGCCATTCGACCGAGCCCAGCACGCCGTCGTCGCCCGTGCGTTCGGCGGCCAGATAGCCACGCACGCTGGTCGCGCCGCCCGCCGAGAACTGCTCGTTGGAAACCAGGGCGCCGGACGCCAGTTGGAACGAGCCGCGCAGGCCCAGTTGCCAATCGCCGAACAGGTTTTGCGTGTGCGTGCCGTCGCCGCGCAACAGCGCAAAGCTCGGGCTGGCCATATAGCGTTTGTTGTCGAAATCCTGCCAGTCGCTGCTCTGATTGAAGAAGGAGCCACTGGCGCCGACGACGGACAGGCCCAGGCTGCTCTGCGACGACTCGGTGTAGCGGTAGCCGTTGTAGGACAGCGTGAACGGCAGGTACTTGATCGGGATCTGATCGACGTTGGCGCCGAAGCGTGTGGATTCGTCGAACTTCTTGTAGTCCAGGCCGACCGACAGCGAATTGCTCCAGGCGCCCTGCGGATCCATGGCGTACGTCGCCATGACGCCAAAGGAATGGCCCTTGCCCAGCACGTTGGTGCCGCCGATGGTGGCCACGTTGCTGTCGCTCTTGTAGCCGGAGAACTGCAGGCTCCAGCGGCTGGACAGCGGCAGGGAGTACGAACCCGACCAGACCTTGGCGTTGTCCGTATCCTGCGGCGCGGTGAAGAACGTCAGGCTGACCGAATGGCCAAGCTGCCACAGGTTGTCGTAGCCGATCGACGCGGTGCTGCGCAGGCGCGTGGTGTCGGCGCTGTAGTCGTTGTTCAGGCCCAGGCTGGCGTGCCAGGGGCTCTTGTCCTCGACCTTCAGGTCCACGTCCATCGTGCCGGGCATGCGGCCTTCCTTGACCAGCGGCACCACCTGGCGGCTGGCGCTCTTGTTCAGGCCCGTCAGCTCGGCCTGGGCCTGGTTGAAGTTGGGCACCTCGCCTTCCTTCAACGCGGGAACTTCGTCGCGGATCGCCAGCGGCGAGTAATGCTGGGCGCCCACGACGCGCACGCGGCCCACCTTGGTTTCCGACACCTGCAGAAACACGATGCCGTCCGCCACCTGCTGCTCGGGCAGGTCCACGTAAACCGACTGGTAGCCGCGTTCCTGATAGATGGTTTGAAGCGCTTCGCGCGCGGCCTCGATGTCGGCCAGCGTGCGGTCCGGTCCCAGATAGGGATACACGGCGCGCTCGATGTCGCGTGTCTCCAGGACCGTGTTGCCCCGGACGATGTATTCGTTGATGTTGACGCGGCGGGCATCCGCCTCGGCGGGCGCAGCGGGAGGCGCGGCGTCCTGCGTCGGCGCGGCCTGCGCCCATGCCGTGTTGATGGCCAGCGTCAAGACTATGGTTTCCGGCGCGCGGCGCAATACGGCGCGAAGCGTACGACCCTTACTTTCGAAATCATGCATAGCGATGCACTCAGTTTCCTTGTGTGAAAACCGGCTGGGGCCGGCCGCTACCGTGCAGTTCGCTTGCGACAATTCCGTTACGGTTTTTCCCCGCAACCTTGCGACTACAGCTTCTGCTTGTTACTAGACGTACTGGGACGCCACAGACCGCGCGTTGTAAGAAAAACTTCATAAAAAGAATCGCGGCGCCCGGAAGACGGGGAGTCTGGATGCCGAACATGACGGCGGCTGCGTTGGCGCAGACGAAAAAAAAGGCCGGCATGCCTGCCGGCCTCTCAAGACAAAGCAGGGGCCGGGCAGTGCCCGGCCCCTCTCCTCACATCGCCAGCTTGCGCTGCTCGTCGCCGGTGAGCTTGGCGGTCTCGCTGGCGTCCAGCGCCCCCGCGCCCAGCACCTGCACCGCGCTGGCGGCGTCGTACTTCGGCACGGCGGCAGCGGCGTTCGGCTGCGGCGCGGCGGGCAGGCCCGCCACCGGCTCTTCGCCATAGCCGAGGATCTGCACGCTGATCACCGAAGGCTGGTTCTGCCGCGCCGCGTTCTGCGCCCGCTGCGCCGAGTCCTGCGCCGCATTGACGGCGGACGTCGCGGCAGCGCTGGCCGAGGAGAGCGCGCCGGTGTTGACGGTTGCCGCCACCGGCACGCCCGTGCTCTCGCCCTGGACCTGGATGTTGGCCGCGTTTGCCACATGCAATGCGCCGATGTTCACGCTGCCCGACACGCGGATGCCGGCCTCACCCGCATCGATGGTGCCCAGCGGGGCGTACAGATCCACGTCGCCCGCCGGCACTTCCGGCAGGGGCGCCAGCGTGGCGATGCCCGCGCCGGTGCTGGGCGCATTGGGCGACAGAGTCACGTTGCCGACGGAGTCGTAGACGCGCTTGGGCGGCGTGTAGAGCACGGTGGTCTTGGAACCCCGGCCCGCGTTGATGTCGCCCTGCGTCGACCAGGCGACGATGTCGCCGCCGAAGGTCGTCATCACCCGGCTCTGCCCCAGCAGGATGTTGCCCAGCGCGTAGAGCTGGATGTTGCCCTCGCCCTGCGTGATGATGCCGGCGCTGGAAGGCGGCGCCACACCCTCCACCCCGAACACCTGCTGGCCGCCCGGCGTCATCATCTGGATATCGCCGCCGAAGATGCTGCGCACGCCCGCGCCGCCGTACAAGGTGATGTCGCCTTGATAGGCGCCGGGCGCCGTGTCCGGGAACAAGGCCGCGATGGCCTGGCGCGAACGCAGGTAGCTGCCGTTGCGCGGGCTGGTCTTGTCGTTGTATTCGCGGCCGCCCGACCGCAGCTCGGCAAAGTACACCTCCCGCGCGAAGATGCGCTGCTGCTCGGCAGGCAAGGCCGCGAAGGTGGCGCGCGCATCATCCGTGCTGCCGGCAAAGCCGTAGCGCTGCGTCAGCCACAGGAGCAGCTCGGCCTCGTAGGTCTTGAAGGCCAGGCCCTGGTCCACCAGCGGGCGGCTGGGATCGGCCGCCTTGGACGGATCCAGGTAGTGCGCCAGGAAACCCGCGTAGTCCGGCCCCTTGGCGCCCACGCCCGCCTGCATCGCAATGGAGGCGCCGGGACGAGCGTCGCCGGGCAGCACCGCACCCAGGCTCGTTACCGATGCGCGATCGGCCATCAGCACGTTGCGGCCCGCCGAAATCTCCAGGGTGCCGGGGCCGGCGACCTGGAAGGAGCTGTACAGGATGTCCCGGCCCGCCGACACCCGGGACACGTCGCGCGCATCGCGATGCAGGAACACGTTGCCCGTGGCGGTTGCGGCGGTGCCAAAACCGCCCAGGTTGTATCCGTTGGTGCTGGGCACTTCCATGACCGTGCCGATGTCGGTGCCCGAGGCGACGATGTCGCGCCCGGCCAGCATCCAGACAGGCCCCGATGCTTCGTACCAGGTCTGCCCCAGGTTCACCCCCTTCAGGATGGAGATCGCTTCGCCGCTGCGCAGGCCCACGATATCGCCATCGCGGGCGTAAAAGCGCGTCACGCCACCGGAGCCCGCCGCGCTGGCCGTGGGGCTATCAAAGTAGAACAGCGGAAAGTTGTTGTTCCGGCCGCCAGCCAAGCCGTTGACGCCCTGGTTGCTCAAGGTGGGGACCTGGACGGCCAGCGTGGCGTACCCGGCAAAGGCCGGCGACAGCACGCTGGCCACGTTGGCCGGGCTTGCGCCCGACCGGTTGATGGCATAGCCGCCCGCGTAGATCGAGTCCCCCGCCAGGATTTCAAGCTGCCCGCGCGCACCGGGCGCCAGCATCATCGCGTACGGCAGGCCCGTCGTCTCGCTGTTCCGGTAGCCGGCCGACACCCCCGCGTAAACGCTGCCGCCGTAAGCCGTTGCCCGCAGGATCGAGGGATAGACATAGCGCGCGTCCGACGCCGACGTGTTGCGACCCGTCTGCAGCGCCATGCCCTGCGCGCTGTGCGACGTCTGGCGGCTGGGCGTCAGGTTGCCCCCGGCGCTGGACAGTTCAATGGCCGTGTTCTCCGTCCACATCGAGAACCAGCTATAGCCGCCGCCATTTTGCAGCGTGCCGTCGCGCAGCCGGAACGGGGTGCTGTTCGGCAACGCGACGCGGCCCGGATCGCTGGCGCCGCCCACGACCAGGTCGCCGCGCGTGTCCAGCCGGATGACCGCGTCGCCAGGTATCAGCGCAAGGCCGCCCGTGGCGCTGGCCAGCGTGGACACGTAAGGGTCATAGCCGCGGCTGTCCTTGGCGTCCTGCTGATCGGACTGGTTGCCGTAACGCAGGTCCAGGCCGCCAACCGCGCCGCCCGCCAACTGCACATGACCGCGCAGATTGATCAGCGCGCCTTGCAGGTCGATGGCGGGATCGCCGTAGTAAGGCGTCGTGCCCCCCGTGAACGACACGCGGCCGCGTGCGCTTTGCGCGGGATTGAGCCCGCCGCCGATGCGCAGGTCGATATCGCCGCCGCCCGTCAACGTCATGCCGCCGTCGGCCGCGACGCGGCCCGTGCTGCCCACGGCCACGACCAACCCTTGTCCGCGCGGATTGCTGACCGATCCGCGCGACTCGATATTGCCGGCGTCGCCGTCCACGCGGACGCTGACATTGCCCCCGCCCAGCGCGCCGAACCCCGTGAAGCCCACCAGCAAGGGCGTGTTGTCCTTGAACGCGGCGGGCGCGCGCGCGTAGCTGCCGAAGTTGACCCACCAGGCGGTGGGCGTATCGCCCCCGTTGGCGCTGCCCGTGCCCTGGCGCCACAGCCAGTTGCCGATGCCCACGCTCGGATCGATCACGCGCCCGTCATAGGCGCCAGGCACGGACTGGCCCCACACGTCGCCGCGCAACGCGCCGCCCGTGTAGAGACTGAGGTTGCCGCCCGCCTCCGGATACCACGCCTGGTAGCCCGCGCCCGCCGTCACGAAAGGCTCGTACGTCGTCGCATGGTCATCGCCCAGCACCGTGGCGCCGAAGCGGCCGCGTGGCAATTGGTAGGCGGGCGCGACACCGGCGGCTTGCGTGCCGGCCGTGTAGACGCCATAGGCGGACATCAGGCTGATGTCGCCACCGGCCGCCAGTTCCAGATCGCCCGTGCCGGTGCGCAGTACGCTGAAATTCTGCGAATGCGACAGGACGGTGGTCGACGATTTGTTCTCGATACATTGGCCCGGGAAGTCGGTGCAGATGTTGAGTTCCGCATCCGAGACGGGCGTGCCCTCGGGGTATCCCCACCAATTGTCCGCGGCCCATTTCCAGGGCGGCGGCGACACGCACAGGCCTTCCACGGCGTCGCACAACCAGAGCATATCGTCGGGCACCGGTGTGCCGGGCTCAAAGCCGGACGGTTCGGCTTCGGGTCCCCAAAGCAAGGCGGCGCCCTTTAGGAGGCTGGCGCTGTAGTGGCTGTCAGCCAGCGTGAGCTTGCCCGCTGCCGGGCCCGGCAGGACCCGGCGCGGATCGGCGGCGTCCAGGTCCGCGCCCGCCACCAGTTGCACTGACCACGACTGACTGCCGGCGGGCAGCATCTGGGCCAGCGCCCAGTTGCGCCGCTGGTCCGCCGCCGTGCCGGGGCGCAATTCCACGTAGTCCGTGCCCGCCGGGAACACCAGCTTGGCCTGCGACGGGATCAGCGCGCCCTGCTTGAGCGTGATGGTGCCCGCCATCAGCAGGACGTTGGGCTCGTAGCCCTGCGTGGTGTGCAGATTCGGCAGGGCCAGGTTGGCCGGCCACGTGAACGGCTTCATGGCCGTACCGCTGGTCAACAAAGTGCCTGCGCCCAACCGCGTGCCGGCGGGCAGATCCACCGCCTGCTTGAGGATGCTGCCGGCGGCATACAGCAGTTGGCCGGACGCATCGCGCACGTCTCCGGACAGCACCGTGCCCGCGGCCAGCGGCAGCACCTGGTTCAACGCGGCCTCGACCGGCAGCCGGGTGCCCGCCGCCAGCGTCGTCGCCTGCAGGGGCAAGGGATAGTTCAGCGTCTTGCCGCCGGGGAATTCCGTGCCGTCGGCCAGTTCCACCCCGCCGCGCGGCAACACCACGTCGCCGCCAAAGGGCTGCGCGCCCGGCGTCAGGATCCAGCCGTTCTCATCGTCCGGCGTGGGGGCTGGCGGCGCAAAGCCGTCGTTGATGCTGCCGTAAACGTCTAGGTTGCCCTTGGCGCGTAGCGTCAACGCGCCAACCTCGCCGGATCCGTAGGCCCCCGTCACCGGGAATCTGGGGTTCAGGCTGGCGTAGCGGTAGCCCGACAGGTCCAGGTCGCCCTGCACCACCAGATCGCCGTCGGCGGTGTTGCTGACGATTTCCACGCCCGGCCGCAGATGGAAGGCATCGCGATACGCCGCATTGTTCAGGCCCGCCAGTTTGCCGTTCAGCAGGTTGCCATTGGCGAGCGCGTGGTCCATGAACAGCACGCTGTTGTCATGCTTGGCTTTCAGGTAGGCCTGGTCGATGATCTGGTAGCTGCGGCCGCTGGTCCGGTCTGCCGCGTTGCCGGCAATGGCGTCGTCATAGCGCTGCATCGCGATCAGCGCGATGGATTTGGCGCCGTCAATGGCGAGCGGGCCGCGCGCCTCGATGGCGATGTCGCCATACGTGGCGGCAGACCCCGGGACAGCGCCGCCGTTGATGGACGCGTTGCCCGCGGCATCGATGCGCGGCGCCAGCAAATCCAGCGTGCCGCGCGCCGCGCCGTCGTGTTGCCCGGCCGCCGTGCCCGGCGTGGCGGACGTGCCGTGGCGCAGGTCGATGCGCGCGCCGCCGGCCAGCGTCAGCACACCCCGCCCTGAATTCAGTTCGACGACGGCGCGGTTGGGCGCGTCGATGATCTTGCCGTAGCTGTCCACGCGCAGCACCGTGCCGTGCGCATCCAGCACGGATGCCGCGCCCAGCGTCAGGCCATCGCGCGCGGCCAGGCGGATGCGGCCCACGCGTTCACCGCTGGCGTCGACCACACCGGCCACCGTCAGGCTGCCGCCGTCGATGGACAGGCTGATGTCATTGGCGCGCAGCGCATCGCCGATCGTCAGGCTGCCCTGCTTGATCTGGAAGCTGCGTGCGCCCAGCACCACGCCGTTGTTCAGCCGCTGATTCAGCGCCTCGAAATCCGCGCTCAGTGCGCCAGCCGCGCCCAGGTTCTGCGCGCGGACATCGATGCTGCCCGCGCGGTACGGCACCAGCGTGCCGCCCGCGTCGTAGCGGCCGGTGACGGCGCCCACGATGCGGCCCTGCAGATCCACCAAGCCGGCCGTTGCCGCCAGCGCTTCGGCCCGCAGTTGGCCAGCATTGTTTTCTTGCGCGGAGATGTCGATCAGCGATCCGGCTTCCTGTCGGATATTGCCCTGGCTGCTTTCCAGGATGACATCGCCGCCCCAGCTGTATCGCGTGACGTCGTTGAATGCGACGGCTCGGCCCGCCACGTCGATATGCGAGGCGCCCGTCAACAGGACGCCGTCGCGGCCGGCGAGCGTGAGCTTGCCGCTGGGCAACGCGATCCGGCCGTCAATCACCACGTTCGAGGCGGTGAGGTTCATTTCCCCGCCCAGTTCCTGCACGGCCGCCGCCGGCGCGGCGGATCCGCCCGCCACACGCAACGCGCCGCCGGCCGTGATGGTGTTGATGGAACCGGCCTCGCCGGTCAGCAACGGCGTGTTCAAGTTCAGGTTGCCGCCGCTGTACGTATAGCCGCCGCCCGCGACGTACGCGCTTTGCGACTGGTACACGGCCAGGCTGCCACGGTGATTCGATGTGATGCGCTCGCTTGCGTTCAGGTTCACATTGGCAAAGCCCAGCGCCAGTCGGCCGTTGTCCTCGACCCCGCTGGGCTGCGCGCCCTGCGCGTAGCCAAACACGATGCGCTCGGCATCCACGCGCAGCGTGCCCTTGCCCGTGCCGGCGCCGCCCGCGACCACCGCGCCGGGCGCCTGCGTCGCGCCGCTCCAGATCAGGTTCTGCGTGCGGATGCTGGCCTCGTCGCCGGCCTCGCCATAGCCATAGATGGCGGGCGTGCCCAACGCCAGCGTCGCCAGGCTGTACTTGCCGGTGACCGGATCCCGCGTGTCCAGCGCGACCGTGCCATAGAAATTCATGGCGTCGCGCGCCGTCAGCGTCAGGACCTCCAGCGCGGGCGCGCCAGCGCTGGTGTCGCCACGCAGCAGGCGGCCCAGGATGTCCTGGTTCAACGTCAAGCCGCTGGGCAACAGGCCGCTTGCGGCCGCCTGCGCCAACGCGCCGGCCGTGCCGACATTGACCGCCCCGACGGCCAGCGTCAGATTGCGCGTGCCGTAGCGCACTTGATCGCCCAGGTCGAACGCGCCATTGGTGGCGGCGGCGATCGTGCCCTCGGAATACAGGTGCGTCACGCCTGCACACGGCTGCGCGGCGCAGGTGCCGATGCGGATGCTGCCGCCCCCCAGCGCATCCGGCGCCAGCACGTCCAGCCGGCCGTTCGACACGGCCAGCAGGCCGGCCTTGCCCGGCTGGAAGGCATAGCCGCTGGTCGAATCCACCGAGGGCGCGCCGCGGCCCAGGGTGGAGATCCCGGCGCCGGCCTCGA
>NZ_DAMCTG010000130.1:0-9993 GCF_032113835.1 Achromobacter sp. | reverse complement strand
ACGTCCGTGTACACGCGCGACACGCAGCGCACGCCGGTCAGCGGATACGTGCAGGCCTCGACGAGCTTGCTCTGGCCTTCGCGGGTTTGCAGTTCCATCATCACGAAGACATCCTTGGCGCCGATGGCCAGGTCCATCGCGCCGCCGACGGCGGGGATGGCGTCGGGCGCGCCCGTGTGCCAGTTGGCCAGGTCGCCATGCTGCGAGACCTGGAAGGCGCCCAGCACGCAGATGTCCAGATGGCCGCCGCGCATCATCGCGAACGAATCGGCGTGGTGAAAGAACGAGCAGCCGGGCTGTTCGGTGACGGGCTGCTTGCCGGCGTTGATGAGGTCGTAGTCTTCCTCGCCCTTGGCAGGCGCGGGACCCATGCCCAGCATGCCGTTTTCGGTATGCAGGATGACTTCGCGGCCGGCCGGCAGGTGGTTGGCGACGAGCGTGGGCAGGCCGATGCCCAGGTTGACGTAGGCGCCTTCAGGAATGTCCTGGGCGACGCGGGCGGCGATCTGGTCGCGGGTCAGTTTGGTGCTCATTGCTGCTCCTTGGCGGCCTGCTGGCCTGCGATCTGCACGACGCGCTTGACGAAGATGCCGGGGGTGACGACGGTTTCGGGGTCGAGCTCGCCCAGTTCGACGATCTCGCGGACCTGGGCCACGGCCACGCGCGCGGCGCTGGCCATGATGGGACCGAAGTTGCGGGCGGTCTTGCGGTAGACCAGGTTGCCCCAGCGGTCGCCGCGCTCGGCCTTGATCAACGCGTAGTCGGCGTGCAGCGGATACTCCAGCACGTACTGGCGGCCGTTGATCTCGCGGGTTTCCTTGCCGTCGGCCAGCGGGGTGCCGTAGCCGGTGGGCGTGAAGAACGCGCCGATGCCGGCGCCGGCGGCGCGGATGCGCTCGGCCAGATTGCCTTGGGGCACCAGTTCCAGTTCCAGCTTGCCGCTGCGGTACAGGCCGTCAAAGATCTGCGAGTCCGCCTGGCGCGGGAACGAGCAGATGATCTTGCGCACGCGGTTGGCGCCCAGCAAGGCGGCGAGCCCCGTGGTGCCGTTGCCGGCGTTGTTGTTGATGATGACCAGGTCCTTGGCGCCCTGTTCAAGCAGGGCGTCTATCAGTTCCATGGGCTGGCCGGCGGTGCCGAAGCCGCCGATCATGACGGTGGCGCCATCGGGGACGTCCGCCAGGGCGGCGGCAGCGCTTGCAACAGTCTTAGAGATCATGATGTTCGCTCATAGGTGGCGTGTCATAATTTGTTCTTCTTTCGAACTTTCGTTCTTCTGAAGAACATCGTTTCATGGGGAATGCGAAGGCGTCAAGGCAAGCCCGCACGCCGCAATCTCCATCGTTCGGAGTCGCCCGCAAGGGGCAACGCAGGCTCGCCGCAGCGGGCCTTTTACTCGTGGAACCAGACGGATGGCCGAGCAAGATCCCCAGCAACCCAGCGACAGTTACGTGCAGTCCTTCGCGCGCGGCCTGTCGGTGATCCGGGCCTTCGGCCCCGACCGTTCGCAGATGACGCTGTCCGAGGTGGCCGCCGTGACGGGGCTGACCCGTGCCGGCGCGCGCCGCATTCTGCTGACGCTGGAACACCTGGGCTACGTCACGGCCGACGACCGCAAGTTCTCGCTGACCCCGCGCATCCTGGAACTGGGTTACGCCTATCTGTCGGGCACGCCGCTGTGGAACCTGGCGCTGCCCTACATGGAAGAAGTCGCCGAGCTGACGCGCGAGTCCTGCTCTGTGTCGGTGCTGGAAGGCGCCGACATCGTGTACATCCTGCGTCTGTCGACGCATAAGGTGATGACGATCAATCTGGCCGTGGGCAGCCGCTTGCCGGCGTGGGTGACGTCGATGGGCCGCGTGTTGCTGGCGGGCCTGCCGGAAGCCGAGTTGGACCGGGTCCTGGCGATGAGCCAGATCCAGACCTACACGGCGGAAACCGTCACCGACGTCGCGGAACTGAAGCGCGTGCTGGCCGGTGTGCGTGCCGACGGCTATGCCTGCGTGGCGCAGGAACTGGAGCCCGGCCTGCAATCCGTCGCGGTGCCCATCATCGACCGCAGCGGCCGCGTGATCGCCGCGATGAACGTCAGCGGTCACGCCAACCGGTTTTCGCGCGAGGCGATGCTGGAAGCGTTTTTGCCGCCGCTGCGCCGCGCCGCCGACCAGATCAACCACGCGCTGCTGCGCCGCTAGGCGGCGCGGGCGGACGGCGAGGTCGGTCGTCAAGGGCATGGCGGCCGTGCTCAGATGGGTGCGACGCCGAGCGTCGTGCCGCCGCAGACATACAGCATCTGGCCGGTGACAAACCCGTTGTCGGGTGACAGGAAGAACATCGCGGCACGCGCGACGTCTTCAGGCGTGCCCAGGCGCTTGACGACGATGCTGTTGATGATGCGCTCGGTCTGCGGCGCGCCGGCCGGATTGCTCTTGGTGAAGAGATCCGTGGCGATGGGGCCGGGGCCGATGGCGTTGACGGTGATGCCGTCGCCGCCCAGTTCCATGGCGAGCGTGCGCGTCAGGCCCACGAGCCCGGCCTTGGTGGCCGAATAGACCACACGGTCCGGCTTGCCCAGCGCGGCGCGCGACGACATGTTGACGATGCGGCCAAAGCCGGCTTCGCGCATGGCGGGCAGCGCGGCCTGCACCAGGATGAGCGCAGTGCGCAGATGCA
Source organism: Achromobacter sp. (assembly GCF_032113835.1). GTDB lineage: Bacteria > Pseudomonadota > Gammaproteobacteria > Burkholderiales > Burkholderiaceae_B > Achromobacter. The sequence goes on along the minus strand of NZ_DAMCTG010000130.1, from coordinate 7,320 downwards.
GATTGACGACGTAGTCCAGGTCGGCCAGCGTGGCAGTGTCGGCCGTGCCGGGCCGCGTGGCGCCGGCGTTGTTGACGAGGCCGACGATATTGAACGCGCTGGTGACTTCGCGCGCGACTTCCTGCGTGCGGGCTTCATCGGTCAGATCGGCCTGATACGAGACCAGACCCGCCGGCGGATTCTCGGGCAGCTTGTAGTCGATGTTGACGACCTTGTGGCCGGCATCGAGCAGCATGCGGATGATGGCGGCGCCGATCCCGGCGCTGCCGCCGGTGACGAGATATGCGGTGGGTTTGGTCATATCAATTCCCGTTCGGTTCAAAAAAACACTGCTCTGACAACTTCCCGGCTCCCCCCGATCGGGGACACCGCCAGATCCGGCTCCGCCGGTCTGCAGGTGTCGCCCCCTGGGGGGCGCGCGCAAGCGCGTACGGGGGGGCTCAATGCGTCAGGTAGCCCCAGGCGAGGACGGCGGTGATGTGGATCACGCCGACCCACAGCATCATGATGACGGTATAGCCCATCACGTCGCGCAGCTTGAGCTTGGACAGGGCCAGCGCCGGCAGGATCCAGAAGGGCTGCACCAGATCGTTCCAGGCATTGCCCAGCATGACGGCCATGGTGGTCTGGTTGAGCGCGCTGCCGATTTCCTTGGCGGCGTCGATCATGAACGGACCCTGGATGACCCAGTGGCCGCCGGCGGACGGCGCGAAGAAGTTGATGACGAACGAGCTGATCAGCCCCCAGAACGGCAGGGTTTCAGGCGTGGCGACGTCGACGAAGACCGCGGAGATCGTGGTGACCAGACCCGAGGCGGCCATGATGGCCATGATGCCGGCATAGAACGGGTACTGCAGGATGATCCCGGAAATGGTCTTGATGCCTTCGGTCAGCTTGGCAACGTAGGCGGCGGGCGTGCCGAGCAGGATGATGCCCAGGAACAGGATGATGAAGTTGATGAGGTTCAGGTCCAGCGAGCCGCCGTCCATGAAGTGAAAGACGACGTAGGCCACACCGAGCGCGCCGATCAGCATGCTGAGCAGGCGGCTGTTGTTGAGCTTGGAGGCAATGGTGCCCTTTTCGAGCATGTCTTCGGCGGCGTTGGACGCGTTGGCGTCGCGGTCGATGTTGGGGTCGACTTCGACGATGGCTTCACCCTTCTTGGGGTGCAGCCAGGCGTTGAGCAGCGGCAGGGTGATGATGATGACCAGGCTGGTGAGCAGCATGGGCACGGAGAAGATGGTCTCCGACAGGGGGATGGTGCCCATCTGCGCGGCGGTGGGGTGGCCGGGCGTGGCGACGAGGACGGGGATGCTGGCGGACAGGCCCAGACCGTACATGGTGAAGCCGCTGTAGGCGGCGGCGATGATCAGGGGGTAATGCACACCCTTGACCTTCAGGGCCAGCTTCTTGGCGACGATGCCGCCGATGACCAGACCAAAGCCCCAGTTCAGGTAGCTGCCGACGCCGCCGACCAGCGTGGCGACGATGATGGCGGTGTGCGGCTTGTGGACGTGGCTGACGATGCGATTGAGCAGGCGGTCGGTGAGCGGCGCGGTGGCCAGCACGTAGCCCATTGCCAGGATGACGGCCATCTGGGTGGTGAAGGCCAGAAGGCTCCAGAAGCCTTTGCCCCAGGCACGGGTGACGTCGCCGATGCCCTGGCCTTCGATGCCCATGGCGAGCAGCACGGTGAGCAAGGTGAGCGCGATCGCAAAGACGAAGGGATCGGGCAGATACTTGCGCATCAGCTCGGTGAAAAATGAAGCCAGTTTATTCATGGTGCCTCCAACAACTCCGTAAGGCGGTTCTCTGATGTCCGGCGGCGCGGGTCATCGGGTGACGATGCGGGCGCGCTGGACGATTGCTTTTCTTTGTGTGGGTGGGCTCGTGGCCCGATGGCGCGGTCGGTCTTGGCCGCCGCGCTTTTTGTGGATGCTTGAGAACGGACTCAGGAGCCGCCGGCTTTGCCTGTGAGCCACGCAGCGAGTTCGCCGAGGGCGGCGCTTTTTTCGCGTAGGACGCGTTCGCGGCGTTCGGGGCTCCAGGTGTAGAAGCCCTGGCCGCTCTTGGCGCCGATGTGGCCGCTGTCGACTTTGCTTTTGAGCAGGTCGGAGGGTTCGGTGCGGTTCTCGAGGTCTTTGTAGAGGTAGCTGGCGATGGCGTAATGAACGTCGATGCCGTTCATGTCGCGCTGTTCAAGGGGGCCGGACAGGGCGAGGCGGATGCCGAGGCTCCACTTGACGACTTCGTCGATGTCTTCCGCGCTGGCGACGCCTTTCTCCAGCAGGGAGATGGCTTCGCGGGCGAGGGCGTGCTGGATGCGGTTGGCGATGAAGCCGGGGATGTCCTGACGCACAAGGACGGGGCGTTTGCCGCCGAAACGCAGGGTGGCCATGACTTTGGCGACGGTGTCCTCGGAAGTGTCGTCGTTGCGGACGACTTCGACGAGGGGGATGACGTCGGCGGGCGTGAAGAAGTGGGTGCCGACAAAGCGGTCGCGGCGCTGGACGGCGCTGGCGATGGCGTTGATGGACAGGCCGGAGGTGTTGGTGGCGAAGAGGGTGTGCGCGGGGCACAGGGTGTCCAACTTGCCGAAGATGCCGCGCTTGAGGTCGAGGTTTTCCGGGACGGCTTCGATGACGAGGTCGCTGGTGGCGGCGGCTTCGAGGCCAGGCTCGAAGCGGATGCGCTGGATGGCTTGCTGGACTTCGCCGGGGGCGTAGACGTTGAGCTGACGTTCGATGGTCTTCAACGCCCGATCCAGGGCGCCTTCGACGGGGTCAATCAATACGACGTCGAGTCCCTTCGAGGCGAACAGCGCGGCAATGCCGCTGCCCATGGCGCCTGCGCCGATGACGGCGAGATTCTTGAGGGGAGTGTCCATGATGGCTCGCTTGGTGCTTGCGGCTGCTGCTTGCAGGCGGGCACGCGGGGACCAGGGGTGATGCTGTCTCGTCCGGGGTGCCTTTCTGTGCGCGCTTGGCCAGAAAAATCTTTGTGTTCTATATACGAACATTTGTGCGTGTATAGAATTTCTGTGGGGATAGTACTAAAAGTTGCTGGGGGTGGACAAATGGGGGGTGGGGGTGTTCGGTGGGTGGACGGTTGGGGCGGCGGGTTTGCGGGCGGTAGCTGGAACGTGGGCGGAGTCGGCCTTGCGTTGATGTGATGGCGCTTCGCGTTTTCGCAGTCTTCTTTGGGTCTGACGCTGGCCGAAATGCAGATGCTCTCAGGTGTCTGACACCCTTTACGAGATGCACATGCTCTCAGGTGTCTGACACCCTTACGCACTGCCGTCTGAATCTGCGGATCGTGTTGCCGGGTGTCTGACACCGGCCACAAGAAAGCGCCAATTCGCACACCCGGCGTCAAGTGCAGCGTCTGACCAGATCCTTGAGCAGCCCGGTCACAAGGTCAGGCTGCTCAAGTCCTGCGAGATGGGCAACTCCCGCCAATGGTCGCCCCTGCGCATTCGGCAATAGGCGCGCCACCGTGATAGCGCGTTCCTGAATATGAGGAAAGTCCAACTCTCCCCATATCACTGACACGGGAACGTCGATCAATCCCAGCCGGGCAAACGCTTCCATGTCGTCGCGATTGGCCCCGAAAGGCGCTGCCGCCAGCGCAATAGCGTTCATATCCAGAAACAAGCGGCGTGTCTCGCCGGTAACGCGCCCGGGATCCGCCAACGGCCCGTCCAAAAAAAGCTCCGCTTTGATCTCGTTGATCCGGTCACGGTCTGCGGCCGATTCCGCCTCGCGTTGACGCGCGACCATCTCCAGAATTTCCGGCGAGTAGACGGGCGCTGGAGCGCCATTCACGGTGGGTGAAATCAGCAACAGGCCGCGCACGCGGGCGGGGTGCATCAGGGTCGCATTCAGCGCGATGTTGGCGCCCTGAGAGCAGCCGGCCAGGATCACCGGCGTGGAACCGGCCGTGGCGTCGATGATGGCGATCAGGTCGGCGACGGCGGAGTAGTCCTGGGCTGGTGCGCGGGTTTCTCCAAAGCCCCGTCTGTCGTACGCGATGGCCTGGTAGTCCGGCCCGCTCGCTTCCAACTGTGCGCGCCACATGCGCCGGTCGCAGACGTTGGCGTGCAGGAAGACAACGGGTAAGCCGCTTCCCGCCGTTTCCACGGCGATCATGGCGGCGCCGGACGCGACCTGCAATGTCGAGTTCACCGAGAAGTTCACGGCTGGCGCGCCTAACCCGAATTCCGCAGCCCCGCCGCGATCCCGTTGATCGTCAGATGGATCGCGCGCTGCACGCGCTTGTCGACCTCCGCGCTGGGATTCTTCTGCGCCGCGCGATGCCGCCGGATCAAATCAATCTGCAGGTAATTCAGCGGGTCGATGTAGGCGAAGCGTTCGCGCAGGGCGATCTGCAGCGTTGGGTTGTCGGCGAGCAGTTCGCGTTGCGTCAGCAGCTTGAGCATGGCTACCGTGCGGCCGTGTTCGGCGCTGATGGCGCCGAAGATACGTTCGCGCAAGGCGCGTTGCGGGACGAGTTGGGCGTAACGGGCCGCGATCGCCAGATCGGATTTGGCCAGGACCATTTCCATGTTGGAGAGCAGAGTGCGGAAGGCGGGCCAGTCGCGGGCCATTTCGCGCAGTTGTGCGAGGCGGCCGCGGCGCGAACGTGGGGCGTCGGGGGCGCCGGTTTCGAGATAGGCCTCGATGGCCGACCCCATGCCATACCAGCCGGTGAGCATGAGGCGGCATTGAGCCCACGAGAAGCCCCACGGGATGGCGCGCAGGTCTTCGATGCGCTGGCCTTTCTTGCGGGAGGCGGGGCGGGAGCCGATGTTCAGGCCGGCGATTTCGCTGATGGGGGTGGCGGCGAAGAAGTATTCGGCGAAGCCGGGGGTGTCGTAGACGAGGCCGCGGTAGGTGCGTTGGGCGGTGTCGGACATGAAGGACATGGCGGGGCCGTGGTGGGCCATGTGGGCGTCTTCGGCGCTGGTGGCTTCGGCGCGGGGGGCGAGGCTGGATTCGAGGGTGGCGGCGATGAGGAGTTCAAGGTGCCAGCGGCCGACTTCGGCGTCCTTGTATTTGCTCTGGATGACTTCGCCTTGCTCGGTCAGCCGGATCTGGCCGGCGACTGTGCCGGGGGGCTGGGCGAGGATGGCGTCGAAGCTGGAGCCGCCGCCGCGTCCGACGGAGCCGCCGCGGCCGTGAAAGAGGCGCAGGCGGACGTTGCGGGTGGAGAAGACGTCGACCAGTGCGCGTTCGGCCTGGTAGAGCGACCAGTTGGACGTCAGAAAGCCGCCGTCCTTGTTGCTGTCGGAGTAACCCAGCATGACTTCCTGGGCGCCGTTCTGCGCGAGCTTCACGCGCTGGCGGATTTCGGGCAGGTCGAGCCAGGCGGCCATGATGTCGGCGCCGCGCTGCAAGTCAGGGATGGTTTCGAAGAGGGGCACGACCATGAGGCCGTCTTCGGCGGGGATGTCCTGGCCGGCGGGCGCGATGAGGCCGGCCTCTTTCTGCAGGACCATGACTTCGAGCAGGTCGCTGAGGGTTTCGGTGTGGGAGACGATGGTCTGGCGCACGGCCTGTTTGCCGTAGCGGGCGCGGCCGGCGGCGGCGGCGCGCAGGACGGCGAGTTCGCGGGTGGTGTCTTCGGTGTAGGCGATCCAGGGAGAGGCCAGGGGGCGCGCCTGCGCGAGTTCGGCGCGCAGGAGGTCGACGCGCTCTTCTTCGGATAGCGCGAGGTAATCGAGAGGCTTGCCGTTGTGCGTGACGCCGGCGCGCGAGAAGAGTTCGGCGAGTGCGGCTTCGTGGACGTCGGAGCTTTGGCGCAGGTCGACGGTGGCCAGGTGAAAGCCGAAGACTTCGACGGCCTGCTGGAGACCGGACAGGCGCAGCTTCGCCAACGGGGCGCCGTGGTGCGCGCCGAGCGACGCGGCGATGACGGCGAGGTCGGCGGCGAGCTCTTGAGGGGCGTCGTAGGCGGGGGCGGCGACGGTGCTGCGGCGGGCGAGGTTCTGGCCGGTCAAGCGCAGCGCGGTGGCGGCCAGGCGGGCGTAGATGCCGACGAGGGCGCGCCGGTAGGGTTCGTCGCGGCGGTGCGGGGAGTCGTCGCCGCTGCGCTCGGCGAGCGCGAGCAATTCGGGGTCGGCGGCGATGAGTAGGGTGGTGATGGAGAGTTCGGCGCCGAGGGCGTGGACTTCCTGGAGGTAGTGCTCGAAGAGGACGGTGGCCTGGCGCAAGAGGGCGCGTTCCAGCGTGGCGGCGTCGACGTTCGGGTTGCCGTCGCGGTCGCCGCCGATCCAGCTGCCCATGCGCAGGAAGGGTTCGAGCGGCGGGGGCGGGGCGGCGAAGGGCTTGGCGGATTCGCGGTTGAGCAGCTTGGAGAGGTCGCCGTAGAGGCGCGGGATGACCTGCAGGAAGGTGCTGCGGTAGTAGGAGAGCGCGTTTTCGATTTCGTCGGCGACGGTCAGGCGCGTGTAGCGCAGCATGCGGGTCTGCCACAGGGTGGCGACGCGGCCGAGCAGGGCGGTGTCGAGTTCGGCGAGCTCGTCGGGGGTCAACTGGGCTTCGCGTTGGGCGAGGGCGGTGGAGATTTCGCGGTGGACGTCGAGGGTGCTTTTGCGCTGGACTTCGGTGGGGTGCGCGGTGAGGACGGGCATGACGCACGCGTCGGCCAACAGGCGGCGGATGCGCGCAACGCTGACGCCTTGTCCGCCAAGGATCTGAATGGCTTCGCGCAGGCTGCCGCGGGCGGGCGTGTCGTCGGTGAGGGCGCGGGCGCGCTGGCGGCGGTTCTGGTCGCGGTCTTCGGCGATGTTGGCCAGGTGCAGAAAGTAGCTGAAGGCGCGGGCGACGGAGTTGGGGTCGCTGCCTTGCAGGCGCTTGACGCGCTGTTCGAGCAGTTTGCTGTCAGCGTCGTCGCCTTCGCGGCGGAATTTGACGGCGGTGCGGCGCAGGGTCTCGATGGTGTCGAAGACGCGCTTGCCTTCGCATTCTTCGATGACTTCTCCTAACAGCCGGCCTAGGAGCCGGATATCGTGACGCAAGGGTTCTGCGGAATCGGACTGCGTGCGCTTGGCATTCATCGTGCGGGGATCCGTCTGACGGCTGTGGGAAGGGGTTTAAGTCGAAGCGGGCGTTGCGGGCAAACCTTGAAAATGATCGGTCGATTTTACGCAGCGTTCCTTACGGGGGAGGCAGTTTGCTCGGTTAAAGTGCGGGGTATCCCTTCGTTATTCCAGAAGCCCCCTTTATGCAAAATCATCAACGTCGCGCGCTCGTTCTGTTTTCGGGCGGGCAGGATTCCACCACTTGCCTGGCCTGGGCGCTGGACCGCTATGCCCATGTT
>NZ_DAMCTG010000129.1:0-10072 GCF_032113835.1 Achromobacter sp. | reverse complement strand
CGACGACCGACGCCAAGTACGGCAAGCTGGTCGACAACGGCGACGGCACGTGGTCGTACCAACTGAACAACGGCCTGCCCGCGGTTCAGGCTTTGAATAACGGCCAAACGCTCACCGAAACCATCCGCTACACCATCACGGACGCGGACGGCGACAAGAGCGAAGCGACCCTGACCATCACCATCAACGGCCAGACCGATGGTCCTCCGGTAGTCACCCCGGTTGACTCCGACGGCAACGTCACCAGCGCCCACAACAGCGTGGTGGAAGCCTCCGGTGCAACCGTCACGGGTTCGATTGGCGTGTCGGCTGAAGCCGGCATCACCGCTGTTACCGTGGCCGGCCGCGACGTCACCGGCGCGAGCGCTGCCAACCCCGTCGTCATCACCACCGACAAGGGCATCCTGACCGTCACCGGCTACAACGCCGCGACGGGCGTCATCTCCTACTCCTACAAGGAAACGGGCGGCGCGGATAACCACTCGGCGGGCGACGACTCGGTCCGTGACAACTTCACGGTCAAGGTCACCGACCTGGCTGGCAAGTCGACGAGCAACGATCTGGTCATCCAGATCATCGACACGGCTCCCGTGGCCAAGGACGATACGGCTTCCGTTACGGAAGACACCGCAACGCCGATCAACGGCAATGTGCTCGCCAACGACACGCTGGGTGCGGACAAGAGCACCGTCGCCATCACGACGACCGACGCCAAGTACGGCAAGCTGGTCGACAACGGCGACGGCACGTGGTCCTACCAACTGAACAACGGCCTGCCCGCGGTTCAGGCTTTGAACAACGGCCAAACGCTCACGGAAACCATCCGCTACACCATCACGGATGCGGACGGCGACAAGAGCGAGGCTGTGCTGACCATCACCATCAACGGCCAGACTGACGGTCCGCCGGTGGTCACCCCCGTTGACTCCGACGGCAACGTCACCAGCGCGCACAACAGCGTGCTGGAAGGCTCCGGCGCGACGGTGACCGGTTCGGTTGGCGTGTCGGCGGAAGCCGGCATCACCGCTGTTACCGTGGCCGGCCGCGACGTCACCGGCGCGAGCGCTGCCAACCCCGTCGTCATCACCACCGACAAGGGCATCCTGACCGTCACCGGCTACAACGCCGCGACGGGCGTCATCTCCTACTCCTACAAGGAAACGGGCGGCGCGGATAACCACTCGGCGGGCGACGACTCGGTCCGTGACAACTTCACGGTCAAGGTCACCGACCTGGCTGGCAAGTCGACGAGCAACGATCTGGTCATCCAGATCATCGACACGGCTCCCGTGGCCAAGGACGATACGGCTTCCGTTACGGAAGACACCGCAACGCCGATCAACGGCAATGTGCTCGCCAACGACACGCTGGGTGCGGACAAGAGCACCGTCGCCATCACGACGACCGACGCCAAGTACGGCAAGCTGGTCGACAACGGCGACGGCACCTGGTCGTACCAACTGAACAACGGCCTGCCCGCGGTTCAAGCGCTCAACAACGGCCAAACGCTCACCGAAACCATCCGCTACACCATCACGGACGCGGACGGCGACAAGAGCGAAGCGACCCTGACCATCACGATCAACGGCACCAACGACGCGCCGGTCCTGCAAGCCCACACGAAGGAGATCCTGGAAGACCAGACCGCCACCGGCAACGTGCTCCAGGGCGCGACCGACGTGGACAGCAAGACGCTGACCGTCACCGAGTTCACGGTGAATGGCGTGCGCTACGAAGCAGGCAAGACCGCCACCATTGCCGGCGTCGGCACCCTGCTGATCGGCGCCAATGGCAGCTACACGTTCAAGCCGGACGCCAACTGGAACGGCGATGTGCCGCAGGTGAAGTACACCGTGTCCGACGGCGCGGCCTCGACGACGTCCACGCTGGATATCGACGTACTGCCGGTCAACGACGCCCCCGTGTCGCAAGATGCTTCGGGCAACGTCACGGAAGGCAAGACCTACACCTTCGATGCCGACGACTTCCCGTTCTCGGACCCGGTGGAAGGCCACACGTTTACGTCGGTGATCATCGACTCCCTGCCCACAGGCGGCACGCTGATGCTCAACGGCAAGGCCGTCACGCAAGGCCAGGAAATCAGCGCTGCTGACATCCAGGGCGGCAAGCTGGTGTTCCAGGCGTCCGCCTCCAACGTCGGCGAAAACGCTGGCTCCTCCTTCGACTTCCGCGTCAAGGATTCGGGCGGCACGGCCAACGGCGGCCAGAACACCTCCGCCGAACAGACATTCAAGCTGCATGTCGACCAGTTCGTCGGCGGCAACAACACCAACGACACGGTCAAGGGTGGAACGGGCAACGACGTGCTGCTGGGCGACCAGGGCGGCATGGTGAAGAACGTGACGCCGGGCAGCAGCTACAACATCGCTCTCGTTCTGGATCTGTCCGGTTCGATGGACGACAAGTGGGGCAGCGGAAGCAGCGCCGAATCGCGTCTGGCTACCGCCAAGAAGGCGCTCAAGGCGCTGTTGGAAGGCCAGCTCGCGACGCACGACGGCACCATCAACGTGTCGCTGATCACGTTCGAAGGCGACGGCAGCAAGGTACAGAAGACGATATCCGGCTTGACGACCAGCAACGTCTCCGAGATGGTCGACATCCTGATGGGCCTGAAGAGCGGCGGCGGCACGCCTTATGGATCGGCGTTCAACCAAGCCAAGAGCTGGTTCGATGGTCAGCCCACGGTGGACAGCAGCGGCAACCCCTATAAGAACCTGACATACTTCCTGACCGACGGCGAGCCGACTTCGGAATGGTGGTACAACCGCGACACCGAGTTCGGCAAGCTGGCTGGCGTCAGCGATGTGCACGGCATTGGCATCGGTTCGGGCGTGTCCACCTCCACACTCAACAACTATGACAACACCGGCGGCCGCTTCACGTCGGGCGGTTCGGTTTACGTCACCTTCAACAACACGTCGGGCGTGAACAATCCCGACAACTGGCAGAAGGAAGGCACCGGGACCGCCGTCCGGACCAGCAACGTCATGCGCCTGACGGATACGGCGGTGGACGGCAAGGCCTACACCGTGACCATGTCCGAAGCCAACAAGATCGTGGTGACGAACGCCGCGGGCGCCTCGTTCGGTTTTGACGCATCCGTCGCCAACAAGGGCGCAAACGATACCTTCAAGTGGGTCCTGCTCAAGTGGGATGGCTCGCAATGGAAGGAGGTCGAGTTTGGCACTGAGGCCAGCACTCGGACGGCCGGCATCCACGGCCCGGGCGAGTACCTGTTCCAGTTCATCCTCAACGACAACACCCCCAGCAACAGCGCGTTCCGGGTGGATATCGACAATATCCGCACGTACACGTCTGGCCGTACCGGCAACTCGCAGGTGGTTCTGTCGCCGTCGGATCTGGAGTCCGCGCTGGTTGGCGGAAGCACCTCCACCGAGCTGGCACCCGTCGGCGACGACAAGATCTACGGCGGCGACGGATCGGACATCCTGTTCGGCGACGCGATCAATACGGATCAGTTGCCGTGGGGCGTCAATGGCAATCCGGCCAAGCCTACCGACTACGCCGACGGCTCCGGTCTGGATGGTCTGAAGCTGTTCCTGCTGCTGAAGAACGGCACGCAGCCGACGGACGCCGATCTGCACAAGTTCATCTCGGACAACCACGGTCTGTTCGACGTGCAGGGCGACACCCGTGGCGGCAATGACGAGCTGCATGGCGGAACCGGCAACGACATCCTCTACGGCCAGGGCGGCGACGACATCCTGTACGGCGAGGACGGCAACGACATCCTGTACGGCGGTGCGGGCAAGGACACGCTGTACGGCGGCGCCGGCAACGACGTCCTGATCGGCGGCAAGGGCGACGACATCCTGTACGGCGGCGATGGCAGCGACACGTTCAAGTGGGAATTCGGCGATCAAGGCACGACGGCAAAGCCGGCCGTGGACGTGATCAAGGACTTCTCGAACGCCACGGTTGCCAACGGTGGAGACGTGCTGGACCTGCGCGACATGCTGCAAGGCGAAAAGGACGGCACGCTGACCCAGTACCTGCACTTCTCGAAAGACCCCGCCAACAGCGCCAACACGGTCATCGAAATCAGCACCGACGGCAAGATTGGCCAGGGTGCGGACCAGAAGATCATTCTGGAGAACGTCGATCTGACCAACGGCGGCAAGCTGGCAACGGATCAGGCCATCATCAATGACCTGCTGCAGAAGGGAAAGCTGAACGTCGATCACAGCTAAGCATCGACCTCACGGGGAGGGCCGGCTCCGGCCCTCCCCCGTCCCGCACGACGCATTTTTTTTAACGGCGCATTCTGAGACGTCGAAAAAATGTGAAAATCCGTTTCATGCCCTTAACCCGCCGTTACCGTAGCGCGCTGACTCTGTGCCGTGTGGCGCTGCTATGCCTGGCTTGCGGGTGGAGCGGCAGTTCGGCGCTGGAGATCAACACCGACAAGCTGCAAAGCCTGTCGGCCAGCCGCTATGGCGCCAAGGGCGCAAAGTCCGTATCGAACTGGCTGCAACTGTTGCGCAGCCCTGCCCCCGCAGCCGACCGCGACCGTCTCACCGTCGCCAACGATTTCTGGAACCGGGCCCTGCTCTCCGGCGAGGATTCCATCATCTGGAAGCAGGCCGATTACTGGGCCACGCCGCTGGAGTCGCTAGGCAGAGGCGCCGGCGATTGCGAAGACTACGTCATCGGCAAGTATTTCACCCTGCTCTCGATGGGCGTGCCGGCCAACAAGCTGCGCTTCATCTACGTGCGCGCCCGCATCGGCGGCGCGGCCAGCAGCAGCCAGGTGGCCCACATGGTGCTGGGCTATTACGAAACCCCCAATGCCGTCCCGCTGGTGCTGGACAGCCTGATATCAACCATCCTGCCGGCCACGCAGCGGCGCGACCTCACGCCGGTTTTCAGTTTCAACGCCGACGGCGTCTACGTGGACGGCAAGGCGGCCGCGCCCGTCGACCGACTTAGCCGCTGGCGCGACCTACTTCAACGCATGGAACGGGAAGGCATCCGCCCCTGATGTCCGGAAACAAGATTATGTCCATACTTCGTCAGCTACTGCTCAGTGTGACCCTCGCCATCAGCGTGATTTTGCTGGGGACGCTGGCGCTCAGCGTCAACTCGGCGCGCGAGTACCTGTCGGGCCAGCTCCAGGTGCAAAGCACCGACGCGGCCGTCTCCCTGGCCCTGTCCCTGTCGCAACCGGCGAACAACGACCCGGTCGTGCAGGAACTGCTGGTCTCGGCGCTTTACGACGGCGGACACTTTTCGCTGGTGCGCCTGACGGATCCAGACGGCAAGGTGCTGATCGAACGCAGGTCGACGGCCACCGCCGCGTCCGTGCCGGCGTGGTTCCAGGCGCTGGCGCCGCTGGACAGCCAGGCGGCCAGCCACGCGGTCAGCGACGGCTGGCGCCAGATCGGCGAAGTCACCCTGATCGCCAACGATGCCTACGCCTGGGAAGCCTTGTGGCGCAGCAGCCTGAAGATGATCGCGCTGGTCGTGGGCGCGGGCATCCTGTGGGCCATGTTTGCCTTCGTGCTGGTCGGGTGGATCAAGAACCGCCTGCTGCGCGAGATCAGCGATCACGTCCGCGGCATCGGCCGCGACGCGCCGGGCGAGCAGGTCGAGGCGCGCGTGCCGGAACTGTCCGGCGTGGTGCAGGCGCTGAACCAGACGCGCGAACGCATCCATGCCAGCGTCGAGGAACAGAACGCCAAGATCGAGTCGCTGGAACTGGAGCTGAACCAGGACCCGGTGACCGGCCTGCCCAACCGCAAATACTTCGTCAACGAGTTCCGGCGCGCGCTGGAAACCCGGCCCGCGGCGGGCACGTCGCGGATCGACGGCGGTCATGTGCTGGTGTTCCGCCAGCGCGATCTGGCCGATCTGAACCGCCACATGCCGCGCGAATTCATCGACCAATGGCTGCGCACCGCGTGCGAACGCATCCAGGGCACGCTCAAGCGCATGCACGTCGCCGCGCCCATGCTGGCGCGGCTGAATGGTTCGGACTTTGCACTGCTGCTGCCCGGCTGCGCGGCGCCGCAGGCCATGATGGTGGCCGAGCAGGTCCGCGCGGACCTGCATGCCTCGCGCATTCCGGTTGGTGAGGGCCATCTTTGCCGCTGGGCGCAGGCCATGACCGATTACGGACACGGCAGCCAGGCCGGCGCCGTGCTCGCCCGCCTGGATTTTGGTCTGATGCGCGCCGAAAGCGCCGGCAACGACCAAGTCGTGATCGCGGGCGCCACCGACATGCAGTCGCCGTCGGAAGCGGGCGAACGCGCCTGGAAGGATGCGATCCAGACGGCGTTGGAAAACCGGCAGTTCGAACTGTCCACCGAACCCTTGCTGGCGCTCGATGGGCGCACGGTGCGGACCGAAGCCATGCTGATGCTGCGCACCGCGCCCGACCAGGAACCGATCCCCGCCACGCTCTTCATCCCGCCGGCGGTGCGGCTGGACCTGGTCGCGGAATGCGATCTGGAATCCGTGAGGCTGGGCCTGGAATGGCTGGCCAGCCACTCGGGCGAACTTGCCGTGCGCGTGGCGCTGCCTTCACTGCGCGGCCAGAAGTTCCTGCGTCAGCTCGCACTGCTGCTGACCGAAAACCGTCCGCTGGCGCGCCGTCTGTACGTGGAAATCGACGCGCACGGGCTGGTGGAATGCCACGAGCAGATCACCGCCTTTGCACGCGTGGCGGCGGAATTTGGCGCACACATCGGCGTGCGCCGCCTGGCGCAGCAGTTCGGCGCGGTGGCGCAACTGCACACGCTGCCGTTGTCTTACGTGAAACTGGGCGGGGGATTCGTGGGCGGGATGTCGCAAAGCCCGGGCAGCCAGCAGTTGACGGCGTCGGTGCTGGAAACGGCGCGTTCGCTGGGGATTGCGGTCTACGCGGAAGACGTGCCGGACGCCGAGACGCAGCGCATTCTGCATGGCCTGGGCATCGAGATCATGCGCGGCCAGGGCGTCAGGACGGCAAGCGGGGCGTAAGTCGAAGAGATGCCGCAGCAGCCTGCGATTGGGGCGTCCAGGCACGCCCCGCCGCAGGAAAAGGACCATGGAAAACGGCCCGCGCAGGCATTGCCGCGCGGGCCGTCGTCAGCGTAAGACCGTACCCTCTTAGCGCGCGGCCTGTCCCTTGGACTGTTCGTAAAGCGGCATCACCTTCTGCGACGCCGATTGCAGATCGCTGATGCGCGAGGCGGCCGACGGGTGGGTCGACAGGATCTCGGGCGGTGCGCTGCCCTGGCTGGCCGCGCCCATCTTCTGCCACAGCGTCACGGCGGCGCGCGGGTCGTATCCCGCCCGGGCCGCCAGTTCCACGCCCATCCGGTCCGCTTCGGTCTCGTGCGTACGGCTGTTGGGCAAGGTGAACATCACGCTGGTCAACTCACCGCCCAGGTCCGACGCCGCCTGGGATCCCGTGGCAATGGACAACACCTGCAAGCCCAGATTGGTAGCCATCTGCTGGGACACGCGCTCGCGCGCATGTTCACGCAGGGCGTGGGCGATTTCGTGGCCCAGCACTGCGGCCAGCTCATCGTCGGTCGGTTTGATCTGCGAGATCAGGCCGGTGTAGACGGCGATCTTGCCGCCGGGCATGCACCAGGCGTTGACCTCGTTTTGGGACAGCACGTGGACTTCCCATTTCCAGTTGGCCGCATCCGGACGGAACACGCCCGCCTGCGCGATCAGGCGCTGCGAGATGTCGCGCACGCGCGCAAGCTGCTTGGCGTCGCGATCCAGCAGGCCCTTGGACTTGGCCTCCTGCAGGATGTCGGCGTACTGCTGGTTCGCTTCCTGTTCCAGCGCCTGCGCCGGCACCATCGTGGACATGTATTGCTTGCGGTCAACGCCCACGGCGCCTGACTGCGTGGTGTTCATGCTGGTGCAGCCGGCCAGCGCGGCCAGCGACAGCACGGCCCCGGCATTGCGCAGAAAATGACGCTTCTGTTTCATGTCGGCCTCCAAGCCAATTCAACAACGGAAAAACGTATCAGACGGGGGTCGCGCCGCACTGCCCACGATGGCGCAGTGCGTGATCGATCAGCACGAGCGCCAGCATGGCCTCGGCGATGGGCGTCGCGCGGATGCCCACGCAAGGATCGTGGCGGCCCAGCGTCTGCACCATCACCGGCTCGTTGGCGCGGTTGACCGAGCGGCGCTCGACGCGGATGCTCGACGTGGGTTTGATCGCAAGCGACACGGTGATGGGCTGGCCGGTCGAAATGCCGCCCAGCACGCCGCCGGCGTGGTTGCTCAGAAAGCCGTCGGGCGTGATCTCGTCGCCATGTTCCGAGCCGCGCTGCGTGATGCAGTCAAAGCCCGCGCCAATGGAAACGCCCTTGACCGCGTTCAGGCCCATCATGACGTGGGCGATGTCGGCGTCCAGCCGGTCGTAGATGGGTTCGCCCCAGCCGGCCGGCAGGTTCTCTGCGACGACTTCAATGCGCGCGCCGATGGAATCGCCGTCCCGGCGCAACTGGTCCATATAGGCTTCCAGTTCGGGGACGACCTCGGCGTTGGGCGCATAAAAGGGATTGTTGGGCACTTCGTCCCACGAAACGAACGGGATGGCGACAGGGCCCAGTTGGCTCATGTAGCCGCGCACCTGGACGCCGTATTGCTCGGCCAGCCACTTTTTGGCGATGGCGCCGGCCGCCACGGTGGGCGCCGTCAGCCGCGCCGAGGAACGACCGCCGCCGCGCGGGTCGCGCACGCCAAACTTGCGCCAGTAAGCGAAATCGGCGTGACCCGGGCGGAACGTGTCCTCGATGTTGGAGTAGTCCTTGCTGCGCGCGTCGGTATTGCGGATCAGCAGCGCGATGGGCGTGCCGGTGGTGACCCCTTCGTAGACGCCGGACAGGATCTCGACCTGGTCGGCTTCCTGGCGCTGCGTCACGTGGCGCGAGGTGCCCGGGCGGCGGCGGTCCAGTTCGAACTGGATGTCGGACGCGTCCAGGGCCAGTCCGGGAGGACAGCCGTCCACGACGCAACCGATGGCCGGACCGTGGGATTCGCCGAAATTCGTGACGGTAAAAAGGGTACCTAGGGTATTGCCGGGCATAAGGAGTCAACAGGTCGGGTTTGCAAGCAACCCCGATTATGACACCGCCGCGGCCAAAGCCTGGATTTCGGCGGCGGGCGCCGGCCGGCCCAGCAGAAAGCCCTGCATCACGCGGCATCCCAACGCCTTCAGGATTTCGCGCTGTCCTTCGGTTTCGACGCCTTCGGCCACGACCGGCAGGTGCATGGCCTGACACAGGCCGAACAACGCGGAGACCACCTCGCGGCTGCCCGCATCCGATTCCAGGGCGGAAATGAAGCTGCGGTCAATCTTGACCCAGTCGATGGGCAGATGGCGTAGATGGTTCAGGCTGGAATACCCGCACCCAAAGTCATCCAGCGCCACCCCGATGCCCATGTCGCGCAGCGTGTTCAGGATCTTCACGTGCCGCTCGTAGTGCAGGATGAAGATGGACTCCGTGATCTCCAGCACCAGCTTGCGCGGCGACAGCCGCGTGGCGGCCAGCACGTCCGACACGAGCTGGACCAGCCCGTCTTCATTCATCTGCATGACCGACAGGTTCACGTGGACACGCCACGCCGACGGCCACAGCGCCGCCTGCGTGCAGGCGCGCTCCAGGATCCAGGCGCCCAGCGGCACAATCAGGCCGCTGCGTTCGGCCAGTTCAATCGTCACGGCAGGCGACACGCTGCCCAGTACCGGGTGATGCCAGCGCAGCAGCGCCTCACATCCCTGCACCACGCCGGTCGCGCTGTCGCAGACCGGCTGGTAATAGAGTTCGAACTGTTCCATGGCTGGCGTCGTCAGCGCCAGCCGCAGATCGTTTTCCAGGCCCTGCTGGTCCCGCTGCCTCGCCAGCAGCCGGAAGTCGAAGAGATTCCACCCTTCGCCGCCACGCTCCTTGAGCGGCACCATCGCCACCTGCACGCAACGTTGCAATTCCTCGACGCTGCGGCCGTGGGCGGGATAGAGGGCGGCGCCGATCCGGAAGACGGCGATCAGGGGACGGGCCCCCAGTTCATACGGGGCGCT
>NZ_DAMCTG010000128.1:0-10094 GCF_032113835.1 Achromobacter sp. | reverse complement strand
GGACAACTTCTTCCTGCAGGTGCAGGGCTCCGGACGCGTGCAGCTCACCGACGGGCCCGACGCCGGCAAGACCATCCGCGTCGCCTACGCCGACCACAACGGCCAGCCCTACGCGTCCATCGGCCGCTGGCTGATCGACCGTGGTGAACTCACCGCCGACCAGGCGTCGATGCAGAACATCCGGGCCTGGGCGCAGCGCAATCCCAAGCGCGTGCCTGAAATGCTCAACGCCAACCCGGCCGTGGTGTTCTTCCGCGAAGAGGCGGTCATCGATCCCGAACAAGGCCCCAAGGGCGCCTACGCCATTCCGCTCGCGCCGCGGCGCTCGGTGGCGGTGGACGCGACCTTCGTGCCGCTCGGCACGCCGCTGTTCCTGTCCACCACCTATCCCGCGTCGGACCGTCCCCTGCAGCGTCTGGTGTTCGCCCAGGACACCGGCACCGCCATCCGCGGCGCGGCGCGCGCCGACTTCTATTGGGGTTACGGCGAAGAAGCCGGCCAGCAGGCCGGCCGCATGAAGCAACGCGGCCAGATGTGGCTGCTGTGGCCCAAACAGGCCGGGGAGCCTTCCGCACGATGAGCCATCAGATCGTAGTTTGCGGGGCCGGCATCGTCGGCCTGTCCACCGCCCTGGCGCTGGCCCGCCGCGGCCAGCGCGTGGCCGTGCTGGCGCCGCGAGCCGCCGTGCCGCCCGCCGACCCCAACCGCTATCACCCCCGCGTCTACGCCATCTCGCCCGCCAGCCAGCGCTTTCTGGCCGACATCGGCGTGTGGGACGCCATGCCCGCGTCGCGCCTGATGCCGGTGCAGGCCATGGAGATCCACGGCGATGCGGACGGCCAAGTCAACCTCAACGCCTGGCAGGCGGCGCTGCCGCAACTGGCCTGGATCGTCGAGTCCGGCGAGATCGAGCGCGTCCTGATCCAGGCCGTGCGCATGTTCGGCATTGCCTGGCTCGAAGACCGCTGCACCGGCTACCAGAACGGCGCGGTCGACACCGAAAGTGGCGCGCGCATCCAGGCCGAACTCTTCGTCGGCGCCGATGGCGCGGCCTCGCCGCTGCGCGAGGCGGCCGGGCTGAAGCACGAAGCCCAGTCCTACAACGACACCGGCCTCGTCGTGCATCTGGACGCGGAACTGCCGCACCAGGGCACCGCGATCCAATGGTTCCGCGACGACGGCGTGCTGGCGCTGCTGCCGCTGCCCGATACCGCGGACGGCCCGCAGGTTTCCATGGTGTGGTCCATGCGCAGCGAGCTGGCCCAGCAACTGCTAAACCTGCCGCAGGACGCTCAAACCGCTCGCCTCGAGGCGCTGCTGGCCGAGGCGGCCGAAGGGCGGCTGGGCCGCCTGAAGGTCCGCAGCAAGCTGCACGGTTTTCCGCTGACGCTGGAGCGCGCCCAGATGGTGGCGCCCGGCATCGCGCTGGCCGGAGACGCCGCGCACCGCCTGCACCCGCTGGCGGGGCAGGGCCTGAATCTGGGGCTGGGCGACGTCGAGGCGCTGGCCCGCATCGTCGCCGAGCGTGAACCCTACCGCCAGGCCGGTGACCTGCGCGTGCTGCACCGCTACCAGCGGGCGCGCGCCGAGCCGGTCCTGGCCATGCGGCTGGCCACGGATGGCCTGCACAAGCTGTTCGGATCGAAGGCGACGCCGCTCGTCTGGCTGCGCAACGCCGGCATGCATTGGGTCGAGCGCGCGCCGCTGATCAAGCGCCGGCTGATCGCGGGGGCGTCGGCTAATTAGGCCATGGTGGGTCCGAGTCGGCCCGACCAGGCCCAACCCGGCCCGACAAGGCCCGACAAGGCCCAGCCGGGCCCGACGGTGTCGCCGGGCGGAACCTGCGGCGGCCGGCGGCCGTCTGATAGGAATCCGCCCACCCGCCTGCCGCGCCGCCCGCCCCGGATCGGTTACGCTTTCCGGCTGAGCACACGACTGACAAGACCAGGAGTACCGATGAAATTCCGCATTCCCGCCACGCTGGCGGCCTGTTTCCTCGCCGCGGGTATCGGCTTGTCCGCCACGGCCCAAGCGCAGGGCGCAAAATCCGTCTCCACGCAGTCCGTGGGACAGGCGGCCAAAGGCGAAAAAAGCGTCTCCACCACCGAACTCGATCCGCAGTCGGCCGCCGTCAAGGAACGCTTCCAGCAGCGCTTTTCCGGCATGAACGTCACGACCGTGCGCCGCACGCCCTATGGCCTGTTTGAAGTGCAGCTCGGCATGGACCTGATCTACACCGACGAAGGCGTGACGTGGGTCATGGAAGGACCGCTGATCGACGCCGCCACGCGCCGCGACGTCACCCGCGAATCCCAGGAAAAGCTCAGCGCCGTCACGTTCGACCAACTGCCGCTGGACCTGGCGATCAAGCAGGTCAAGGGCGACGGCTCGCGCAAGGTCGCGATCTTCGAAGATCCCAACTGCGGCTATTGCAAGCAGCTGCGCAAGACGCTCGAAGACGTGGACAACCTGACCGTCTACACCTTCCTCTATCCCATCCTGTCGCCGGATTCCAAGGTCAAGGTGCGCAACGTCTGGTGCGCCAAGGACCAGGGCAAGACCTGGGACGACTGGATGCTGCGCGGCAAGACGCCGCCCAGCGCCGATTGCGACGTGCCCGAAGACAAGCTGCTGGCGCTTGGCCAGCAACTGATGGTGCGCGGCACGCCGACACTGTTCTTTGCCGACGGCTCGCGCATCAGCGGCGCGCTGCCGCTGGACCAGCTCAAGGCCCGTTTGAACTGACCGGCGCACGTCGCGCCGGCCCGGGAAAGGGGGGCGCGGCAAGCGCCATCCCTCCCGGAGACAAGACTTGAAAATCGCAATACTCGACGATTACCACGACGTAGCCCGGCGCTATGCTGACTGGACCTCGCTGGGCGGTGACGCCGAGGTGCAGATCTTCAATAACTTCATTCCCGACGACCAGGTCGAGGCCACGCTCGCGTCCTTCGACGTGATCGTCGCCATGCGCGAGCGCACGCCGTTCCCCGCCGAGCGCATCCGCGCCCTGCCCAAGCTGCGCCTCCTGGTCACCACCGGCATGCGCAACAACGCCATCGACATGCAGGCCTGCGCCGCGCAGGGCATCGTCGTGTCCGGCGCGCCCGGCAGCGCCGACGCCAACACTGCCACGGCGGAACTCGCCTGGGCGCACATCCTGGGCCTCTTCAAGCACCTGCCCGCCGAAGACGCCGCCATGCGCCGCGGCATGTGGCAGACGGCCATGCCCGAGCCGCTGGCCGGCAAGCGCCTGGGCGTGCTGGGACTGGGCAAGCTCGGCGCCGCGGTGGCCAAGGTGGGGCTGGCCTTCGGCATGGATGTGGTGGCCTGGAGCCCCAACCTGACCGACGAGCGTGCGCAGGCTGCGGGCGTCACGCGCGTGGACAAGCACGAACTCTTTTCCACGTCCGACGTCGTGAGCCTGCACCTGATCCTGTCCGATCGCAGCCGCCACGTGGTCGACGCCACCGCGCTGGCCGCGATGAAGCCGACCGCGTACCTGGTGAATACGTCGCGCGCCGGTCTTGTCGATCAGGAAGCGCTGATGGATGCGCTGGTGAAGTTCCGCATCGCGGGAGCGGGCCTGGACGTCTATCCCGAAGAACCGCTGTCGCCCACCGACAACGTGCGCGACCTGGACAACGTGATCCTGACCCCGCATCTGGGCTACGTCAGCCGCGAAAACTTCGAGGCGTTCTACCAGAACTGCCTGGAAGCCGTGAAGGCGTGGGCGGCGGGTACGCCGATCCGGGTGTTGAACGCCTGATATCGCCAAGAAAAAAATGGGGCTGCATATCGCAGCCCCATTCTTATTTGGGTGGGTCGCTTTGCACGAGGCACATCACTCGCGCGAGAACATCACCTTCTTCTCGATGATCGCGCCCGGCTCCAACGCCGGCGGCGTATCGCCACACGCAACATCCGACTCGTCCGTGGGGTCGACCGTATCAAACGCCGTGTCGCCATTGGCATCCGGCACGCCCGTGGGCTTCAAACCCACGAAATCGAACAGGTCACGGTCCATCAGGTGCGAGGGCACCACGCGCGACAGCGCGTTGAACACGTTCCACGACCGGCCCGGGTGCTGCTTGTCCCACTCCTTGATCATGCGGCCGACTTCCTTGCGCTTCAGGTTCTCTTGCGACCCGCAGAGATTGCACGGAATGATGGGGAACTGCTTGAGCTCGGCGTAGGCAATCAGGTCGGACTCGACCACATAGGCGAGCGGGCGGATCACGGTGTGGCGGCCGTCGTCGGACACCAGCTTGGGCGGCATGCCCTTGGCCTTGCCGCCGTAGAACAGGTTCAGGAAGAACGTGGCCAGGATGTCGTCGCGATGATGGCCCAGCGCGATCTTGGTGGCGCCCAGTTCCGAGGCGACGCGGTACAGAATGCCGCGGCGCAGCCGCGAACAGAGCGAGCACATCGTCTTGCCCTCTTCCAGCACGCGCGTCACGATCGAATACGTGTCCTGCGTCTCGATGTGGAAGGGAACGCCCAGTTCTTTCAAATACTGCGGCAGGATGTGGTCGGGAAAGCCCGGCTGCTTCTGGTCCAGGTTCACCGCGATCAGTTCAAACCTGAACGGCGCGCGCTTCTGGAGCTGCAGCAGGATGTCCAGCATGGCATAGGAATCCTTGCCGCCGGACAGGCAGACCATCACGCGGTCGCCTTCCTCGATCATGTTGTAGTCGGACAGGGCGCGCGTGGTCTCGCGCGCCAGCCGCTTGGTCAGCTTGTTGCCTTCGAGGCGTGCCTTTTCGTCGGCGGGCGTGCGAAATTGCACGGCGGGGGAAGCGATATCGTTCATGTCAGCGATTGATCTGGATTTCCACGCCCACCGCCGCACAGTCGGAGAAGGCCATGGGCTTGCTGATGCGCAGGCGCAGCGCGCGGATTTCCTGGAAGTCCGCCAAGAGGCGCGCCGCCACTTGTTCGGACAGGGTTTCGATCAGGTTCACATGCGCCTGCGTGCATTCCTCGACGATGGCCTCGCGCAGCCGGCGGTAGTCCAGCACGCTGTGGATATCGTGATCGTCCACCGAACGCTGGATGTCGACGTCGAATTCGGCATCGACGTGCAGGGGCTGGGTGGCGCGGCGCTCGTGCTCGAGGATGCCGATGCGGGCGTCGAGCGCAAGGCCGGAAAGAATGATGCGGCGAGTGGGCATGATGAAAACCTGGGTGGAATAGCCGGAATTGTAAGGCGACGGCGGAGGGCGGGGGCGCGCTGGCTACAATCCGGCCATGTCGAGGCGCCCGCAAGGCGCCGGCGCAGTCAATAAGGGGTGAAATGCAACAGATGCACGATTCGGTCATTGTAGGCGGCGGCCCGGCCGGCGCCTCCTGCGCCCTGTGGCTGGCCCGCCTGGGTCTGTCGCCCCTGCTGGTCGAGGCCAGCGCCCGCCTGGGCGGGCTGGGCAATGACAACCCGTTCGCCGACGACTGGATCGCCGTTTTGCCCGGCGTGACCGGTCAGCAGGTGGCGGCCAACATCGACACCAGCGTGCGCGCCGCCGATGTGCCCGTACGGCTGGAAACCCGCGTCACCGGCGTACGGCCCTGCAAGGGCGGCATCGAAACCACGCTTGCCGGCCCGGACGGCCAGGAAACCCTGGCCCGCGCCCGCACCCTGGTCATCGCCTCCGGCGTGCGCGCCAAGGGGCTGCCCGACCACCCGCCGGGCGCGTCCTGGCCCGGCGTGCTGATCGGCCCCGGCTCGCCCATCGTGGCGCAGGACTATTCCGGCCTGTCGGTCGCCGTGCTGGGCGGCGGCGACAACGCCTTTGAAAACTTTGTCTATGTGCGCAACCGCGGTGCGCGCAAGGTTCACCTCTACGCGCGCAGCGTGCGCGCCCAGCAGCAATGGGTGACGCGCGCCGGCACAGATGGCGTGCACATCGGACCCTACAAGGTCGACCCTGCCACCCGCAGCGTGGACGGTCGGCAGTACGACCTGATCCTGGTCTTCTACGGCTGGGAACCGCAGGCCGCGTTTGCCGACGATGTGAGGCTCGCGCGCGACGAGCGCGGCTACATCCGCACCGACTTCGCCACCGCCGAGACCAGCGTGCCGGACATCTACGCCATCGGCGAGGTCGCACACCGCATGCACCCCTGCGTGGTGACGTCGATGGCGGACGGCGTGGTCGCGGCCAAGGCCATCCAGCGGCGCTGGGAGCGCGGGGGGGCGTAATGCCCGGCGGCCGGCGACCGCCACTGAACACGCCGGCCGGCCGCGGCGGCGTTGGCTGGCCTGGCCATCGTGGCGCCCGCGGCAGTGAAGCCGTGTCGGCCAGAATGCGTACTTCAGCGCAGGCGAACCCACACCTCCGGATTCCGGAATAGGCATTTGCCACCCCCGCGCCCACACTCGTGCTCACGAGTTGACCAATCAATGGTCACGCAGGGAGACAAGCATGATGTGTGCGCATCGCTGGCTGGCAGCCGGCGCGATGGCCATCGCCATCGCGAACCCGGCGCAGGCCGCCTGGCCTGAACGGCCCATCACCCTCATCATCCCGGCCGCGCCGGGCGGCACCACCGACATCTCGGCACGCCTCATCGCCGACAAGCTGGCCGCCAAACTGGGTCAGCAGGTCATCGTGGAGAACCGCGCCGGCGCCGCGGGCATCATCGGCGCGCAGGCGCTGGCGCGCGCCAAGCCCGACGGCTACACGCTGCTGATGGGCAACATCGGCCCCAACGCCATCAACTACGCGCTCTACAAGACGCTGCCCTACAAGCCCGCCGACTTCGCGCCCGTGACGCTCGTGATCTCGGTGCCCAACGTCCTCGTCGTCAACGAGGCCTCGCCCGCCCGCAGCGTGGCGGACCTGCTGACGCAGGTCAGGCAGGACCCCACCAAGGTGTCCTTCGGCAGTTCCGGCGCGGGCCAGTCGCCGCACCTGTCCGCCGAAATGTTCAAGCAGCGCGCCGGCATCCCCGGCACGCACGTCGCCTACAAGGGCGCCGGCCCCGCCGTAGCCGCGCTGCTCGGGCAGCAGTTCACCTTCATGATCGACAACCTGCCCAGCTCCATGCCGTACATCCAGGCCGGAAAACTGCGCGCGTTGGCCGTCACCAGCGACACGCGGCTCCCCGAATTGCCGAACGTGCCGACCATGGCCGAGGCGGGCGTGAAGGACATGGTGGTCACCGCGTGGTTCGGCCTGGTCGCGCCCGCCGGCACGCCACAGGGCGCCATCGACAAGCTCTACGCCGCCACGCGCGACGTGGTGCGCAGTCCCGAGATCAGCGAACGCTTCAAGGCCATGGGCGGCCAGGCCGGCGGCAACACGCCCGCGGAGTTCGCGGCCTTCATCGACCAGGAACGCGCCCGCTGGAAAAGCATCGTGGACGCCGCGGGTCTCGTGCAGGAGCAATAAGTGATCGACAAGATTCAGGAATCCATGGCGCAGGCCGTGGCCGTCATTCCCGACGGCGCCTCCGTGCTGGTGGGCGGCTTCGGCGAAGCGGGCGTGCCGTATGAACTGCTGCACTGCCTGGCCGAGCTGGACCGGCGCAACCTCACCATCATCTCCAACAACGCCGGCACCTTCGAACGCGGCATCGCCGCGCTGCTGGTGCGCAAGCAGGTCCGCAAGATCATCTGTTCGCACCCGCGCCCACCCAACTCCGACGCCTTCGCCCGCGCCTACCGTGCAGGCGAGGTCGAACTGGAATGCGTGCCCCAAGGCACCCTGGCCGAACGGCTGCGCGCCGCCGGCGCAGGTCTCGGGCCGTTCTACACGCCCACCGGCTACGGCACCGAATTGGCCGAGGGGCGCCGCCAGGAAGTCATCGACGGGATCGGCTACGTGCTCGAGCAGCCTCTGCGCGCCGACTACGCGCTCATCCGCGCGCACCTGGGCGACCGTTGGGGCAACCTCATGTACCGGCACGCCGCGCGCAACTTCAATCCCGTCATGTGCATGGCCGCCAAACACGCCATCGCGCAGGTCGACGAGATCGTGCCGCTGGGCGCGCTGGTGCCCGAACAGATCATGACGCAGGGCATCTTCGTGAAATCCGTCGTGCGCGTGGAGGCCTGACATGCAAGACATCATCGGCCTGACCCGCCAGCAGATCGCGCGGCTTCTGGCCAGCGACATTCCCGACGGCGCCATCGTCAACCTCGGGATCGGCATGCCGACCCTGGTCGGCGACTACTTGCCCAGCGGCCGCGAGATCCTGCTGCACAGCGAAAACGGCATCCTCGGCATGGGCCCCGCCGCCGCCGGCGACGACGTCGACCCCGACCTCATCAACGCCAGCCGCCAGCCCATCACCTTGCTGCAAGGCGCGTCCATCACCGAACACACGATTTCATTCGCCATGATGCGCGGCGGCCACCTGGACTACGCGGTCCTGGGCGCCTTCCAGGTGTCCGAGCGCGGAGACCTCGCCAACTGGAAAACCGACGCCACGGACGCCATCCCCGCCGTCGGCGGCGCAATGGACCTGGCCGTCGGCGCCAAGCAGGTCCTCGTCACCATGGAACACCGCGGCCGCGACGGCACGCCCAAGATCCTGCGGCAATGCACCTATCCGCTCACCGGCAAAGGCGTGGTGTCACGCATCTATACAGACCTCGCCGTCATCGACGTCATGCCCGTGGGTTTACAGGTGCATGCGATGAAGGCGGGCGTGACCGAAGCCTTCCTGCGGTCGGTCACTGAAGCCCCGCTGCATTTTCCGCAAACGCCCCGAACCATCGTCGTGGATGACGCGGGTGTGCCGCGATACGAGTAAACGGTGGCTGACGTGGTCGTGCCGCGATGTGCGTAAACGGTGGCTGACGTGTCCGTGCCGCGATGCGTGTAAACGGCCTGCTGGCATGGCCGAGCCGCCTTTCGTTCAGACGACTGGCAAGCGCAGCCATTCCTGCCGCCACCTCTGACGATGTCTTCACGTCCGCCCGGCGTCGGGCAAAGGAGCTACCGATGATTCGTTCAACTCTGGCCGCCGTATCGGCAACCGCGCTGTGCCTGGGCGCGGCCGCCGTCGCCCACGCCGCGCCAACCTATCCCGACAAGCCCATCACCTTGCTGATCCCGTACCCGCCGGGCGGCAGCGCCGACATGCTCGCGCGCCCGCTGGGCGCAGAACTGCAGAAGAAGTGGGGCCAGCCGGTCGTCCTCGAATACAAACCCGGCGCAGGCGGCGCCATCGCCTCCGCCCAGCTCGCCCGCGCCAAGCCCGACGGCTACACGCTCCTGATGGTGCTGGCCGCGCACACCATCAACCCCAGCCTCTATCCCTCGCTGCCCTACGACACCCGCAAGGATTTCGCGCCGGTCTCCCTCGTCGCCACGCTGCCCATGCTCGTCGCCGCCCCGCTCGCCACACCCGCCAACACCGTCAGCGAACTCATCGCCTACGGCAAGGCCAACCCCGGCAAGCTGAGCTTCGCGTCCGCCGGCAACGGCAACACCAGCCACCTCGCCGCCGAGATGTTCAAAAACCAGACCGGCGCCGACATGATGCACGTCCCGTACAAAGGCAGCGGCCCCGCTGTCGTCGCACTGCTCGGCGGCGAAGTGTCCTTGATGTTCGACAGCATCTCGACCTCGCTGCCGCAAGTGCAGGCCGGCAAATTGAAGGCAATCGCCGTCACCGGCGAACACCGCTCGCCGCTCCTGCCCGACGTCCCCACCGTCGCAGAAACCGTCCCCAACTTCGTCGTCAACGGCTGGTACGGGATATTGGCGCCGGCGGGCACGCCGGGGGCGGTGGTCGATGCAGTCAGCAAGGGAATTGCAGAGGCGGTGTCGGTGCCTGCGTTGAAGGGGCAGTTGGCGGGATATGGGTATGAGGTGGTGGGGTCGACGCCTGGGGAGTTTGGGGCGCATATCGAGCGGGAGTTGGGGACTTGGAAGAGGGCGGTTGAGGTGTCTGGGGCGAAGGTGAATTGAAGGGTCGTCTTGGCTAGGAAAGGCTACGTTAGGTGACTGATACCGGCTGAGGATATGTCGTAGGCGTCTGAAAGCCGTTGAGTATTTGTCGTAGGTGTCTGACACCCGTTGATGTAGGTGGGCCTATCCGTGATTTTGTGGGCGAGGCATATCATGAGGACTAAAGATCATGGA
>NZ_DAMCTG010000127.1:0-11140 GCF_032113835.1 Achromobacter sp. | reverse complement strand
GTGACGGACAGGGCCAGCGCGGGCTGGAACTTCAGGTCGGCGTCCAGCTTGAGCAGGCGTTCCAGGATCTTGGTGGAGGTCTGAAACGGGCTGGAACCGCCGCCGCCCGGCACGAACAGGGCTTGCGGCTCCAGGCCGCCCCACGTCGCGACGAGCGTGCCGCCACGGCGGGCGGGGCCGGCGTCGGAGCCCGGGCGGTCGGTGGCGGCGAGCAGCGTGCGGGGCGCGACGCCCAGGCCGGCCGCAGCCAGGCCGCCGGCGGCGGAACGGGTCAGAAAGGCGCGCCGTCCGGCGCGGGTTGCTTGTGTCATGACGGAAATCCTTGTCTTGATGGCGCGGCTCAGCCCTGGCTGAGCGTGGCGTAGGTGGCGCGGCCGATGGCCACCAGCGCGCCCTGGTCGTTGTAGAGGTCGACGTCGGCCACGCCCACGCTGCGGCCGTTGCGGCGCACGCGCGCCACGGCGGTCAGCGAGGTATTGATGGCCGGACGCAGATAGTCGACGCGGAAGTTGATGGTGGGCAGGCCGCGTCCAAGCAGCATGCCGACGGCAAAGTCGCCGACCGTGTCGATTACGGCAGCCAGCGGGCCGCCATGCCATTGGCCGCTCTGCGCGCCGCGTTCGAACTCCGGACGGAAGGGCGCCACCACGGTCAGTTCACCCTGTTCGTGGTCGACGTCGCGCACCGACAGGTCCAGCCACGCAATGAAGGGCGATCCGTCGAACTTGGCCTGGATATCGACGGCGTTCAGCTGCGCGCTCATGACGCCACCAGCACTTTGCCGACGATCTTGCGATCTTCCAGCGAGGCCAGCGCATCAGCGCCTTGTTCCAGCGGCCACACACGGTCCACTTCGACGCGCAGGCGGCCGTCGCGCACCAGCGCCAGCAGTTCGTGCAGGTCGTCGCGGTCCCAGCCGTTGGAGCCGCGGATCTGCAGCTCGAACGTCCAGATGTAGCGCAGGTCTTCCTTGGGATCGAAGCCCGCCGTCGCGCCGCAGGTCAGGAGACGTCCGCCCAGGCGCAGGCAGCGCAGGGACTTGACCCACGTATCGCCGCCCGTGAAGTTCACCACCACGTCCACGCCGCCTGGCTTGCCGCCGCGCCGGCGCGAGGGCTTGCCGAAACGTTCCTGCACGGCCTTCAGGAAGTCTTCCTCGGTGTACAGGATGATGTGGTCGGCGCCCAGCGCGCGCAGCGCTTCGCCTTTCTCCGGCGTGCCGGCGCAGGCGATGACTTCGGCGCCCGCCAGCTTGGCGAGCTGCACCGCGCACACGCCCACGCCGCCGCTGGCGCCCAGGATCAGCACCTTTTCGCCGGCCTTCACTTGGCCGATGCGGTTCATCATGCGCAGCGCGGTGCCGTAGGCCACCGGCAGCGCGGCGGCCTGTTCGAAGCTGACTTCGTCGGGCAGACGCAGGAGCTGGTGCGCGGGCACGCGGCACAGCTCGGCCAGTCCGCCGTGGATGGTCTCGCCGACCAGCCCGCCGTCCACGCGGTCGATCGGGTCGACCAGCACGCGGTCGCCGGCCTTCCAGTCGCGCACGTTCTCGCCGGTCTTCACGATCTCGCCGGCCACGTCCAGGCCGATGATGACGGGGAAGGGCAGCTTGATGCCCGGCATGCCGCGGCGGGTGAAGACGTCGTGGTAGTTCAGGGACGAGGCCTTGACGCGGATCACCACGTCATTGGGACCGGCCACGGGATCGGGGAAGTTGGTTTCCAGGCGCAGCTTTTCGTTGCCGCCGTGCTCACGCAAAACAATCGCTTTCATGAATGCCAGATAGAAGGGGATTTAGAGAAAAGAAGTCACCAGCCCGCGACGCCGTCGATGGCCTGGCGGGTGATGTGCAGGCCATGCGCGACGACGCTGCGCCGCCACACGCTGGATACCGGTACAAATGCGTCCACCAGGTCCGCGCGCAGTTGCGCATCGCGCGCGGCGTCGGGGGCTTGCGGCGCTTTGAAGCGCAGCCATTGGTCCAGCCGCAGCGCGGGCCGCATCTGCAGGCCGCGCGTGCCGAATTCGACGACCGCGCCGGCCAGCGGGCGATCGCCCAGCGCCTGCTGCACGCCACGGAACACCAGGCCCTGATAGTCGGGTCGCGCCAAGCCGTGCGGGCGCTGGTCGCGCACGCGTTCAGAACCCCACCAGCGTGCGGCCTGCGCTTGCTCGGCGCTGGCTTCGTCGTTGAAGCACAGAAAGAAGGGCTCGCCGTATTCGCCGATGCCGGTGTGCCAGTCGATGAACGCGACGCGCTCGCTGGCCGCCAGGTGCTCATCGACAATGCGCCGCAGCGTGCGGTTGGACCATTCCGGTCCCTGGCCGCCGTAGACGAGGCCGTCCGGATGCGTGTATTGGCCGCTGGCGGTCACGTTGAACAGGGTGTCCGCGCCGTGCGTGGCCTTGAACGTGTCCAGCGCCTGCGCGGCGGCCTCGTGCGTGGTCTCGGTCCATCGGGCCGGAATCAGGTGGGGATGCAGCGTCGCGTAGTGCGGGTTGGCGGGATAGGGCCGGGCGTGGTCGACGAAGTTCCGGTTCAGGTCAACGTTGTTTTCCGTGGTGCGGGTGTCGTGGGCATAGCCGTACGGGTTCAGCGCGTGGACCAGGACGACGTTTACGTCGTCGGGCAGCGGCCGTGCGCCGTCGGCGGCCAGCCATGCGCGCTGCACCGCGGACCCGGCCGCGCCTTCCAGCCCGTGGGTGCCGCTGATCGCCAGGAGCGTGCGCGGCGCATCGCGGCGGCCCAGGACGGCGACGTCCACGCTCAATGCGTTGCCCTGCGGGTCTTTCAGCGTGGGATGTTCATAGCGGAATAGCGCGGCCCCGCGCGCGGCCGCGTCGTCGACGAAGGCTTGCCGCGCGGACGAATAGCCGTTGGCAA
Organism: Achromobacter sp.; assembly: GCF_032113835.1. GTDB lineage: Bacteria > Pseudomonadota > Gammaproteobacteria > Burkholderiales > Burkholderiaceae_B > Achromobacter. Next base: position 8,256 of record NZ_DAMCTG010000127.1, on the reverse strand, counting down.
AACAGTCCCAGTAGTCGGGCAGGGTCTGGCTCATCTCACGCCTCCTGCACGAAGACCTGCAACGCGCCGCCCGCGTCGTCCGGCGCCACCACCAGCTCGCCGCCCGCGTTGGCGCGGTACGCCACCTGATTGGCGTCGAACATGGCGCGCGTTTTGGTCAGGTCCCGCACGCCGATCACCGAGCCGGCGAACCATCCGCCTTGCGACGCGGCGGGCAGACCGGCAGGCACGCGAACCTGCGGGTAGCGCTGCTCAAACGTGGCCGGCGCGAGGAAGTCGATACGCAGGCTGCCGCGCCGCACCTGCAGGCCATCGTCGGGCAGGTCGCTGGTGGCGATGGGACCGAAGACGCGCTCGTAGCCGGCGCGCAGCGAGCGGGGCTGGGGATGCACGACGATCAGGGACTCGATGCGGCGCGCGCCATTGGCGTGGTCCTGCCATTCGGGGCGGTAGACCAGATGGCGCGTCAGGTGACCGCAGGTGAAGAAGTCGGGCACGCCGAGCAGGCCCGCGGGAAATTGGGTGTTGTTCCAGGCCGCGTCTTCGCTGCCTTCGGGCAGATGCACCGGGCGGCCGCCGCTGATGGGCGGTTCGGCGTCGATGCCCAACTTTGCCAATTCCGCGTGCACCGCCGTGCTGTCGGTGGTCTGCAAGGCCGTGGCCACCGGGCCTTCGTACGCGTCGTCAAACCCGCCAAAGCGCGACTGCGCCTTGAGGTCTTCGGGGAACGTCAGCAGTTCAAGGTAGTTGGCATCCAGAATGATCGTCTGATTGCGCGTGCCGCGATGGTGCCGGCCCTGCGGGGCCAGGCTGAATCCCAGCTTGACGTAGCGGTCGGTCGCCGCCTGCAGGTCGTTGACCCGGATGATGTAGTGGTCCAGGCCCGTGACTGAAGGAAGGGACATCGGTATTCCTGTATGCGCTTAGAGAAAGACGCAGTCTGGCCGATGCGCCGTCGCGCTAGAACGATTGAATTCTCATGTTGATATCTGATTTGTGATTCGGCGCCCCTGGGCCGCAGCGGGGCTGCAGCGGCATATTCAAATCACTAATACGCATTCCGGGGGGATGGCCCGGCGCTGCGCCATGATCTGGTTCTTTGTGGGGTGCGTTGGGGAGACGGTGTCAGACACCCGGGTGACAGGGGCGGCAGCTTCTAGGCCATCTCATACGGGTGTCAGACACCTTGCGGAGACACCTGGCCGTTACCCCTGCCGAAGTGCAGCCGCCCCAGGTGTCTGACACCCGCTGAAGTGCCGTGGCAAGTTGAGGACGACCTCCACAGGGTGTCTGACACCGGCCCCCGGCATGCCCCCCCCGACACCGGCCCCCAGCAAGCAACCCCCCAAACAAAAAAGCCGCCTTGCAAGAAGGCGGCTAAAAGAACTGCTCGGCGATGTTCTCCCCGTGTCAGTGCAGGATCTGACTCAAGAACAACTTCGTCCGCTCATTCTGCGGATGATCGAAGAAATCATCCGGATTGTTCTCCTCGATGATCTCGCCGCGATCCATGAAGATCACGCGGTTCGCCACCTTGCGCGCAAAGCCCATCTCGTGCGTCACGCAGATCATCGTCATGCCGCTTTCCTGCGCCAGCGTCACCATCACGTCCAGCACTTCCTTGACCATTTCCGGGTCCAGCGCCGACGTGGGCTCGTCGAACAGCATGACCTTCGGGTTCATGCACAGCGAACGCGCGATCGCCACGCGCTGCTGCTGCCCGCCGGACAACTGGCCGGGGAATTTGGCGGCCTGATCGGGAATGCGGACGCGCTCCAGGTACTTCATGGCGGTTGCCTCAGCCTGGGCGCGCGATTGCTTCAGCACCCACATCGGTCCCAGCGTCAGGTTCTCCAGCACGGTCAGGTGCGGGAACAGATTGAAGTGCTGGAACACCATGCCGACCTCGCGGCGGATGGTCTCGATGTGCTTCAGGTCGCTGGTCAGCTCGGTGCCGTCGACGATGATCTGGCCTTTCTGGTGTTCCTCCAGCCGGTTGATGCAGCGGATCATCGTGGACTTGCCCGAACCCGACGGGCCGCACACCACGATGCGCTCGCCCTGGGCGACGTTCAGATTGATGTTGCGCAGCACGTGGAACTGGCCGTACCACTTGTTCACGTCCTGCAGACGAATGATGGCATCGGACATGCCTGTTCTCCTTCGGGTTTACCGGGCGTGCCCGGTGGCCAGGCGCTGCTCGAGCGCGCGGCTGTATTTGGACATGGAATAGCAGAAGACGAAGTAGATGAGCGAGATGAAGAGATAGGCCTCCACCCCGAAACCTCGCCAAGCCGCGTCGGACAGGGCCGCCTTGGCCGCCAGCGTCAGATCGAAGATGCCGATGATCACGACCAGCGACGTGTCCTTGAACAGGCTGATGAAGATGCCCACCAGCGGCGGGATCACGATCTTGAGCGCCTGCGGCAGGATGATCTTGCGCATCTGCTGCCAGTAGTTCAGGCCCAGCGAATCCGCGCCTTCGTACTGCCCCTTCGGAATCGCCTGCAGGCCGCCGCGCACCGTTTCCGCGATGTAGGCCGCGGCAAACATGATGATCGCGATCTGCGCGCGCAGCAGCTTGTCGATGGTGAAGCCTTCCGGCAGGAAGAGCGGCAGCATGACCGACGACATGAACAGCAGGCTGATGAGCGGCACGCCGCGGATCAGCTCGATATACACGACGCACAGCGCCTTGATGGCCGGCATCTTCGAGCGGCGTCCCAACGCCAGCAGCACGCCGATCGGAAACGCGAAGGCAATGCCGAAGGTCGCCAGGATCAGTGTCAGCGGCAGGCCGCCCCAACGGGCGTTCTCGACGTAGGTCAGGCCGAACACGCCGCCCCACATCAGCACGGACACGGCCGCCAGTCCCAGCGTCCAGATAAGCGCTAGCTTGCCGTTCCAGAAGCGGCGCATGCCGCTGGCCACGATCACCGCGATCAGGATGCCTGTGGCGATCAACGGACGCCATTGCTCGTCGAACGGATAGGTGCCGAACAGGATGAGCCGGTGCTTTTCAATGATGAACGCCCAGCAGGCGCCGCCGGCGGCGCGGCATTCCTGCGCGTTGGTGGCGTCGAAGCTGGCCTTGATGAAGGCCCATTCCACCAGCGCCGGCAAGGCCATCAGGAGGCACCATGCCAGGAGCACGGTGATCAGGATGTTGAGCGGCGAGGAGAACAGGCGCGACCGCATCCAGGCCCAGGCGCCGGTTTGCGCGCCGGGCGGCGCGACGTTGGCGCTCAGGGTTTGCGTAGTGCTGCTCATCTCAACGCTCCACCAGCGCGATGCGCTTGTTGTACCAGTTCATGAATATCGAGATCGACAGGCTGACGGTCAGGTAGGCGGCCATGATGATGAGGATGCCCTCGATGGCCTGGCCCGTCTGGTTCAGCGTGGTGTTCACCACCGACACGATGTCCGGATAGCCGATGGCCACCGCCAGCGAGCTGTTCTTCAGCAGGTTCAGGTATTGGCTGGTCATCGGCGGGATGATGACGCGCAACGCCTGCGGCAGGATTACCAGGCGCAGCACCAGCCGGCGCGGCAGGCCCAGGGAACCGGCGGCTTCCCACTGGCCGTTGTTGACGGCCTGGATGCCCGAGCGCACGACTTCGGCGATGAAGGCGGACGTATAGACGGTCAAGCCCAGGAAGAGGGCGACGAACTCCGGCGACAGCGTCAGGCCGCCGACGAAGTTGAAGCCCTTGAGCGCCGGCATGTCCAGCGTCAGCGATGCGCCGCTGGCGAGCCATCCGATGACCGGGAATGCGACCAGCAGGCCGATGGCCGTGCGGCCCAGCTTGAACGGCTGTCCCGTCGCTTCCTGGCGCTTGGTGGCCCAATGTCCCACGGCGATGATCGCCAGGATGGCCAGCCCCAGTCCGCACAGCACCCAGTCCAGCGAGGCGCCTTCCAGCCCCGGCACCTTGAGGCCGCGGTTGGAGATGAAGACGCCGGGCAGCGGATTGTGCGCCTGGCGGGGGCCGGGCATGTTCTCGGTGATGAGCGCGTACCAGAAGAACAGCTGCAACAGCAGCGGCACGTTGCGCATCACCTCGACGTACACCGAGGTGATCTTGTTGACGAGCCAGTTCTTGGACAGGCGCCCGATGCCGATGAAGACGCCCAGGATCGTCGCGGCGATCAGCGCCAGCAGGCCCACGCGCAGCGTGTTCAGGATGCCGGCGAAGATGGCGCGCCCGTAGGTGTCGGCGGGCGCATAGGCGATGACGGATTCGCCGATGGCAAAACCCGCCTCGCGATTGAGAAAGCCGAAACCCGTCGCGATGTTGCGCATCGACAGGTTGTGCAGCGTGTTGTGGACCAGGAACCAGACGCCGGCCCCGACGAGCGCCAGGGCCAGCGCCTGGTAAACCAGCGCCCGTGTGGCCGGATCGTTCCAGGAAACCCGGCGCGGCGGCCGCTGCACCGGGTGTTGAGCGGTGTGCTGCGCCACGGTTCAGCCCGCCATCAGGGCGCTGACCGCAACGGTCAGGCGGTCCATGCCTTGTTCGATGACCTCGGTGGAGGTCGCGAACGAGAAGCGCACGTAGGGCGACAGGCCATACGATCCGCCGTCGATCACCGCCACGCCCGCTTCGCGCAGGAAGAACAGGCTCACGTCCAGGTCCGTCTTCAGCTCGCCGTCGGGACCCTTCTTGCCGATCAGGCCCTGCACGTTGGCGTACACGTAGAACGCGCCGTCGGGCATGGCGCACGAAATGCCGGGGATGGCGTTCAGGCGGCTCACGATGAGGTCGCGGCGCTTCTTGAAGATCGCCACCATTTCCGTGACGCTGGACTGGTCGCCTTCCAATGCGGCCTGCGCAGCGGCTTGCGAGATCGCGCTGGGGCACGAGGTGCTTTGCGACATGACGGTGCTCATCGCCTTGATGAGGTCGGCCGGGCCGGCGCCGTAGCCGACGCGCCAGCCGGTCATGGCGTAGGACTTGGACATGCCATTGACGATGAGCGTGCGCTCAACCAGCTTGGGCTCGACCTGCACGGGCGAGGCGTGGGCCTGGCCGCTGTAGGTGAAGGGCGCGTAGATCTCGTCGCTCAGGATCCACACGTTGGGATGGCGCAGCAGCACGTCGGTCAGCGCGCGCAGCTCGGTGGCGCTGTAGACGGCGCCGCTGGGGTTGCTGGGCGAATTCAGGATCAGCCAGCGCGTGCGCGGCGTGATGGCGGCTTCCAGCGTGGCGGCGTCGAGCTTGAAGCCTTGCGATTCGGGACCGGTGACGACGACCGGCTTGCCTTCTCCCAACAGCACCATGTCCGGATAGGAAACCCAGTACGGCGCGCAGACGATGACTTCGTCACCCGGCTCCAGGCTGGCGGTCAGCGCGGCGGCGATGATCTGCTTGGCGCCGGCGCCCACGGTGATCTGGTCCATGCCGTAGCGCACGCCGACGGTCTGCTCGAGACTGTTGGCGATGGCTTTGCGCAGACCGACGGTGCCGTTCGGGCTGGTGTAGCGGATGTCGCCGCCCGCGATGGCTTCCTGGCCGGCGCGCGCGATGTGCGCGGGCGTGGGCATGTCGGGCTCGCCCAGCGTGTAGTCGGCGATCTCGCGGCCCTGGCGGCGCAGTTCGTCCACGACGATCTTGGCGGCCATGCTGGGCGAGGGTTTGATCTGTTTGAGTCGGGCGTTGACGATGCTGTTCATGGTGTTGCTGCGTAAAGAGTGTTCTGGCGCGGGCGTGCCCGCAGGCCGGGGAAATGAAGCGCGGCTCCGCACAGGGCGGAGCCGCGTAAACCGTGCTTAGCGCACCGGCCAGCCGTACATCAGGCCGCCTTGCGTCCACAGCTTGTTCAGGCCGCGGTCCAGCTTCAGCGGGCTGTCCTTGCCCATGGCGCGGTCATAGCTTTCGCCGTAGTTGCCCACCTGCTTGATGATGTTGTAGGCCCACTTGTCGTCCAGACCCAGGTTCTTGCCCATGCCCGGCGTCACGCCCAGGATGCGCTGGACGTTCGGGTTGCTGCTCTTGAGCATTTCGTCCACGTTCTTGGACGTGATGCCGTATTCCTCGGCTTCCAGCATCGCGTTCAGCGACCAACGCACGACGTTGAACCACTGCTCGTCGCCCTGACGGACCATGGGACCGAGCGGTTCCTTGGACAGGTTCTCGGTCAGGATTTCCCAGTCGTCGGGCTTGGCCAGGCGCGTGCGCATGTTGGCGGCCGTGTTGGACTTGTCGTTGGTGTAGGCGTCGCAGCGGCCCGATTCCAGCAGACGGAAGTTTTCGTCGTAGTTCTCGACCAGCACCGGCTTGAACGTCAGGCCGCGGCTGCGGAAGTAGTCGGCCAGGTTCAGTTCGGTGGTGGTGCCGGGCTGCACGCAGATGGTGGCGCCGTCCAGTTCCTTCACGCTCTTGACGTTCATCGCCTTCTTCACGATCAGGCCCTGCGCGTCATAGAAGTTCACGCCGACGCCGATCAGGCCCAGCGTGGTGTCGCGGGTCAGCGTCTGCGTGGTGTTGCGCGACAGCATGTCGATTTCGCCGGACTGCAGGGCCGTGAACTTGGCCTGCGCGGTCAGCACGTTGCCCTTGACCTTGGAGGCATCGCCAAACATGGCGGCCGCGACGGCGCGGCACATGTCCACGTCCAGGCCTGTCCATTCGCCCTTGCTGTCGAGCACCGAGAAACCGGGAATGCCGGCAAAACCGCACTGCAGGAAGCCCTTTTTCTTGACGGCCTCGAAGGTCACGCCGGCCTGCGCGCCGGACGCGACGCACAGCAGGGTTGCCGCAACGGCGGAGCTCAGAAACTTGCGCATGGAGATTTCTCCTGGGGATCGAAAGTGATTGAAAAGCGGATGGGTCGGAAACGGCCAAGCGTTCGGGGTCCGCCCCGGCAAGCCGGGGAGGGTGCGTCGCGCATTCGGACGGGGTACGGAAAGTGGGGAGGGTGCGCCGGCGCAGGGCCGGTCAGGCGGTGCGCCGTTGAATGCGCGTGGCGTAGGGGTGGTACGTACTGCGGAGGGTAAGAATCGGGCTCATCGGCGGCACTGGTACGGCAGGTCTTACGGTCACGGAAGACGCAGGCGGGTACAGCGGCCGCGTCGTATTACGTTATGCAATAAGACGTATGATGGCAGCCGTCATACAAGTAAACAAGTAAGGGGATTCCCGTAATTGGCATTACGGGCGGGCAGGCAGGCGGGGTTTATAGCGCCGGGGGATGGGACAGCAGCTTGCGGTAGCGCGCGATGCTGTCGCCCAGATGGCGGGCCATGGCGGCGCGCGCGGCGCCGGGGTCGCGGCGCATGATGGCCGTCAGGATGGCTTCGTGCTCGCGTACGTTGCGCGTTTCGTACATTTCAAGCTCTTCGGGCGTCTTGCCGCCGTGCTTGATGTTCAGGTCGAGCATGACGTCGCGCACCGCCGCCTTCAACAGCGCGGGAAAGTGCGGGTTGTTCGACGCGCGGGCGATCGACAGGTGGAACTCGTAGTCGGCCTTGACGGCCGCTTCCATGTCGCGGGTGGCGCGGTTGAAGGCGTCAAAGGCTTCGACGATGCCGGCCAGGTCCGCGGCGCTGCGGCGCTCCGCCGCCAGCCCACAGGCTTCCACTTCAAGGCCGGCGCGCAATTCCATGATGTGCAGCGCCCAGCGCGGGTCCGTGGCGGGCTCCACGACAAAATCGATGGGCTTTTCGCGGTCTTCGGTCACGAAAACGCCGATGCCGGGCTTGCTGACCAGACGGCCGCTCAGCCGCATGGAGGCCACGGCTTCGCGGATGACGGTGCGGCTGACCTCGAATTCGTCGCACAGCGCGTGCTCTGAGGGCAGCTTGTCGCCGGCGCGGTACTGGCGCGCATCGAGGCGCTTGGTCAGTTCCTCGATGACGAAATCGGTCAGGCGCGAGCGGGGAGGCCGGGCGGGAGTTTGCATTGTCTCTCTTATAGGGAAAATCGCTGCGGGCGAGGCTGGCGGCCTGGCGCGCAGCCGCAAGTGTACGCGTTCCTCTGAAGCCTGATGGGTGTCCGGCCCAAAGGCGTCGGCCGCGCCAAATGCGCGCGGCCGCGAGGAAGCACTGAGGCCATATGACAACATACGGGGCGAATTCCGCCAACTTTTCTTTGCATCAAGAAGCAAAACGCCCTCCAGCGGGAGGGCGTTCTGGCGGCTAATCGCGCACGGGATCAGTGCGGACCGATCACTCGGCGCCGGACTTCTTGATCAGCGCTTGCAGCATTTCCATTTCTTCGCCGGTCAGGTCGGTCAGCGGCGCACGCACGGGGCCCG
>NZ_DAMCTG010000126.1:0-11189 GCF_032113835.1 Achromobacter sp. | reverse complement strand
AACGTAGAGCGTTTCTATTTCGTTGGCATACGCGCGGTAGATGCTGGCGCGCCGCACCTTCATCGTCGCGGTCACCTCGCCGTCGTCGTGGTCCAGTTCCTTGGTCAGCAGATGAAAGCGCTTGATCTGCGAGACCGGCGCCAACCCGGCGTTTGCCCGCGCGACTTCCTGCTGCACCAGCTCGCGCACCTGCGGACATTCGGCCAGCGACCGGAAATGCGTGAACGCGATGCGCCGCGATTCGGCCCATTTGCCCACCGTGTCGAACTCCAGCTGGATCAACGCGGACACGTACTTCCTGCCGTCGGCGATGACGATGCATTCCTTGACGTACGGGCTGCCCTTGACCGCGTTCTCGATCTCGGATGGCGTCAGGTTCTTGCCGCCCGCCGTGATCATGATGTCCTTGAGCCGGTCCACGATGCGCACGCGCCCGTTCTCCTCCGCCACCACATCGCCCGTGTGCAACCAACCGTCGCGCACGGTGTCGGCCGTCGCTTCCGGGTTCTTGTAATAGCCCTGGAACACCATGTCGCCGCGCACCAGGAGTTCACCTGATTCGCCTATGCGCCATTCCACGCCCAGGATCGGCTCGCCCACCGTGACCACCTTCACGCGGTCGGGATGCTGGCCAAAGATCATCCCGGTCGACTCCGTCAGGCCATACACCTCGACCAGCGGCACGCCCAGCGTGCGAAAGTAGCGCACCACGTCCGGCGGTATCGGCGCGGCGCCCGTCATGGCCACCCGCACCCGCCGCAGTCCGATGAAGTTCTGCAAGGCGCGCAGCACCAGCCAGTACCACAGCCAGTGCGTCAGCCGTTCGCTCACCCGGTACTGCGCGGGGGACTTTTCCAGGAACGGCGCGCATTGCGCCAGCGCCCGGCCGTACAGCCACCGCTGCACCGGGCCGGCCTCCTGCATCTTGATCGAGATTGCGGCGTGCAGCTTTTCCCAGATGCGGGGCACGCCAAGAAAGATTGTCGGCGCGACCTCGCGCAGGTCCTCCTGCACGGTGCGCAGCGACTCGCCAAAATTCACCTGCGAGCCCAGGTAGATGGGCACGAACGTGGACAGCATCTGCTCGGCGACGTGGCACAGCGGCAGGTACGACAGGTGCACGCTGGACGCATCCATCGACAGGCGATCGGCAATGCCGGGCGCCACGCCGCGCATGTTGCGGTAGCTCAGCATCGCGCCCTTCGGCTTGCCGGTCGAACCCGACGTATAGATCATCAGCCCGGTGTCGTCCAGTTGCTGTCCGTCCAGCATGGCGTTCAGCGCGGCCAGCTCCACGGTCTCGCGCTGGCCGCCATCAGCCTCGACCTCGGCAAATGTCACGATGCGCGCGCGATCCGCGTCGGCATACGAGCGCAGGCCCTTCGTTTCGATCACCACGATGCGGCGCAGATGGGGCAGCCTGTCCGCCACCTGCAGCACCTTGTCCGTCTGCTCCTGGTCTTCGCACACCACCAGTTCGACATCCGCATGCGCCAGCACGTAGCCCATTTCCTCGGCCGGGCTGGTGGAATAGACGCCCACCGCCACGCCGCCGGCCGCGCAGGCGCCCATCTGCGTCAGCAGCCACTCCACCCGGTTGTCCGACACGATGGCGACTCGTCCGCCCACGCTGAGCCCCAGCGCGCGCAGTCCCAGGCCGACGCGGCACGCGCGCTGCCAGTACTGATCCCACGTCATCGGCTTCCAGATGCCGAAATCCTTTTGCCGGATCGCAACGGCGGACGGCTGCCGGCGCGCCTGCTCGCGCAGCATCTGCGGCAGCGTCAATGGCGGCCAGCCGCCCGGATCGGTGCGCGTGTCCATCATGACAGCCAGCGCTTGCGGCGCTTGTAGTGCTTGATGTCCCGAAACCCCCGCGCCTCGCCCGAGCCGCCGATGCCCAGATAGAACTCGCGCACGTCGGGGTCCGCCGCCAGCTTGTCCGCGGAACCGTCGATCACCACCTTGCCGGTCTCCATGATGTAGCCGTAATGCGCCACCGCCAGCGCCACGGACGCGTTCTGTTCGACCAGCAGCATCGACACCCCCTGTTCGCTATTGATGCGCGCGATGATCGAAAAGATGCTTTCGACCAGCATCGGCGACAGGCCCAGCGACGGCTCGTCCAGCAGCATCAGCGTGGGCTGGGCGACCAGCGCGCGGCCGATCGCCAGCATCTGTTGCTCGCCGCCCGACAGATAGCCCGCCAGCCCGCGCCGCCGCTCGAACAGCCGCGGGAAATAGCCATAGACCAGATCGAAGTCCGCGCGCGCGGCGGGCCGCCCAGTCAGCGCATACGTCGCCGCCACCAGGTTCTCTTCCACCGTCAGATCCTCGAACACGCGCCGGCCTTCCATGACGTGCGCCAGACCCGAGCGCACCAGGTTCTGCGGCTTGATGCCCGCCGTATCGCCGCCGCCAAATACGATCTGGCCGCGCACCAGCTCGCCGTCCTCCAGGTCCAGCAGACCGGATACGGCCTTGAGCGTGGTGGACTTGCCGGCGCCATTGCTGCCCAGGAGCGCAACGATGCTGCCGGCCGGCACCGACAGGGACAAGCCGCGCAGCACCTGCACCGCCTTGTTGTAGACGACCTCGATGTTGTTGATGTCGAGCACCGCCTTGGACGGCGCCACGGCGTTCACGCCTGCTCTCACCTCAGGTCCCCGCGCGTCATGTCCCGGATTCACGGCTGCCTCACTTGAGCACGATCCAGTCGGACGCCGGCACCATCTGCTTCTGCTTCACGTCCGCGCGATAGATCCGGCCCACGGGAATCGAGTTGCCCTTGATGGTGATCGGCACGCCGATCAGCCCACCCGTATCGAAGTCCTTGATGCCGTCCAGCGCGGCCTTCATGTTGGCGGCGGTCAGGTCCTTGCCCGCGTCCAGCGTGCGCTTGGCCACTTCCGAGAACAGCATGGCGGCCAGGAAGCCCTGCATGTAGCCCGTGCTCTGGTACTGCGGCCGCATTTCGCGGATTTTCTTCAGCATCGGCGCGTCAGCCGCCTGGTCGTAGTAGTAGCGGTAAGGCATGACGCCCATGAAGCCCTCGGCATCCTCGCCCATCTGCATCACGGTCGAGTTGTCCATCGTCCAGAACGTGCCCATGTAGCGCGTCTTCAGCCCCATGCGCTTGCCCTGCCCCACGAATTCGGGAATCGGCGCCAGCACATAGCCATGGAATATGGTGAAGTCCGGATCCGCGCGGCGCAGCTTGATGACCTCGGTCGACACGTCCACGCTGCCCGGCGGCGTCATGATCTCGGTCGCCACCTTCAGGCCCAGCTTCTCGGCCACCGCGCGCGAACTGGCAATCGGATCGCGGCCGAACTCCGTGTCCGAATACACGAACGCCACCTTGGCGCCCGGCTGCTCCTTGGCGATGTAGCGCAGCAGAATGCCGAACATCTCGGTGTAGTCGGGTCCCAGCATGAACTGGGCGGGATACTTCGCCGGGTCGTTCAGCTCGGTCGCAAACGACGCGCCCGTCATCAGGATGTCGCCCGTGCGGTTCAATTCGGCATTGATGGTCTTGGAAAAGCCCGTCGAATCGCCGTAGTAGAAGTTCACCTTGTTCTGGCTGGTGATCTTCTTGAACGCCGCCACCGACGCGTCCACCTTGTACGCGGTGTCCTCAGGCACGTAGCGCAGCTTGCGGCCCTTGATCCCGCCCTGGTCGTTGATGATCTTCACGTAGTCCGTGATCCCGGCATGGATGCCCTGCCCGGCAAAGGCGAAGACGCCGCTCAGCGGAATCGAGCCGCCCAGCACCAGGTCCTCGGCTGCCTGCGCGGCGGGCGCCGCCGCCAGTGCCGCCGCCAGGCCCAACGGGGCCAACAACCTCGATAAACCGCTGCCTATCCGGATGCGCTTCATGGTTTGTCTCCTGGGTCTTATAGGTGGCCGCCGTCACGCCGCACGCATCGCGCTACGTGCGAAAAGGCCAGAGGTGAAAGAATCGGCGCACGCGCCGCCAGATTTCCGCAAGCCCGTGCGGCTCGAAGATCAGAAAGCCCACGATCAGCAGGCCGAAAACAATGGTGCGCACCGGCGATATCAGCCGCAACGCATCGCCGCCCACCGGCAGCCAGCCGACGACCAGCTTCAGGAACTCGGGCACCATCGTCATGAAGATGGCGCCCAGGATGGATCCCAGGATCGAGCCCATGCCGCCCACGATGATGGCCGCCAGGAAAAAGATAGACATGATGAGCGGAAAGCTCTCGGGCGTGACCACGCGGAAAAAGTACGCCCACAAACCGCCCGCCACCCCGGCATAGAACGAGGACAGCCCGAAGGACAGCAGCTTGTAGCGCAACAGGCGGATGCCCAGCACCTCGGCGGAAATGTCGCGGTCGCGTATCGCGATGAACGCGCGGCCGATGCGGGTGCGGAACAGGTTGGCCGCGCCCAGCACCATCAGCACGGTCACGGGCACGATCAGCCAATAGATCTTGAACGAGGTGTCCAGGTCCATCCCCAGCACGCGCGCCGGCGGCACCTGCAGCCCGCTCGTGCCGCCGGTGAATTGCCAGTTCGCAAAGATGAAGTGCGCGATGAAGGAGGCGGCGATCGTCGAGATCGCCAGGTACAGTCCCTTCACCCGCAACGAGGGAATGCCGACCAGCAGCCCGCCCAACATTGCGACGATGCCGCCCGCCAGCAGATTGAGAAGCACCGGCGTGCCCAGATGCAATTCCATCACCGCCACGGTGTACGCGCCCAGGCCCATGAACGCCGCCTGGCCCAAACTGACCAGCCCGGTGTAGCCGGTCAGGATGTTCAGCCCCGTCGCGCTGGCGATGTTGATCGCGACCAGGCACGCCAGATAGAGCCAATAGGCGTTCGCGAAAAAAGGAAACAGCACCAGCGAGGCGGCCAGCAACGCCAGCCACACGTGCTGCGTGCGCGTGTCGAAGAGCGCCTCGTCGGCCAGGTAAGTCTGCTTGGCGGTCGCGATGCGCATGGATCAAAGCCTCTCGATTTCACGGGTGCCGAACAGGCCATAGGGCCTGGCCATCAGCACGACCACCAGTACGACGAACGTGGCCAGCAGCTTGTACTCGCCCCCCAGATACGCACCGGCCCACGCTTCCAGCAGGCCGATGAAGATGCCGCCGACCAGCGCGCCCGCAACGCTGTCCAGGCCGCCCACGATCACCACCACCAGCACCGACAGCCCGAACACGCCCATCGACGACGATATGCCGCCGATCGCGCCCACGATCACGCCCGACACCGCGGCAATGGCGCCCGCCGTCACCCACGCCAGCGAAAACACGCGCGGCACGTTGATGCCCATCGCATACGCCGCGCCCTGATCTGACGCGGTCGCGCGCAACGCCACCCCGCCGCGCCAGTAGCGGAACACCACCAGCACCAGCAGCGCCAGCACTACCGCCACCCAGAAGCCGTAGAAAACCTTGGGCGCCACGAACGCTTCGCCCACCATGACGGGCGCGCGCGGCATGAACTCCGGCAGGCGCCGCTGGTCCGCCGTCCAGATGAGCTCGACCGCGCCCACCAGAATCGACGCGAGGCCCACGGTGATCATGAACACGGAGATCGGCGACTCGCCCAACATGGGCCGTATCGTCAGGCGCTCGACGACGGCGCCCAGTGCGCCGGACACGACGACCGCGCCCACGATGGCCAGCCAGATCGGCCACGCCATCCCCGTCGCAAACGCATAGAACACGTACGCGCCCAGCATCAGGAATTCGCCGATCGCGATATTGACCACGCGGGTCGCCTTGTACACGATCACGAACGCCAACGCGGCCAGGGCATACAGGCCGCCGCTGCCCAGCCCGGCCAGCGACACCTCCAGCAGGAACAGCCAGTCCATCAGGCCGCCTCCCGCAGCCGCCGGCGCAGATCGCCCACGTCGCCGGCGCCCAGATACGCCTTGATGACCTCGGGATTGGCCTGCACCTCTCCCGGCGTGCCGTGGGCGATCACCTGCCCAAAATTCAGCACCACGACATGATCCGACAGGTCCATCACCATGCCCATGTCGTGCTCCACCATCAGCACGGTCACGCCCCATTCAGAGCGCGCATCCAGGATGAAGCGCGCCATGTCGTCCGTCTCTTCGCGGTTCATGCCGGCAACAGGCTCGTCCAGCATCAGCACCTTCGGTTGCATCGCCAACGCCCGCGCCAGTTCCACCCGCTTCTGCAGCCCGTACGACAGCGCCGCGACCGGCGCATGGCGGATATGGTCGATCTCCAGGAAGTCGATGATGCGTTCTTCGATGTCCGCCCGCAGCGCCATTTCCTCGCGGCGCGCGCGGCCAAGATAGAACAGCGCATCCAGCACGTTGGTGCGCAGATGCGCGTGGCGGCCCAGCTTGATGTTGTCCAGCACCGTCATGCCGCGGAACAACGCAATGTTCTGGAAGCTGCGCGCCAGCCCAAGCTTGGCGCGTTCCGGCGCATGCACGCGCGTGATGTCGCGGCCTTCGAAGCGAATGCGTCCGGCGGCCGGTTTGTAGAACCCGGAGATCGTGTTGAACAGCGAGGTCTTGCCGGCGCCGTTCGGGCCGATGACCGTGGTGATGGAGCCGGGCGCGACGCGAAAGCCCACATTGGTGAGCGCCTTCACCCCGCCGAACGCCAGCGTCACCCCCTCGGCCTCCAGCAACGCAGGCCTTTCGGACTGATCCACCATTTGTCTCCTCGCTTTGATGCGAAGTTTTTTTGCCGCCTGAGGCGGGCATTTTTACGACGGTGAACCTGGCGACCCTGCGAGGCAGGTGATGCAACGAACCTGTCTTTACCTTCGCCAGTACAGCGCCGGAAAATCGTTCTATGCGTTACGCTAAGCGTGCTCAAACCCCAACCAAGCAAGCGCTCGGTTCAGACCATAGCATCGCGGTTTTTTGATCGACAGTTGGTATTTACCCGACAACGGAGACTCGCCATGACCCAGGAACTACCGGTGTTCCAGACGCTGCTGCTGGAGACCGACGGCGCCCTCGCCACCCTGACACTGAACCGCGCGGACGCGCTCAACGCCATCGATGTCGCCATGGCCCGCGACCTGCTGCGAGCCGCGCAGTGGCTCGAAACGCGCGACGCCGTGAAGGTCGTGCTGCTGCGCGGGGCGGGCAAGGCATTCTGCGCGGGCGGAGACATCGGCATGTTCACGGGCGACACCGCGACGGTGCGCGCCACGCTGTCGGATCTCTTCACGCCGCTCAATGATTTCGTCACGCGCATCCCGCGCATGGACAAGGTCTGGCTCGCGCAGGTGCACGGCGTGGCGGCGGGCGCGGGTCTGTCGCTGGTGCTGGCTTGCGATCTGGCCATCGCCGAAGCCGGCGTGCGATTCATGACGGCCTACCTGAAGCTTGGCGCCACGCCCGATGCCGGCATGACGCACGGCCTCATCCGCGCCGCCGGCCCCAAGCGCGCGCTGGATCTGCTGTTGCGGCACGATGCCTTCACGGCCGAAGAGGCGATGGCGTGGGGCATCATCACGCGCACCGCGCCGGCCGGTGAACTGGCGGCATCCGCGCAGGCCTATGCGCAGGACGTCTCGTGGCACGAGCCGCACGGCATCGCAGGCGTCAAGGCGCTGCTGCGCAGCGCCGCGCACGCCCCGCTTGAAACGCAGCTCGCCGAGGAAACGGCGCGCTTTCTGCAGTCAGCTGCGCGCGCCGATTTCGCGGAGGGCGTCGCGGCATTTCGCGAGAGGCGCCCACCGCGTTTTAGCGGCCAATAAGGCCGCCGCGTTCGGCGTTCAGACGACCCGTTTTTCCACCGCTTGCGCCCAGCGCCGCGCGACAGCGGGCGACGTGGCGCAGGTGGCGGATTCGGTCACGACGCGCACCGCGCGTTCCAACAGTTGAATGTCGGCCTCGTGCTGGCGTGCGACGTGGGGGTCTTCAAAGAAGATGACGCGCTGGCATTGGTGCTCGAGCACCAGCTCCGCAATCTGCGCATCGCCGCCCAGCGGCCCGCTCAGGTAACGATGCACCCACGGCGTGTCCTTGGGCCAGCCGCGCGACCAGGCCAACTCATTCAAGCGGCCGCCGGTCGTGCCGGTAGCCACACGCCGCGCAAAGCGCGACAGCACATCGAAGTGCTCACTGGCAAACGCCACCATCTCGTCCTTGAGCGCGTCGTGGGCGATCATCGCCAGCGTCTGGCCAGCGAAATTGAAATGGCGCGACGCAGATGCGTCCGGCGCCAGCCCGGCGTGTATGCGTTCGACTTCCATCCATTCGATGGCGCCGGCCAGCGTCGAAATGAACGGACGGCCATGCGTAATGCACTGCCGCTTGAGCGCCAGCGCTTCCGGAAAAATCGACGACGGGTCAACGGGATCGATCAGGTAGATCGCGCCGTCAAACGGCGCCTGGCCATCGCGCCCTTCGGTCACGCGCGCCACCAGCTTCATCAGGCCGCCCTCGCGCCCGTACGGATAGCGGATCAGGCCGGGATAGCTCTGCAGCATGCCCTCGCGCACGATCGCATCATGGGTGCGCCCCACCGTGTGCAACTGCACGCCCAGCTCACGGATGGTGGACGAACACGCGCGCAGCCAGGTAAACAGGGCAGCGTCGGGGGTTTCATGGTGCAAACGATTGGCGGCCAGGCCAAAACGCAGTTGGGCAGCGGGCATCGGTGGACTCGGCTGGAAAGGACAAACAAACGGATCCCCGATGATACCGTGGCCCGCGCGACGCCGACATGTCAGCCACGGAAAGGCGCCCATGCCTGCGTGCTCCCGGGCAGCGCAGCCCAAAAAAAACGCTCCCAACAGGGAGCGTCTTGTACAGCCACGATCAGTCGGTTTCTTCGATCCAGGCCATCTGAATGGCCTCCAGGATCTTCTCGCCGCAATGGGCGGGATCGTCGCTGAAGTCCGGCAGGGCCATGACCCAGTCGCGAAGCTGCGTGAAGCGCAGCACCTTCGGGTCAACGTCAGGGTGTGCGTCGTACAACGCGGCCGCAATCTCGTAGGTATCGGTCCACTTCATCAATGACCCTCTTTGGCGTGATTGATCGTGTACTTGGGAATCTCGACCGTCAGGTCAGCGTCGGTCACCAGCGCCTGGCACGACAGGCGCGACGTCGGGGTCAGGCCCCAGGCCTTGTCCAGCAGGTCTTCCTCGTCGTCCGTGGCGTCTTCCAGCGACGAATAGCCTTGCTTGACCACCACATGACAGGTCGTGCAGGCGCACGACAGTTCGCAGGCGTGCTCGATATCGATGTGGTTGTCCAGCAGCACGCGGCAGATCGACACGCCCTTGGGCGCGTCTTCGATCACCGCGCCTTCGGGACAGTAGTCGGGATGAGGCAATACAGTCAGTTTCGGCATAACTTCTTATCAGGCGATTTCGTCTAGTTTGCGGCCGGCCAACGCGGCGCGGATGCTGCGGTCCATGCGGCGCGCGGCAAAGTCGTCGGTCGCGGCGGACAGGGCTTGCACGGCTTGCGTCACCGTGTCCACGTCCTGGGCCTGCTGCGCCGCGATCGCGGCTTCCAGGCACTCGTCCACCCGCTTGCGTTCTTCCGGCTCCAGCAGGTCACCGTCAACGGCCAGCGCCGCCTGCACCGATTCCACCAACTGGCGCGCGTCAACCTGTTGCTCGCGCAACATGCGCGCCTTGGCGTCGGTATCGGCCTGCGCCACGCTATCGGCCAGCATCTGCGCGATCTC
Organism: Achromobacter sp.; assembly: GCF_032113835.1. Classification (GTDB taxonomy): domain Bacteria; phylum Pseudomonadota; class Gammaproteobacteria; order Burkholderiales; family Burkholderiaceae_B; genus Achromobacter. Next base: position 1,514 of record NZ_DAMCTG010000126.1, on the reverse strand, counting down.
GTCGTCAGACAGACCGTAAGACGGCTTGACGGACACCATCGCCTCGACGCCCTGGCTCTGCTCGCGCGCGGTCACGCTCAGCAAGCCGTCCGCATCCACCTGGAAAGTCACGCGGATACGCGCGGCGCCGGCCACCATGGGCGGGATGCCGCGCAGTTCAAAGCGCGCCAGCGAACGGGAATCCGCCACCAGGTCGCGCTCGCCCTGCACCACGTGGATGCTCATGGCCGTCTGGCCATCCTTGAACGTCGTGAATTCCTGGGCGCGCGCCACCGGAATGGTGCTGTTGCGCGGAATGATGCGCTCGACCAGCCCGCCCATCGTTTCCAGACCCAGCGACAGCGGGATCACATCCAGCAGCAGCCAGTCTTCGCCCGGCGCCCGGTTGCCCGCCAACAGGTTGGCTTGCAGCGCGGCGCCCAGCGCCACGACTTGATCCGGATCCAGATCGGTCAGCGGTTCCGTGCCGAACACCTTGGCCACCGCGGCGCGCACGACGGGCATGCGCGTCGCGCCGCCCACCATCACCACGCCGCGCACGTCGGCTGGCTTGAGCGCCGCATCGCGCAGCGCTCGGCGCGCCGTGTCCAGCGTGCGCTCGATCAGCGGCTGGGCCAGCAATTCAAATTCGTCACGGGTGAGGGTCAACTCGACCTCGCGTCCGCCCGACAGCGTCAGCTTCAGGCTCGTCACCTCGGCGTCCGACAAAGCTTCACGCGCAGCGCGCGCTGCCATCAGCAAGCCGCGGCGCTCAGCGGGCGACAGTTCGCCCAAGCCCAGCTTCGCCACGGCGTGATCCGCGATCAGGACATCGAAATCGTCACCGCCAAGCGCCGTATCGCCGCCGGTGGAAATCACTTCGAACACCCCCTGCGTCAGGCGCAGGATGGAAATATCGAACGTGCCGCCGCCCAGGTCATAAACGGCGTAAACACCCTCGGCAGCGTTGTCCAGGCCGTAGGCAATTGCCGCCGCAGTCGGTTCATTCAAAAGGCGCAGCACGTTCAGGCCCGCCAACCGCGCGGCATCGCGCGTCGCCTGGCGCTGTGCGTCGTCAAAATACGCGGGCACGGTAATAACTGCGCCCACCAGTTCGTCGCCCAGCACGTCTTCGGCACGCTGACGCAGCACCGCCAGAATTTGCGCGGACACCTCGACCGGGCTCAGGTCGCCCTGCACCGTGCGAATCCGCACCATGCCCGGCGCGTCGACAAACTCATACGGCGCGCGCGTTGCCTGCGCCTCTTCCAGCGACCGGCCCATGAAACGCTTCACGGACACGACCGTGTTCAGCGGATCCTCGGCCTGCTGAGCCAGCGGCTCGCGGCCAGTCGTGACTTTGCCACCAGGGAAATATCGCACCGCCGACGGCAGCAAGGCGTGGCCTTGCGCATCGGGCAGCACTTCAGCCACACTGCTGCGCACGGCAGCGACCAGCGAATTGGTGGTGCCCAGGTCAATCCCGACCGCCAGCTTGCGCTGGTGCGGCGCGGGCGACTCGCCGGGCTCGGATA
>NZ_DAMCTG010000125.1:0-11274 GCF_032113835.1 Achromobacter sp. | reverse complement strand
GTGGCGAGCACGTCGGTCAATCGTCTTGCGGTGCCGAGCATATTCAATACCTCCATGCGCGGGCCGTCAGAAGTCGGCGCCAAAGTCGTTTGAACAATTCATGGCGCGGGCGCGGGGGCGATGCCTTTGCGCGCAGCGCTAATGAAACTGTCCTCCTAACAATGAATCATCGAGTTGTTCCGGTGAAACGCCCAGGGCCTCGGACACGCGGTCAAGAATGACCTGCCGGGGCCGCGGGCGTGGCCGTTCCAATTCGATATAGATGGAGTGATCGACGCCAAGCCGGGCAGCCATGTCAGCCGTGCTGATGTTCAGATGCTCGCGCCAGGCGCGTATCAGGCTCCAATCGTTGCCGGTTTTTAGATTGACTACAGCGGGCGGCAGGCGCGCTTGAGCCCCTGCAAATTTCTTGCGAGAAGCGCGCGGCGCGGTTGCCGGCTTTTCATCGCTCAGGGCGGAGACGCTGTGACGCGACTCGCCTCGAGGTGTCGTGTGCGCCGTGACGGCGAGAAAGACGGCGCCGCCATTCAACTGGCGGTATTCGTCGTTGCCCACCCAGCACAGCGTTTCGCCGTTATCGAGCTTGCATTCGCAATCCAGGTGCGTATTGCTGGGCATGCCTTCAAGCAGAGCGATGGTTTCCGTGGTCGTGGCGTGTCGCACCACACGGTGCAGCACACCGTCCGGCGAACGTACGAAGACGTCGGGAAGTCTCCAGGAAAACGGAATGATCATCTCCACAAGCGAAGCCCATTACACCACTGTATAGCGCGGTTGTAATGGTGGAATTGGGGGTTTCCCCGCGAGTGTGGCGCAAGTGTCATAGACGTGTGATCCGGTTACGACGGATCCTCACCAAACCTCGCGGCGGCAAGCACCTTGGGCATCATTTCGGCCGCGGCGCCGCGCAGGTTGTGGTGCGCCAGCGCATCCAGGGGAGTTGCGGCCGGGTTGACCTGCACGACCGTGGCGCCGGCCGCGATGGCCAACTTTGGCAATTCCGCGGCGGGATACACCAGCGACGAGGTGCCGATGCTGAACAGCAGGTCGCACTGCTGCACGGCGCCGGTGGCGTCGCGCCAGGCCTGCGCAGGCAGGCTTTCGCCAAACCAGACGACGCCCGGTCGCACCGGGGCGCCGCATGCGGTGCAAGCGGGCGGCGTGATGCGGCGGCCGGCATCGGGTTCTTCCGGCGTTTCCGTGGCAAAGGACTGGGGGGCGCCGCAGCGCGAACAGCGCGGCGCATGCAGGCTGCCATGCAGATGCGTGACGTCGCGGCTACCCGCGCGCTCGTGCAGATCGTCCACGTTCTGCGTGATGACGGTCAGCAGGGGAACGTGGCAGGCGAGCGTGGCGATGGCGTGGTGCGCGGCGTTGGGCGAAGCGCGCAAGACCTGCGCGCGCCGCCATTCGTACCAGCCCCAGACGACGTCGGGATGCTCCTGAAAAGCTTCGGGCGTGGCCAGCGCCTGCGCGTCGAAGCGCGACCACAGCCCGGTCAGGGCGTCGCGGAACGTGGCGATGCCGCTTTCCGCGGAGACCCCCGCGCCCGTGAAAACGACGACGCGGCGCGCGTCGCGCAGCGCCTGCGCCAGCGCGGGCGGAATATCGTGATGCGTGTTTTTCATTTCCAACCTTGCAGACAGTTCGATACGCTGCATGCGCCGGCAAGGGGCTGTCAAGCGAGGTGCGCGGCTTTGGCCCGTCCGGGAAGCGGCTGACGTGTGCGTCGCCGTCCTGAATGGTGGATACTCTTTTTTCATTCTGGGATTTCATCCCGCCTGGAGACGTGCAATGCCTGAATCGAACACCGGCCTGGAACGGCTGCGCCGCTTTATCGCCACCGCGACGCGGCTGTCCACGCCGACGGCGCTGGACCAAAGCGCTGAACTTGAGGCGGCATTCTCGGACCTGGTGAGCCACGACGATTGGCTGCCCGAAGCCTGTACCGCCCCGCACCCGCAGTTCTATCAGCAGTACCTGCTGCATTGCGATCCGCTGGAGCGCTTCTCGCTGGTGAGCTTCGTCTGGGGGCCCGGTCAGTCGACGCCCGTGCACGATCACGAGGTCTGGGGTTATGTGGGCATGCTGCGCGGCTCGGAGATCAATCAGCGGTTCACGCGGGGCGTTGATGGACGCCTGGCCCCCGCAGGCGAGGCCACGACCCTGCGGCCCGGCGATGTGGAGCGCCTGTCGCCGGCCGAAGGCGATATCCATCAGGTGTCCAACGCTTATCCCGACCGCGTTTCCATCAGCGTGCATCTGTACGGCGGCAATATCGGCGCCGTATCGCGCCACGTCTATGACCCGGCCACCGGCGTGGCCAAGCCGTTCGTGTCGGGCTATTCGTCGCCCAGCCTGCCCAATCTTTGGGATCGGTCTGCCGCAGTGCGCGCCGCGTTGGGCTAGCGCGGCGGCCGCGTGGAAACCGCTGTTCCCGCGCCGTGTCTCGTGCTATGTTCCCGTCCTAAATATTAGGAAAAATCACGAATGGACAAGACGCTGCTCAAAGGGCTGATGGTGCTGGAAGCGGTGACCGATGTGGACAATCCGCCGCGCACCATCGACGCGCTGGCCGCGCGTGTGGGCCTGACCCGCAGCAATACGCATCGCACCCTGCAGACGCTGATCCACGCCGGCTATGTCATCAAGGACGATGACGGCGGCGGTTACCGCGGGGCTGTGCGGCTGTTCGAACTGGCGGCGCGGCAGTTGGCGCAACTGGACGTGCGCAAGCTGGCCGCGCCTTACATGCGCACGCTGGCGGACCAGACCGGCGAGACCGTGCACCTGTCGGTGCTCGACGGCTTTGACGTGGTGTACGTGGACAAGATCGACAGCCCCCAGCCCATTCGCGCGTATTCCATGGTGGGCGGCCGCGCGCCGGCCTACGCGGTGGCAACCGGCAAGGCCCTCCTGGCCTATCAGGTTGAAGGCTACGTCGAACGCTACGCGGAGCAGATGGTGCGGCACACGCCGTCCACCATCGTGTCCATGCCGCTCTTGAAGGATGAACTGCGCAAGATCGCGCGCGCGGGCTACGCGGTCAATCGTGGTGAATGGCGCGAAGGGGTGGGCGGACTGGCCGTGACCGTGTTCAACAGCCTGGACCAGCCCGTGGCCGCGGTCGGCATCTCGGGGCCGCTAGACCGCCTGAGCGCCGCTAGGATGAAGCAGCTCGCGCCGGATGTGGCGGCCTGTGCGCAGTCCATCTCTCAGGGGATGGGCTATCGCCGGGGATTTCTGGATCAGTAGCCGGTGCGGCGCGCAGTGCGGCCGCGATCCGCTCGGCCTGATCTCGCGCCAGCCGGGCATTCACGTCCATGGACGTCGTCCAGAAGTAGGTGCCGCCTGCCAGACTGCCCAACACCGAGACGCCCGCCACGATCTGGCCGGCTGAGCTCTTCAGGCAGCCAGTGCCGTAGTCCAGCGCCAGTCCGCCATGCGGATCGGCGTGCGCGTGACCGTCGCGCAGCAAGTGGGATACGAGCGGATCGTCCGTGCGCTGCGCGTCCACTGAAAAACTCGTGGCATTGATCAGATGTTGGCTTGCGTGCTCGATCTGGCCGTTCGCCGTGCGCAACCGTGTGCGGAACAGGCCGGTGGCCGGGTCGTGATCGCAGCCGGCAAACCCCGCAGTGACGCGGAGCTGGCTGGCGTCGAACAATGCCTGCACCTTCAGGGCGTTGCGCATCGGGAAGGTCGCGCGGCGCGCCATCCACAGCGATCGCCATTGCGACTGGAACCGGCGCCGTTCGGTGTCCGGCAGCAGATGCCAGATCCGGTCCACCGCCGCATTGGTCGCGGCAGCCACCGCCTGCCACGGGCGCGGCGCCGCGGACGACCGGCGGATTTCATCCTCCAGCGCGGCGTGTGCGTCGCCATCCATGCCCAGCACGTCGTCGTCGTCCAGCGAACCCTGCAGTGATTGAACCTCGTCACGCAAGGCTCGCCAGACGATATCCAGCGTCAGCGTGCCGCCATGCCGGGCAGCCAGCCGAAGGGCGCCGTCGCGGCTCAGGTGTTGCAGCGTGTCGGGCGAGCGGTTGTGCGGACTGCGCACCGACGGCAGCCGCCCGTTGCGGGAGACGCAAAGAATGGGACCGCGGTGCCCGGCCTGCTGCAGCGCGGCCACGGCGTCCACCGCGCTCAGGCTGGTGCCGATGACGCACACGGACGCATCGGGCGCGATGGCCTGCGCCAGCGCCGACACCGGGTAGGGGCTGTTGAAGTAACCCGCCACGCCTTCCAACGCGGGAAATGCCTGAGAAGGCAGGTTGCCGTTGCACAGCACGACGTGGCGCGCATTGACCGGCATACCGTGATCAGGCTGGACGAGCACGCGGCCGTCAGGCTTCGGCACCACGCGGCGCACGCGGATGGGCGCATGCACAAGCGTCGCGCCCAGCGTGCCGGCAAGCTGGCGGCACCGCTCGTACACCGCGCGCATATAGGCGCCGAACAGCGGGCGCGGCAGGAAGTCGGCGGGATCGATGGCGGTGACGCCGTAGCCTTGCAGCCAACCCGCGTCCTGTTCGCGCAGCCAGTCGACGAAGTCCAGCCGATGATCGGCGCGCGCGGACATGTTGCCTGCGGGAATGTTGAGCAGGTTGCTGCGCAGATCGTCCTGATACGCGCCGCCCGGGCCGGGGTCAGCCTGCGGCTCGAAAAGATGGATCGTCGGCGGGCGTGAGCCCGGCGCGGCCCGCTGCGCCAGCAGGAACTGGTACAGGAAGCTGACGCCGACCGAGCCGCCGCCGACGATGGCCAGGTCCGCTGCGGCCGGCTGGGCCAAATCCGGGGCGCGCGTCATTTCGCCGCCGACAGGCGCACCACGTCGGCCCAGCGCGCGACTTCCTGCTTGAGCATCCGGCTGGTGTCGGCGGGCGAGGTGGCGATGGCGTCGGCGCCCAGCTTCAGCGCGGCCTGCTGCACGGATTCCATCGCCGCGGCCTTTCGCATGCCATCCGACAACTTGTCCACGACAGCGGGCGGTGTGCCCGCCGGCGCGAGCAGCGCGTACGTGGTGGCGACCGAGTAATCCTTCACGCCCTGTTCCGCCAACGTCGGCAGGTCGGGCAGTGCGGTGGCGCGCTTGGCCGTCGTGACGCCCAGCAGCCGGATCTTGCCGCTGGCGACCTGCGGCAGCAGCGCGGGCAGCGTTTCGATGACCATGTCGATCTGGCCGCCCAGAAGATCGGTGATGGCAGGACCGCTGCCGCGATAAGGCACGTGCATGAGCCGCGTGCCGGTGACCGCCTGGAAGAGCTCGCCGGCCATGTGTTGCGAGGTGCCGGGTCCGGCCGATCCGAAGGTGATCGTCCCGGGTTTGCTCTTTGCCAGCGCGATCAGCTCCTGCACGTTCTTGGCCGGGATCTTGCTGCTGTTCACCGCCACCGCCATCGGCATGCTGGTGGCCATGGACACGCCGACAAACGCCGTGCCGAAGTCATAGCCGGGCTTGTCGGGCATGGCGGCGTGGATGGCGTGGCTGCCTACCGCGCCCATCAGCAGGGTGTAGCCGTCGCCCGCGGACTTGGCGACGAATTCCGCGCCGATCTCGCCGCCCGCGCCGGCCTTGTTCTCCACGACCACGCTCTGGCCCAGGAAGTCTCCCAGATGCTGCGCATAGATGCGCGCGGCGGCATCGGTTGCGCCGCCCGGCGGAAACGGCACCACCATGCGGACGGGTTTGGTCGGCCAGTTGTCGGCCGATGCGGGGTTGGCCGACAGCGCCAGCACCGTGCTGGCCAGGGCAATACGCCACGACAGTCTCATGCAAGTCTCCTCGGTGGATGGGCCAGCATGCGGCGGGGCGGTGCGCGATTGCGAGGCGCCGGCGACGCTGCAGTCCTCTTTATGTAATCCTAAATATTAGGATTGACATTTCAATAAATGGTTTACCTAGAATTCCACACGGTGCTATGCTGGTCAACAATTAACCGCGGCACCTAGGGATTGCACTAGGAGTCGCGTAGATATCAGCGGTATTCTTCACGCGACGGGTCTGGATGATGCCATCGTTGAAGGCCGAGTCTTATATTGTTTTCTGCATCCCAAATATTGAATTTTCATAACGAGAGGTCAGACATGACACCCAATTCGGCACTAGCCGGCATCACGGTGCTGGAGATTTGCAACGTCGCGGCGGGACCCTTTTGCGGCATGTTGTTGGCGGACATGGGCGCGGACGTGATCAAGGTGGAGAACCCGGACGGCGGCGATACGTTGCGCAGCTGGCCGCCGATCTCGGACGGCTACAGCGAGAACTTCGCCTCGCTCAACCGCAACAAGCGGTCGGTGACGTTGAACCTGAAGGATCCCGGCGATCTGGCCTTGGCGCGCGAACTGGCGTTGCGCGCCGACGTGCTCATCGAAAACAACCGGCCGGGCGTGATGGAGCGGCTGGGCCTGGGCTACGTGCAACTGCGCGAGGCCAATCCCCGGCTGGTGTACTGCTCGATCTCGGCGTATGGCCAGTCCGGACCGCGCGCGCAGGAAGGCGGCTTTGACCTGACCATCCAGGCCATGAGCGGCATCATGAGCGTCACCGGCGAGCCCGGCGGCGAACCGGTCAAATGCGGCGTGCCGCTGGCGGACTTTTCCGCGGGACTGTACGGCGCGTTCGCCATCGCATCGGCGCTGCGCGCGGCCCAAGCCAGCGGGCAGGGCACGCACATCGACGTGCCGATGCTGGGCGCCACGCTGGGCATTGCCGCCCTGCAGACGTCCGAGTTCTTCGGCAGCGGCAAGGATCCGGTCAAGCTGGGGTCCGCCCATCCCCGCAACGCGCCGTACCAGGCGTTTCGCTGCAAGAACGGCTATTTCGGCATGGCTGCGGGCAACCAGGCGCTGTGGAAGGCCGTGTGCGCGACAGTCGGGCGCGAAGACCTGCTGGCCGATCCGCGCTTTACCGACACCAGCGCCCGCGCCCGCAATCAGACCGATCTGCGCGACATCCTGGAAGCAATCTTCGCCGAGCACGAGGCGCAGGACTGGCTGGCGCGCTTCCGCGCGGCCGGCGTGCCGTGCGCACCGATCAACACGTATTCGGAGGTGCTGGCCGATCCGCAGGTCGAGCACATGGGCTGGGTGCAGGCGCTGGAGCTGCCCAATGGCGTGCAGACCCGTACGTTTGGTTTGCCCGTTCGGTTCGACGGCGAGACCACGGCGCTGCGCCGCCGGCCGCCCGCGCTGGGCGAGCACAACGACGAAGTGCTGGGACCGCTGCGCGGCGCTGGCAAGGGAGGCAAGCAATGAGCGTTCTGCGTATTGACCGGCAAGGGCCGCGCCATGTACTGACGCTGGCGCGCCCCGAAAAGATGAATGCCCTATCGGCCGATCTGGTCGAGGCGCTGATTGCCGCGCTGGACGAGGCCGAGGGCGAACGGGCTCAGGTGATCGTGCTGCAAGGCGAGGGCAAGAACTTCAGCGCGGGCTTTGACTTTGGCGATTGGCAGACGCAGAGCGAAGGCGATCTGCTGCTGCGCTTCGTGCGGATCGAGACCCTCCTGCAGCGGCTGGCGGCCTCGCCGTGCCTGACGGTGGCGCTGGCGCACGGCCGCAATTTCGGCGCGGGCGTGGACGTGTTCGCCGCCTGCAAATGGCGCATCAGCGCGCCGGACGCGACGTTCCGCATGCCCGGTCTGAAGTTTGGCCTGGTGCTGGGCACGCGGCGTTTCGCGTCGCTGGTGGGCGTCGAGCGCGCGCGCACGATTCTTGAACAGGCCGCCACCTTCAACGCCGAAGACGCATTGCGCGATGGCTTCGTCAGCCGGTTGGCAACGCCGCAGGAATGGCCGCAGATCGGCGAAGCGGCGCTGGAGACGGCGAGTGCGCTGACCGACGCCAGCCGTACGCAGCTATACGCGGCCTTGTCGCAGGAGACGCCGGACACGGACATGGCGCGGCTGGTGCGTTCGGCGGCGGCGCCCGGTCTGAAGGACCGCGTGGCGGCGTATCTGCAGGCGCGCTAGGCGCGTCCCATCGAGCAGGAGGAAGACAATGGCTTCAGGATTCAACCAGAAGAACAAGCAGTGCAGCTTGCAGGAACTGGCGGCGCTGGTGCCCAACGGGGCATCCATCGCGCTGGGCGGCAGCTTTCTGCATCGCGGACCGTTCGCCTTCGTGCGCGAACTGATCCGCCAGGAAAAGCGCGATCTCGAACTCATCAAGCAGTCGCCGGGCTACGACGTGGACATTCTGTGCCGCGCGGGCGTGCTGCGCCGCGTGCGCGCGGGCATCGTCGCGATGGAAGGCAACTTCGGACTCGCGCCCTGGTATCGGCGCGCCGTGGAGCGCCACGAGATCGAACTCGAGGAACATGCGTGCGCCAGCCTGACGGCGGGGCTGCGCGCGGCGGCCTTTGGCGTGCCGTTTCAGCCTTGCGGCGGTCTGCATGGCAGCGGCCTGCCGGAGCTGAACGGCTGGAAATGCCTGGATGATCCGTACGGCAGCGGCGAGAAGACGTGGGTGGTGCCTGCGATCCGGCCGGACTTCGCCGTGATCCAGGCGTCCGAAGTGGACGCGCTGGGCAACGTGCGCGTGCATGGCACGGCGCACTGGGACCGCATCATGTCGCGGGCCGCGGGCAGCGTGCTGGTCGTGGCCGAAAAGCAGGTGGACAGCGCCGTGTTCGAGGCGCAGCCCGAGTCCACGCTGGTGCCGTATTTCATGGTGCAGGCCTTTGCGGTCGTGCCGCAGGGCGCGTGGCCGGGTTCGTGCTGGCCCGACTACGCCATCGACTATCCGGCGGTGGAAACCTACATGGACAAGAACAGCGATCTGCGCGCGCACATGGCGGCGGCGCCCGAAGCGCGGGAGGGAAATCATGGCTGAGCAATGGTCGGGCTTTTCGTACATCGTCACCAATCTGGCGCGTTTCATCCGTCCTGACGAAATCACCTTCAGCGGCGTGAACTCCACCATGCCCATGCTGGCGTGCCTGCTTGCCAAGCGCGCTTACGACTGGGACTTCGTGTACATCAACGTGGCCGGCGGCGTGAACCCGCGGCCCTCGCACATTCCGTTGTCCAGTTCGGATCCGGTGCTGGCTGAACACACCGCATCGATCTTCTCGAACGAAGATTTCTACGACCTGTGCACGCGCGGCCGCATGGACCTGACCTTTCTGGGCGCCGCGCAGATCGACGGGGCGGGCTGCGCCAACAACTCGTGCATCGGCGACTGGCATGAACCCAAGGTCCGGCTGCCGGGCGGCGGCGGTGGGGCGGTGATGCTGCCCACGGCCAGGCGCGCCTGCACCTGGCGCACCGAGCATTCGCGCCGCACGTTCGTCCCCAAACTGGATTTCATGACGTCGTGGGGCGGTTTTCACGGCGTGGTGACGCCGATTGCGGTGTTCATCAAGCGCGACGGGCGGCTGGCGCTTCAGTCGTGGCATCCGGAATCCAGCCTGTCTGAAGTGCGCGAACGCACCGGTTTCGAATTCGACGCCAGCGGCGCGGGTCCGACCGAACCGCCGACCGGGCAGGAAGCCCGCGCCTTGCGCGATCTGGACGCCGACGGGCAGTTCGAACGCGACGCTGCGGTCTCACTGCGCTGACCGCGCGCCACTCATCAACGAGCCCGGTACAGGGGGAGTCAGTCATGACGATTACCGATGCCACGGTCGTGGCGGCGTTTGCGCGCTTGTGGGACCAGCCGGAATGGGCGGCTTGGCCCGCGCTGGTGACCGCCGAGGAAGCGGTCAGCTACGAAGAACTGCGCCGCCGCGTGGGACAGGCGGCAGGCGGCCTGCGGGCCGCCGGTGTCGCACCGGGCGATTACGTCGGCGTGGCGATGGAGCGCTCGCTGGCGCAGGTGGTGGCCATCTTGGGCGTCATGGCGGCGGGCGCTTGTCCGTGTCCGCTGGAGCCGCGGCTGTCGGTCGAGGAAACCGCGCGGCGCGTGGCGGCAGTGGGGTTGACGTGGATGCTGGCGGATGACGGCAACGCCGCTACGGCCAGCGCCTGCGGCCTGCCCGAGGCGCGCGTGCTCGATGCCGCGCGGGTGGCAGCGAGCACGCCGGACTGGGCGGGCGCGGACATCGCGCCGCAGGCGCCGGGTTTGCTGCTTTTCACGTCGGGCAGCACGGGCAATCCGAAAGGCGTGCTGCTATCCCATCAAGGCCTGGTGAACAACGCGCGCGGCGTGCTGGCGCATACGGGGCTGACGCCTTCGGACCGCCTGCTGCACGTCATGCCTCTGCATCACACCAACGCCCTGAACAACCAGATTTTCACGCCGCTGCTGGCCGGCGCAAGCGTGGCGTTGGCGGGCCGGTTCCGCGCGCAGGACATGCCCGGTCTGCTGGACGTGTTCAGGCCCACGATCATCACCGGCGTGCCGACGATGTATGCGCGCATGCTGGAGCTGACGTTCGATCCGGACAGGCTGGCCGGGCTGCGCTTTGCGCGCTGCGGGTCGGCGCCCATCACCGAGGCCCTGCATCGCCGGATCGAAGCCTTTCTCGGGTGTCCGCTCGTCGTGTCTTATGGGTTGTCCGAGGCCACCTGCACGTCCACGATGAATCCGCCCGATGCGCGGCGCGTGGGATCCGTGGGCACCGTGCTGCAAGGACAGGACGTGAGCCTGCGCCTGCCCGACGGCAGCTTGGCGCCCGGGGGGGCGGAAGGCGAGATCTGCATCGCGGGCGACAGCCTGATGCTGGGCTATCTGGGCGTGGACAGCGCGGACGCGGGCGCGCCCCGGCTGCTGCGCACCGGCGACCTGGGCCGCTTCGACGCGCAGGGGTACCTGACCATCACCGGGCGCATCAAGGACGTGATCATCCGGGGCGGCGAGAACATCTCGCCCGCGCTGATCGAAGGCGTGGTGGCGGGGTTGCCCGGCATCGCCGCCTGCTGCGTGGTGGGGGCGCCGGACGATGACCTGGGCGAGACGCCGGTGATCTTCGTGCAGCGCAATGGCGAAACCGCGCCCGACGCGGCGGCGATACAGGCCGAGGTGCTGGCGCGGCTGGGCCGTATCTATGTGCCGCGCGACGTCTTCTGGATCGACAGGTTGCCCGAGAACGCGGTCGGCAAAGTGGACCGCAAGGCGCTGGCGCGCCAGGCGGCGGCGCGGGAGGCTGTGCAGTAGGGGGGTGTCTGACACCCTTGATGCGGTGGCGCAGGATGAAGGTTGTCTCACCTGGGTGTCAGACACCCGGGGGCGCCTAGCGCACGTTTGTAATGGGGGTGTCAGACACCCTTGCCGCGGTGGCGCAGGATGAAGGTTGTCTCACCTGGGTGTCAGACACCCGGGGGCGCC
>NZ_DAMCTG010000124.1:0-11366 GCF_032113835.1 Achromobacter sp. | reverse complement strand
CTGGACGCCGAATTCGAATCCGAACGCGTACTGGACGAGCCGATGCTGATCGCCCTGCCGCCCGACCATCCGCTCAGCCGCAAACGCGCCGTTCCCATCGCGGCGCTGGCCGACGAGGATTTTGTGCTGTATCCGCGGCCCATCGGCGCGGGCCTGTACGACGCCATCCAGTCGGCCTGCCAGCGCGCCGGCTTTGCGCCGAGGGTCATCCAGGAGGCCCCGCAGATGGCGTCGATTGTGAGCCTGGTGGCGGCGGGCGTGGGAATATCGATCGTGCCGGCGGCCATGCGGCACATGGGCGCGCAAGGCATCGAGTATCGGCCCATCAAGGGCGATGCGCCGCACGCCCTGCTGGACATGGCGTATCGCCGCCATGATCGATCCGTCGCCGCGGAAAATGCCGTGGGCATGTTGCGGCGGCTGGCTCATCCCGAACGCGAGTAAGTCCGAAGACGCGGGCCGTATCCCCCTGTCGCGTTTGTCATTTTCTGTAAACCGTCCGGGCGATGCCGGGGATAGACTCACGCGCTTGCCGGCGGTGCGTCCCCCTGGGGGATCCGCTGTCAGCCGCGTTCAACTTTACAAAGGTGCTCCCGTGAGACGTACCCTTCTGGCCCTGGCTTTCGCAACGATCCCCGGCTTGGCTGCCGCCGCCGCGCTGCCCTCTTCCATCGGCGCCGTCACCGTCTACCAGGACCGCGCCGTCGTCACCCGCGCCGCCAGCAGCGAGCTCGCCGCGGGCGAACACGAGCTGGTGCTGGAAAACCTGCCGGCGTCGCTGCAGGAAAACTCGCTGCAGGTCTCCGCCAAGAGCACCGGCCAGGCGACGCTGCTTGACGTCAAGGTCAGCGACGTCTATCAGGCCGCGACCGCCAACGAACGCGTCCGCCAGATCGAAGCGCAGATCGACAAGCTGGTCAGCCGCCAGGCTGCGCTGGACGACGAAGCCGCCGTGCTGGACAACCAGCGCGAACTCATCCTGATGATGCAACGCGGGGCCACGGAGCCGGCCAAGGACGGCGCCCGCCTCACGCTGGACGAACTGAAGGCGATCCAGACGCTCAGCGCCGAGTCGCTGGCCACGACGCTGGCGGGCCTGCGGCGCGTGGCTGAACAGAAGACCGAACTGGAGCGCGAAATGACCGCGCTGCAAACCCAGCTTGGCGTGGTGCGCGGCGAATCGGGCCGCCGCACCAAGACCGTCACGTTGCGGGTCAACATGGCGCGCGCGGGCAAGCTGGACCTGGCGCTGTCGTACGCCGTGACCGGCGCGCGCTGGACGCCCGCCTACGATGCGCGCCTGCGCCCGGCGGACCGCAATGTCGATCTGGGCTACTTCGGCGTCATCCGCCAGAACACGGGCGAAGACTGGAAGAACGTGAAGCTGACGCTGTCCACCGCCCGGCCGTCGCTGGGCGGTGGCGCGCCGACGCTGCGTCCGTGGATCATCGACGTGGCCGCGCCGCCCCCGCCGCCCCGGCCCGTTGCCGCGCCCGCTCCCGCTGCCGTGCAGGCCGAGATGCATGCCAAGCGCGCGCCGCGCGCCAGCGCGATGGAAGACAGCGCCGTGCTGCCCGAGCCCGAGGCCGAAGTCATCGAGGTCTCCACAGCCCAGGTCCAGAACGCCGCGACCAGCGCGTCGTTCCAGATCAAGAATCCCGCCACGCTGCTGTCGGACAACACCACGCAGCGCGTCGCGATTGCAACGGCCAAGCTGCCCGCGGCCTTGCAATATCAATCCACCCCGGGTCTGCGCGAGACCGTCTACCTGACCGCGCAAGCCAGCAACAACACCGACTTTCCTTTCCTGGCAGGTCCGCTCAATACCTTCCTGGACGATGCCTTCGTCGCGTCGGGCGCCATGAAGGCCGTGATGCCCGGCGAAAAGCTGGAGCTGGCCCTGGGCGCCGACGATGGCATTTCCATCAAGCGCCAGCTGGTGAACCGCTACACCGAAAGCACCGGATTTTCGGGCAGCGGCAAGCGCGTCACCTACGAGTACAAGTTCACCGTCAAGAACAACAAGGCCACCACCGAAAAGGTGTCCTTCGCGGATCGTCTGCCCATCTCGCGTAACGAGAAGATCGTGGTCAAGCTGCTGTCGCCGTCCGAACGCGACATCAAGCGCGAAGAAGACGGCAAGCTGGTGTGGGACTGGGAACTGGAGCCAGGCAAGTCGCGCGAGACCGTGCTGAAGTTCTCTGTCGACTACCCGGGTGACATCACCGTGTTCGGTCTATGACCTTCAACCCATGACCCTCAGTGCGTGCGGCAGAACTCGATGAACGCATCGGGTTCCAAGGGCACGGAAATTCCGTAGCCCTGCGCCACATCGCAACCGAGTTCGCTCAGAAGCTGCACATCGCGCTCCTGCTCGACGCCTTCGGCGACCACCCGCCGGCCAAGCACCCGCCCCATTTCAATCGCGGCCGCCACCACGGCGCGCGAGGCGGGTTCGCGGTGCATATGCACGATGAAGTCGCGATCGATCTTCAATTCATTGAACGGCATGGCGGAAAAGAGGCGCATGGACGCGATGCCCGCGCCGAAATCGTCCATCGCCAGCTCAAAACCGCGCACCCGCAACAGGTTCAGCGTCGACGACAGCGCCAGCCAGTCGTTGACCGGCTCGTCCTCGGTAAGCTCGACCTTGATCAGCCGCGCGGGCAATCCCGCCTGTCCCACCTTCTGTTCCAGCAAGCCCGGCAGATCGCGCGAGCACAGCGTGGACGCCGAGGCGTTGATCGCAATGGGCACGGCGATGTCCTCGTCCTGCATCCGGCGCAGCACGCTCAGCACGCGGTCGGTGACGCGGCTGAACAGCATGCGGTCCATGCCCAACCGATGCGCCGCCGGCACGAAGTCGGCAGCGGAAATGGCGCCCAGCTTGGGATCGATCCAGCGCGACAGCGCCTCGGCCGCCACCACGCGCCCGGTCGACAGGCTGATCTGGGGTTGCAGCACCACGCTCATGCCGGTGCCGGAAAGCAGCGCCTGGCTCAGCGCGGCCTCCATGACCTCGCGCCGCACCGACTTGGGTTTGTCCGGCGACGCGGATTCGTCGTCGATACTGTGCAGCGCATTCTTGATGGCCTGCTGCATCGCCAGGCGCGACACGGGTTTGGACAGCGCCTGCGCCGACGGGCAGCCAGCCTGCAGGGCCAGCCGGACATGCGACTGCAGCAGCTCGTCGCTCAGGCTGCTGATCCAGATGATCGGCGGCATGCTTTTCAGGCGCCCCGCATCCACCAGCCGGCGCAGGTCGTTGGGCAGGCGCGTGCCATCGCCTTCGCCCATCACGATGTCGCTGATCAACACGTCATGGTATTGACGCGTGATCGCGCCGACCGCCTCGATGCTGCTCGCCAAGCCCGCCACGCGGCGATAGCCCAACGCCAGCAGCATGTTCTGCAGGTAGGCGCGTTCGACAGGATGATCTTCGACGAGAAGAATTCGTCGAGACGCTCCGGCATCGGGTTTTGGCATTGCTGACCGTCCTGAACCTGTACACACGGAAAGAAGCCGCACGCGGCCCCAGCCTGCGCCTGCCGCAGGCCGGTTGCGCCGGCCAACTGAGAGCGTGAATCAATGCTAAGGCATCCGCGCAAAACCTGTCTTTATCGATAACGGGTTAATTCAGTTGCCGCAGCCACCCATCCGCCTCCACCGTCCGCGGGTGCGATAATGGCGGACTTTCCCGCATCTACCGGCACGGAGTTTCCCTTGACCCGCATTGACGATCCCCTGCACGACCGCGAGGTCGGCGCCGCCGACGCCACCCAGGACAACACGCGCACCGACGACACGCGCATCAGCGCCGTGCGCCCGCTGATTTCACCCGCGCTGCTGCAGGATGAACTGCCGGTGTCGGCCGACATCCAGAACCTGGTCGAACAAAGCCGCGCCCAGATCGCCGACGTGCTTCATGGCCGCGACGACCGGCTGGTCCTGGTGGTGGGCCCGTGCTCCATCCACGACCACGCGCAAGCGATGGAATACGCGCGCAAGCTGCGCATCGCCGCCGACGAGCACAAGAAGGACCTGCTGATCGTCATGCGCGTGTACTTCGAGAAGCCCCGCACCACCGTCGGCTGGAAGGGCTACATCAACGACCCGCGCCTGGACGGCAGCTTCCGCATCAACGAAGGCCTGCGCCGCGCCCGCGAACTGCTGCTGGATATCGGCGGCCTGGGTCTGCCCATCGCCACGGAATTCCTCGACCTGCTCAGCCCGCAGTACATCGCCGACCTGATCGCGTGGGGCGCCATCGGCGCGCGCACCACGGAAAGCCCCAGCCACCGCCAGCTCAGCTCCGGTCTGAGCTGCCCGCTGGGCTTCAAGAACGGCACCGACGGCGGCGTGCAGATCGCAGCCGACGCGATGGTCGCCGCCAGCGCCAAGCACGCGTTCATGGGCATGACCAAGATGGGCATGGCCGCCATCTTCGAAACCCGCGGCAACCAGGACACGCACGTCATCCTGCGCGGCGGCAAGCAAGGCCCGAACTACGATGCCGCCAGTGTCGAAGCCTGTTGCGCCGCCCTGCGCAAGGCCGGCCAGCGCGAACAGGTCATGATCGACTGCTCGCACGCCAACTCCAACAAATCGCACCTGCGCCAGATCGACGTGGCCAACGACATCGCCGCCCAGCTCGCCCAGGGCGACAGCCGCATCACGGGCGTCATGATCGAAAGCCACCTCGAAGAAGGCCGCCAGGACCTCAAGCCCGGCGAGCCGCTGCGTCACGGCGTTTCCATCACGGACGCCTGCCTCGGCTGGACGCAGACCGAGCCCGTGCTCGCCGCCCTGGCCCTGGCCGTGCGCCAGCGCCGCGAAACGCTCGCCGACCGCGGCTGATCGCCGTCAGGTGAGCGGCGCGGGCAGCCACCCGCGCCGGGTGTTACAGCACGCACCTGAAACAATTGGTATCATGCGCGTCTCCGGGGGGCCTTTCGCCCCCCTCCCCGCTTCTTTTCGTTCAGGTATGGATCGTTCTCGCCTTGTAGGGGCCGCGCCGGCCCAGTCCGCCCCCGTGCGGCACAGCATTTTCATTTACACCGAAGAACAACGCGGCAACCAGATGGTCGAGTCGCGCGTGATCGGCATGATGTCCGACGTGTCCGGGTCGGAAAAACTCATCGTCGTGGAAGACCCGTTTCACGGCCTCAAGTACGTCTACCGCATCGACCACGAAAGCAACAACCTGGACGCGGCCGCCATCACCGAGATCGACGAGTCTCTGTTCAACGGCAAGTCCTCGATCGAGATCAATGCCATGTCGTACCGGCTGGGCACGGCGGACAATGCCGCCAAGCTCTTGCGCGGCAAGACGCGCTGGATTCAGGACAAGGGCTCGGTGCTGTCGGTGCTGCTGCAAAATGCTGCTGCGCGCAAAACGCGCTTTGCGCCAGCCCGGATTGAACGCGATCGGATGCGCAAAGTGCCCGATGGTGTGCCGGTCGAATTACTCCCTTCGTAGCCAGGACGGTATCCAGGCCGGTTCTTCTTATCCACAGAATTTGTGGATAAGAAAAACCCAAACGCCCGGCTGATGGCCTTTCGGGCGATGCGCACCGGGCTGCGCAATTTTTGACCAATTGATTTTTGCCCGGTGCCTGGATCACATCCTTGATCCATGCCGCGCCGCCGCATCGGCGGGAATGATATTCTGCGCGCACGTAGGCTGAAGACGCACACCGTCGTCCCCTGTTTTTTCCGCGCGAACGCGGCCCTCCAAGAATTCACAGCATGACCAGAACACACCTGTTCGCCCAAGGACCGCGAGAGCGCGCCGCGCCGTGACGATCATCGTCGTCGACGACCACGGGGATTGGCGCGATTCCATCGCCGAGTACATCCAGGACCTGGGCCTGGACAAAGCCATCCTCACCGCAGGCTCGCTGGCCGAGCTGGACAAGCTGTTGCTCACCGTCACGCCCGCGATCCTCGTGCTGGACGCCATGCTGCCGGACGGCGACGGGCTGGCGCGCGTGTCGCATCTGCGCACCACCTATCCGTCGATGGGCATCATCATGCTCACCGGACGGCTCTTGAGCGAAGACAAGGTGTCGGGCTTGAGCCTGGGCGCCGACCACTACCTGACCAAGCCCGTCAATCTGGCCGAACTGGGCGCAACGCTGGTATCGCTGTCGCGGCGCCTGCGCGTCGTGCCGGCCCCCGACGCCGATGATGCGCAATCGGACGCGTGGCGCTTCGACCCCGCGCGCCGCACGCTGACCTCGCCGACCCAGATCACCGTCGACATCACCGACACCGAAAGCCGCCTGATCGGCGCGCTGATCCAGGCGGCGCCGTTGCCGCTGTCGCGCACCCGTCTGGTCGAAGCCCTGGGCGCCAGCGCCGAGGCCTACGACACGCACCGGCTGGACGCCCACATGCACCGGCTGCGCCGCAAGCTGCGCGAGCTTGCCGGCGGCGACCTGGGCATCCGCACCGTCTATGGCGTGGGCTACGTCTGCACCACGCCCGTCACCATCGTCGGCAACCTGCCCAAACTCTGAGACCGCCCGCATGAACGCCCCGATCCGCCCCCGCCGCTCCGTTCTCTACATGCCCGGCTCCAACGCGCGCGCCTTGGACAAGGCACGCGCGCTCGATGCGGACGCCCTGATTCTTGACCTCGAAGACGCGGTGGCGCCCGACGCCAAGGCGCAGGCCCGCGCCCAGGTTGCCGCGGCGCTGCGCGAAGGCGGCTACGGACGCCGCGAGTGCATCGTGCGGGTCAATGCGCTGGATACGCCTTGGGGCCTGGACGACGTGCGCGCCATCGCGCAGGCCGGCGCCGATGCCGTGCTGCTGCCCAAGGTCGAGTCTCCTCCCCAGCTGGCCGCGCTGGCGCAAGCGCTGGATGCGGCAGGCGCGCCGGCGGACCTGCCGCTGTGGGCCATGGCCGAAACCCCGCTGGGCTTTCTGCGGCTCGATGCCATTGCCGGCGGCCACGCACGGCTGGCGGCCATCGTCGTCGGCACGTCGGATCTCGTGAAGGACCTGCACGCCCGCCACACGCCGTCGCGCGACGAGACGCTGCTGGCGCGCTCGCTCGCCGTGATGGCGGCACGGGCGCACGGTCTCGCGGTTTTGGATGGTGTGCATCTGGACCTGAACGATGACGCTGGCTTGCAGGACGCCTGCCGGCAAGGACGCGACCAGGGCTTTGATGGCAAGACGCTGATCCATCCGCGGCAGATCGCTACGGCGAATGCCGCGTTTGCCCCGACGCCTGAAGAACTCGACATGGCACGCAAACGTCTGGACGCCTGGAAGGCCGCGCAGGCCGAGGGCAAAGGCGTGGCGGTGGTTGACGGGGCCTTGGTGGAGAACCTGCACGCCAGTGAGGCCGAGCGCGTGCTGGCGCTGGCCGCGGCGATTCAGGGGCCTTAGGGGGACGGAGCCGGAGCTGCCCGTCCAGACCTGTCCGGCCGAGTACAATCCCCCCCTTCGTTCGGATTGGGTCCGCTTTCATCCGATCCTCCTTCGCGCCGGCGCGCATGTTGCGCGTGCCATCCCGCCCCGGTTCCTGCTTTCCTGCATGCCGCCCCCAGAGGGCGCATTGCCGCGCGCGCACCGCGCCATCCAGCCCAACATTCATGATCCGCTTCCAACAAGTTTCACTCATGCGCGGCGTCAAGCCGTTGCTCGACAAGGTCGACCTGCTTCTGAACCCCGGCGACAAGATCGGCCTTATCGGCGCCAATGGCGCGGGCAAGTCGAGTCTGTTCGGCCTCTTGCGCGGCACGCTGCACGCCGACCAGGGCGACCTTGACTACCCCGCGGCCTGGCGAGTGGCCCACGTCGCGCAGGAAACGCCCGCGCTCGACCGCCCCGCCATCGAGTACGCCATTGACGGCGACACGACGCTGCGCAAGCTGGAAGCGGAACTGGCCGCGCTGGAAGCCGAGCCGGAAAGCGCCGAGAACGGCCTGCGCATGGGCGACATCTATGCCGCGCTGGCTGACGCCGACGCCTACACGGTCCACTCGCGCGCCGAACAATTGCTGACCGGCCTGGGCTTCACGCAGGCGCAGATGCAGCTGCCGCTCACCAGCTTTTCCGGCGGCTGGCGCATGCGCCTGAACCTGGCGCAGGCGCTGATGTGCCCGTCCGATCTGCTGCTGCTGGACGAGCCCACCAACCACTTGGACCTGGACGCGATCATCTGGCTGGAAGACTGGCTCAAGCGCTATCCGGGCACGCTCATCGTCATCTCGCACGACCGCGATTTCCTGGACGGCGTGGTCAACGTCATCGTTCACATCGACGAGCGCAAGCTCAAGCGTTACTCGGGCCACTATTCGTCCTTCGAGCGCCAGCGCGCGGCGCAGCTGGAACTGGCGCAGGGCATGATGGAAAAGCAGATGCGCCAGCGCTCGCACCTGCAATCGTTTATCGACCGCTTCAAGGCGCAGGCCAGCAAGGCGCGACAGGCGCAGAGCCGCATCAAGGCCCTGGCGCGCATGGAAGAAGTGGCGCCGTTGCGCGCCGCCGCCGAGTTCTCGTTCGAATTCCGCGAGCCGCTGCGCGCGCCCAATCCGCTGCTCACGATGGACAAGGTCAGCGCGGGCTATCGCATCGAGGACGAGGCCACCGAAGCCGTGTCCGACAAGATCATCGTGTCGGGCATCAACTTTTCGCTGCAGGCGGGCCAGCGCATCGGCCTCCTGGGCATCAACGGCGCGGGCAAGTCGACCTTCATCAAGACCATCGCGGGCGAGATCGAATCGCTGGCCGGCGACACGCAGTTCAACAAGGGACTGTCGATCGGCTACTTCGCGCAGCATCAGGTCGAGATGCTGCGTCACGATGAATCGCCGCTGTGGCACATGACCAAGATTGCGCCGAACGTGCGCGAGCAGGAGCTGCGCAACTTCCTGGGCAGCTTCAACTTCAACGGCACGATGGCCACCAGTTCCATCGCGCCGTTTTCCGGCGGCGAAAAGGCGCGGCTGGCGCTGGCGCTGATCGTGTGGCAACGCCCCAACCTGCTGCTGCTGGACGAACCCACCAACCACCTGGATCTGGAAACGCGCGAAGCGTTGACGGACGCGCTGGCGCAGTTCGAGGGCACGCTGGTGCTGGTATCGCACGACCGGCACCTGCTGCGCGCGACCACCGACCAGTTCATCATCGTTGCCGACGGCAAGGTCAACCCATTCGACGGCGACCTGGACGACTACAAGGACTGGCTCTACAAGACCAAGCTGGCGGCCAAGGCGGCCTGAGCGCGTTTTTGCGCGCCGCGCGCGGCTAACCGCGTTACAATCGCGCCGAATTGCCGGACCCCAGCGTCAATCTGGCCCGCGCGGCAACCATCAACCACGTCCCGCTGTATGCGGGACGCGTTTTTTAGCGCCATAGATGCCTATCAAAGACCAACTATTTCTTGCCAGCCAGTATCTCGCGCCGCACCACCTGGTGTCGCGCTTCTTCGGATACGCATCGGACTGCCGCGAACCCGCGGTGAAGAACTGGATGATCTCGCGTTTCGTCCGCAAGTACGGCGTGAACATGAGCGAGGCGCTGCAAGAAGACCCGTTGGCCTACGACTGTTTCAATGACTTCTTCACGCGTGCGCTGAAGGACGGCGCGCGGCCGCTGGACGAAGAACCGGGCTCGGTGGTGTGTCCGGCCGACGGCGCCATCAGCCAGATGGGCGCCATCGAACAAGGCCGCATCTTCCAGGCCAAGGGCCACAGCTACGGGCTCGCCGACCTGCTGGGCGGCGACACCGAACGCGCCGCGCCGTTCCAGGGCGGCCAGTTCGCCACCATCTACTTGTCGCCCAAGGACTATCACCGCGTCCACATGCCTGTGGCCGGCACGCTGCGCGAAATGATCCACGTGCCCGGACGCCTCTTCTCCGTCAACCCGCTGACCGCCCGCAACGTGCCGCGCCTGTTCGCGCGCAACGAGCGCGTCGTCTGCATCTTCGACACCGAACACGGTCCCATGGCCGTCGTGCTGGTGGGCGCGATGATCGTGGCGTCCATCGAAACCGTGTGGGCCGGTCTGGTGACGCCGTTCAAGCGCCGGGTCAAGTCCGTGCGCTACGACGCGGCCGCCCGCGCCCCCATCTTTCTTGAAAAAGGCGCCGAGATGGGCCGCTTCAAGCTGGGCTCCACGGCCATCGTCCTGTTCGGACCGGACAAGATCCGCTGGGCCGACACGCCCTCGGTGACGGGCCCGGTGCGCATGGGCGAGCTGCTGGCGCTGCCCGCGCAGGCCTAATTCACACAGCCTGTTCGCCAGAAGCGAATGGGCTGCTTCAGTTTTATTCGCTTTCTGCGTTCAACAGCCGTTGCTAGATTACGGGCTTTTGCCGGCCCGCCATGACTACCAACGCCCTGCCCGCAACGCCCGCCGAAGCCACCTCTGCCACCCCCGCTGGCGCCGCCGCGCGCCCGCTGCCCCGCGCACTCGGGCGCATGCTGTCCCTGGACGATTTCGAAGCCGCGGCGCGCCGCCGGTTGCCGCGCCCGATCTTCGGCTACATCGCCGGCGCCGCGGAAGACAACCAATCGCTCAAAGGCAACCGCGAGGCCTTCGCACAGTACGCGTTCACCCCGCGCGTGCTGGTGGACGTCTCCCGCCGCACACAGCAGACCGACCTGTTTGGCCGCACCTACGCGTCTCCCTTCGGCATCGCGCCCATGGGCATCAGCGCGCTGTCCGCCTATCGCGGCGACATCGTGCTGGCCCGTGCGGCGCGCGAGCAGAACGTGCCCGCGATCCTGAGCGGCACGTCGCTGATTTCGCTTGAAGCCGTCATCGCCGAAGCGCCCGGCACCTGGTTCCAGGCCTACCTGCCCGGCGACCCCGTCAAGATCGACGCGCTGATCGAACGCGCGCGGCGCGCGGGCTTCGAGACCCTGGTGCTGACCGTGGACATCCCCGTGTCCGCCAACCGCGAGAACAACGTGCGCACCGGATTCTCGACGCCGCTCAAGCCCAGCCTGCGCCTGGCCCTGGATGGCCTGACGCGTCCGCGCTGGCTGGCCGGCACGTTCCTGCGCACGCTGCTGGCGCATGGCATGCCGCACTTCGAAAACTCCTTCGCCACGCGCGGCGCGCCGATCGTCTCCGCCTCCGTGCTGCGCGACTTCACGGCGCGCGACCATCTCAGCTGGGAACACGTGGCGCGCATCCGCCGGCAGTGGCCGGGCACGCTCGTCATCAAGGGCATCCTGCATCCGCGCGATGCGGCGCTGGCGCGGCAGCATGGGGCGGACGGCATCATCGTGTCCAACCATGGCGCGCGCCAACTCGATGGCGCCATCTCGCCGCTGCGCGCCCTGCCCGGCGTGGTGGATCAGGCCGGCGCGATGACGGTGATGATGGACAGCGGCGTG
>NZ_DAMCTG010000123.1:0-11639 GCF_032113835.1 Achromobacter sp. | reverse complement strand
GGCGCGGGGATAACAACTTTTAAAACGCCTCGCCCACAAAAATACGGACAGGCTCCCAGCATCACGATTCACCTATCTGCGCTGGCTGACCGCGTACATCCCCCGCCGTCACCAACGCATAGTTGTACCCCTGCCCCGACCAATACCGCGCCACCAACTCTCCATCCCTCCGGCTCCCCTGCGCCAGAAACTGCCCCCCCGGCCCCGGCGGTCGAATATAAAACGTAGCGCGCTGCCCCGCGTTCTCATAGATAACAATCGCCGCCGGCCCCTGGTCAGTAGCCAACAATCGCGCACCAACCGGCCTAAACCCGCTATCGCTCAAATTAGGCAACCGCTCCGCATGCGCAAAATACGCATCCAACCACCCCTGCAAATCCCCAGCTTCGGCCCGCACATCCGGCTGCGGCGCATCCGCAGACGCAAACAACCGATAAGCCTGCATCGCATCCTGCATCGGCAGCACCCGATTCGCCAAGGCCGTATCGCGAGCACTCCATCCCGTGACGCCGCCAATCGCCACCGCCACAACCAAACTAGCCGCCATCGCCATCCGCCGCCGTGTGCGAACGCGTAGCCCCGCACGCACCGCAGCAGGATCCAACGCAGGATTACCCGGCAAACCATCCCCGCCAGCCCCTTCCCGCAGCCGCTGTGCATCCCGTCGCCACGCCTCCAGCTCCTGCGCCTCATCAGGATGCGCCCGCAAATACGCCTGCAGCTCCAGCAATTGCGACGGATCCAACTGCCCGTCCACATACGCATTACGCGTCAGGTCATCGATAGAGCGTTCTTTCATTTCAATATCCTCAGACGAGCCTCGCCGGCCTGTCCCTCATGCAATTCACGCAGGGCGCTCCGCGCGCGGGACAGGCGCGACATGACGGTGCCCAGCGGTACGTCTAAAACATCGGCGACGGCCTTGTAGCTCATGCCTTCCACGCTGACGAGCCACAGCAGCGTGCGCTGCGCCTCGGGCAGGCGTTCGAAGACATCCAGGGAAGATCGCGCGATGACCTCGCGCTCGGCCGACGGCGCGGCGGCGTCGGAGCCGGCAAACCATGACAGCAGCCGCGTGTAGCGGCGCGAGCGGCGTTGGGAGTCCAGGAATTGGCGGTACAGGATGGTGAAGAGCCACGCGCGCACGTCGCCTTGCGGACGGCGGCCGCGCCAGCGGGTGAGCGCTCGTTCCAAGGTGGATTGCACCAGGTCATCGGCCGCGACCGCATCGCGCGTGAGGCGCAGCGCAAAACGCCGCAGGCGCGGCAGTAGTTGGCGCAGCACGGCGTCGGAGAGCTCTTCCGCTGGCATCTCGTCGTCGGTGGATGCCGGCGCGTCGGGCGGCACGCGGACCGGTTGAATCATGGCGGGTTCCTGGGACAGGCCTGCGCAACCAGCTTACAGGTCAATCCAGTAAGACGCCGCTCCGGCGGGTTTATTCCATGACGGAATAACTTTTTTCGCACGGCGTCCTACAGGGGTATTCATCGCCCCATGGGCAAGGAGCCTTATGCAACAAGGATCTGACCGCAACGGCCCGTCGCCGGGTCAAACGCCACCGGGAAGCCAGCCGCCGGGCCGCCAGCCGCCGAATCGTCAAACGACGGGTGCGCGGCAACAAGACGGCCAGCTCCCGGAAGACCGGCCCCAGAAGCTCCGGCCGCTCGCCACCCCGCAAACCCTTCTTCGCCTCACCGCAATTGGCGCAATCGTGCTGGCCTCCGGCGCCGCGTTCGCCTACGTCGGCGGCTGGCTCGACCCTCAGCGCCTGACCCCCGACCGCGTGGTGAACGCCCTGGAAGCCAACAGCGGCGTCCACGAGGGCTTCCGCCGCAACCACGCCAAAGGCGTCTGTGTGATCGGCCGCTTTGAAAGCAGCGGCGCCGCGCACGAGTTATCCACCGCTGCAGTGTTCGAGCCGGGCAGCACGCCCGTGGTGGGACGGCTGGCGCTGCCCGGCGGCAATCCTTACGCGCCGGACTCCAGCGTCCCGATCCGTAGCTTTGCCTTGATGTTCACGTCGGCCAATGGCGAACAGTGGCGTACCGGCATGAACAGCATGCCGGTGTTTCCGCTGTCGACGCCGCAGGCGTTCTACGACCAGCAGCTTGCCGGTCGGCCCGATCCCAAGACGGGCAAGCCCGATCCGCAGCGCATGCAGGCCTTCTTCGCGGCGCATCCTGAAGCGGCGGCGTTCCTTGCGTGGGCCAAGACCGCCAAGCCTTCGGCCAGCTACGCCACCGAAGGCTATTACGGCCTGAACGCTTTCTACCTGATCGATGGGAACGGAAAGCGCCAGCCGGTGCGCTGGCAGTTGGCACCATTGGATGCGGCGGCGGCGCCTGTGGCGCAGCCGGGACACGATGCCGACTATCTGCAAGGTGACCTGCAACAGCGCCTGACCCAAGGGCCGTTGCGCTGGCGTCTGCTGCTCACCTTGGGCCAACCCGGCGATTCCACTAGTGATGCAACCCGACAGTGGCCGGCAGACCGGCCGACTGTCGACGCCGGCACCGTGGTGATAACCAGCAGCGCCCCGCAAAGCGATGGTCCCTGTCGCGATGTGAACTACGACCCGACGGTGTTGCCGCAAGGCATTGCTGTTTCCGACGATCCGCTGCTGGCGGCGCGATCCGCGGCCTATGCGGCCTCTTATGAACGCCGCACGGGCGAAGGGCCGCCTCAAGCCGCCGCTGCGTCATCCCATTCGACCCAACCGGAGCGCGCCCAATGATCCCGTCGCCTACTCAAACCCGCAGGCCGCCCGCCACGTTCAGCCTCTTCGCACGCGTGCTGCATTGGTCGATGGCGGCCGGCATACTCGCGATGCTGTTCATCGGTGTGGGCATGGTGGCGTCGGTGTCCGAGCGGCATCAGTGGCTGGTGCAGATCCATAAGCCGTTGGGCTTGGCGCTGTTGGCGCTGGTGTGCATTCGGCTGGCCAGGCGCGTGTTCAAGGGCGCGCCTGCGTTGCCCGCGGATCTACCGGCCTGGCAACGTCATGCGGCGCTGGCTTCGCACGTTTTGCTGTACGCGCTGATGTTCGCGATGCCGCTGATCGGCTGGGCGATGCTGTCGGCGGGGGGTTATCCCGTCGTGGCGGGCGGATGGCAGTTGCCGTCCATTGCGCCTGCGGATGCGGCGCTGTTCAGTTGGCTGCGGGGTGCGCATCGCTATCTGGCCTTCCTGCTGTTCGCCACGGTGCTGCTGCATCTGGCCGCGGCGTTGTTTCATGGCTGGGTGCGGCGGGATGGCGTGCTGGAATCGATGACGCGGGGGAGTCCGGGGTAGGCGCCGCCGAAAATCTCTCGTCCCGTTGATTTCTGGCGTGGCGGGTTGGCTAAGCGCGGCGCTTGCGGCGCGTTATTTTGGTGTCGATGCCGCCGGCTTTCGCAACGGCATCGGCGCTGTCCGCTGCAGTCAGAGAGTGAGCCTTGGATGTCGGTATGACGTGAGCGGGGCCGACTGCGCCGGCCAACAACGATATGCGAATTACTTCGGGCTTTTCGGCCTTCTCGGCGAGCCGCCGGTGTAATCCGTGTCTTGGCCGCCGAGGATGTTGCTCCGGCTTGATGCGCTAGTTCCGTCGCTGTAGCGGGTATCAAGACCGCCAAGGATGTTGCTGCGGCTCGATGATGTCCTGCCATCGCTGTATGTGGTGTCAAAGCCGCCGAGGATATTAGAGCGGCTCCAAGACCGGGTGCCGTCGTCATAGGTGCAGTCCTGACCGCCAAGAATATTCTCTCTGCAGCTTTCCGCCTGCGCCGCGGCCGCCATCAGCATGCTGCTGAACGCCATCGCAACAATCAGAGTTCCCTTCCGGCTCATCCCATTTCTCCTTGATGAAGCGCCAACGTGGCGGCTGTCTGGCGAGGATTATGTGACGCACCTACCCGGCCCGGGTTTCAACCGATTTCGCCTTGATGCGGATATGTTGCGCTGCGTTTCGGAGCAACCTTCAATTCGGCTTCCAGGTCACCCCATCCTTTGTCCGATACTCCGGCGTTCCCGTGCAGCACCCTCCTGCCCCAAGCGCCTGCCGCCCGATGAACGCCGTCACGGTGCCCTTTTTTTCCGTCAGCGATTGACTCAAGCATGACGTCGGCAAGGGATAGAAATCGCCTTCCAGCACCAACGTCCAGCTTACGTTCTCCCCTTCGGCAGGATCGACCCGATACACCTTGCAGTTGTGCGCAAGCAGATGAATAGGCTTTCCCGCGAGCACGCCCTTGAACTGATGTTCAGCCGGCGCTTCACGCGTGGCGATGGTTTCGGCGGTGAGCTTCGACCCAGCCGGCGGTGGCGGCAGCGAGGGTTCGCATGCGGCAAGCAGGCTGGTCGCGCATAGCGTAATGGTCATCCGAGTCACGGCAGGCATCATGATCGCGCGGGTCAATCAGGCGACGTTGGCAAACCGCTTTTCCAGGTACGCGATGATGTCGTTGGACTCGTACATCCAGCGCGTGCCGTCGGCGTCTTCGATGCGCAAGCAAGGCACCTTCACCTTGCCGCCGCCCGCCTGCAATGCGGCGCGCGCTTCGGGGTCGTTCTTGGCATCCTTCAGCGTGATCGGCACATTGATCCGATGCATGGCGCGGCGCGTCTTCACGCAGAATGGGCAGGCCTGGAATTGATACAGCGAGAGCGCGGCCGCGTCGGCGTTGACGGCGGCCTGGCCTTGCGGCGAGCGCTTCTGCGGACGCGGACGGGTCAGTGCGTCGCCCAGGACAATGATTTGACCCAGGCCGACACGCAGGGCTTTGACGAGCATGAATGAGGACTCGGAATGGTGAGAGAGGCTGTCAGTCTACTCTGTGCGGCGGGGGCGGCGCTTGCGTGATGCGGTTTGGCAGCGGGCGCGGCTTGGCACATTGCATGAACGCTCACCGCGATATCATGCCCTGGCGCTCTCGCCCAGGCCCTGTTCAGCCGGATGGTTGGCAGGCGTCGATTTGCCCAATATCTAAACCCTTAGAGGAACCAAGACCGATGACGCTGTCTCGCCGCGTGCTTGCCGTTGTGTGTGTATCTGCGCTGTTTGCCCCGTTCGCCGTGTTGGCACAGTCGCCTACGGACAAAGCGCTACAGGCCGAAGCGACAGCCATGAGGGAGCGGCATCGCGCGAACACCGACAAGCTGTTCGACCAGGCCCGCGAGGACATGGCGTTGGTGGTGATCCCAACCGTCAATTTCGATGCGCAGCGGCAGCGCGATTTTGATGATGCGGCTACGCGGGACCGATTCACCCGCCAGAGCAGCACGCTCATGCATTGGCAGCATCTGACCGAAAAGGGATACGCGATGACGGTGGGTCAAGGCAAGCACAAGTTCGATACCGCCGATCTCGGGCCGCTGTTCCAGACGACGCACGGTGCGGTCGCATACCAGGTGATTCCCGTGTGGCCCGGAGAATACCGGCTCAATCGCATTACCTATCACCAGCCGCGCACGGCGTTGCCGGATACGGATGCGCGCGCGAAATCGATGGATTATCTGAAAGACCTTGGCATGGCGACGCTGAAGGAGACGGCAGATGTCGATTTCAAGAAGACGGGGCCCTGGACGCCGTTGTCGCCCAGCGAGGATATGCTGGGCTCAGGCTGCGAGGTCACGTTGCGCTTTGGGAACGGCTGCGATGAGGCTGCCCGGGAGTATCGCTGGGTGGAAGAGGCCAAGCGCGCCGTCCCGGAACGCGCGGCAGAGATGGTGCCCGTTGCCGGCGTCAATACGGAATTGCTGTTTACGCCGTTGGCCACGATCACGCTGAAAGCGGGTGATGTGGTGCTGATGGATGGGTTCAAGATGCCGGATGATCAGCCGGTCATGGTCAAGGATTCGTGCGGGGTGTTGGCCCGGGAATGGGTGTGTTTGCTGGAGTCGATGACGCTGGAGCGTCTGCCCGCCAGCATTGAGGATTTTCGGAAGGCGCGTAGTGCTGCCAGCTTTCAACTGCCGAAGCTGGATGCTGCGCTGCAGGGGCTGGTTTATCGGGAACCTAAGTATTATTTCGAACCGGCGGCTGGGGCGGCGAATCGGTTTGATATGAGCAAGGAAAGCTGGAAGTAACGCCGGTCGCAGTTGGCGGGGCTTCCATGGCCGCTGGAGTCAAAGGCGATGCGATGGCCCGAATAAAAAGGAGAGACGATGGAAGATAAATCGTACCGAGCACGCATGGTCCCTGAGCTGATGGTTAGGGACCTCGCGCGTAGTCGGCAATTCTGGATCGACTTGTGCGGCTTCGAGGTCGTCTATCAGCGCGAAGAGGAGGGGTTTGTTTTCCTTGATCGCGAGGGCGCTCAGTTCATGCTCGAAGAGGTCCGCGGCGACGACGGCTGGATCACGGCACCGCTTGAAGCACCGTTGGGTCGTGGTGTGAATTTCGAGATCAAGGTGCAGTCGATCGACGCACTGTGCAGGACGTTGCGGGATGCCGGTTGGCCGTTGTACCGGGAGCCCGAGGAGCGATGGTACAGAAGCGGGGCAGTCGAGATTGGCGTGCAGCAGTTCTTGGTGCAAGACCCAGATGGCTACCTTTTGCGTTTTTCGGCTTGGATTGAAAATCGCCCGTTGTGAGGCGTAACCCCCCTATTAGGTGCCGCCTCCGCATCTGAGACGGCAAGTGATCAGCCGAAGATTCGCGCATTCAATCGGAAGTTGTCTTTTCGGCGAAAAGACTGCTTTTGCTTCTCTTCGTCTGATTTCAGCTTCCGCACGTGGAACGGCCAGATCAGCTTCGTCACAATAAATCTCCTCGCGAGCAGCGTTGATCTCATCCGAGAAGCTGAGTGTTCGAAAACACGCAGCTCGCACTGCCGCGTTTAAACGGAGGGGCCAGCGAAGTGGAAGGACGAAAACTGCATAGCGTGGTCGGTCGATGGCGCGCGTATCGAACCAAGGTCAAATACGTCGGCTGCGGCCCTTCAGCCAGCTTTGCGCTGTTCAATAAATTGTTAGTACAATTAAATCGTGCTAACCGTTATTGAGACGGGCGAATTTGGTGTTTGGGCGGCTAAGGTGTGGAGTGATTCGGAACGCGAGGCATTCGTTGACTGGATCGCGGAGAATCCTGAAGCGGGGGACGTTGTCCCCGGTTCTGGCGGCTGTAGAAAGGTGAGGTGGTCGCGCGGCGGTATGGGAAAGCGCGGCGGCGCCCGCGTGATCTATTACCTGCGATTGGCCCATGGTGAGGTGGTGCTCTTGATCGTGTACGCCAAAGCCAAATTCGACAATCTTCCTGTCTCGTTCCTAGCCAAACTCAAGGAGAGCTTTGATGGCCAAGAAACCTGATCCCGAGATTGCCGAATTTGAGGCAGCTCTGCTGCGAAGCGCGAAGCAGGCTGCGCAAGGCCAATACGCTCGTGTGCATAAGCCCGACGACATTGTGCGTCGTCGTGGCCGGCCCGTGGGCAGCACCGCTGCAACGCGAAAGTCGGCGACCACCATTCGTCTTGATGAGGAGATCTTGTCAGCTTTCAAGGCGACCGGACAGGGTTGGCAGACGCGGATCAACAACGCTTTGAGAGACTGGTTGAAGACGCATCGATTGACGTGAGAAGCGTGTGTGCACTCGCATGCGATCAGCGTCGACGTCCAGTCAATATGGGCGCTGCCTCAAGTCTGCGCCACCTCATTCCCATTCAACGTCCGAAGCCGCCTCAGCTCCGGAAACCACCGCATCCACAACGCGGCGACCGCAATCGTCCCCACCCCGCCGATCACCACGGCGGGCACTGCGCCAAACAATTGCGCGGTGAGCCCAGATTCAAATTCCCCCAGCTGATTCGACGCGCCGACGAACAAGGTGTTCACGGCGCTGACCCGCCCCAGCATGTGGTCGGGTGTATTCAACTGCACCAGCGATGACCGCACAACGACGCTGACCGCGTCTGCCGCACCCAGCACGACCAGCGCGGCGATCGAGAGCGGTATCGACGTCGACAATCCGAACACCGTGGTCGCGAGGCCGAACACGATCAGCGAGCCGAACAGCAGCCGGCCGACGTTTTCACCGAGGCTCAACCGCGCCAGCGTCAATGACATCAACGCCGCGCCGCAGGCAGGCGCCGCACGCAAAGCACCAAGCGCCCAAGGCCCCGCATTGAGAATGTCCTTCGCAAAGATCGGCAGCAACGCAGTCGCCCCGCCCAGCAGCACCGCAAAGAGATCCAGCGACAACGTGCCCAGCAGCAACCGGCGCTGGAAGATGAACGTAATGCCGCCAAACAGCGTGTGCCACGTGGTGGGTTCTTTACGTGGAGGTGCGCGTTCGATGACGAGGGTCGCAATGGCGATGAAGGCCGTCAGATACAACGCGGCGGCCACGCAGTAGATCCACCCTGCCCCGAGGCTGTATCCAACGCCGCCGAGCGCGGGTCCGGCGATCTGGGCGATCTGGCCGCCGGAGGACGATAGCGCGGTGGCGCGCGGCAGCCATTCGCGGGGGACGACGGCGGGGATGAGCGTGGACAGGGTCGGCGCTTCGAAGGCGCGGGCCGAGCTCATGATGATGATGGTGGCGTAGATGAGCGTCTTGCCGCCGACGCCGTGCAACGCGGCGATGGCGAGCACGAGGGTGGCGAGGGCTTCGAGGGCCATGCAGATGGCGACGATCTTGCGGCGGTCGTAGCGGTCAGCGACGTGGCCGACGACGAGCGTCAGCGCGGCCATCGGGAGGAACTGGGCGAGGCCGATGAGGCCGAGGTCGAGCGCGCTGCCCGACAGTGCGTAGATCTGCCAGCCCACGGCGACGGAGACGATCTGGAACGCCAGCGATGCCGCGACGCGGCCGCAGAGGAAATGCAGGAACGGCGGGCTGGAAAGCGGACTGGGCGTGTCGGCGGCGGACATGGTGGGCGTGGCGCGGGGGGAAGCGCCGATTCTAGGCGAGGGGCGCTGACGGGCAGCTAAACCTGCGCGAGCCGCATAAACAAAACGGCTCCCGGCGATACCGCCGGAAGCCGTCGGGTACGTTCAAACCGCCGTTACTCGATCGAGACGAGTTCGGCGCCTTCCGTCACCTGATCGCCCACTCCATAGAACACTTCCCCCACCGTACCGTCGGCGGTGGCGGAGATCGTGTGTTCCATCTTCATCGCTTCCATCACAAGCAGCGGCTGGCCTTTTTCGACCTTATCGCCCGCCTTGACCGAGATCGAGATGATCTTGCCTGGCATGGGCGCGGCCAGACCCGCGCCGTGGTCGCCTTGCGTGTCCTGCGAGTGCGTCAACGCGTCATACAGCTCCAGGACGTGCGAGCCGTCCTCGCGGAAGACGTAGGCGCGGTCGCCATGCAGGACGACGGTGCCGGCGCTTTCATGGCCTTGCAGCGTGATGCGCAGGCCATAGGCCAGATTGGGATTGGCGCTGGCGTGCGAGCGCCACAGGAAGGGCCGCGCGCCGTCGCCGGTGTCCAGCGTCCACGCGCCGCCCTGACGGGCCACGGTGACATGACGGGCTTCGCCGTTGTCGGTCCATTGCAGTTGACGCCGATACTGGCCGCCCAAGCGCCAGCCGTCGCGCGCGTCCCACGGGTCGGCGGGGCCTTTGCCCGCGCCTTGCGCACCAGGCTGTGCGAGGCCTTGCCGCACCAGTACCGCAGCGGTGGCCAGCGCCAGTGCGTCGGCGTCGGCGGGTTGCGGGTCGGGCAGCAGCGTGGCGCGTTGGCGTTCGATCAGGCCGGTGTCCAGATCAGCGGCCGCAAAGGCGCTGTCCTTCATCAACCGCGCCAGGAACGCGACGTTGGTCTGCACACCGACAGCCTGCGTCTGCGCCAGCGCTTGCAGCATGCGGGCGCGGGCCTGATCGCGGTCGGCGCCGTGCACGATGAGCTTGGCGATCATCGGGTCGTAGAACGGGGTGATGGTGTCGCCCATGCGCACGCCGCCGTCGACGCGGATATCGCCGTTGGCAAATGCGGTGTGCGGCGGCAGGCCCAGGTAGGCGAGCGTGCCGATGGACGGCAGAAAGCCCTTCTCGGGGTTCTCGGCGTAGATGCGGGCTTCGATGGCGTGGCCGTTGATGCGCAGGTCTTCCTGGCGCGCGGGCAGCGGCTGGCCGGCGGCGACGCGCAGTTGCCATTCGACGAGGTCGTGGCCGGTGATCATTTCGGTGACCGGGTGCTCGACCTGCAGGCGCGTGTTCATTTCCATGAAGTAGAAGCGGCCGTCGGGCTCGGCGATGAATTCGACGGTGCCGGCGCCCACGTAGCCAACGGCGCGCGCGGCGGAGACGGCGGCTTCGCCCATGGCGCGGCGGCGTTCTTCGGTCATGCCGGGCGCGGGGGCTTCTTCGATGACCTTCTGGTGGCGGCGCTGCACGGAGCAGTCACGCTCGAAGAGGTACACGCAGTTGCCGTGCGTGTCGGCGAAGACCTGGATTTCGATGTGGCGCGGCTTTTGCAGATAGCGTTCGATCAGCACGCGGTCGTCGCCAAAGCTGGACGCGGCTTCGCGCTGGCACGAGGCCAGTGCGTCGAGGAACGCGCCGGAGGATTCGACGATGCGCATGCCCTTGCCGCCGCCGCCCGCGCTAGCCTTGATGAGGACGGGATAGCCGATGGCGTCGGCCTGCGTCTTGAGGAACTGCGGATCCTGGTTGTCGCCGTGGTAGCCGGGCACGAGCGGCACGCCGGCTTTTTCCATGAGGGTCTTGGCGGCGGACTTGCTGCCCATCGCGGCGATGGCGGAAGCGGGCGGGCCGACGAAGGCGATGCCGGCATCTTGCGCGGCCTGGGCGAAGGCTTCGTTCTCGGACAGGAAGCCGTAGCCGGGGTGGATGGCGCCGGCGCCGGTGTCGCGCGCGGCCTGCAGGATGGCGTCGGCGCGCAGGTAGCTGGCGCGCGGCTCGGAGCCGCCGATGTACACGGCCTGGTCGCAGGCGGCGACGTGGCGCGAGTTGGCGTCCGCGTCGGAGTAGACGGCGACGGTGCGCAGGCCCATGCGGCGGGCGGTGGCGGCGACGCGGCAGGCGATTTCGCCGCGGTTGGCAATCAGCACAGTATCGAACATTGCGTTATCCAAGCTGGAGTGTTCGGAAAGGGCGCGAAGCGCGTAGAAGTGGGGTTCGGCCTATGCGTGCGACCTACATCCGGAAGACACCGAACTTGGTGTCTTCGATGGGTGCGTTCAACGCCGCGGACAACGCCAACCCCAGCACGCGCCGCGTGTCGGCGGGGGCGATGATGCCGTCATCCCACAACCGCGCGGTGGCGTAATACGGATGGCCTTCGCGCTCGTACTGTTCGCGGATCGGGGCCTTGAACGCCGTCTCTTCATCGGCAGACCATTGCCCGCCGCGCGCTTCGATGCCGTCGCGCTTCACCGTCGCCAGCACGCTGGCCGCCTGCTCGCCGCCCATGACCGAGATGCGGGCGTTGGGCCACATGAAGAGCATGCGCGGTGAATACGCGCGGCCGCACATGCCGTAGTTGCCGGCGCCGAACGAGCCGCCGATCAGGACGGTGAACTTGGGCACGTTGGCGGTGGCCACGGCCGTCACCATCTTGGCGCCGTGGCGCGCGATGCCTTCGTTCTCGTATTTGCGGCCAACCATGAAGCCGGTGATGTTCTGCAGGAAGACCAGCGGAATCTTGCGCTGCGCGCACAGTTCGATGAAGTGCGCGCCCTTCTGCGCGGACTCGG
>NZ_DAMCTG010000122.1:0-11657 GCF_032113835.1 Achromobacter sp. | reverse complement strand
CACGCCGAACAGGGCGTAGCGGACAAAAGACATGGGGTTCAATTTGGAGATCCGGCAAGGGAAAATCGGGCAGGCACCCGGTGCTCGCCATTTTAGGCACAGGCGCCTGACAAATGGGTCACAGGTGATGCCGGGAACGTGGCGCGACGGCAGGCCTTGACGCCAAACATGCACGCTTGTTGCGACCCAGCAACAAGCATCCAAATCGGGCCCGGATTGCGTCCGAATTGCGCCCGATTCAGGCCCCATTTTCCGCCCGGGTTTCGGCCCCGAAAAACCTACTTGGCGGGCGCCGGCTGTCCGTTCGCGTCCACCCAGTTTCCGGCGCGGATGTCGGCTTCCCGCAAAGCCGCCGCGCGTAAGGCCGAGGACGGTCCCAGATCGCTCTCCAGCACGCCGCCTTCCGGACCCACGACAAATGTGCCGATGCCCGTGTGCCCGTATCGCGCGGGCCACGCGACGATGCGGTACGCCTTGTCCGAGCCGCCCGGCAGGATCTTGTAGCGATAGCCGAAATACGCGTCGTCCACGGGCACGTCGGGGCCCATGGCCAGCGCGTCCGGACCAAAGGCCTGCTGCGGCGCACCCGGCACGTCGGGCCAGTACAGGCCGTCGCGCTCACCCGCGCGGCTGACCAGCCGGGTGGCGTACCGGCCCTGGCCGACGCCTTGCGCATACCGGGTCTGCGCGGCCTGAAGTTCCTGCAGGGTTTCGATGGCGGTCAGCTCGTTGCGGTCGATGGCGCGGCGCTGGATCTCCGCCTTGCCCGCCACCGGGTCGAAACGCCATCCCTGGCCGGCGCGCACCAGCGGCACCGGCAGCGTCCACCCGGAATCGCCCACCGCCACCCACGAACGCCCGCCGTCGGCCACGATGTCGTGCTTGCGCACCCACGCCGCCAGGTAGCGATAGATGTTTTCCTGGTCGACGCCGCCCGGCACAAGCTGCCGGTGGTTCGGGCCGAGCACCTTGCGCAGGGCGTCAACGTCGTTCAAGGCCAGCGCATCGGTAAACGCCTGCGCCGCGGCCTGAGCGCTGGGATACACGGCCTGCGACAGGGCGGGCGGCGACACGCCGAGCGCAAGGACCGAGGCCACGCACAGCGCACGCAAACGGGCGATCGTCATAGGAAGTCCCTTGTCCATGGTGCTTATCTCCGGCCGCCGCCGCGCCCGCCGCCGCCACCGCCGCGATGGACGCCTGCCCCGCCGCCACGATGCGGCGCGCTGGCGCCGGTGCTGCGATGCCCGCCGCCGCCGCGGCTCATTTCGCCGCGCTGGTTCTGCTGCCGCATGCGGTCGCCGTCGCCCGCGCCGCTCAGCGCATTGTGGCTGTTCGCCGCACGCGCCCGGTCGCGCGCGGCCGTCTCGTCGGCGCGCTGGCGCTGGGCCGCGGCCTGCCGGTCGTGGGTGGCGCCGCCGGTCCCGACGCTGGAAGCGCCGTCGCGCGGACGATCCTGCGTCGAGACGCCTGTTGACCGATTTTGGGCACGATCCTGGGTCGACACGCCAGTTGACCGGTTCTGCGCCCGATCCTGCGTCGACACCCCTGTTGACCGATTCTGGGCGCGATCCTGCGTGGAAACACCGGCCGTCCCTGCGGCGGCGCCGCGATCACGCCCGCCCTGTCCCGCTTGCGGTCCCTGCCCTTGCCCGCGGCCGGCAGCGCCGTCGCCCCGGCCTGCCCCCTGGCCGCGTCCGCCGTCCGCGCCGGAATGGCCCGCGATCGGCTGCCCGGTGCGCCCTTCAAAGGATTGCGCCGCCCGCTCCCGCGCGGCCTCGCGGGATCCTGCCGCCGGCGCCGCGCCCGCAGCCCGTTGGCCCGGGCCGCCTGCCTGCGCCCGGTTCTGCAGACCGGCCTGCCGCTGGCTGTCGAAGCGCTGGCGGCTGGCCTGATCCGCATAGGGCGCATTGCCGCGGTTGGCGGCATTGTGCTGCCAGGTCGACCGGTTGTTGTTGACGTTGTTGCGGTCGATGCGGTTGTTGACGTTGATGTTGTTGTAGCGGTTCACATCGATATCGACGTCGCCTCGGCCCCAGTCGGCGTCGCCCCACATCGAATTGATCGCCGCCACGCCAATGCCGAATCCGATCCCGGCCACCAGCGAGGTCGCAAACACCGACCCCGGCGGCGGGGGATAGTAATAAGGCGGATACGAGGGGTATGCCCACGAGCCGTAGACCACCGTGGGGTTGTAACTGGGCACGTAGACCACCTGGGGATCGGCCGGTTCGATCACCACGACAGTCTTGTCATTGGCAGTGGTGGTCTTGACCGTCTGCTGCGGCGTGCTTTTCAGGTTGCCGGCCTTTTGCGCCTGCGTGCGCAGCCGCTGGACGGAATCCATGACGGCCTCGGGCTGCGCAAGGAACGCGTCGCCCACGGACTTCACCCAGCCGGGCTCGCGGCCCATCATGTCCATGACCGAGGGAAAGGCCACCAGCGACTTGACGCTGGGGTCCCAGGTTTCGGCGTCGACGGCGCGCACGGCATCGTCGCCGGATTGGTCGGTGTGCGCGGCCGACCACTTGGCTGCGGCCGCGACATCATCGGGGTATGTGGACCCCATCAGGATCTGCGAGAGCAGCGCGTCCGGATAGAGCGCCACGGGCGCCATCAACTGATCAAGCTGAGCGTTGCTCAGCTTGGTTTGCGCCATGGCGGGAAAAGAGAGTGACAGCCCCAGACACATCAGGCCGATCAACCACGTTCGCAGTCGCTGCATTTCCGTTCTCCGAACACAGAGCAAGACGCCACAAGCCAGGAGGGAACCGCCGGATATCGCGAAGACAATATATGCCTAACGCCTGCAGTTTGGAAGCGCCGGCGGCGCGGCGAGATGCGTAGGTGTCTGACACCCTGGGGAGATGGCCGACAGCTTGCTGAGGTCGAGGTGTCTGACACCCTGGGGAGACGCTCGTCAGCTTGCAGCAGCATCTCAAAGGGTGTCAGACACCGGCGGTAGACACCGGTCGTCAGCCTAGGACCGCGCCCTTCGGCCTACAGCTTGGCGACGGATACCTCGGTCGCCTTCACGAACGCCAGGACCTCGGTGCCGACCTGCAGGTCCAGTTCCTTGACCGAGCGGGTGGTGATGACCGACGTGACGATGCCTGCGGGCGTGTCGACGTCGACCTCAGACACCACCGGGCCAAGGATGATTTCCTTGATCTTGCCGCGGAACTGGTTGCGGGCGTTAATGGACTGGATGCTCATGGTGTTGCTCCTGAAAGATGAGGATGACGCCACGTGGGCGCCGGGTAATTAATGCCGGCTCGCTGCGTCAAACAGCGAGCCTCAGATGCCGGATCTGGATGACGGGCGCTAGCGGCCTGCCGTCCGGACCCGGCGTGTCGGGTTGTCCCAACGCGGCGCGCAGCACGCGCGCCTCCAGCGCCGTGAAGGCGGCCGATCCGCGCACGCGCGGACGCGGCAGGTCCACGCGCACGTCCAGCGTCACGCGGCCCGCGTCCAGCACCAGGATCCTGTCGGCCACGGCCACCGCCTCGGCGGCGTCATGGGTCGCCAGCACGGCTGTGAAGCCTTGCCGGCGCCATGCGGCTTCCAGATCGCCCTGCATGCCGATCCGGGCCAGCGCGTCCAGCCGGCCCAAGGGCTCGTCGAGCAGCAGCAGGCCGGGCCGATGCGCCAGCACGCGGGCGAGCGCGACGCGCTGGCGTTGGGCTTCGGTCAAACTGGCGGGCCAGACATTGGCGTGGCGCTCCAGGTCCACCTGCCGCAACGCGGCAAGCGCCCGGTCACACTCGGGCAATCCCAGCGCGACGTTGTCGATCACGCGCTTCCACGGCAGCAGGCGTGCATCCGCCAGCAGCACGCGAACACGATGGTCCGGCGCCCACAACGGAAAGTTGTCGAACAGCACGGGCGAGCGCAGCGGCGCGCCACCGTGTTCGCCGGTCGGGCTGGCATCGCCGGCCAGCAGACGCAGCAGCGCGCGCTTGCCGCAGTCCGCACGCCCCACCACCGCCACGAACTCGCCGGCGGCGATGTCCAGGTCCAGCGGATGCAGCACGTCGCCGCCATCGCGCCCGGCCAGCTTGCGCAGGGTCACACGCAGGGGCGCGGGGCGCGCGGCGTCCTCGTCCGGCGCATTGTCCCGCTCGGCGTCGCCGGGCGCGTGCAAATGCTGGAAAAGCTCGAACTCGTTGGGATGGATGAACATGGCGGCCCGCCGGCGTATGCCCCTGCCCGCGACCCTAGCGGGCCGCCTCCAGCTTCTGCTGGTAATCGGTCTTCACAAAGCCGGCGAACGACTTCTCGGTGACCGCCAGGAACTCGGGGGACGCGTACGCCGCCGCGATGTCCTTGACGAACGGCTTGTCGCGATCCGCCGTGCGCACCGCCACCAGGTTCTGATACGTGGGCGTGGTCTTCTCCAGCGCCAGCGCCTCGGTCAGCTTCAGGCCGGACGCCAGCGCGAAGTTGCCGTTCACGAACGAGAAGTCGGTATCTTCCAGAGACCGCGGCAATTGCGCGGCTTCCAGCGGGATGATCTTGATCTTCTTCACGTTGACCGCCACGTCCTTCTCAGACACCTGCAAAGGGTCGTAGCCGTCGCGCAGTTTCACCCAACCCAGCTCCTGCAGCACGACCAGCGCGCGCGCCTGGTTGGTGGGATCGTTGGGCACCGCCACGCTCACGCCGTCGGGGGCCGCGTCGACACGCTTGTACTTCTTGCTGTAGATGGCGATGGGCGCGGTCGGCACCTTGACCAGTTCGGACAGCTCAAGCTTGTTCTTGGCCGCGAAGTTCTTCAGATAGACGATGTGCTGGAACGCGTTGGCATCCAGCGCACCCTGCGCCAACGCAAAGTTGGGCTGCACGTAATCGTTGAACTCGACGATCTTGACCGTATAGCCCTGCTTTTCCAGGATGGGCTTGATGCCCAGCTTGATCTGGTCGCTGTACGGCCCGGCCGTCGCGCCGAACACGATTTCCTTCTTGGCGGGGTCGGCCGCGTGGGCGGTTCCCCCGAAGGCCAACACGGCCAGCATGGCAAGCGTTGGGGCCACGAGATTGCGGGTAAGCAGCATGAGCGTCCTTTGGAGTCAGCGTTTGTCGATGCGTCGCGCGACGGTATTGCCGGCGAACTGGATGATCTGCACCAGCACCACGAGCAGCGCCACGGTCAGCACCATCACGTCGGTCTGGAAGCGGTAATAGCCATAGCGGATGGCCAGGTCGCCGATGCCCCCGCCGCCCACCACGCCGGCCACGGCCGAGTAGGAGAGGAAGCTGACGGCCAGCACCGTCAAGGCCAGCACGAGCCCCGAGCGCGCCTCCACCAGCAGCACGCGGCGCACGATCTGCAATTCCGACGCGCCCGCTGCGTGCGCGGCTTCGATCACGCCGCGCGGCACTTCGCGCAGGCATTGCTCGACCAGCCGCGCGAAATACGGAATGGCCGCAAAGGACAGCGGCACCGCTG
The DNA here is from genome assembly GCF_032113835.1 of Achromobacter sp. GTDB lineage: Bacteria > Pseudomonadota > Gammaproteobacteria > Burkholderiales > Burkholderiaceae_B > Achromobacter. The sequence continues at coordinate 6,208 of NZ_DAMCTG010000122.1, read as the reverse complement.
CCGCGACCGGCCCGATGGAAGTTCCCGCAATCACCCGCGTGAACGGCACCAGCGCGACGAGCAGGATGATGAACGGAAACGACCGCACGGTATTCACCGTCCAGCTCAGCAACCGGTGCAGCACCGGGCGGTCCAGCGACTGCCCCGGCCCGGTCAGGAACACGAGGATGCCCAGCGGGCCGCCAAGCAGGATGGAGGCGGCCAGCGCGATCGCCAGCATCAGAAAGGTCTGTCCGACCGCCACGCCCAGTTCGGGCAGCAACTGCACAAAGGTGTCCAGCATCATGCAACCTCTTCGTAGGGGTGGGTGGCTTCGCGGATCAGTTCGCGGCCCAGCGGCGAGGACAGGTGCACGTTGGCGCCCGAGATCTCGGCCTGCTCCAGGACCTCGCCGTTCTCCATCACGGCCACATGGCGGCAGAGCGCGCGCACCACGGCCAGTTCGTGCGTGACGATGACGATGGTGACGCCCAGGCGCTTGTTGATGTCGCGCAGCACGCTCAGCACCGAGCGCGTCGTTTCGGGATCGAGCGCGGACGTCGGTTCATCGCACAGCAACACGGCCGGCTCGCTGGCCAGCGCGCGCGCGATCGCCACGCGCTGCTTCTGGCCGCCCGACAACTGCGCGGGATGGCTGGCTGCCTTGTCGGTCAGGCCCACGATCTCCAGGCAGTCGCGCACGCGGTCGGCGATCTGCGTCTTGCTGCGTCCGCCGTGCACCCGCAGCGCGAACGCCACGTTCTCGAACACGGTCTCGTTCTGCAGCAGGTTGAACTGCTGGAAGATCATGCCGATGTTCTGCCGCGCCGACCGCAGGTCGCGCTTGGACAGCGCGGTGAGCTCGGTGCCGGCCACGCGCACGGCGCCTTCGTCCGGCCGCTCCAGCAGGTTGATGAGGCGCAGCAGCGTGGACTTGCCCGCGCCGCTCTTGCCGATGATGCCGAACGTGTCGCCGGCGCGGATCGACAGCGACACGTTGCGCACGGCGTCAAAGCGTCCCGCGCGCGTGGCGAACGACTTGCTCACCGCATCCAGGCGGATGACGGGCTGCGGCACGGCGGGGATGTTGGAAATATCGGTCATTGCGATTGCATCAGGCATTGCGGTTGCATCAGGAATAAGCAGTGGGTTCGGGCGCCTGGTCGAGCAGCGCGTACCGCCCCAGGTCGCGGATCTTGTAGGAGACCGGGTCATGCAGGGTGTGGACGCGCGCATTGCGCCAGTAGCGGTCGTAGCCGTAGCGCGCGGCGGTGGCGCTGGCCCCGGTCACCTCGAACAGTTCCGAGCCCACCGCCAGCGCGGCGCGATGCGCCAGCACCTTGGCCTGTGCGCCGGCCACGGCGACCTCCCCGCGTTCCTGCGCCGTGACCGACGGCCCGCGCGCCAGCGCCGCGTCCAGCTTCAGTCCGGCCAGGTCGGCCAGCGCCTCTGCCGCCTGCACGCGCAGCCAGAATTCGCCGAAGCGCTCCTGCACGTAGGGATCATCGGCATGACGCTCGACGCCGGACGCGAACCACGGCCGCGCCTCGTCGCGCACATAGCGGCGCGCCTCGTGAAAGGCGCCGCGCGCGATGCCCAGATAGAGATTGGTCATGATGAGCTGCGCCACCTGCGAACGCAGCGTGGCGCGTGCCGTGGGCGTGACGCCCGGCGCCTGCAACACCTGGATGGCTTCCAGACGCACGTGATCGAAGCGCACGGTGCCGCTGTCGGTCTGACGCTGGCCGAACGCATCCCAGTCGGGATTGACGGTGATGCCGTCGGCGTGCGTGGGCAGCGCGGCGATCAGCGCGGTGCCCGAAGGCTTGTGCCAGGCCGAGAACGTCAGGAGGTCCGATCCGACCGAGCCGGAGCTGAAGCTCTTCACGCCGTCGATGCGGTAGCCGTCCAGCTCCGCGCGGGCGATGACGCGGCGGTCCAGCGGATTGAGCGCGTTGCCCCAGAAAAGCTCGCGCTCGGCGGTGGGCGCCAGAAAGTAGGCCTGCTGCTCGGGCGTGCCGTACAGCAGCACGCCGGCCACCTGCAGATGATGAAAGCCGAACACGTGCGCAAGTGCGCTGTCGACTTCGGCCAGGCGGCGCACGGCCGCCAGCACGGTCGACCAGTCTGCACCCGTGCCGCCGTAGGCGGTGGGAATGGACAGGCGAAGCAGGCCGCTGGCGCGGATGCGTTCGCGCTCATGGGCCGCATGACCGCCCGCGCGGTCGCGTTCGACGGCGGTGACAGCCAGCTCGGCCGCCAGGGATTCGAGCGCGCCGCCGGCCGCATCGGCCGCTCCAGCGCTTGCGTCTTCATCGTGGCGCGCTTGGCGCAACAGGGAAATCTTGGCCATCAATCCATCCTTGAAAACAGTTCGGGCCGATGCGCGGGGCTCCAGCGCAGCAGGCGGCGCGCAAGCAGATGCACCAGCGCCTGCGACGCCGCGCTCATCGCGGCGTACAGCGCAATGCCGAGCAACAACAGGTCGGCGCGCGCGGCGATACGGCCCTGCTCGGTCAGCAGGCCAACGCCCGACGGCGCCGCAAACACTTCCAACGCCACCAGGATCAGCCACGCCAGCCCCAGGCCCTGCCGCAGCCCCGTCAGGATCGACGGCAATGCGCCGGGCAGGATGACGTGCAGGAACAGCGCCCAGCCCTGCAGGCCATGCGACCTGCCCGTTGCGATCAGTCCGGGATCCACCGCGCGGATGCCGCGCACCGTCTGGCGGTAAACCGGGAAGAAAGCGCCCAGCGACAACAGCGCCAACCGGGCCGTCTCGCTCACGCCGAGCCACAGCAGGATGAGCGGCGCGAAGGCGAGCACGGGCACGAGGCCCAGCGCCTGCAGCAAGGTGTCGGCCGGTTTACCGGCGCGCCGGGCGGTTGCGTTCATCGCGCCCAGGATCAACGCCGCTCCGCCGCCCAGCACCAGGCCTGCGAGCACGCGCAGCAGGCTGGCGCCCGCATGGATCCGCAGCTCGCCGCTGCGCGCCAGCGCCACCGCGGCGGCGGCAACCGTCGATGGCGCGGGCAGCAGGCGGTCGGACAGCCAGCCGGTCTGCGCGGCGGCCTGCCATGCGACGAGGACGAGCAGGGGCGCCAGCGCGGGCGCCAGCCAACGCGCGGCCCGCAGGTTCGGGCTGGGAAGCTTGCGCGGGTCAGACATCAGCTTGCCGCTTCCTTGGGCACCAGCTCAGTCGCCATGACTTCGCCGAAGGGGCCCGTCAGCACGGTGCTGCCGGGCTTGCGCTCGCCCTTGCCGGGCAGCAGCGGAAACACCAGTTCGGCAAATCGGTACGACTCTTCCAGATGCGGGTAACCGGAGAAGATGAAGGTGTCGATGCCGAGGTCGGCGTACTCCTGGATGCGGGCGGCGACGGTTTCCGGATCGCCAACCAGCGCGGTGCCGGCGCCGCCGCGCACAAGGCCGACCCCCGCCCACAGGTTGGGCGAGATCTCCAGGTGCGAGCGGCCGCCGTTGCCGTCGGTCAGCTTGCCCCCGTGAAGCGCGGCCATGCGGCGCTGGCCTTCGGAATCCATCTTGCCGAACGCGGCCTGCGCGGCCTGCACGGCGTCTTCGCTGAGATGGCTGATGAGTTCGTCAGCCGCGGCCCATGCCGCCTCGGTGGTCTCGCGCACGATGACGTGCAGCCGGATGCCGAAGCGCACCGTGCGTCCATGCCGCGCGGCGCGGGCGCGCACGTCGGCGATCTTGCGCGCGACGGCATCGGGCGGTTCGCCCCAGGTCAGGTAGACGTCGAGCTGCTCGGCCGCGAGTTCGTGCGCGGCCTCGGACGAGCCGCCGAAGTACAGGGGCGGATACGGTTTCTGGACGGGCGGATAGATGACCTTGCCGCCCTTGGAGACGAGCTGCTCGCCTTCGAAGCTGAAGCCTTCCGCCTGGTGGCTGTTTTCAAGGATGCCGCGCCAGATCTTGAGATAGTCGGCGGTGATGGCGTAGCGCTGGTCGTGGCTGACGAAGACGCCGTCGCCCTCGAGCTCGCCGGGGTCACCGCCGGTGACGACGTTGACGAGCAGGCGGCCTTCGGACAGGCGGTCGAAGGTGGCGGCCATGCGCGCGGACACTTGCGGCGAGCTGACGCCGGGGCGGATGGCGACGAGGAATTTCAAGTTGCGGGTGGCGCCGATGAGGCTGGAGGCGACGACCCACGCGTCTTCGCAGGACCGCCCGGTGGGCAGCAGGACGCCGTCATAGCCGAGCGTGTCGGCAGCGACGGCGACCTGCCGGAAGTAGTCATAACTGGCGGCGCGCGCCCCGCGGCTGGTGCCGAGGTAACGGGAATCGCCGTGCGTGGGGATGAACCAGAAAACATCCATGCTGAAACTCCGGATCAGACGCTGAAGCCGCCCGCGAGGGCAAGGCGGCCAAGGTCGTAGGCAGGGTGGACGGCGCCGGCGCGCGGCTGCACGTGTTCGGACAGACGCTCGACGGAATCCTCGAGCCGCCCGCGCACGTCGTCGTCGATGTCGGCGTTGCCCAACTCATCGAGCCGCACCTGTTTGTCGGTGGCGTAGACGCCGGCCAGGATGTGCCGCGCGCCAAGCGCGGACAGCACGGGCTTGAGGCCGTATTCGAGGGCAAGCAGATGCGCGGGACTGCCGCCGGTGGCGATAGGCAGGACGACCTTGCCGGCGAGCGCCTTTTCATCGAGCAGGTCGAGCACGGCCTTCAATCCGCCTGAGAACGAGGCTTTGTAGACGGGCGTGGAAATGAGTACGGCATCGGCGGCTGCAACCCGTGCACGCAGGGCGCCGGCAGCCGCGCCGGTGTAGTGCCCTTCGATGAGTTCTTCGGCGGGGATGTCGCGCAGGCCCAGTTCGCTGATGCCAAGTCCGCGGGCACGCAGGATCTGTGCGGCGTGGCGAAGCAACGCGGAGGAACGGGACCGCTGCGACGGACTGCCCGCCAGGGTGAGGATGCTCATGGTGGTCTGCCGGGGCAATGCGTTAGAAGGCGGGAACAAGCGAGCCTTTGAATTCGCGCTCGATGTAGGCGCGGACTTCGGGCGATTGGTACGCGGAGACAAGTTTCTTGACCCAGGGCTGGTCGCGGTCTTTGGTGCGCACGGCAATGAGGTTGGCGTAGGGACCGTCGGCAGCCTCGCGGCCGATGGCGTCGCGGGCGGGCACCAGGCCGGCCTGTTCGGCGTAGTCGTTGTTGATGGACGCAGCGGTCAGATCATCAAGCGACCGCGGCAGCTGCGCGGCATCCAGCGCAATCAGCTTGATCTTGCGGGGGTTGGAGACGACGTCGAGCGGCGTGGCGGTGTTCTTCTGCTCGGCTTCGGGCTTGAGGGTGATGAGCCTGTAGGCGGCAAGCAGACGCAAGGCGCGATTGCCGTTGGAGGGGTCATTCTGAATGCCGACGGAGGCGCCTTCGGGCAGCTCGTCCAGCGATTTGATCTTGCGAGAGTAGAAGCCGAGGGGCGCCGTGACGGTAAGGCCGACGGGCACGATGTCAAAGCCGCGTGCCTTGATCTGGTTGTCGAGGAAGGGCTTGTGCTGGAAGGCATTGGCGTCGAGGTCACCGGCGTTGAGGGCGGCGTTCGGGAGCTGGTAGTCGTTGAACTTGACGAGCTTGATCTGCAGGCCGTCACGGGCGGCGACTTGCTTTACGACGTCGAAGATCTTTTCGGCGGTGCCTACGGAGATGCCTACTGTGATCGAGTCCTTGTTGTTGTTTTGGGCGTGCGTCGGTGCGGCGAATGCGAGCGTGAGTGCTGCAGTGGTCAGGAGGCGGAGCAAGGGGGCCATGTTGATAGGTGTCCGATGAGTGAATGCTTGATGAGGTGATTCTGTCATCGGGGTTTGCGGCCGAAAAATACTTAGTCGATATGAGGTTATGTGTGTAAACGGTGGGGGTGTTAGCGCGGATGGTGATTTGAGATGTCGGGGTGGTGATGGTGATGGGTGGTTGTGGTGGTTGTGGTGTCGTGGTGTCGTGGTGTCGTGGTGTTGTGGTGTCGTGGTTGTGGTGTTGTGGTGTTGTGGTGTCGTGGTTGTGGTGTTGTGGTGTCGTGGTTGTGGTGTTGTGGTGTTGTGGTTGTGGTTAGGATGCTGGTTGAGGATTGGGTTCTTTAGACGCCCGGCGCGGCATGGGCCTGGGGCGGGCGGGGCTACGATTGCGGTCCGGAGCCTTCGCTCCGGACTGCCCCGTCCTCAACCTCGTCCGCCTTCGGCTCCCTTCGGTTTCCGTCGGGCGCATC
>NZ_DAMCTG010000121.1:0-11928 GCF_032113835.1 Achromobacter sp. | reverse complement strand
GGCGGACAGGTCGTAGCTGGCGTTGACGTACGGGATGGAGAGGCGCCCGCGCAGGCCGGCGACGGCGCCGACCAGCGTGCGGCCGGACAGATACGCGGCGGACGGGCCGCCCACGCGGCCCACGTCGACGCCGGTGTAGAGCTGCTGTCCGGGAAGCCCGGTCAACGCGTCGAGGTTGAACGACAGGTCGTTGCGCAGCGTCCAGCCGTCTTCGGCGGCGAGCGTCATCTGGCCGTCGAAGCCGCGCACGGCGTAGCGGTTTCCGATCGTGAAATAGTCGGCGGGCACGATGGCCGTCTTGGCGTGCTGGATCTGCCAGTTGGCCTGATAGGCAAGGGATTGATCCGCAATCTGGAACGGCAGATACAGCCCCGCATTGCCGGTGAGGATGGTGCTGCGCCCGTTCCAATCAGGATCGCCGTAGACGTAGCCGGGTGCGTCGGAGAACTGCGGCAGCGTGCCGCGCACGCCGCCGCCGATGTCGAGCACCGCGCGGCCGACGTAGTGGCGATGCCCGTAGGCGATCTCGTAGCCGGTGACGTCGCGGCGCTGGACGTCGATGGCCACGTCGTTCAGGGTGCTGTCGGTGCGCTTGCGCAGCATGGTGAACGACAGGTTGCCTTTGTAGGCGGTGCCGCGGTACGGCACGACCGACACGCCCGCCTGGATCTGCTTGGTGGTGCCGCCGTAAACAATGGGTTCTTCAAAGCCGGCCACCGTCTGGCGGTACGTGGATTTGCTGGCGCCCGCAAAGACGGTCCAGTAGCCGAACGGCAGGCTGTAGTTGATGGAGGCGGCGCGCGTGTTGGAGTCGGTGTCGCGCCAGTGGGCGTTGCTGTTCCACGAGACCGACAACTGGTCGTACAGGAAGAGCGGCGAATCCAGCGTCAGGCCGGCATTGATCTGGTACTTGCCGACCGTATCCATGCCGCCGTTGTCGCCGCCCAGATAGCCGTGCCAGCGCTTGCCGGTGCCGGGCTTGATGAGGATGTCGGAGTCGCCCAGTTCTGGACCCGGCGCGATGTCGATGGCAGCGTCGGCCTGGCTGCCGAGGCGGCGGATGTTCTCGAGCGCCTGGTCCAGGTCGCGCTGGTTCAGTTCGCCGCCCGGGCCGGTGGGCAGCGCAGTTCGCCACCAGCCGATGGCGCCCTGGCTTTGGACGGCTGAGATGCGGCCCGGCAAATACTTCAGCGTCAACGTCCCGGCCGCCAACGATTGTTCCGGCACGACGACGCGCGCGGTGACCAGGCCGTCGTCGATCAGCAAGCCGATCAGGTGTTCCTGCAGCGCGCGCAGCCCGCGGCCGCCGACGCATTCGCCCAGGACGGCCGCCGTGGCGCTGGCCAGACGTTCCGGAGGTTCGGCGCCTTCCCAGATCACTTCCCGGATGGCAAAGCAGGGTGTTTCAGCGGGCAGGACCAGGCCGCGCGCGGGATCGGCGGACGGCGCCGACAGCACGTCGGGCCGCTCGGCGGCGCGGGCGCGTTGCGCGTCGATTTCCTGCTCTTGCCGGCGCTGGATCTCGGTGGCGCGCTGGGCCGCTTCGGGCGCCGTTTGGGCCCATGCGGATCCTGCGGGCGCCAAGGCGACGATCGCCGCCAATATCAACCCTGCCTGCTGAAAGTGCTGCGATCCGCTCATACGACTGGACGCCAACGGCCAGCCGCCGCGCGTCATCTCCTGTTATTCGAATTGGGTGATGATTTTGCCGGTCAATACTGTTTATGACAATATATATCTATTGTTTCAGTATCGATTTTTGCGGCTAAGCCACTTCTTGTTGTACGTATGGCTCACGTTGCCCGCTTTTATTGATATTTCTCAGAAACGGAACTCGGTTTCGTAACAAATCGAGATCGAAGTGCCGCCCATGCGTTTACATCAAGCGCCTTTGTAATCGGCGGCGAGGAACGCACAAATCAGAGAACTCCGAAAAACCCGGGCCGGGTTATCCCGGATGCCCGCATAACTACAAATCGTCAATAATTCGCCAACGTTTTGTCGCCGATCCGTCCCCTTGCCTGTCTCACCCATGCCTGTATCCGTCCGGGACGCCATCGTTTCGTCTTCCCACCTCGCCTCGTCCGCCCCTGAGCTGTCAGAGGTCGAGTTCGGCCTGATCATCGCGTCGCATGCGTTCAATCGCTGGATGGTGCGTTGCATGGCTTGCGCGGGACTGCCCGAACTGACGTCGCTGGACATCCTGGTGCTCAACCATGTGTTCCATCGGGGCCGGGGCAAGAAACTGGCGGACATCTGCTTCACCCTCAATGTCGAAGACACCCACCTGGTGAATTACTCGCTCAAGAAGCTGGAGCGCCTGGGTGTGGTGCAAAGCGCCAAGACCGGCAAGGAAGTGATCTACACCACGACCGATGCCGGCGCGGCCGCGATCCAGCGCTATGCCGAGGTGCGCGAGCAGTGCCTCGTCAAACCGTTCATCGACTCCCCCGCCGCGGACGACGCCAGCCATCAGCTGGCCAACACCCTGCGCGCCCTCTCGGGCCTGTACGACCAGGCTGCCCGCGCCGCCACCTCGCTGTGAGAATCCACGTTGTCTAGCACCACCGCTTCTTCTTCCGCCCCGCTGCTGTCCGTGCGCGGCGTCTCGGTCGACTTCAATACCGACACCGGCGGCTTTCGTGCCGTGGACAACCTGGATTTCGACGTGCGGCCCGGCCGCACGCTGGCGATCGTGGGCGAATCCGGCTCGGGCAAGTCCGTCACGTCGATGGCGATCATGCGCCTGACCGACTACAACGGCGGACGCATTTCGACCGGCCAGATCCTGTTCCGCGACGGCGATGACCGCGAGGTCGATCTGACGCAGGCCAGCGACGAACAGATGCGCGCGATCCGCGGCAATGACATCGCGATGATCTTCCAGGAGCCGATGACGTCGCTGAACCCGGTGTTCACCATCGGCGACCAGATCGTCGAAGCCATCATGCTGCACCAGCAGCTGTCGCGCTCGGCGGCGCGCCAGTCGGCGCGCAAGCTGCTGGAAAAGGTGCGCCTGCCCGATGCCGAACAGCTGCTGGACCGTTATCCGCACCAGTTGTCCGGCGGCATGCGTCAGCGCGTGATGATCGCGATGGCGCTGTCGTGCCAGCCGCGCCTGTTGATCGCCGACGAGCCGACGACGGCGCTGGACGTCACCATCCAGGCGCAGATCCTGAACACCATCCGCGAGCTGCAACGCGACCTTGGCACGGCCGTCATCTTCATCACCCACGACATGGGCGTGGTGGCCGAGATGGCCGACGATGTGGTCGTGATGCTGCGCGGCAAGAAGGTCGAGCAAGGCGCCGTGGAAGACATCTTCAACGCGCCGAAGCATCCCTACACGCGCGCGCTGCTGGCCGCCGTGCCGCGCCTGGGCAGCCTGACCGGCCGCGACCTGCCGCTGCGCACGCCGCAGACGGTGCTGGAAGGCGATACGCTGCGCGAGGTGGGCGAGACCCGCGAACAGGACACGGCCAGCTATGACGAACCCGTGCTTCGCGTGGACAAGCTGACCACGCGCTTTGACGTGGGCCACAACCTGTTCGGCCGCGTGACGCACCGCGTGCATGCGGTGGAGCAGGTCAGCTTTGACGTCTACCCTGGCGAGACGCTGGCGCTGGTGGGCGAATCGGGCAGCGGCAAGTCCACCATCGGCAAGACCTTGCAGCAGCTCGTGGCGCCGACCTCCGGTGCGGTGCGCTACAACGGGCAGGATATTTTTTCGATGGACAGCGCCGGCCGGCAGCGCCTGCGCCAGGAGATCCAGTACATCTTCCAGGATCCGTATGCGTCGCTGGACCCGCGCAAGACCGTGGCCTTCAGCATCGCCGAACCGATCCGCACGCACGGCCTGCTGACCGGCGAAGACGCCATCGCGCGCCGCGTCGGTGAACTGCTGGAGCAGGTAGGCCTGAAGCCCGAGCACGCCACGCGCTATCCGCACGAGTTTTCAGGCGGGCAGCGCCAGCGCGTGTGCATCGCGCGCGCGCTCGCCAGCAATCCCAAATTGATCATCGCGGACGAATCGGTGTCGGCGCTGGACGTGTCGATCCAGGCGCAGATCCTGAACCTGCTGATGGACCTGCAGAAGGATCGCGGGCTGTCGTATCTGTTCATCACGCACGACATGGCCGTGGTCGAAAAGGTAAGCCACCGCGTCGCCGTGCTGTACCTGGGCCAGATCGTCGAGCTGGGCACGCGCCGCCAGATATTCGAATCCCCGCAGCATGCCTACACGCGCAAGCTGCTGGCCGCAGTGCCGGTGGCCGAACCCGGCCGCCACATCGACACGTCCCTGATCGAAGGCGAGATCCCCAGCCCGGTGCGCCGGGTGGGCGATGAGCCCGCCATCGTTCCCCTTCTCGAGTTCGCGCCCGGCCACCAGGTCGCCCGCGCCGCCTGAACCTCTTTCATCCGTCGGTCCGACCCGATTTCCCGTCCCTGGAGGCGACCATGCAATTCCTTCGCACCACCCTCTCCGCCACCGCGCTGACGCTGGCCCTCGCCGCCGCGCTGCCCGTGTCGACGGCGCACGCCGCCGGCACGCTCAACGTGGCCATCAACCAGGATCCGGGAAGCTGGGATCCGATCGACACGTTCGTGACCTTCTGGGGTTCGGTTGGCGGCAACCTGTACGACGGGCTGACCATGCGCGGCGCCGACCTGAAGCTGCAGCCGGGTCTTGCCACCAGCTGGGAATACCTGGACGAGAACAAGCGCCTGCGCTTCAAGCTGCGTGAAGGCGTCAAGTTCCACAATGGCGAGCCCTTCAACGCCGAAGCCGTCAAGTTCACCTTCGAGCGCCTGCTGGGCGCGGAAGGCGCCAAGGGCCCGCAGAAGTCGAACTACGACTCGATCGGCGAGGTCAAGGTGGTGGACGAGTACACCGTCGACTTCATCCTGAAGCAGCCGGATCCGGTGCTGTTGACGAAGCTGGCGGGCTACGGCGCGATGATCGTGCCTCCCAAGTACATCACCGAGAAAGGCGAAGACAACTTCAACACGCACCCGGTCGGCACCGGTCCGTTCAAGTTCGAAAGCTACCAGCCCAAGGTCAACGTGACGCTGGCGCGCAACGACGACTACTGGGGCGGCAAGCCGAAGCTGGACAAGGTGGTGTACCGCTTCATCGGCGAACCCGGCACGCAGGTGGCCGAGCTGCAGGCCGGCCGCATCGACATCGCCACGCTGATCCCGCTGGGCCTGATCGAGACGGTGAAGAAGTCGGGCAATGCCGACGTGATCTCCACCGGCGGTCCGGTGGCCTTCGCGCTGCGCTACAACACCAAGAACGGCATCACGCAGCACCGCGACGTGCGCCGCGCGCTGATCATGGCGGTCGATCGCGACGCCATCGTCAAGCAGCTGCTGCTGGGCCAGGCCAAGACGATCGCCAGCTTCCAGGGCCCGCAGTCGTTCGGCTTCAACCCCGAGCAAAAGCCCCTGCCCTTCGATCCCGCCGAAGCCAAGAAGCTGCTGGCCGCCGCCGGCGTGAAGCCGGGCGCCACGGTGCAGATCGACGTGCGCGGCAGCGACTCGAACTTCCGCGAAGTGGCGCAGGCCGTGTCGGGCTACCTGCAGGGCGTGGGCGTGCGCGCCACCATCAAGCCGTATGAAACCGGCGTGCTGCTCAACGACATCATCCCCGGCGGCAAGACCGGCGAAATGTGGCAGAACCAATGGGGCGGCTGGACGTACGACTACGACAACACCGCGTACCTGATGTACCACTCGGGCCAGAAATGGAATCCGTACGACAACGATCCCAAGCTGAACGCCATGCTGGAAGCGCAGCGCACGGTCTATGACGTGAAGAAGCGCGAGGCGATGCTGCAGGAGATCGCCGCGTACGTGGCCGACCAGGCGCTGGAATTGCCGCTGTACAGCCTGAACACGATCGTGGGCGTGAACAAGCGCGTGAAGAACCTGGAAGTCCCCGGCGACATCCGCTTCCGTTTCCTCGAAACGACGGTGGAGTAGGTCCCCCCCGAGCGCTTCGCGCTTCCCCCAGGGGCATGCCTGCGGACCGGCGGAGCCCGGATCCGCGGCATCCCGCTGGCGATGCGCCCCGTTGAGGCATTGGTGCGAATCGATGCCGCGTTAACACCCTTTTCCCGCTCCGGTGCAAGCCGGGGCGGCGCCTTATGACCGGATTTCTCATCAAACGCGTGTTGCAGGCCGTCTTCGTGATCGTGGCCGTGACGCTGCTTGTCTCTTATGCCGTGCGCCTGACCGGCGACCCTGCGCTGATGCTCAGCCAGGGGTCGGGCAGCGTGACGGAACAGGACCTGGCCAATATCCGCCAGGCGCTCGGGCTGAACCGGCCGTTCCACGAGCAGTACCTGTCGTACATGCAGGGCCTGCTGCACGGCGATTTCGGGCGCAGCTTCATGGGCGGCACGTCGGTCGCCAAGCTGATCGGCGACGCCCTGCCTGCAACGCTGATGCTGGCCTTCACGTCGCTCATCGTGTCCATCCTGATCTCGCTGCCGCTGGGCATCCAGGCTGCGATCAAGCGCGGCAAGGCCACGGATCAGGCCATCCGCATCCTGTCGCTGGTGGGCCTGTCTTTCCCCAATTTCTGGCTGGCGCTGATGCTGGTGCTGCTGCTGTCGATCACCTTCCCGCTGCTGCCGCCATCCGGCTGGAGCGGACCGGCCAGCCTGGTGCTGCCGTCGCTGACCATGGCGATCATTCTTAGCGCCACCAATATCCGGCTGGTGCGCACGACGATGCTGGAGACGCTGTCCGCGCAATACATCATGGTGGCGCGCAGCAAGGGCCTGAAAGAGCGCATCGTGCTGTACAAGCATGCGCTGCGCAATTGCGCCATTCCGCTGATCACGTATCTGGGCCTGCAGTTTGGCGGCCTGATCGGCGGCATCGTGGTGATCGAGATGGTCTTCAACTGGCCGGGCCTGGGCACGCTGGCCTTCGACGCCATTTCGGGCCGCGATTATCCGGTGCTGCAAGGCACGGTCACCGTGCTGGCCACCGTCATCGTTCTGGTCAACCTGATCGTCGACATCGCCTACGGCATCGTCGATCCCCGTATTCGCACGCGCTGAGCATCATGCAGACAACCACTACCCCCGCCGCCCCGAAGGCCATGAAGCCGCGCAGCCGCTATCGCTCGCTGGAATTCGTGCTGGGCGCGCTTTTGACCGGCGTCATGGTCCTGCTGGTGCTGACCTCCGGCTGGCTGTTTCCGGATGGCGGCGAATCGATGGACCTGGCCGCCCGCCTGATGGCGCCCTTCTCGTCGGCCGCCCATCCCTTCGGCACCGATCCGCTGGGCCGCGATGTGCTGGCGCGCGTGATCGTCGGCGGCAAGATCTCGCTGCTGGTCGGCTTTGCCTCGGTGCTGGGCGGCGCGCTGCTGGGCATCGTGATGGGTCTCATCGCCGGGTACTACCGCGGCTTCTGGGACATGATCGTGATGCGTTTTGCCGACGTGCAGCTGGCGCTGCCCTTCATCCTGGTGGCGATCACGTTCATCGCCATCCTGGGCGGCGGGCTGTTCAACGTCATCTTCTTCATGATCGTGTCGCAATGGGTGCAGTACGCTCGCCTGGTGCGGGCGCAGGTGCTGGCGTTGCGCGAGCGCGAGTTCGTGCTGGCGGCGCGCGCCTTCGGGGTGCGCGACCTGGCGATGATCCGCCATCACATCGTGCCCAACCTGCTGGGTCCGCTGGTGATCCTGATGACGCTGAACGTGGCCAACAACATCCTGCTGGAAAGCAGCCTGACCTTCCTGGGCCTGGGCGTCGACCCCATGATCCCGAGCTGGGGCGGTATGCTTGCCGACGGCCGCACGTACATGCAGACGGCCTGGTGGGTCAGCGTGTTCCCTGGCCTGGCCATCATGCTGACGGTGCTGGGCCTGAACCTGCTGGGCGACTGGCTGCGCGACCGCCTGGACCCGACCGGCAAGGTCTGAAGAATCGATCCGCGCCACGGGCCGGAAGGAATGTTGAGTATGTCGTTGCTGGACAAGAGTTTCGATCGCACGCTGGACGCCTGGACGCACGCCTACATGGCGCCGGCCTGGCGCGGCGCGGTCGTGGAAGGCTGGGTCTTCGAAGGCGTGGATGCCCGGCGCGCCGCGCAGGCCAAGCTTGAACAGGCCGGCGTGACGGCGCGCTTTCGCAGCGCGTACAAGCCGCTCGTGCACTATTTCCTTGAAGAAGTGGAGCGCGACGGTCTGGTCTCGGCCGAGATCCGCTATCCGCTGCACGAACACGCGCAGGCCAAGCGCTTCACGCTGGAGGCCTATCCGCTCGTGGCGTTGCTGAAAGACGTGCGCGTGACGATGCTGCCCGGCGCCGACGACCTGCACTACGACGTGCGCCTGTCGTACGCCGACGGCCGCAGGATCGACACCCGCGTGTTCGCGCCGAACCAGCTTGGGCACGCGCCGGACGGCACGCCGGAGCTGTCGCCCACCGGCTGGCTGCGCGTGCAGGATGCCGACGGTGCGGTGCAGACCGATGCCGCGCAGGCCACCGAGTACCAGCTTCTCTTTCGCAGCATCATGGACACCGTGCGCCACCACACGTGGGGCGCGCACGAGCCGTATTTCGACCGGCTGGAAATCCGCGTGGACCTGCCCGGCATCGACTTCGCGCTGCCGGTCGACGAGGAAATCGTCAGCACGTTCGAGGCGCTGCACGAAGACATCTATTTCTCGCTGCTGGAGCACTTCCAGCAGCATTCCGGCCGCCCGTCCGGCGACCGTGGCCTGCAACCCGGCCAGATCATTCCCGACATCCGCCGCCACGATGGCGCGCCGCGTGTGCGGATCTCGGTCGAGTCTTTTGCGCCGGTCACGCCCGTGACGCCCGCCGCGCCGGCGGGTCCCCTGGCGCAGGCCCGCGAGCCGCTGTCGGCCGAGCAGATCGCCGGCCGCATGGCGGCCTTTGGCGGCGACACCTTTCAGGCCGTGTCGCGCCAGGGCCGTCCGGTGCTGGGCACCTATGTTCGCGGGCCCGGCCCGGCCGTCTTCATTTCCGGCGCGCAGCACGCCAATGAAACCTCCGGCGTCGTGGGCGCCTTGCGAGCGGCCGAGGCATTGGCCGCGCGCGGCGATGCGCATTTCGCCTTGATTGCGTCCGAAAACCCGGATGGATATGCGCTGTTCAACCGGCTGCGCGAACATCACCCGCGCCACATGCTGCACGCGTCGCGCTACAGCGCGCTGGGCGACGATATCGCCTACCGCGAGCGCGCGCCGTTCTTCGAGCGCGATGGCCGACACCAGGCACACGCGATCAGCGGCGCGCAGCTGCACATCAATCTGCACGGCTATCCCGCGCACGAATGGACGCGCCCGCTGTCGGGTTATCTGCCGCGCCACTTCGAACTGTGGACCATTCCGAAGGGCTTCTTCCTGGTCCTGCGCCATCATCCGGGCTGGGCAGACCGCGCCCGCCGGCTGATCGAGGGCGTGACTGCGCGGCTCGCCAGCAACGTGCCGGGGCTGGTGGAGTTCAACGCGCGGCAGCTTGAACTCTTTCACGCGCATGCGCTCGAAAAGGGTTTCGACGTGCTGAACGGCATCCCCGTGCAGGTCACGGAGACCGATCGCGAGGAGCTGCCCATGGCGCTGATTTCGGAGTTTCCGGATGAAACGGTCTACGGAGACCGATTCGTTTTCGCTCATACTGTGCAGATGGAAACCGTCCTGGCAGCCACGGATCTGTACCGCGCCGGGCTTTAGCGGCTTACCTGTGCCTGACACCCCAGCAGCAACAACATGAAAATCCGAGAACGCAACCACGGCGACGATCTGGCCCTGGTGGACATCTGGCTCCGTTCGGTGCGCGCCACCCATACTTTTCTGACTGAAAAGGAAATCCAGGCCATGTACCCGCAGGTGCTGAACACGTACCTGCCGTCCGTCAGGGTCTGGGTCTGTGAAGACGATGCCGGCGAAGTGGCCGGCTTCATGGGCCTGACCGGCAACAAGGTCGAGATGCTGTTCGTGGATGCCAACAAGCGGGGCAAGGGCGCTGGCCGCCGCCTGCTGAATTTCGCGCGTTCGCTGCACGGCACGCTGCTGGTCGACGTGAACGAGCAGAATCCGCAGGCGCATGGCTTCTACAAGCACTACGGATTTCAGGACGTGGGCCGCTCGGCCTACGACGACTCGGGCCGTCCTTTCCCCATCATCCACATGAAGCTCGCCGGCTGAAGCGACGGCTTCAGTTGCCGTGCGGCTCGTGCCGCGCGCGCCACGCCTTCAGGGCTTCGCGGTAGCGGTCCATGGCTTCGTCATACATGTCATAGACGCACGGAATGCAGCCGCTGTTGCAGCATTCATCCGGTGCGGGACGCTCGGGCGGAATGGGCGGCGGGTCGTCGTCGGGGATCGTGCTTGCGGTCATACGCCTTCCCGCTTGCGCCAATCGGCGCGGCGGATTTCATAGCAGACCTTGGGCTCCGGCGCGTCGCCGGTCATGCCGACGTAACGCAATCCGGTCTTTTCCATGACGCGCTGCGACGCCAGGTTTGAGCGCAGCGCCACGGCGCCCAGCACGTCCACGGGCAGCAGACGGAACCCCAGACCAATCAGCGCGCGCGAAATCTCCGGCGCAAAGCCCTTGCCCCAGCAGTCGGGATGCAAGGCATAGGCCAATTCGACGCCGGCTCGCCCCGGCGAAGTCGACACCTTCAGGCCCGCGCGGCCGGCTGGCCGGCCCGTCTCGCGGTCTTCCAGCACATACATGCCGTACCCATGCTCGGTCCAGTGGACGATGTTCTGCGCGACATAACGACGGCTGGCCGCCGCGTCGCGCGTTCCGCCCATGGATTGCATCAGGTCGGCATTGGCGTGCATCTCGATCATGAACGGCAAATGCGCCTGAGACATCCGGCTTGCGGACAGGCGCAGGGTCTGGAAATCGTCTGGAAACTCGGTGGACGGCATGGGAGTCGGAGGCGTTGGCGAACGTAGTTCGGGGACGGGCTGGCGGTGCGGGTGGCAGACCTGCCGATCATACCGGCCGACGCGGTCTTGCACACTTGCGCCTAACCCTCACTCGCGCCGCAGCCCCAAGAAACTCCAATGCACATCCGCACGATCCAGCATGTCCTCGCGCGTGGACAGGTGATGGCTCGACAGGCCGTGCGCGGCCGCCAGCGCGATGGTTTCCTGCGCCGACACGTCGAACATGCGGCGGCCGGCAGGCACCGGCCCGTGACGCAGGGACATCAGGATCTGCCCTTGCGGCGCGAGCAGCGCCGCAAGGCTGGCCATGGCTGCGGTGCGCTCGGCGGCGTCCAGGTGCATCCAGACCGCGGTGAGCATGATGACGTCGAACACCCTGCCCTGGCTGCGCAGGCCGCCGAGATCCGGCAACGCGTCATCGGTCCACTCAAGATTGGGCAGGTCGTGCCGGCGCTGGCCTTCAAGGCGCAACTCAGGCGTGGGCTCGGCCGCCACGACCTGATGGCCCATGCGGGCGAGGGCCGCGGCGTCGCGGCCCGACCCGGCGCCAATGTCGGCAATGCGCGCGGGCGCTGGCGGGATCAGGTGTGCGACGTCGCGATGCACGTCGGCAAACGCGATGCTCTCGTACTGGTCGGCCAGGGCTGCGGCGTTTTCGCCGTAGCCCGCCGTTCCCGAGATCGGCGCCTGGCTCATTGCTCGGGATACGCGCGCATGGCGGCGGGCTGTTCCGCCACCAGCGCGTCCAGGATGCGCTTGCCCACGCGGCCGTCCTGCGGCAGATTCAGGCGCGCCTGCTCTGCCCGCACGGCATCGCGCGTCTTGCCGCCCGGGATGCCGTCGGCCACCCCGATGTCGTGGCCGCGGCCATAGAGCTGCTTCTGCAGTTCCTTGATCTGCGCGCGCGACAGGCCGGGATCGTCGGTCGGCGTGCTGGTGCCCATGGTGCGCGCGCGCTTCGGCAAGGATCCCGC
>NZ_DAMCTG010000120.1:0-12005 GCF_032113835.1 Achromobacter sp. | reverse complement strand
CGCCCGCCGCGGGGACGCCCGCCGCGGGATCGCCCGCCGCGGGATCGCCCGCCGCGGGATCGCCCGCCCCCGCAGACCCGCCCGTCAAGTAAAAGAAAGCCACGCAGCAGGCGTGCCGCTGCGTGGCTTCCGTCTATGCCGCCTCAGGCTCAGACGCGCGCGGGCAGCACCACGCCCGAGCATTCCCCGAATCCAATACGCGGATAGCCCGCCTTCACGCATTCGGCGCGGATGATGATCTGGTCGCCATCCTGCAGGAAGGTGCGCTTCTCGCCCCACGGCAGTTCAATCGCCGCCTTGCCGCCATTGCTCAGCTCCAGCAGCGAACCCGCTTCCGACGGCTGCGGGCCGGACAGCGTGCCGGTGCCCAGCATGTCGCCCGGTTGCAGATTGCAGCCATTGACGGTGTGATGCGTGATGAGCTGCGCCACATTCCAGTACGCGTCGCGGAAATTGCTGCTGGACAGCTTTACCGGCGGCTTGCTGTCGGCGCGCGATTGCTCGGTGGTCATCAGCACCTGCATCTGCACGTCGTAGGCGCCCTTGGCCCGGTTGGCGTCGGAGGCCAGGTAAGGCATCGGCTGCGGCTCGCCCGCGCCACGGGTCCATTGCGTGCGGAACGGCTCCAGCGCTTCCATCGTGACGATCCACGGCGAGATCGTGGACGCGAAGTTCTTGGACAGGAAGGGACCGAGCGGCTGGTATTCCCAGGCCTGGATGTCGCGCGCCGACCAGTCGTTCAGGATGCACAGGCCGAACACGTGCGAGTCCGCGTCGGCCAGCGTGATGCGCTCGCCCTGGGCGTTGCCCGTGCCCACGAAAATGCCCAGTTCCAGCTCATAGTCCAGACGTGCGCAGGGGCCGAATTGCGGCGCTTCGCCTTCGTTGGCGGGGCGCGTCTGGCCGACGGGGCGCGGAAACTTCTGGTCCACGCCGATGCTGGAGGCCCGGCCGTGATAGCCGATCGGCACCCACTTGTAGTTGGGCAGCAGGGGGTTGTCCGGGCGGAACTGCTTGCCCACGGCGGTGGCGTGGTGCACCGAGATATAGAAGTCGGTGTAGTCGCCGATGCGGGCGGGCGTGGTGTATTCGGCGTCGGCCTGCGCGACCAGCAGCGGTTCCACCGTGGCGCGCAGGGCGGCGCCTTCGCGCAGCGCGCGCGACAGGGCCAGGCGCAGCGCGCTCCAGTGCGTTTGGCCCAGGGCCATCAGCGCATTCAGGCTATCAGTGGCGCAGGCGGCCAAGGCATCCGCGGCCAGGCCTTCGAACGGCTGCTTGGCGGCCAGCGCGGCCAGGTCCAGGATCTGGTCGCCGATGGCCACGCCGGGCCGGAAGGATTCCTGCGTGCCCTTGCGGCGGAATGCGCCGTAGGGAAGGTTCTGCACGGGGAAATCCGACGTGTCCGAATTGGCGCTGGCGACCCAGCTCTTCAAGGACGGGTCGTGGGTTTCGTTGATCGCGGTGGTCATGGCTGCGTGTCTCTGTCAGTGTGTTTATGGGGGCCGGCCCGGCGCTTGGCCCTGCATGCGCCGGATGAATCAAACGCCAAACGGCGATGCGCTATTCGCGCATCGCCGCCGGCAACGAAGGCTGACGCGGTCGCGTCACGCCTTCTTGGGATCAAAGTGCTTTGCGATGCCCTGCCAGCACCGGTAGTAATCGCCCTGCAATTCTACCGACGCCAGCGCCTGCTCCGTCGGGCGGATCACGCGGCGGGTCTCGAACATGAACGCCATCGTGTCGCGGATGTAATGCGCCTTGCTGGTGTCCGCGTGCGACGCCTTCTCGAAGGTCTCGGCGTCGGGGCCGTGGCCGCTCATGCAGTTGTGCAGGCTGGCGCCGCCGGGCGCGAACCCGTCGGCCTTGGCGTCATACACGCCCTGGATCAGGCCCATGAATTCGCTGGCGATGTTGCGGTGGAACCAGGGCGGACGGAACGTGTTTTCCATGGCCAGGACGCGCGGCGGGAAGATCGCGAAGTCCATGTTGGCCGTGCCCGGGGTGTCCGACGGCGCCGTCAGCACCGTGAAGATCGAGGGATCGGGGTGATCGAAGCTGATCGAACCGATGGTGTTGAAGTGGCGCAGGTCGTACTTGTAGGGGGCGTGCGTGCCATGCCAGGCCACGACGTTCAGCGGCGAATGGTCGATCGCGGCACGCCAGAAGCCGCCCGTGAACTTTGCGATCAGTTCGAAGTCGCCGTCCACGTCTTCGTACCAGGCCACCGGCGTCTTGAAGTCGCGTGCGTTGGCCAGACAGTTCGAGCCGATGGGACCCAGTTCCGGCAGGCGCAGTGCGGCGCCGAAGTTCTCGAGCATGTAGCCGCGTGCCGTGCCGTCCAGCAGCTCCACGCGGAATCGGACGCCGCGCGGAATGACGGCGATTTCCAGCGGTTCCAGGTCGATGAGGCCCAGCTCGGTCGCCAGGCGCAGCCGGCCCTCTTGCGGCACCAGCAGCAGTTCGCCGTCGGCGTTGTAGAAATAGCGGCCCTGCATCGAGCGGTTGGCGGCATACAGATGGATGCCCACGCCGCCCTGTTCGTCGGGGCCGCCATTGCCGCCCCACGTCTTCACGCCTTCCAGGAAGTCGGTGGGCGCGTCGGGAATCGGCATCGGGCTCCAGCGCAGCTGGTTCGGCGTGACCGGACCGTGGCCGAAGGTGCTCAGCCAGCCGGCGGCGCCGCCGAACGCTTCAAAGGGTTTGTGCTGCGCGCCCGGACGGATGCGGTACAGCCACGAACGGCGGTTTTCCGCGCGCGGCGCCGTGAAGGCGGTGCCGGACAGCTGTTCGGCGTACAGGCCGTAGGGGCATTGCTGCGGCGAATTGCGGCCGGCGGGCAGGGCGCCGGGCAGGGCCTCGGTCGCACATTCGTTGCCGAAGCCGGACTGATATTGCAGTTCCATGGAATCCTCCTGGGTGGCGGGCGCGGTGCTTGGCCGCGCAGCTTGATGTGGTGGCGGGACGGGCGCCGCCCGAGCCGATGTGCCATTGTCGGAAAAAATCCCTGTTGCGGCTACGGGAATGCAAAAATAGCGACTATAAATTTCGTGAATAGTAGGGGGCGCCGATGGCCGAACTGCGCGATGTCGATCTGAACCTGTTGCTGCTGTTTCAACACCTGCTGGAAGACCGCAACCTGTCAGCAGTGGCGCGGCGCATGGACCTGTCGCAACCCGCAGTCAGCAATGCGCTGCGGCGCCTGCGCGTGGCGTTCGGCGATGAACTCTTCGTGCGAACCGCCCAGGGCATGCTGCCGACGCCGCGCGCCCAGCGCCTGGCCGGCCCCGTCAGCGAAGCGCTAGGTTTGCTGTCGCAGGCGTTGCTGGACCAGGACGTGTTCGATGCCGCGACCAGCAGCCGGCGGTTTCGCGTCGCCATGACGGACGTCGGCGAAATCCACTTCATGCCGCGCCTCATGGAAGTCTGCGTGCAGAAGGCGCCGCAGGTTCGCATCGATTCGGTGCGGGTGCTGGGGCCGGATCTGCCGCGCGAGATGGAGTCGGGCAGGGTGGACCTGGCGATCGGCGCGTTCGATGAGATGGGGGCCGGCACCTTGCAGCGGATGCTGTTTCGACAGGGCTACGCCACGCTCTTCCGCCAGGCGCATCCCACCGCGCATGCGGGCATGGGAATCAAGGCGTTCCGCGCGGAGCGTCATTTGATCGTGTCGCGCGCGGCGCCGTATGGGCAGGTCAATCAGTCGATGGAACGGGCGGGCGTGGACCTGGCCGAGCACTTCAGCGTGCCGCATTTCTCGGCCGTGCCCTACATCGTCAGCGCGACGGATCTGCTGGCCACCGTGCCGGAGAAGCTGGCTGCCAGCGCCGCCGCGCCGTTCGGCCTGCGCTTCATGACACCGCCACTGAAAGTGCCTGCGCTGCAGACCAACATGTACTGGCAGCGCAGGGTGGACCGCGACGGTGGCAATCAGTGGCTGCGCGCGTTGATCGTCAACACGTTCGCGGTGGGTTCATGAGGGTCCGCGCGGCGACTTGACGCCGACGCGGACCCGCTTCGCTGTACGGCGTGTCACGCCGCCTGCGTCACGGACGCGCGCGCATGCTGCAACGCTTCCTTCAGCAGGGGCAGGTCGCCCAGGTGGTTCGCCAGCAGCAGGATCAGCGCCGCATTCAGCTCCTGGCTCTGCTCGTTCGTCAGGTCGCGGTGGGCGTCGATCAGCGCTTCGTAGAAGTCGTCCGGCGCGCTCAGGTTGGTTTCGGTGATAAGCATGGTGACAACCTCTGAGATCACGCGCGGCCCGTCGCGCGGTGGACGGCGGCGGCAACGGAATCGGGATTGAAGACGCGCCAGCGCGCGGCGATGTGCTGGTCGGGGCGGATCAGGTACGCGGTGCCGTCCTGCGCGTCGTAGCGCTTGGCCAGGCAGCCCTCGCTGTCGCGCACCACGGCCACGTCCGCGGGCAGGGCGAACAGGTCGCACTGCGTATCGGCCACCAGCACGGCCTTGACCGGCATCGGCGCCATGCGCAGGGCCTGCAATGCCATCAGCGTGTCGCGGCCCGGCAGCGCGCCGCCGCAGAACACCGCCAGCACAAACTCGCCATCCAGTTGCGACAGCCACCAGCCCGCTTCGCCTTGAATCTGCACCGGCGCGTCCAGCGCCACCGCGCCAGGCATCATGCGACCGGTGAAGGCGTCGGCGTCCGGCGTGTTCAGCGGAGATCCGGCGTACGTGGCCGGCAGCGAGAGCCGGCCGCTGTTCACGAGCGATCGTGCAAACGGGTGGTCCTTCGCCAGATTGAGCACCGCGTTGCGGAAGCTGCGGCTGATGTCGCTCTTGGGGGTGATGAAATCGGTGGCGCGCGACGAGTTCAGGATGTTCTCGTCGGCCGCGAATTCGCGCTCGGCGCTGTAGCTGTCGATCAGGGTTTCGGGCGCCATGCCGGCCACGACGAGCTTGAGCTTCCACGCCAGGTTCTCGGCATCCTGCACGCCGCTGTTGGCGCCGCGCGCGCCAAACGGCGACACGCGGTGCGCCGAGTCGCCCGCGAACACGATGCGGCCGTGGCGGAATTTATCCATGCGCTCGCACGCAAACGTGTACACGCTGACCCATTCCAGTTCGAACTGCGCGTCCGGACCCAGCAGCGCCCGGATGCGCGGCAGCACGTTTTCAGGCTTGACGGCTTCGACGGGGTCGGCGTTCCAGCCGAGCTGGAAATCGATGCGCCAGACGTTGTCGGGCTGCCGGTGCAGCAGCACGGATTGATTCGGATGAAAGGGCGGATCGAACCAGAACCAGCGTTCGGAGGGAAAATCCGCAGTCATCTTGACGTCGGCGATCAGGAAGCGGTCGCGGAAGATGCGGCCGTGGCTTTCCTGGCCGATCAGCTTGCGCACCGGCGACCGCGCGCCGTCGCAGGCGATCAGCCAATCGGCGTGCAGCGTGTACGGGCCTTCGGGCGTTTCGACGGTCAGCGTGACGCCGTCATCGCCCTGCATGACCCCGGCTACCTTGTTCTTCCAGCGCAGTTCGATGTTGGGCTGCTGGCGGGCCTGCTCGTACAGATAGCCTTCGGCGTAGTACTGCTGCAGATTGATGAAGGCCGGGCGGCGGTGGCCGGGTTCGGGCAGCAGGTCGAAACGCCAGACTTCCTGTTCGCGGAAGAAGATCTTGCCCACGTTCCACGACACGCCCTTGTCGATCATGCGCTGGCCTACGCCCAGGCGGTCCCAGATCTCAAGCGTACGCTTGGAAAAGCAGATGGCGCGCGAGCCTGTGGACAAGCGGTAGTCGTCGTCCAGCACCACCACGCGCACGCCCTGGCGCGCCAGGTCCAGCGCCGTGGTCAGGCCGACGGGGCCGGCGCCCACCACCACGACCTGATGGCGCGCCGGGTCGGCCGCCGTCTGGTCCGCGTGCTTTTCATAGGCGAACTCCATCGCCTGAAAGTCGATGTCTCCCACGGTTGTCTCCTGTGTGGGTCATTTTTTTATTTATGCGGACACGCTGCGCCGCAAGGGGCGCGCGTGTCCGGTTCCTGCTTGTCGGGTCTGTGGAAGGTCAGCCTTCCAGCTGCGCCCACATTTCCAGGTCGCGCTTGTCGGTCCAGATGCGCGGGTGCGTGTGGCCCGAGGCCTCGTCAAAGGCGCGCGACACGTCGAACGGCATGCAGTGGTCGAAGATGACCCAGTCGCTGTAGCGCGGCTTCATGAAGTCGTAGACCTCGCGGTAGATCGTCTTCAGGTCCTTGCCTTCGGCCACGCCGCGATTCACGGCGCCGTACAGGTCCGTCAGGAAGGCGCGCGTGCCGGCCAGGCCCTGGCGCACTTCGGTGGCGTTCTTGAGCGCCGGGCCGCGCCCGGGCACCATCTTTTCGGCTTCAAAGCCCGACAGCGCGTCCAGCGTGGTGGGCCAGTCGCGGAAGTAGGCGTCGCCGCAGTAGGGGGTGGACTGGTATTCGACCAGGTCGCCCGCGAACAGGATCTTCTGCTCGGGCAGCCAGGCGATGGTGTCGCCCTTGGTGTGGCCGCGGCCGACCTGCAGCAGCTTGACTTCAAGGTTGCCCAGGTTGACCGTCATTTCGCCCTTGAACGTCATCGTCGGCCAGACTAGGCCCGGCGGAATCGATTCGGCGTTGCGGAACAGGCGGGGGAAACGGCCGATCTCGCTGGCCTTGTCCTGCTCGCCGCGTTCGGCGATCAGGTCGTAGGTGTCGCGGCTGGCCAGGATTTCCTGGGCGTTGTAGGCCGACGCGCCGAACACGCGCACGGCGTGGTAGTGCGACAGCAGGATGTACTTGATGGGATTGTCCGTCACTTCGCGGATGCGGCGGATCACATCCTGCGCCATGACGGGGGTGGCCTGGGTGTCGATCACCATGACGGCCTCGTCGCCGATGATCACGCCCGTGTTGGGGTCGCCTTCGGCCGTGTAGGCATAGGCGTTGTCGGACAGTTTTTCGAACGAGACGACCTTGTCGTCCAGGTCCGCGTGCGAGGCGAATTGCTTGCTCATGGAGGCTCCTTCCACTTTTATAGGAATAGGGTATGTGGAAGGAAATATAGCCCTGCGTTAGTTTTCGTGCAATACGTTTGCTATAAACGAATTCCCGAGTTGTAACGGTGATTTCCCCTGGTGCGGCGCATGGGCATCCCTCAATTCCGCTGGCATTTCGGGCAGTAGTAGGTGGCCCGCTGCCCCTGGACGAAACGGCGGATCGGGGTGGCGCAGACCCGGCAGGGCAGGCCTTCGCGCTCGTACACCGCCGCATGGATCTCGAAATAGGCGCCCGGCTCGCCGCTGGCGCCCACGTAGTCGCGCAACGTGCTGCCACCGGAGGTCAGCGCGTCGGCCAGCGTGGCGCGCACCATGTCGGCCAACCGCTCGCACCGGGCCAGCGACAGCTTGTTTGCGGGTGTCTTGGGATTGATCCGGGCGCGGAACAGGCATTCGGACGCATAGATATTGCCCACGCCGACCACCGCCATGCCGGCCAGCAGCACCTGCTTGATGGCGGCGGAATGGTTCTGGAAATGCCGGTGCAGCCAGGCCCCGTCGAACCGCGGATCGAAGGGTTCGATGCCCAGCTTGGCCAGCAGCGGGTGCGCCTCGATGGGCCCCTCGGCGGCGTCGTGCCACAGCACCGCGCCGAAGCGCCGCGGATCGTGCAGGCGCAGGACCGCGCCGTCGAAGATCCATTCGACATGATCGTGCTTGCGCAGGAATTCCCCGGGCGCCACGCTGCGCAGCGAGCCCGACATGCCCAGATGCACGATCTGGGTGCCATGTTCGAAGCGCAGGAGCAGGTACTTGCCGCGCCGCGCGCATTCCAGCACCGTGCGTCCGCCGATCAGGGACGGCAGCTCCGGCGGGATGGGCCAACGCATGCGGGGTTCGTGAACGACCAGCCGCGAGAGCGTCTGGCCGGTGATGATGGCGTCGATTCCTCGGCGCGTGGTTTCGACTTCAGGCAGTTCCGGCATGAGCCAGTGTAAGATCATCAATTGCGTGTACGAAGATTGTGCCATCAACCGGACGGGCCGCGTGAAGTCGTCTTTTAAACAAATGAATATCGGGATCGCCGCGTTGGGGCTTGCGCTGGCAGCAATCATGGCCCCGCCGGCCCAGGCCGCCGACGGCCGGACGCGTGATGCGACGGGCCCCCGGATGGCCCCCCAAAGCCGCCAACCTGAAACCGAAGTCATCCGCCTGCGCCCAGGCCAACTGCCTTATGTGTCGCTGACCGGCGACATCTTCTACCGCGTACTGGCTTCTGAAATCGCCGCCCAGCGGGGCATGTACGGCACCGCCGCCACCACCATGGTCGGTCTGGCCCGTGACACCGGCGATCCCCGCCTGGCCCGCCGCGGCCTTGAATTCCAGCTTGCCGGCGGCAACCTGCCCGGCGCGCTGGACGCCGCCCGCGTCTGGGCCCGCCTGGCGCCCAACGACGTCGAAGCCAGCTCCACCGAGCTGGCGCTGGCGGCCGCCAATGGCCAGACCAAGGGCCTGGCCCAGGCGCTGCGCAAACGCATCGATTCCTCGCGCGACAAGCCCGCCGCCATCGGCCAGGCGCTTGCCGTGCTCAGCCGCCTGAACGATCGCCGCCTTGCGCTGCGCATCCTGGACGAGTCCCTGAGCGACAGCGTCCGCAAGCTGCCCGCCGCGCATCTGGCGTTGGCCGATGTGGCCTCCGCCGCCGGCGACTACGAGCGCGCCGCACAGGAATCCCGCGCCGCGCTGGCCGCCGATCCCAAATCCGAAGGCGCCGCCCAGCGCGTGCTCGAGTACGGTTCCAGGGTCGATCCCAAGCGCGCGCAAACCGAAGCCCGCACCTTCATCAACCGCAATCCGGGCGCCCGCAAGGTGCGCCTGATGCTGGCCGGCCAACTGGCCGACAGCGGCGACTACGACGCCGCGCTGGCCGAACTGCAAGCCATGTCGCGCCGGTCGCCCGAAGACTTCGACCTGCTCTTCATGCAGGCGCAACTGGCCTACAAGTCCGGGCAGCTTCCGCAGGCCAAGACCTTCCTGCAGCAGTATCTGGATGTCCAGAACCAGCGCCAGCGGGCCACGGTCCCGGGCGCCACCGATGCCGGCGCGGCCGCCGCCGATGCCCACGTGCTGCTGGCGCGCATCGCCGAAGACCAGGGCCATTACGACGAAGCCATCGCCGAACTCGGCCGCATCGACGACCCCACGCTGCGCTATTCCGTGCGCATGCGCCAGGCCGCACTGCGCGCCAAGAGCGGCCGTGTGGACGATGCGCTGGCCATGATCGACTCGGCCGGCCCGCAGGACGAAGAAGAACGCGCTCTGGGCGCACTGACGAAGGCGCAGATCCTGCGCGACGCCGACCGCATCGGTCAGGCAGTCACTGCCCTGGAAGCCGCGGATCAGGCGCTGCCGGACACGGTCGAAATCAAATACGAACTGGCGATGCTGTACGAACGCCAGAACCGCCTGGCCGACCTGGAGCGCATGCTGCGTCAGGTCATCGCGCTGGATCCCGACCACGCCCATGCGTACAACGCGCTGGGTTACACGCTGGCGGACCACAATCAGCGCCTGCCCGAGGCCCTGGACCTGATCACGCAGGCGCTCGAGTTATCGCCCAACGATCCGTTCATCCTGGACAGCATGGGCTGGGTCAAATTCCGCATGGGCGATACCACCGCCGCCGCGCATTATCTGCGCCGCGCCTACAGCGTGCGTCCCGAAGCCGACATCGCCGCGCATCTGGCCGAAGTACTCTGGGCGCAAGGCAAGCGCGATCAGGCCACGGACCTGCTGCGCGCGGCCCTGCAGAAGGATCCCAAGAACAAGACGGTTCAGGACGTCGTGAAGCGTCTGGGGGTCAATCTGTGACGGCAGCATTTGCAGGATTGCGCGGCGCCACGGCCAGCCTGCGCTGGATGGCAATGGCGCTGTTGGCCTTCACGCTGGCGGCATGCACGTCCCTGCCCAAGCCGATCGAAGGCGCCAGCGCCGATGCGTTTTCACGCATCGGGCGCTTTGCCATCACCGTCAACGAAGAAAGCGGCAAGCAGAACGCGGTCCAGGGCGGTTTTTCCTGGTCCGACGATGGCCGCCGCTATGTGCTGGACCTGACCAACCCGCTGGGCTCGACCGAAGCGCGGGTGGAAGGCACTCCCGGCGCCGCCAGCCTGACCAAGGCCGACGGCACCCGGCTGGTCGCCGACAACCCGGATGCGCTCGCCGAAGACGCGCTGGGCAGCAGCATGCCCGTGTCCGGATTGCGCGACTGGCTCCGCGGCAAGCTGCCGGCAGACCCCGAGGCCACCGACGTGACCCGCGACGAGCTGGGCCGCCCCGTGGCATTCGAGCAGGGCGGCTGGCGCGCCAAGCTCTCTCGCTACGACGCCAAGGGCCCGCAACTGCTGGTGCTCGAGCGTCAGGAACCCGGGCGCCGCATCCTGGTGCGTCTGGTCGTCAACCAGTCATGAACACGCGCGGTGCCAGGCGCCGCGCTGGGTGATTCGGGTAAACCCTTATCACATCGCCTTCAATTCAATCAAGCGAATAACCGCCGCAAATCCGGGCGTGTTACCGCTTGAAATATATTGGCTTCACTGAATAATTCTCCCTGACCGCGCCCGGATCGTGCGCGGGCAGCAATTCGGGGTCGACGCTCGTCTGCCGCCACCCTTTTGGAGAATGGCCAATGTTCAGGAATACACGCATCGCGACGGTGCTGTTGGGAATCATCGCGATATTTTTCACCTTCCAGTTGGTGATTGGCGGCATGGGCTTCGTTGCCCTGCGGCAGACCAACCACGATGTCGAGCAGCTTTATCGCCTGTCGGCGCAGCAGGTCAACGCAGTCAACTCGGCGTCGCTGTCGCTAGTGGCGGCCCGCACGGACCTGAGCCGCTACGCCACGCGCGTCGCGCAGGGCAATACCGACGACAAGAGTTCGCTCCAGGCTGCGCGCCAGCGCATCGTGTCGGCCGATCGTGCCTTCCAGGGGTTCTCCGGCAGCCTGTCCGCCGAGGAAAAGGCGGAATCCGCCGCCATCATCGACGCCTACACCAAGCTCAGCACCAACCTGCAGAACGTGGGTCGTGTCCTCGAAGCCGGCGACATGGACGCCTACTTCAAGCAGGGCACGCAGGCTGTGCAGGAACGCCTCGTGAGCGAGCGCGACGCCTTCGTGCTGCGTGCCGAGAGCGCCGGGCAGACGGTCATGGACGAAATCTCCATGTTCCACACGCTGTTCAGCTCGCTGCTGGCCGGCATTCTGGCGCTGGGCCTTCTGATGGCCGTGGGCGCGCACGTGTTGATCCGCCGCATGATCGTGCGTCCGCTGCTGGAAGCGGGCGAAGTCTTCCGCCGCATCGCCGAGGGCGACCTGACCCGCCGTGTGGCGGACCGCGGCAAGAACGAAATCGGCGCGCTGATCGGCGCCCTCAAGGCCATGCAGGACAGCCTGGTGCGTACCGTGTCGGCCGTGCGCCGCGGCGTTGACGAGATCAACGTCGGCGCGCGCGAGATTTCGTCCGGCAACACCGACCTGTCCAGCCGCACCGAAGAGCAGGCGGCGTCGCTCGAGGAAACCGCGGCCAGCATGGAAGAGCTTGCCACCACCGTGAAGCAGAACGCCGACACCGCACGCGAAGCCAATCGCATGGTTGCCGCCTCGCAGGCGGTTGCACAGCGCGGCGGCGAGGCCGTGTCCAGCGTGGTGGAAACCATGCACGCAATTTCGGGCAGCTCGTCGCGCATCGCCGACATCGTGGGCGTGATCGACGGCATCGCGTTCCAGACCAACATCCTGGCGCTCAACGCCGCGGTCGAGGCCGCGCGTGCCGGCGAGCAGGGCAAGGGTTTTGCGGTCGTCGCCAGCGAAGTGCGCACGCTCGCGCAGCGCAGCGCCGCCGCCGCCAAGGAAATCAAGCAGCTCATCGAAGACTCCGCGCAGAAGGTTGGCGTGGGTTCGGAGCAGGTGGAAAACGCCGGCGCCACGATGCGCGAGATCGTTGAATCCGTGCAGCGCGTGACCAGCCTGATGGCCGAGATCT
>NZ_DAMCTG010000119.1:0-13074 GCF_032113835.1 Achromobacter sp. | reverse complement strand
ACCGCAACGCGATGCTCAAGAACATCGTGGGCGAAGGCGGCGGGCTCATCAACACGATCTGCACGCCGTCGCAGGTGGGTTGCACGCAGGAAGGCGCGCCGACCTACAAGTACGATCCCGCGCAGGCCAAGAAGCTGCTGGCCGAAGCCGGCTACCCGAATGGCTTTGACATCGACATCGTCGCGTACCGCGAACGCAACCAG
This sequence comes from Achromobacter sp., assembly GCF_032113835.1. Lineage (GTDB taxonomy): Bacteria > Pseudomonadota > Gammaproteobacteria > Burkholderiales > Burkholderiaceae_B > Achromobacter. The sequence continues at coordinate 12,871 of NZ_DAMCTG010000119.1, read as the reverse complement.
ACCGAAGCCATCATCAACTACCTGCAGGCTGTCGGCATCCGCGCCAAGCTGAATTTCCTGCAGTACGCCGCAATGCGCGACATGATCCGCGCGAACAAGGCGTCGCTCACGCACCAGACGTGGGGCTCGAACCTGGTGAACGACGTGTCGGCGTCCACGCCGGTGTACTTCGCCTTCGGCAGCGACGACATCACGCGCGACCCGAAGGTGCGCGACCTCCTGAAAAAGGGCGATACCACCATCGAACCCGGGCCGCGCAAGGCGGCCTACAAGGAGGCGCTGGACATCATCGCGGAAAAGGCCTACGCCGTTCCCCTGTGGACGCTGCCCGCCTACTACGTCGCCACCAAGGACGTGAACTTCAAGCCCTACTCGGACGAGCTGGTGCGCTTCTGGGACATGAGCTGGAAGTAAGGCGCGGTCCGCGCCGGGCCGGTCTCGCGGCCGCCCGGCGCTGCTGAACAAAGAGGAAGTCCTATGCTTTATTTCACGCTGAGGCGCCTGGGCCTGGCGGCGCTGGTGGCGCTGACCGTGTCGATCCTGGCGTTCCTGCTGCTGCATCTGTCGGGCGACCCGGCGCTGGCGTTGGCCGGCGAAGGCGCGCGGCAGGCCGACATCGACATGATCCGCAAGACCTACGGGCTGGACCGCCCGATCATCGTCCAGTACGCCGACTGGCTCTGGCACATTCTGCAGGGCGACTTCGGCACCTCGGTGTACTTCAAGACCGAGGCCGGACCGCTGATCCTGTCCAAGCTGGCGACCACGTTGAAGCTGGGCATGGCGGCGCTGGCATTTGCGCTGTTCATCTCGATCCCGCTGGGCGTGCTGGCCGCGCTGTACAAGGGCAGCCTGATCGACCGCGTCTGTCTGGCGATCGCCGTGCTGGGCCAGGCGCTGCCGAACTTCTTCTTCGCGCTAATCCTGATCATGCTGTTCTCGATATCCCTGCGCATCCTGCCGGTGTCGGGCAGCGGCACGTGGCAGCACTTCGTCATGCCCGCCATCGCGCTGGGTTACTACGTCGCGCCCGCGTTCATGCGTCTGATCCGCGCCGGCATGATCGAGGTGCTGGGCGCCGACTACATCCGCACCGCGCGGGCCAAGGGGCTGCCGGCCCGAAAGGTCATCTTCAAGCACGCCCTGCGCAACGCCATCGTCCCGGTGGTCGCGCTGGCCGCCGTGCAGCTGGGCTACCTGCTGGGCGGCTCGGTGGTCATCGAGACCATCTTCGCGCTGGACGGCCTGGGGTATCTGGCCTACCAAAGCATCACGTACAAGGACTATCCGGTCATGCAGCTGATCGTGCTGCTGCTGTCGGTGCTGTACGTGCTGCTGACGCTTGCCGCCGACGTGGCCAACGCGTGGCTCGATCCGCGCATCCGGGTGTCCTGACATGAACACGCCTACGCTCACACCCACCACCCCCGCCGCGGCCCCGCTGGAACTGTCCGCGTCGACGCTGCGCTGGCGCCGCCTGCGGCGCAACAAGGCGCTGCTGGCCGGCGGCGGCATCCTCTTCGTCATCGTGCTGATTGCGCTGCTGGCGCCGTGGATCTCACCGCACGATCCCTATTTCCAAGACCTCGCCAACCGCACCGTCCCGCCTGTCTGGTACGAGAAAGGCACCTGGCTGCATCCGCTGGGCACCGATCAGCTGGGGCGCGACTACCTGTCGCGCCTGTTCTACGGCGCGCGCATCTCGCTGCTGATCGGCATCAGCGTCGCGCTCATCTCGGGCCTTATCGGCACGGCGATGGGCATGGCGGCCGGCTACTTTGGCGGCAAGGTCGACATGGCCGTGTCGTTTCTCATCACCACCCGGCTGTCCATGCCGGTGATCCTGGTGGCGCTGGCCACCGTGGCCATCGTCGGCGGCTCGCTGTGGGTGGTGATCCTGGTGCTGGGTCTGCTCAAGTGGGACCGCTACGCCGTCGTGATGCGCAGCGCCACCCAGCAGGTGCGATCGCTGGAATACGTGGCCGCGGCGCAGGCCGCCGGCGCCAGCACGTGGCGCATCGTCTGGGGCGAGGTCCTGCCCAACGTCGTGCCGCAGCTCATCGTGATCGCCACGCTGGAAGCCGCCAGCGCGATCCTGCTGGAAGCCTCGCTGTCCTTCCTGGGCCTGGGCGTGCAGCCACCGCTGCCGTCTTGGGGCTTGATGATCTCCGAGGCCAAGGCCTACATGTTCTTCTCGTTCTGGCTGATCGCCATTCCCGGATCGGCGCTGGCGCTGCTGATCTTCGCGATCAACCTGGCCGGCGACGGACTGCATCAACTCCTGACGCCTGAAGAGAGGGCCTGAGCATGAACGGCACCGATATCGTCCTGGACGTCCAGGGCCTGACCGTCGACATCGCCACGCCGCGCGGCCCGCTGCACGCGGTGCGCGACGTGTCCTTCCAGGTCAAGCGCGGCGAAACGTTGTGCCTCGTGGGGGAATCGGGCTGCGGCAAGTCCATGACCTCGCTGGCCATCATGGGTCTCTTGCCCAAGGCCGCCCGGCGCAGCACGCGCCGGCTGGCCGTTCTGGGCGAGGATCTTTCAAAGGCGCGCGGGCGGCGCGTCAACGCGCTGCGCGGCAGCAAGATGGCAATGATCTTTCAAGAGCCCATGACGGCGCTCAACCCCGCCTACGCCATTGGCGAACAGCTCACCGAACACTACATCCATCACTGCAAGGCGAGCAGCCAGCAGGCGCGAGACCGCGCAGTGGAACTGCTGGAAAAGGTCGGCATCGCGTCGGCCGGCCAGCGGCTGGGGCAGTATCCGCATCAGTTGTCCGGCGGACTGCGTCAGCGCGTGATGATTGCGATGGCGCTCATGTGCGGTCCCGAACTGCTGATCGCCGACGAGCCCAGCACCGCGCTGGACGTCACGATCCAGGCGCAGATCCTGCGGCTGCTGGCCGACTTGCAGGCCGAATTGGGCATCGCCATGGTGCTGATCACGCACGATCTGGGCGTCGTCGCGCGCATTGCGCAGCAGGTGGCGGTGATGTATGCGGGGCAGATCGTCGAGGAAGGCCCTGTCGCCGGCATCTTTGCGACGCCCCACCACCCTTACACGCAAGGGCTGCTGGGCTGTATCCCAGTACCCGGCCGCACGGCGCCGGGCGAGGCGCTGGGCACCATTCCCGGTGTCGTGCCTTCACTGGTCGGCGACTTGCGCGGCTGCGCCTTCGCCGACCGCTGCCGCTACGCGCAGCCGCAATGCCGGCAGGCCGTCCCCGTCCACGGCCAGGCGACTGGCCAGCAATGGCGCTGCATCCTCAGCGCCGAAGGAGTGCCGGCATGAGCGCGCTGCTGCAAGCCGATGGCGTCAGCCGCCAATTCACCGTGCGCGCCGGGATGTTCCGCCCTCGGTCCACGCTGCACGCGGTCAATGGCGTGGACCTGGCGGTTGACCGGGGCGCGGTGCTGGGCATCGTGGGCGAGTCCGGCTGCGGCAAGTCCACGCTGGCGCGCATGCTGCTGGGGCTGACGCCGCCGACCGAAGGCGCCATCCGCCTCGACGGCCAGGACATCCGGCAGATGGACCGGCGCGCGCTCGCCCGGCGCGTGCAGCCCATCTTCCAGGACCCGTACTCGTCGCTGAATCCGCGCCGCTCCATCGCTTCCATCGTGTCGCTGCCGCTGGAGGTGCACGGCATTCCCAATCCCAAGATGCACAAGGCGATCGACATGCTGGAGCGCGTCGGCCTGCCGCCGCGGCTGGCCCACAACACGCCCGGGCAGTTGTCCGGCGGCCAGCGCCAGCGCGTCGCCATTGCGCGTGCGCTGGTCATGCAGCCCGAGCTCGTCATCTGCGACGAACCCACCTCCGCGCTGGACGTGTCGGTGCAGGCGCAGATCATGAACCTGCTGATGGACCTGCGCCGCGACTTCAATCTGACGTATGTGTTCATCAGCCACAACCTGGCGGTGGTCGAGCACATCGCCACGCACGTGGCGGTGATGTACCTGGGCCGCGTGGTGGAATCCGCGCCCACCGCCCGCCTCTTTCACGACCCGCGCCATCCGTACACGCAGGCGCTGCTGGCATCCGTGCTGACGCCCGAACCCGGGCTGGGCATTCCCGACATGGGGCTGGGCCTGTCGTTTCCCGACCCGCTGCACCCGCCGTCCGGCTGCCCGTTTCACCCGCGCTGCCAGCACGCGATGGCGCAATGCAAGACCGAACGGCCCGCATTGACCGTGCGGGAAGGCGCGCTGGTCGCGTGTCACCTCTATCCGCCCGTCCCCTCGACTTCCAATGGAGCCACCCAGCCATGACCCGCGCACAAGCCATCGCCCAGGCGGAACAATGCTTTGATTCCGGCGCCTTCCGCGCCCTGTTGGCGCGCCGCCTGGCGCTGCCCACGGAAAGCCAGAACCCCGAACGCGCCGCCGTGCTGGCGGATTACCTTGAGGCCGAGATCCGCCCGGCGTTTGAGGCGCTGGGCTTCAACTGCCGCACGCTCACGCATCCGAAGGCGCTGGCGCCGTTCCTCTACGCCGAGAGGATCGAGGACCCTGCCCTGCCCACGGTGCTGGGCTACGGCCACGGCGATGTCATCCGAGGCCTGGAACGCGAATGGAAGGAAGGCCTGTCGCCGTGGTCGCTGACCGAGGCCGAAGGCCGCTGGTACGGCCGCGGCATCGCCGACAACAAGGGCCAGCACACCATCAACATGGAGGCGCTGCGGCTGGTGCTGGAAACGCGCGGCAAGCTGGGCTTCAATGCCAAATACCTGATCGAGATGGGCGAGGAAACCGGCTCGATGGGCCTGCGCGAACTGTGCACCGAGCATCGCGACCTGCTGGCCGCCGACCTGCTGATCGCCTCGGACGGCCCGCGCCTGAGCGCCAACCGTCCCACCATCTTCCTGGGCGCGCGCGGCAGCCTGAACTTCGACCTCACGATCGAGGCGCGCGCCGGCGGCCATCATTCGGGCAATTGGGGCGGACTGATCTCCAACCCGGGGCTGCAACTGGCCCACGCCATCGCCAGCATTGCCTCGCCCGTGGGCCAGATCCGCATTCCGGAATGGGTGCCGAAAGAACTGCCAGCGGCCGTGCGGCGCGCGCTGGCCGACTGCCAGGTCGACGGCGGCACGGACGGCCCCGAGATCGAACCCGATTGGGGCGAGCCCGGGCTGTCGCCCGCCGAGCGCGTATTTGGCTGGTGTTCGTTCGAGGTGCTGGCCTATAAAACCGGCAACCCCGACACGCCCGTCAACGCCATCCCGCCGCGCGCATGGGCGCGCTGCCAGTTGCGCTTCGTGGTGGGCGTGGACCCTGACGATCTGATTCCCGCGCTGCGCCGCCACCTGGACAGCAACGGCTTTCCGATGGTGCAGATCTCGCTGACGCGCGAATCCATGTTCCGCGCGACCCGCATCGACCCGGACGACGCCTGGGTGCGCTGGGCCGTGGACTCGCTGGAACGCACCTCGGGCGAAAAGACCGCGCTGCTGCCCAACCTGGGCGGCTCGCTGCCCAACGACATCTTCACGGACGTGCTGGGCCTGCGCACGATCTGGGTGCCCCACTCGTACCCCGGCTGCTCGCAGCACGCGCCCAACGAGCACCTGCCGCCGGAACTGCTGCGGCAGGCGCTCGGATTGATGACCGGGCTGTATTGGGACCTGGGCGCGGGCGGCACGCCGGAGATCAGAAGTCCCAGATGACCGGCACCCAGCGGAACGCGTCGCCGTCCACGGCCACGCGGCCCACCGACGGGAACGGCAGGTGCGCCGCCACGAGCAGGCCCTTGTTCTCCGCCAGCTCGCGGAACAGGGCCACGCGCACGCGCGCCGACTCCTCGGGGTCGTGCTCGAAGCCGTTGTGCCATTCCGGATGGTCGAAGGCTACGGGGAACATGGCATCGCCCGCGAACATCAGGCGTTCGCCGCCCGAGATCAGGTCCACGACACAGTGGCCGGGCGTGTGCCCGCCCGTCAGGCGCACGATCACGCCGGGCGCCACTTCCTTGCGATCCTCGAAGACCTGGATCTGGTCGCGATACGTCTCGTAGAAGCTGGTCGCCGTCGAGCGCAGCACCGCCGGCACCGGCTTGGGCATGACCGTCTGCGAAAAATCGGGCGAGGTCCAGAACGCGACTTCAGTCGCATTGACGTGGATGCGCACGTCCTTGCGCAGGCGCTCCTTCACGCCGGGGACCAGCAGGCCGCCCACGTGGTCCATGTGCATGTGCGTGATGATGACGTCCGTCACCGACTCCAGCGGAATGCCGGCCGATTGCAGGCGCTGCGGAAACTGGCCCGCGCGCGGAAAGCCCGAGAACTGGCCGCCCAGTCCCGCGTCGATGAGGATCGTCTGGTCGCCGCTGCGCGCGACCATCACGTTCAGCGGCCAGTCGAAGGCGTCCGGCGGCATGAACATGTGGTCGAGCCAGTTGGCCAGATCGGCCGGGTCGGCGTTGGTGGCCATCGTCGACGTGGGCAGCGGCAGCACGCCGTCGCTGACGACCAGCGCATCGATGTCGCCCACCTGCACGGCGTAGCGGGACGGGACCAGATCGATGGCCTGGTGGGTAATGGGGTCCAAAGTGTCTGCGGTAAACATGGCGGAATCTCCTTGATGGCCGGATGGGCCGGCCGGTAACCGGCGCCCTCGCGCCGGGTGGTTGCGTGGCGGCGGGCGCGTCAGCCGCGCAGGAAGGCCAGCAGATCGGCGTTGATGCGGTCCTGCATGGTGGCCGTCAGGCCATGCGGCGCGCCCGGGTAGTAGATCGCCTGCGCGTTTTTCACCAGGCGCACGGCCTTCTTGGCCGAATCGTGGATCGGCACGATCTGGTCGTCTTCGCCGTGCATGAACAGCGTGGGCACGTCGATCTTCTTCAGGTCTTCGGTGAAGTCCGTCTCCGAGAACGCCTTGACGCACTCGTAGGCGTTCTTCTGGCCGCTCTGCATGCTCCACAGCCAGAACTGGTCCAGCTGGCCCTGCGACACCTTCGAACCCGGGCGATTGGCGCCGTAGAACGGCACGGCCAGATCCTTGTAGAACTGCGAGCGATCGCCCGCCACGCCGTCGCGGATGCCGTCGAACACCGACAGCGGCAGGCCTTCCGGATTGGCGGACGACTTCAACATCACCGGCGGCACCGCCCCGATCAGCACAGCGCGCGACACGCGCTTCGTGCCGTGGCGGCCGATGTAGCGCGCCACTTCGCCGCCGCCGGTAGAGTGGCCCACCATCGCGATGTTCTTCACATCCAGCGCCTCGATCAACTGCGCCAGATCGTCGGCGTAGGTGTCCATGTCGTTGCCGTTGGACGGCTGCGAAGAACGCCCATGGCCGCGCCGGTCATGCGCAATCACGCGAAAGCCGTTGCGCGCCAGGAAGTGCAGCTGCCCATCCCACGCATCCGCATTGAGCGGCCAGCCGTGCGAGAACGTGACGACAGGGCCGGCGCCCCAGTCCTTGTAGTACAGCGTCGTGCCGTCTTTGGTGACGAAGGTGTTGCTGCTCATGGGAGTGCTCCGTGGGAGTTGGGGATTGCGCTGCGGGGCTGCTTGTGCGCCGATGGCAAAGGCGCTGCCAGCCAGAAGCGCGCTGCCGGCAAGCAGCGTGCGCCGGGCGGCGTTATACGAGTCGTTCATGGGGATCCTCAAGGTCGGAAGAGACAGTGAGGGCATCGTAGGACTGCGCCCGCGAGCGCGGTAGACACGGCGCGGGAAGCACGATGTTGTGCGATGCGCACCAATGCGGCCGCTGCATTGCACATGCGGCCCTGCACCAGGTGTCTGACACCGGTGCGATCAACTAGGTGTCTGACACCCCGGGCGCGGCAGCCACATCTTGGCGGCCGGCTCGTAGGGGTGTCAGACACCGGCCAACAGAAAGCGCGATATCAACTCAGGTGTCTGACACCCCTAAAAGATGCCCGCGGCGATTACCCGCCGTCCCCAGGGTGTCTGACACCGGCCAATCGAAAGCGCTTTCAACTCCGCTCAGAAGCAAACGCCGAATCCCGATACGCCACGGCGATCATCGCCGTCAGCACGAAGGTCATGGCGACGCACGCCACCGCGCCCAACACGCCCTGCAGCGCCTGCACGCCCACGTAGTCATACATCAGCGCAAGCAAATCGTTGGCGGCATGCGCGCCCAGGACCAGCAACACAAGAAACCCCAGCATCAACGGCCAGCGCGGATAACGCATCGCGGCGCGCACGGCTCCAAAGCCATATTCACCTGCCAGCACGGCGCGCGGCAGGCTCACGCTGTAGACAGCCAGCCCATACAGCACCGGCACCCACACCACCACCAGCAACGCGATCAGCACGCCGTAGAACAGCGGTTCATTGGCCCCGCCCATCAGCATGTACAGCACATACGGCAGATCGCCGGTGGCGCGGGCAAGCGCCATGACGGCAATGGTCAGCCCGCCCAGCAGCACCAGATGCCGGGCCTCCGGGCTGCCGCCACGCGGCGCAGCCGCATGCGCGGTCTCGCCAAGCAGGATGACCCGATGCCAGGCGTAAGTGGTGCGCGCGAAGGCGATCAGGCAGACAAGCGCCAGCACAAGGATCAGCCAATCCACAAGCCCATACAGCCGGGACGTCATCAGCGCGAACGGCAACGTCAGAATGAACACCGCCAACGACCATGGCGCGGCGGCCAGCATGGCGCGGCCGTGCTGCCTGATGACGCCGACGGTCGCGGCGATGAAACGACCTGCTCCGGGTTTGCTGGACACGAGACTCCCTTGCTCAGAAATGATGGTGCTCGTTTATACCGCACGCGGCTTGTTCACCCGATCTCATGTCGCGTATCTCGGTTACCCTTGCGGACCTTTTCTCAATGCCGAGTTTTCATGAAGTCGCTTCCCATCGCCGTCGCTGCCTTTGCCACCGCAATGCTGCCCCCGCTGGCCCACGCCGCGTACACACCCACCGAGATCGAACAGGCCGTGCTCGAATACGGCATCCGCGAAGAACATGATGCGCTGCTCCGGGCCGATTGGCGCCTGCTGGGCCGGATGATGGACATATCGCGTGTGGACCCCGCGGACATCTCGGATATGTACGCCAAGGGTCCGACGGACAAGGCGCCGGCCGTGATCGAAGAGCCCTTCGTGTTCAAGGCAACGATCGACGCGGCGGCGGTGAAGGCCGGCGTCGTGACGTTCCCCGGCACCCGCGGCGCCACGGTCCGCGCCACGCTGCCCGCAAACGCCAAACCCGCAGACGACCTGATGCTGACCTGCGCCAAGCTGGCCTTCGCCGATGGCGTCGCCACGTTCTCGCAGTGTCAGAACTGGACGCCCGTCGCCGAGAAGACCGTTGCGGACTTTCGCGCCGACATCGCCGAATTTCTGCAAGGCAAGCCCGCGAAAAAGTACGTGGCCAAGTTCGTGATCGACTACTTCGTCGTGGCGGGCGACATGCCGGCCAAGGCCGGCTGCCCCGACGACCGCAAGGCCTGCGACCAGGCGATCCGCAAGACCAACATGACGCGCGCCGGCTACGCGGCCGTAACGGAACGCCTGAACGCGGCAGGCGTGCAGACGGGGCGCTAAGCCCCGCTCCTCAACTGCGCGCGGGTTCCGCGCGCGTGGGGTCGGCTTCGGCCTCCGCTTCGGCCTCCGCCCGAGCCTCCAGCTCATTGCCCAGCACCTCGGCCGAATCCTCGTTGCTGGCTTCCGGCTTCAGGCGGCGGCGCGTATGGCCCGCGGCGCGCGCGCTGTCGCCCTCGTCCGCACGCTCGGCCTGCACGTGCACGTTGGCCGCAGGCGCGTAGCCGCGCTTGTCCTGCCCGAAGTACACCACGGTGTGCGGGTACGGCAGCTCGATGCCCGCAGCGTCGAAATGCTTCTTGAGCAGGCGGTTGTAGCCGCGCTGCACCGCCCACTGCATGCCCGGCGTGGTCTTGATCAGGATGCGGATGGTCACGCCCTTGTCGTTGACCGCCGTGACGCCCGCCACCGTCATGTCTTCCAGGATCTCCGGCCCAAGCACCGAATCGGTCATCAGCTCGGCAAACGCCGCGCGCAGATGCTCGATGGCGTCGTCCACGCTTTCGCGGTGCGCGATCGTGTACTCGCCCAGGTGATACGAGAAGTCGCGCATGTGGTTGGCCACCACGTCCACCGACGAGAACGGCACCAGATGGTAGCCGCCGTCCAGCGTGCGGATGCCGACCGAGCGGATGGTCATCTTCTCGACCGTGCCGAACACGCCCGCCACCTGCACCACGTCGTTCTCGTTCATCCCGTTTTCAAGCTGGATGAAAACGCCGGTGATGATGTCCTGCACCAGCTTCTGCGCACCAAAACCGATGGCCAGACCGACGACACCGGCGCCGGCTATCAGCGGGCCGACGTCGATGCCGATCTGCGACAGCAGCACCATCAGCGTCATCGTCACGATGACGATCAGCGCGGCATTGCGGAACAGCGCCAGCAGCGTGCGCTCGCGCGCGCTGGGCATACCGCGTTCTTCGCTCTGGCTCAGACGATGCTCGATGATGCTGGCGATGACGGTCCAGGCCAGCATCGCGATCATCAGCACGATGACGATGTTCAGCACCACCTTGATCGCGGCGGCGCCGGCGTCCGACGCCAGCCAGCGCGACAGGTCGAAGGCCTGCCACGCGTCCAGGATCAGCAGCACGATGACGATGCGGATGATCCAGCCGACCACCTTCAGCGTGGCCGGCACATAGGCATTGACGCGCGCCTCCAGCAGCGGCAGCCGCCGCCGCAGGTCGTCCGACAGGCGGATCGGTTTGGCCAGCACCGCATTCAGCAACAGGATCAGCAGGCTGCCCACGCCGATAACCAGCAGCGTTTGCGCCGTGGCGCGGGCCATGAACGGCAACGCGTCGGTCGGATCGACCTGGCTGACAACGAGCAGGATCGTGAAGTAGAGGATGCCCAGCACGTGCCAGATGCGCGACAGCAGCCGCAGCCGCGATCCCATGAACGTAGCCGCGCCGGCTGCGCGGCGGTCCAGGCGATCGCGCACGGCCTGGCGGTTGTGCCAGATGACGCGCACGGCGTAGACGTACACCGCCAGCATGATGAGCATCGTGGCCAGCCGGCCCAGCGCCGGCGACAACGCCGCCGCCATCACGGGGCCGACCACGAGCGTGCCGTAACCCGCCGCCGCCACGATGCGCACCAGCCACGCGTTCCAGTACTTGGCCAGTTCGTCCGACATCGGCAAGAGGCGCAGATGCGGATGGCGCACCGCGAACACCGTGCGGATCAGCACCTTCACGATTTCCACCGCCACGAACGCCTGCAGGAACAGCGAGGCCAGTCCATCCAGCGTGCCGCGCCCCGGCGTGCTCCACAATGCCGCCGCGCCGCCCGCCATGGCGGCCAGCAATACGACCGCAACGTCGATCGCCAGCGCGCCAACAATGGCGCCCGCGCGGCGCGTCAGCACCTTCATCGACGCCGGCCTGCCACGCACGGGCGCCGCGCCGGTTTCGCAACCGTGCTCGGCCACCCAATGGTCGATCCGCGTGTAGATCCGCATGGCGATCATGCGAAGCAGGATGAAAGCGATGATGGTCGCCGCGGCGGCCAGCACCAGCGGCAGCAACGCGCTGCGGGCCTCGCCGCTGTCCATGCGCAGGTTCTGGCCGGAGGCCAGCGCGCGCATGTCATCGACGCCCTGCCCCATGTCGGCAGCCACCCCGGTCAGAAAACGCTGAACGCCGTTGGCCATGCGCTCGCGCAACGTCGGCTCGGCGGACGTTGCGGGCGTCTGCTTCGCCGTTGCGGTACCGGCTGGCGTGGCGCCAGCGGGGGCCGCTTTGTCTCCGGCCGCCTGTGCACGAAGCTGGTCGATCAAGGCTTGGCGCGCTTGGGGATTGTCCAGCAGATCGGCCAGTGCGGCGGGGGTCAGCGCCGAGGCCGCGGGGGCCGGCTCGGCTGCCGCGGCCGGGGTCAGCAGGGGAAACGCCGCCATGGCCGGGGCGTGCCAGAGGATCGATAAGCAACTCAGCATCGCCGCCAGCAGCCAAGCCGCCAGCCAGGGCCTTTCCCGTCTGCGCTGCCAGGAGACGGCGGCATGATGGCGGGATGGAAGGGATCGGGATGCTGTCGTTGCGGATCGAACCACTAATAAATCTCCTGTGCGATCAGGGCATGGACGCCATAGGTAAAAAAGAAGCCGGCGACTGCGAGGGACCCGGCTTGGGTGAAGGGCACATGATAAAGCCCCTGGTCCGTCCCCTTTAGCGGTGGCCTGCTCTTATCGCTGGAAGCAATAAACAAGCGGCGATTAATTCGTTGGTCCGGACGGCTTAAATGATTAGAGTCCAACGCCGCCATGCCCGCGCCGCATTCCGATAGGCGCGCGCCTAACCAAGAGTCCGCTACATGACCACCCCATTCCAAGCTGCACGCCGCAACACCCTGCTCGCCCTTGCTCTGGCCGTCGCCGGCATGGGCGCCGCGCAGGCCGATCAACGCGTCATCCGCATCGTCGTTCCCTATGGCACCGGGGCGGTCCAAGACACCATCGCGCGCGCGATCGGCGACGAACTGGGCCGCGCGCTGGACGCCTCCATCGTGATCGAAAACCGCGCCGGCGCCGGCGGCACCGTGGGCACCGCCCAGGTCGCCCGCGCCAAGCCCGACGGCAACACCCTGGTGCTTGCCGCCGCCAGCCACAACATTGCCGGGTATCTGTACAAAAATCTGAGCTACGACCCCTACAAGGACTTCACGGGCGTCGCCTACATCGGCAACACCGGCTACATCATCCTCGCGTCCGCCTCGCTGAACGCCAAGAACACCGCCGAATTCATCCAGGCCGTCAAGGCCAAGCCCGGCGGCTACGATTACGCATCCGCCGGCAACGGCAGCGCCTCGCACCTGGGCATGGCGTCGTTCCTGACCGCCGCCG
>NZ_DAMCTG010000118.1:0-13873 GCF_032113835.1 Achromobacter sp. | reverse complement strand
ACCGTGCCGGTCACGGCTGGCGCGGGGTCATTGTCGCGGCGCTTCTGGCCGAGATAGTGGGTGCGGACGACTGAGCAAAGCATGATTCTGCTGCGATAAAACTGTGTGGATATACAGTATATTGCAGCAGAAACGGGGTCAGGTCATCGGTGTGGCGACTAGCTTGTCGGAGGGGAACGGTACAAGGAATTCGCGGCTTTGATCCGCGCTGGCGGTCAGCCAGTCGCCATAGGCGCCCTCGGGAAGGATCACCACCATGCGTTTTTCTTTGTGGGGTTGGTGGTAGTCGCGGAAGAGGGGATCGTTGTCCGCGTTGATGGTGAGCATCGTGTAGCTCTCGTGCCATTGGCCGGTCGCGTCGCGGTAGCGGTCCCACAGTCCGGCCACGCCAAGCGGCGCGCCGTCTGTCCGGGTGAATCGCGTGGCGACGGCCTTACCGGATCGCCAATCAGGTTCGAAGATGGCATCGGCGGGGATGATGCAGTGCTGCGCCCGGCGCCAGGCGTTGCGGAAGGTGAAGGCGTTGGCGACGCGGTCGTCTCGGGCATTGAAGGTGGACAGCTTCTCAGCGCTAGGCAGAGTGTCCGGCCGGGTGGAACCGGATATCAGGCCCCAGCGTCCCGTCACGGCTTCGATGCCGGGCACGGCCTCGTCGCCGGCGTCATGCTCCGGCGGCCGGCGGACGAAGATGCCTTGATACCTCGGCCACATGTCGTACTTGCCCAGCACGCCCGGCCGAGTCACGCCGAACTTCTTGAGCAGCAACTCGGCGTCTTTCAAGGTCTGGTAGTGGCTGCACATTAGGCACCCTTAACGGATGAGAGATTTGCAAAAAGTTAGTGCTCAGGAGGCAGAGCGGCGAGGGATGCGCGCCTTGCCACTGGGAGCCAGTAATGTGGCCATCGCTCGCGCAATCGCTTTTTCGAACGCAGCGAGCGCCTCAGCAATTTCGGTCGACAGTTCGTCGTACTTTGCCTCCTGGTCCTTATTGACTGCGGCTAGCTTTCTCAAGTTGTCCGCTTTTGATAGGCGCGTTGCAAAGTCGTTGCCAAGTTCGATGTGCTTCATCCAAGCGATTTCGAACGAGTCGTACACGCTCTTCAGTTCGGGATGATAGAGCGCCACCATGGAACGAACCTCAAATAAGTTTGCGTCGGGCGTCGGTATAAATGGTGCATCTCGATCTATCGCCACTTTCAACCACCAGACATGGACGTCATTGTCCGCGCGATATAGGCTCAAGCTAATTCTCTCTAGCTGTTGCCGGCGGATCGTGATCGACTCCTTGTTCCACCAATCCTCAAATCCAACTTGCGTCTTAATTTGCTCGGTAATTTTGGTGGTCTCTTCGATCTGCTTCTTTAGCAATTCCAAGTCTTGAAGGATGGCAGCGTTCTCGCCCCGCTTCCGAAAATATGCGCCCAACCATGCTGATACAGCCGGGAGAGCAAGGGCAGCCATCCAGAACCACCAAGCTCCTACGAGGGCATTGTGATTGGCTTCGACCATTATCTGCCGAAGCGCTTCGATAGAGTTGGGGTCCATAGCTGTCGTATTTGTATGTGGACTTGCTGGAGCATAACTCTTGCCCCATAGATGGAACAGTCCACTCCGATGACATGCGATGGCCTATAGATCCTGCGGCCCATTGGCCTGTGGGGTCGGAACTTAAAGTCGGATCCAGGACACTGGGCAAAAAGCCAGTTTACCGTTGTCTAAAACTGTCCTACCGTGCCTTATAGATCAATGGCTTACGAAGCCTAAGCTGCCGCTTCTTTTTAGACAGCCAACGGTCAAATCTTCTGTTTTATCAACGCTTTACAACGGAGATGAAAGAGAATGACCAATACGCTTATCAGTGTCGATCTGGAACAGTCCCCCTACGAAAACAAGCAGATCCACAACCGCTGGCATCCGGATATTCCGATGGCGGTGTGGGTGAAACCGGGGGACGATTTCATTCTGGAAACCTATGACTGGACGGGCGGCGCCATCAAGAATGACGACAGCGCCGACGACGTGCGGGACGTAGATTTGTCTACCGTGCATTTTCTGTCCGGGCCCGTGGGCGTGGAAGGCGCCGAGCCGGGTGATCTGCTGGTCGTCGATTTGCTCGATATCGGCGCCAAGGCGGACAGTCTGTGGGGATTCAATGGATTTTTCAGCCGCAACAATGGCGGCGGGTTTCTGACCGATCATTTTCCGCACGCGCAGAAATCCATCTGGGATTTTCATGGCATGTTCACGTCGTCGCGGCACATTCCTGGGGTCAATTTCGCAGGCTTGATTCATCCGGGGCTCATCGGCTGCCTGCCGGACAGAAAGCTGCTGGATGAGTGGAACCGGCGCGAGCAGGCGCTGATCGATACCAATCCGGATCGCGTGCCGCCGCTGGCCAATCCGCCTGCGCCCAAGACCGCGCACATGGGGGCGTTGCAGGGCGCCGATCGTGATCGTGCAGCAGGCGAGGGCGCGCGCACGGTTCCGCCGCGCGAGCATGGCGGCAATTGCGACATCAAGGATCTGTCGCGCGGGGCGCGGGTGTTCTTTCCGGTGTATGTGAAGGGCGGCGGGCTGTCGGTGGGCGATCTGCATTTTTCGCAGGGCGACGGCGAGATCACGTTTTGCGGCGCGATCGAAATGGCCGGCTGGGTGCACATGCGCGTGTCGCTGATCAAGGGCGGCATGGACAAGTATGCGATCCGCAACCCCATCTTCAAGCCCAGCCCGATCACGCCGGCCTACAAGGACTTTTTGATTTTCGAGGGCATTTCCGTCGACGAAGCGGGCAAGCAGCATTATCTGGACGTGAATGTGGCTTACCGGCAAGCGTGCCTTAACGCCATCGAGTACCTGAAGAAGTTCGGCTACTCGGGCGCGCAGGCTTATTCGCTGCTGGGGTGCGCGCCGGTGCAGGGGCACATCAGCGGCGTGGTCGACATTCCCAATTCGTGCGCCACGCTCTGGCTGCCTACCGAGATCTTCGACTTCGACATCCAGCCGTCTGCCAGCGGTCCCGTCAAGCACATCAAGGGCGACGTGGACATGCCGCTGTCGCGCGATCTTTAGGAGACGACGATGCCCATGTATGACTATGCGTGCGCGGATTGCGGGGCGTTTGCCGCGTTGCGGCCGTTGGCGCAGTGGCGGGATCCGGCGGCTTGTCCGCAGTGCGGGGCGTTGTCGGATCGGACCGTGGGCGGTGCGCCGGCGGTGTCGGCGTTGTCCTCGGCCGTGAACCGGGCGCACGCGGCGAACGAGCGCAGCGCGAACGAGCCGCGCAGCACGCGTGCAGGGCACGGCATGAACTGCGGGTGCTGCGGCAGTGCGCGATCGCGGGGCCGAACGCGAACGTCGGCAGATGGCGCAAAGTCATTCGCGGGCGCTAGGCCCTGGATGATCAGTCACTAGCTGAATCGCCGTCGGCCGGGTCCGTGTATGCAGACGCCCGGCCGGCGATGCGGCATGTCGCCGCGAAAAAGCTCGAAGCTATTCCTGCGCTGCCGCTTCCAGCGGCGCCACCGCGGCGCCCTGGATTTTGTGGCGGGCCAGCGCCTCGGCGACAAACCCGGATTTTTTCATGGCCTCGACATAAGCGGCCAGGTAGGCGCTGGCCTTGCCGCCGCGGCTCTTGGGCACGCCCATCGCCTGGCGGATCAGCATGAAGTGACCGTCCAGAAGGCGCAGCCCGCCCAGGCGTTGCGCGTCCGCTTCAAGCTGCTGCTTCACGCCGGCGGCGACCTCCATGTTTTCCTGCATGAAGGTGTCGACGACGGCGGGCGAGGTGGGGGCGCGGAAGATCTCGGCCTGCTTGAGTTCGCGTGTCAGGTACAGGTCATAGGCGCTGCCCTTGCCGACCACGATGCGCTGGCCGGGACGGTCGACCTCGTCCATGCTGCGGATGGGCGAGTCCTGACGCACCAGGTAGGCGCCTTCGATGACCACATACGGTGCGGTGAAGGCGATCTGCTCGCCACGCAGCGGGTCGATCGCGAAGAAGCCGACGTCGGCCTGTTCGGCGGCAACGGCGTTGACGGATTCACCGGCGGATTTGAAGACCACGAGTTCCAGCTTCACGTCGAGCCGGCGCGCCAGTTCCGTGGCCAGATCCACCGACACGCCGCCGGGCTGGCCGGTGGCGGGATCGGTGTTGGCGAGGATGGGATTGCCCAGGTTGATGGACGCGCGCAGCACGCCCGTGGGGGCGAAGGCAGACAGCATTTCGTGATCGGTCTTCATGGCTTCCTTGCTGGAATGGGACGCGCCGCCGGGCGCGGTCGATGCCAGAGGATAGCCCTAAAGCCGGCGGCGGCGCGATGGCTTATTGCACGCGGCGCAGCACGTAATGCGCCGCGAGCGGGCCGGTGGGACGCGTGCCGTCGCGGTAGAGCATCGTCACCTGGTTTTCGCCGACGAAGTAACGCTGGCTATCGCCCGCGGCATCCAACCGGATCGTGCTGCCGTCGGACTCCCAACTGAAGGTGCCCGACACGATTTCGGGCTGCGGCTGGCGGTCCAGGTACTGCGTCAGCTTTTCGTAGCGGCCATCCTTCATCAGCGTCAGCCGGGCGCGGATGCCGGGGCAGTCGGCGCAGGGCAGGGTGCCTTCGTAGCTGCCGGGCCAGTCAAGGGAGTCGCGGGAGGTGTGGTGGTCCACCGGCACGGATCGGGCGGTGATGGGCTTTGACGGGGCGCAGCCGGCGAGCAGCGCAAGACTCAGGGTGCAGGTCAGGGTGGTTTTCATCATGGCGAGCTCCTGTGTGACGGACTGACTTATTGACTGACGGCCAGATGTGACTGACGGCCAGATGGTCAGACGCGTCTTCACGATACGGACAGTAACGGGCCCATGCTGAAACGGGATGTAAGGCCGATGCGTGTCAAAAACGTCCAACCGGCGGGGCCGGGCGTGCGCTAAGCTCGGCCTTCCTTGCGCGTGAGGCGGCAATGGGCGGCCGGTGCTGCGACAGGACCACAAAGCGGCAGGGCCACGAGGCGACAGCGCCGCAAGGCGACAGGACCATAAGGCAACAGGACCACAGCATGAAAGGCGAACACCATTACAGCGTCACCGTCGAATGGACCGGCAACACCGGCGCCGGCACGGCCGGCTACGCGGCCTATTCCCGCGACCACCTCATCCAGGCTGCGGGCAAGCCCGACGTGCCGGGATCGTCGGACCCCGCGTTCCGCGGCGATGCCGCCCGCTGGAATCCCGAAGACCTGCTGGTGGCCTCGCTGTCGGCGTGCCACAAGCTCTGGTATCTGCACCTGTGTGCGGTCGAAGGGATAACCGTGCAGGCCTATCGGGACGAGGCCGAAGGCGTCATGCGGGAAGATCCTGAACGCGGCGGCGCGTTTGCATCGGTGACGCTGCGGCCTCAGGTCACCATCGGCGCAGGCTGCGACGCCGCGCTGGCGGAACAGCTTCACGAACGTGCGCACCATTTCTGCTTCATTGCCAATTCAGTGAATTTTCCGGTACGGTGCGAGCCGCGCATTGTGATTCAGCCCTCCACCTGACCCCGCTCCATGACATCCGCCCTGATCGTGATCGACGTGCAACGCGCGTTGTTCGAAACCTCGCCGCCGCCGTTCGAGGCCGCGCAGGTGCTTGCCCGCATCAATGCCTTGGCCGAGCGCGCCCGTGCGGCGGGTGCGCCAGTTGTTTATGTGCAGCACGAAAGCCCCGGGTCCGATCTGGCGCATGGCGAGCCGGGATGGGACCTGGACACGCGCCTCGCGACAGCTCCGGCCGACATCCGCGTCCGCAAGACGACGCCAGACTCGTTTCTGCGCACGGAGTTGGCGCAGGTGCTGGCGGATCGGGGCGTCACGCATCTGGTCGTGTGCGGGTACGCCACCGAGTTCTGCGTGGATACCTCCGTGCGGCGCGCGGCGGGTCTGGGCCTGGCGGTCACGCTGGCTGCCGACGCGCACACCACGCACGACAAGCCGCATGCGGATGGCGCGCAGATCCGGGCGCATCACAACGCCACGCTGCCGGCCATTTCCAGCTTCGGCGTGAAGATCGCGGCTGTGCCGGCCGCTGACCTTTTCGCCGGCGGCGCGTCGCGATGAACGTGATGGATCCCGAACTGCTGGCCCTGCTGGTGACGCGCGACATGCCGTTTGGCAAGTACAAGGGCAGGTCGATTGCCGACCTGCCTGGGCCGTATCTGGCGTGGTTCGCGCGCAAGGGCTTTCCGCCGGGAGAGCTGGGCCGCCTGCTGGCGTTGATGCACGAACTTGATCACAACGGGTTGTCGTCGCTGCTTGATCCGTTGCGCAAGGGCCGGGAACCGACCCGGGGCGCGACCCGCAGCGCGTCCTGAGTCGAGCCGCGGAAACCGCAGGAAACAACTGGTGGGGATGATGTAGCGTCTTGGCACGACGCCGGCCATCCACCGGGGATACGATTAGGCGGTGCGCCCGGCCCTCGGCCCGGGCGCTGACTCATCGAACAGAGGTCGCCATGAACAAAAAACACGTCTCCGCTTTCCTGTTTGCCGCCCTTTGCGCGGCGGGCGCTGCTCAGGCCCAGAACGTTGCGCCGGGCGCCACGCAGGAAATGCAGTTTCCCTCGGCGCAGGGCAGCCTGTCGCCACCTTCGACGCTGCGCATGACGGTGACGCCCGAAGCCCCGCCGCCCCCCCCGATCCGCGACACGCCCCAAAGCCAGGCCGAGTTCCAGCGCTGCCGTACGGTGTCGGACCGCGCGGCCACGTCGAATGCGCAGATGCAGGCCGGTGTCGAGCAATGTCTGCGCGAACTGCAGCAGCGCCGCCAGCAGCAATAAGCCCCCGGGGATTCCAGGGCCGGAGCCAGAGCGGGTACACTTGTCCGCCGTTTTGCTCTAAGCGCCTGAATTCCCATGATTTCCACCGCCTGCGGCGTCGACTTCGGCACCTCCAATTCCACCGTCGGCTGGAGCCGTCCCGACCAACATGCGCTCCTGGCGCTGGAGGACGGCAAGACCACCTTGCCGTCGGCCATCTTCTTCCACGACGAGGACGCCGAGGTCAGCTATGGCCGCGCGGCCATCTCCGACTACCTGGCGGGCTACGACGGGCGCCTGATGCGCTCGATGAAGAGTCTGTTGGGCAGCTCGCTCATCGACGGCTCGACGGAAGTGCAAGGCCGTTCCATTCCCTTCCGTGTGCTGCTGACGCGCTTCATCGCCGAATTGAAGGCGCGCGCCGAGACCGCCGCCGGGCGCGGCTTTACCCGCGCCGTGCTGGGCCGTCCGGTGTTTTTCGTGGACGACCATCCCGCGTCTGACCAGACGGCGCAAGACACGCTGGAAGAGATCGCGCGCAGCGTCGGGTTTACCGACATCGAGTTCCAGTTCGAGCCGATGGCGGCCGCCTTTCATTACGAGTCGCAGATCAGCCGCGAGGAACTGGTGCTGGTGATCGACATCGGCGGGGGTACGTCGGACTTTTCGCTGATCCGGCTGGGGCCTGACCGCGCGGCCAAGCCGGACCGTCGCGACGACATCCTGGCTTATGGCGGCGTGCACATCGGCGGGGTGGATTTCGACAAGCAATTGAGCCTGGCGCACGTGATGCCGCTGTTGGGCCTGGGCAGCCAGTTGCGCAGCGGCAAGGACGTGCCATCGACGCAATACGGCAACCTGGCCTGCTGGCACACCATCAACCAGGCCTACACGCGCAAGGCGGCCGAGCATTTTGCCTATATCCGAGCCGAGGCCGGCGACCGCCAGAAGATCGACTTGCTGCTGAACCTGGTGAAGGAGCGCGCGGGCCACTGGGTGGCGGTGCAGGTGGAAGAAGCCAAGATCGCGTTGTCCGACGCGCCCGCCGCGCGCATCGACCTGTCGCGTATCGCACCGGATCTGGGCGTCGACGTGACGCGCCCGTCGTTCGACGCGTCCGTCGGACGCTTGATCGACAAGGTCGAGACCACCGTGGGCCAGTTGCTGCGCGATGCGGGCGTGTCGACGGCGGACGTGGACACCGTGTTCTTCACGGGCGGATCCAGCCGCGTGCCGCGCTTGCGCGAAAGCGTGTCCCGGCTGGTGCCGGGGGCGCGTAGCGTGGAAGGCGACCTGTTCGGCAGCATCGGGGCCGGTCTGGCGCTGGACGCCGCACGCAAGTTCGGCTGACCGGCCGCCGGCGGGGCGGTGGTAAGCTGCCAGGCGTGCCGGCAACGGCCCGCCGCTGTCCTTCCCAGTCCCTGATCCAGACGTCCTCATGACCCGACCCGCCGATACCCATCTCGTCGAAACGCTGCTCGAAAGCGAGGCGCCTTACGACGGCAGCTTTCTGAAGATCCGCCGCGATACCGTCAGCCTGCCGAACGGCCATACCGGCATCCGCGAATACGTGGTGCACCCGGGCGCGGTGGTGGTGATTCCGCTGCTCGATGACGGCAGCGTTCTGCTGGAGCGTCAGTTCCGGTATCCCATCGGCCGCGTGATGACGGAGTTTCCGGCGGGCAAGCTGGATCCGGGCGAGGATCCGCTGGTGTGCGCCAAGCGTGAATTGCTGGAGGAAACGGGCTATACGGCCGGCCAATGGGCCCACGCGGGCGCCTTGCACCTGGCTATCGCCTATTCCACGGAAATCATTCACATCTTCTTTGCGCGCGGTCTGCGGGCAGGCGAACGCCAGCTCGACCAGGACGAATTCCTGGACGTCATCAGCAAGCGTCCGGAGGAGGTGCTCGCAGCTTGCAGTCAGGGCGAGGTCACCGACGCCAAGACGCTGACCTGCGTGCTGTGGATGCAGAACGTGCTGTCCGGCGCCTGGAAGCTGGACTGGCAGGACAACGCCGCCTGAGCGGCGTCCGGCAGCCTGACACCGATGTGCTCGCACCCGGTTCTTGTCCAGCCCTCGGGCCTGCGCTTTGACGCGCCGGCCGGCACGTCCGTGCTGCTGGCGGCGCAGGCGGCGGGCATCAAGCTGCCCAGTTCGTGCCGCAACGGCACCTGCCGCGCCTGCATGTGCCTGATGGTCGACGGTTCGGTCGTGTACGGCATCGAATGGCCCGGCCTGTCGCGCGACGAGAAGGAAGAGGGCTGGATCCTGCCGTGCGTGGCGCAGGCGACGTCGGCGCTGGAAATCCAGGCGCCCGGCGCCGCGTTGATCGAGGCCGCGCCGCCTGCCGTCCGCCCGCTTACCGGCGCCAGGCGCTGACCGCGGCTACGGGCAACAGGGTCGCAGCCATGCCGGCGGCCATGCCCAGCACCATTCCCCAAAAAGGCGCGGTACCCAGCGCCTGCGCCGTCTGAACGCCCAGGCGCGCGCCCAGCACCATTCCGATGGCCATGAGGACCAGGCACAGCACTCGGCTTGCCAGCGGCGTTTTGCCGCCTTGCAGATGGGGCCATGGCAATCGTGGCGCAGGCAATCGAGCCCGGGTCAGCAGCGACCAAGGCAGCAGCGACCAAGGCAGCAGCGCCGCCACCGCCATCGCGGCAGAGCTGACCGGCATCAGCACCACGTGCCGCCACGCCAGTTGCGCCAGCGTTCCTGGCGCGCCGCACTCGCTGGCCAACAGCGCGGCGGGCGTGCGCCACGTGTCCACCAGCAGTCCGGCGCCCATGGCTGCCAGGCATGCCAGCCACAGGCCCGCCATGCCGGCCGTGGCCTGCGGCCTAGCTGTGGCCGTGGCAGGCTTGGCGCGGGGCGTCGCCGTATCGGTCATGGTGGCGCACCCAGTCGCGCACGTCGAAATACGGGCCGTTTTCGTTGCGGCCCAGTGGCGCGATGTCGAGGTAGTTGTAGGCGCCCGCCAGGCGCTCCACGCCGCGTTCGAAGGCCGAGTACGTGTGGAAGATCTCGCCGTCGGGATCACGGAAGAAGGCGCTGGCGCCCGGACGTTCCTCGACCGCGCCATCCGCCTGCGGCACCGACGCTTCGAAGTCGAAATTGAAGTCGCTGTCCGCTGACGAGTACCAGTCGAACTTCCAGCCCATGCGGGCCTTGAAGGCGGCCAGCTGGGCATACGGCGCGCGCGAGACGGCCACCACGGATACGTCGTGGTGCCGCAGGTGCATGAGCGCGCTGTCCAGGTGATCGGCCAGGAGCGAGCAGCCCACGCACCCGTCCTCCCAGTCTGGACTGAACATGAAGTGGTAGACGATGAGCTGGCGCCTGCCGTGGAACAGGGCGTCCAGGCCTTGCATGCCGTGCGCGCCTTCGAATGTGTAGGCCTTGTCCATCCGGACCCACGGCAGCGCCATGCGGTCGCATGCCAGGGCGTCTGAGGCGTGGGTCAGTTCCTTCTCGCGCCGCAACAGCGCCTCGCGTGCAATGTGCCATTCGTGGCGGGATACGACGGGATGATCGGTTTGCATCGTACGTCTCCTTTGCGAGCCGGGCGCTTTGACCCGGGATCAATGACAGATCCGGAGTACGGATCCGGGGCGGCAGCTTCAGGCCTTGCCGGCCAGGTGATCCGCCAGGCGGTCCATGGCGCCGGACCAGCCATCCTCGTGGCCGTCACGGGTGGCCTCGTCGACGAATGGCGTCTGCAGGAAGGCAAGCTCGGTGCCGGCGTCCGCCGCGGTGAAGTCCAACGTGATCAGGGAGGCTTCCTGCGGCGTGTCGCGCCACGCCCAGGTGAACACCAGGCGGCGATGGAGCGTGACTTCCCGATAGTGGCCGCTGGCGTGGTGCTCCCCGCCGTCCGCGGTGATGAAGCCGACTTCATAGGCGCCGCCCACACGCACGTCGGTTTCTGCCAGCAGCACGCGTTGCGTGCCCGCCGGGCCGAACCAGCGCATCAGCGCTTGCGGGTCGGTCCAGGCTCGCCAGACGCGTTCGACGGGGGCGTCGAAGCGTCGCTGGAGCCGCAGCTCGAGGGGGGAGATTCGGTTTTCCATGGATGGATTTCCTCTTCGTGATAGAGATACCGCGCCAGCGAATCCAGTTGGCCGGTCCAAAACCTTTCGTAGCGTGCCAGCCAGCCAGCGGCGGCGCGCATGGGTTCGGGAGACAGCGTGCAGCTCACCACCCGCCCGTCCTTGACGCGTGCGATGAGGCCGGCGTCTTCCAAGACCCGCAGGTGTTTCATGAAGGCGGGCAGGGACATGGCGTGGGGCTGGGCCAGCGTGCTGACCGAGGCCGAGCCCTGTTCCAGGTCCGCCAGCACCCGGCGGCGGGTGCCATCCGCCAGCGCAGAGAAGATGGCATCGAGAGCGTCATCATTTAACTTAACCATAAGGTTAAGTTTTAGACCTGCCGCAAACGCGAGTCAAGCCGGATGGCTCGGGAATTTCCCTAGGGTTTGGGGGCTTATTTGCCGCGCGGCTTGATGATGTCGCAGGCGGCGGCGGTGGTGCTGGCCTGGGCGTCGGCGCCCAGCAGCGCCCGCACGCCGCAGATCGAGCCGAACATGCGCTTGCCGTCGTGGCCGACGCCGCCAACCTCGAAGGCGGCGTGACGCAGGGGGACGGGCTTGGCGCCCCGGCCGGCCAGAACGTGCTCGTACTGGACGTAGCCGGTGCCGCGCGCCAACCGGGTGGCGCCCTGGGCTTCGGCGCCGCAGGCCTTGTCCAGCAGCCGGTGCTCGGGATTGTTGTCCGCGCCGCCCAGCAGGTAGACCACATCGCGCGCGGCGTAGCGCACGAAGAGGCGCGAGTCATCGGATTCGCGGGCGTAGGCGGGCAGTTTGTCGGTGCCGTACTTGTACTGGTTGTAGGTCGGGCAGATGCCGCGCTCGTAGGGCGCGTAGCCCTTGCCGTCGGCGCGTGGCCGCTCGTTGGTCAGGTACAGGTAGGAGGAGGGGTTGGCGACGACGTAGCGCACCGCCAGGCCGTCGCGGCGCAGGACGCCATCCAGGTTGTTCAGCACCGCATACCGGTGCACCAGTTGGGCGCCGGCCGAATGCCCGGCCAGCACGAGGCCGGTCAGGGCTGGCAGTCGCTTGCGGTCGTCCAGGCTGCGCAGCAGGTCGTCCAGGACCTGGAACGAGGTGACGGGGGCGGGCCGGCCGGTGGCCTGCACGCTTTCCTGGCCGTCTTCCCAGCTTGCCTTGCGCCAGGCGGCCATGCCCGCGAATCCCGAATCGATCGAGCCGGAAAACCGCGGGGCAAGCACCAGCGTGTCGCCCGCGCGCGCCGGGTCGGCGGCGACCAGCGCGGCGGCGGTTTCGTAGTAGTTGTCGGCGTCGCGCTTGACGCCGTGGATGACGATGAGCACCTGCTTGATGCCGCGCAGGTCGTCCTTGGTCAGATCCCGGTTGGCGTAGACCGGCATCTTGTACCGGCTGCCGGGGCGGCCCAGTTCAACGGCCTGCCAGCGCAGCGGCGCCGCGCGCTTGGGCGCGGGCGTGGCTTCGTCGTAGTCGTAGGGATCCGGCAGCGGCGTCTGCGCGCGCGCGGCGGCGCAGGCCAGCACGGCGACGACGGTGGCGAGGGCCAGCGATGCCGCCAGTGCGGTGCGGGACAAGGATGTGGCAGGCGCGCGGCGCATGGCGCGGCGACCGCTCAGCAGCTTTCGTGTCCCAGCAGTTGCTTGAGCGCAGGCAGGTCCAGGATGCGGACTTCGCGCTGGTTGATCTTGATGAGGCCGTCGCGGGCAAAACGCGAGAAAAGACGGCTTACCGTTTCCAGCGTCAGGCCCAGGTAGTTGCCGATTTCTTCGCGGCTCATGCGCAGCACGAACTCGGTGGACGAATAGCCCAGCGACGCATAGCGCTGCGAGAGGTTCAGGAGGAACGCGGCCAGGCGCTGTTCCGAACGCATGGAGCCCAGCGAAGCCAGCATCTGATGCGAGCGGGTGATCTCGCGGCTCATGAGGCGGCGGAATTGCTGTTGCAGCGACGGCAGGTGCGACGCGACGCGATCGACTTCGTTCAGGCGGATGACGCAGACCTCGGAATCTTCGAGGGCCACGGCGGCCGACACGTGCTTGCCGTCCAGCATGCCGTCCATGCCGACGATCTCGCCGGGCAGATGGAAGCCGGTGATCTGGATCTGGCCGGTGGCGTCTTCAAGTTGCGTTTTCAAGCTGCCGAAGCGCACGCCATAGACGGCGTCGAGCGGATGATCCAGCGAAAAGAGCGTCTTGCCTTTTTCCACGCGGACGCGCTCTTTGACCAGTTCGTCCAGCTTTTCGACTTCGGCGGCTGCCATGCCCACGGGAACGCAGACGTGACCCAGCATGCACGTGGAACAGTGGGCGGCATCAGGGGCAATGGGGACCCGTTTTTGCATACGATGACCTTTAGAGTGCCCATTGCACGGCGGGCGCCGGAACGGGTGTGAAGCACGAGACAGGCGTCTATTGTAGTCCGTTGTTACTACGGGTGTCTTACCGGGCGTCCTGCTTTGTCCTGGACAGGCGGTGAGCGATCCAGTCGTCCCCGGCGATATCGACCGCGGCGGCCCGAAGCGCGGGGTCGATCGGATAGTACTCGCAGGGCAGCAGACCGGTCGCGCCAGGGCCTTCCAGGCGGGCGGAAATCGTCTGGCGCATAAAGCAGCCGGGCTTGCCGGGCTCGTATTCCTCGATCTCGTCGAGCAGGGCGATCAGCGCCGGATCCACCCGGTAGACGTCGCCACGCACGCGTCGTCCGTCGTTCACGGGGATCAGGCCGGGCCAGTTGCCGAAATCGACCAGCATGCCCGGCACGCTGGCCGGGCCGACGTGGCTGGCGGCCGGCAAGCCGCGCGCCGCGGCGGCCCGGGCGAGGTCGTTGATTTCGCCGGCGCGTAGGGTGCCGTACACAAAAACGTATATGCTCATTGCTCTGTTTGCTGGTGCACGTCGAAGAAGACCATGAGGGGCACCGGGTGTTGAAATTGTCCCATCCGGCCACATATTCAGGTTATCGAGCCAGCCGGCACGGATCGGTCAGGCTCCCCACAAGCCAATACGACCATTATGCGATTCGACAAACT
>NZ_DAMCTG010000117.1:0-14482 GCF_032113835.1 Achromobacter sp. | reverse complement strand
CGGGCTCCTCCTGGGTGGGGCGTACGACTCCACAGGATAGTCCCAAACGATGACGCCTGAACAGGACTCAGCAGGACTCAGGCATCTGCCGTATAGAGCTCGCCGGCCAGCACGTTGCGCCAGTTCTGCCAGTTGATGCGCGGGCGGTCCGTGACCTCGCGGTTGTAGGGCGCGTCGAACAGGATGTGCTTCCAGCGCGGCCGCACGGCGCCTTCGATATGCGGCTTGTCGTCGATCAGCAGATGGCCGTGCACCAGCGTCTTGTCCTTGGTCAGGATCAGCCGGGTGGTGGCGTCCCGGCCCAGGTGCTTTTCCACCCACAGGTACTTTTCGGCGACGCAGTTTTCAAACTGCGACAGCGGCGACGAGCAGATCCGCACGTCCATGCCCAGCGCCAGCAATTCCTTGACGGCGTCCAGCGCGCCGGGCACGGGCGGCAGATTGCGGATGAATCCCGGCGCGGTGTAGATCGCCTCGGCCATGCCGCGTAGTTCGGGGCCGTAATCCTCACGGATGTAGAAGGACTTGCGGTCCTCGAACGCGATAGGCGCGATGTCCGGGTGGCGTTCGCGCCAGGCGTCGATGAAGGCGTGTTCGAAATCGGCCAGCACGCCGTCTTGATCCAGCAGGATGATCATGGGGGTCCCAAACGTTGGCAACCGTAGGATTGTGCCTTAGCCGCCCAGTGGCCGGGATTGCGCCACGATGCGGTAACGGCTGCCGCCGGTCAGCGATTCGGACGCGACCAGCACCATGCGGTCATAGCGCCAGTCCAGCGGCGCGGGCGCGTCGCCAGGCGGCTCGGCGTGCGTGATGTTGCGCAGCAGTGTGACGTGCGGACGGAACGGCTGGGTCGGCGGGGTCAGTCCATAGCCGGACAGCCACTGCCAGAGGTCGTCGTGGGCCTGCTGCAGGCCCGGGGGCGTCTCGGAGGGACCCGCCCAGAGAATGCGCTGGCGGTGGAAGACGCCGTAGCGGTCCAGCTGCACGTCGCCCGGCGCCAGACGATGTTCGGGCGTGGCGGCCGCCAGCTCGTCGGCCAGGGCGCTATCGACGGGTCCCAGGAAGGCGAGCGTCAGATGCAGCGTTTCGGTACGCATGGCGCGTCCGCCCATGGCCGGCTTTGCGGCTTCTGCCCAGCCGGCCAGCGACGCCGCCAGCGGGGGAGACGGCCATAGCGCGTAGAAGAGGCGGATGGTGGACATGCGGCGATTGTAGGGCGCGCCTCGTCCGTCCGCCCGCTAGGGTTTGGATCGCCGGGTCACGCCGGTGTCGAAGCGTTCGACGCTCGGACGCGCGGCAGGGCGGGCGGTCTGCGGGGAAGCGGTATCCGCCGTGGCCGGCCGGTCAAAGCGCTCGACGCCCGGGCGAGCCGGGCGGTCGAAGCGTTCCACGCCGGGGCGCGCGGCGGCGGGGCGGTCGAATCGTTCGACGCCCGGGCGGTTCAGCCGCTCGACGCCGGGGCGATCCAGCCGTTCCACGCCCGGACGATCAAACCGTTCCACGCCCGGACGATCAAACCGCTCGACGCCGGGACGCGCAAAGCGCTCGACCCGTTGCGGCGAGGCGGTCTTGGCGGCCGCGCTTTGCGCCGCCTCCTGTTCGCGCTTGGCGATGATCTCTTCGGCGCGCTGGTGGTGCGGCGCCATCTTGCGCACCATCACCCGGCCGTCGCGCGGGAAGTAATTGATGCGGCGCGCGTGCACGTCGCCCAGATCCTGCGCCTTGACGGGGATGCCTTCGGTCTTGAGGTAGTTCAGGACGAATTCGCCGTTGCGCTCGCCGATGTTCATCTGCTGCATGGCTGCCAGCACCGCGCCGCCGCCGAACACCTTGGCTTCCAGGCGGTCGCGCGAGGCGCCGGCCTTGAGCAGTTCGTTGATCAGCACTTCCATCGCAAAGGCGCCGTAGCGCATGGTGGCCGACGCGGGCGATTGCATGTCGCCCTCGGGCAACATGAAGTGGTTCATGCCGCCCACGCCCGTGACCGGGTCGTGGATGCAAGCCGCCACGCAGGATCCCAGGACGGTCGAGATCATCATGTTCTCGTTGGTGACGTAGTACTCGTTCGGGAGCACTTTCACTGCCGGAGATTGGAACGCGCTGTCGTAATAGTGACGCGTTGCGCGGGCTTCAAGAGCGGCCATTGGACTGATATCTGGGCAAAAACGGCGATTGAGACACTAGAAATACAAGGAGAAGCGGCAATTGTGACAAAACATGTAAAAAAATGTCGCTTTATTCTTGCATATCCCGGCAGTCAATGGGAGAAAACTGTGTAAATACGACCAAAGCGTCGTTTATTGGAACTTCCTCCTGTCGCCCGCATGCAAAAAGCCCGTGCGGATGGCAGGCAACCATCCTACACAGGCTGTTTTGCGGTCTTTCCCCGGATCACGGGGATGAAGGGGGTTCAAACGGAGGTTTAGAGGCCGGATTTTCGCCCGACCCAGGCCTCAGAGCTGGTAGCGCGCCGTCAGCATCAGGTTGCGCGGGTCGCCATAGACGTTGCTGGGGAAGCTGACGCTACCCGACAGGGCGTTGTAGTACCGCTTGTCTAAGACGTTGTTGATGTTCAGTTGCAGATCCAGCTTCGGGGTTGCCTGCCAGCCCACCACCAGGTCGGTGACGGTGTAGCCGCCCTGCGCGATCCGGAAGGGCACGCCGCTCGTGGCGCCCTGGTTGTAGATCGAATCCTGACGGTAGATCGATCCGCCGATCCGCCAGCCCTGCATGACGCCGGGCAGCCGGTACATGGTCGACAGCTTGAACAGGTGCCGCGGCGTGTCCGTGTCAAAAAGCGCGCCTACATTGGCGGGATTCGCATCCTTGCGGTAGCGCGCGATGGCCACCGTGTAACCGGCGCTGACCTGCCAATTGGGCGTGATGGCGCCCTGCAGTTCAAACTCCATGCCCTGACTGCGCACTTCGCCGGCGGCCGAGTAGCAGCTGACGGTCGGGTAGCCGGCGCACTGGCTCTGGTCGGTGCTGCGGAAGGCGCGATTCTTCTGATCCATGCGGAACAGCGCGGCCGAGGCATTCAGCGCACCGCCGAAGTATTCGCCCTTGATTCCGATCTCGTAGTTCTGGCCGATCACCGGATCCAGCAGATTGTTGCTGGCGTCCAGGTAGTTCTGGGGTTTGAAGATGTCGGTGTAACTGGCGTAGACCGAGTGCTGGTCATTCAGGTCGTAGACCACGCCGGCGTACTTGGTCAGTTGGCTGTTGATGCGGTAGCGGTTATGCGCACTGACGGAGGGCGTGTTGGACGCATAGTTCGGATAGGTGTTGAAGGTGTCGTTGTAGTCGAACCAGTCCAGCCGGCCGCCCAGGATGAATTTGAGCCGGTCGGTCAGACTCAGGCGCGTCGTGGCGTACACGCTTTGCTGTTTGATCTTGGCGTCCATCCAGTCCCGCAGCGGAATGTGGGGATCGGGAACGGCGCTCGGGTCGAAGTTGTAGAGGTCCAGATTGTTGTTGAGCACCAGGCCCTGGCGGCTATTGCCGTCGAAATCGACGTCGCGGTAGCTGGCGCCCAGGACCAGCTCGTGCGTGCGGCCCAGCAGATCGAAGGGGCCGTTGGCATACAGGTCCACGCTGCTCTGCTTTTCCTTGTGGGCATTGCGCGCGCCCAACTGGCTGTACCGGCCGGTGGCGACGCTGTAGCTGAGGTAGTGGCCCTGCATGTCGACGTCGGCCTGCGCGTAATAGGCCGAAAGGTGCATGCGCCAGCCATTGCCGAACCGGTGGTCGAGCCCCGCGAATGCCGAGTCGGTGGTCTTGTTCCAATGCTCCCAGTCGTTGGCATAGGACGTGGACCGGGGCAATCCCAGATCGCTGCCGTCGCGGCCCACGGGCAGGCCGGTGAAGCCGTTGCCGTGCAGCCGGTTCTCCTGGTGCAGGGCGCTGAGCGTCAGCGTGGTGTGGGCGCCCAGATCCTTCTCCAGAATCCCGTAGAACGTCTGGCCGTCGCTGCTTTCGCCACGTTTGTAGCTGCCGTAGTCCTGCGTGGCGACGACCGCGCGGCCGCGCAGGCTGCCGTCCTCCGACAGCGGCCCCGAGGCGTCCAGTTCCGCCCGGTAGCGGTCCCAATTGCCCGCGCTGGCGGACAGGGACACCTGCGGCGCCTCGGTCGGGCGCTTGCGGACCAAGTTGATGGCGGCCGACGGATTGCCCGCGCCCTGCACCAGTCCCGTTGCGCCCCGCACGATCTCCACGCGGTCGTAGATGGCCATGTCGGTGGCCAGCAGATCCTGCGACAGGTTGGAGCTGTCCAGGCCCACGGGCAGGCCGTCGTACATGATGTTGTCGACGTACATGCCGCGCGAATAGAAGGACGCGCGCTCCGGCCCGAAACGCCGGAAGGTCAGGCCGGTGGCGGTCTGCACCACGTCGTTGACCGTCGCCAGGTTCTGGTCCTGGATGCGTTGGCGGGTGACGACGGTGACCGACTGCGGCGTTTCGCGCATGGACAGGTTGAGCCGGGTGGCCGTGCTCATGCTGCCGGTGGTGTACGACTCCGTGCCTTCGGTCGTGCCGTCGGCGGCAGCGCTGCCGGTCACCGTGACCAGAGGCAGCGTGGTGGCGCCGGACGCGGCGGATGCACGCGTGTCGTCGACACGCAGCACGAATGCGCCCGTGTCCAATCGCACGGCCCGGAGACCGGTGCCGGCGAGCAAGCGCGTCAGGGCGCTGGCGGCGGGATGGCGGCCCTGTACGCCGGCCGTGTGCTTGCCGTCGGTCTGTTCGGCGGTGAAGGTCAGCATGATGCCGGCCGTGCTGGCCAACTGTCGCAAGGCGGGCGCCAGCGGGCCGGCGGCGATGTTGAAGTCGGCCGATGCGGTCTCAACCGCCGCGGTGTCGACCGCCGCGGTATCGACCGCCGCGGTATCGACCGCCGCAGCCGCGGCCTGCGCGCGCACGGACGCCGGCGCGGCACCCGCAATCGCGGCGGTCAGCGCCAGGACGGCAAAGGCAATGGGAGTTGGATGTGGGCGCCTCGAATCCTGGGCGCGGTACTGGTTCGGCATGCTCTTCCTTGTGATCGGACCTCCGAAAATTCCGGTCCCTCATGAGGTAGGTGCCGCGAAAACGCAGATCGGGCAGTCGCTGCGATAAATATTTTTTGCCGCCCTAGCCGGCCGGCACGATCGTCGCCCAGTAGCGGGTGCGCCACTGCACGCGGACGGGCAGCACGCTGGGCAGGGTGGCCAGGATGCGATCGGTGTCGGCCAGGGGGAAGACCCCGGAAAGGCGCAGCCCCGCGATCTGCGGATCGACACGCAGGATGCCCGTCCGGTAGCGGCCCACTTCGGCCAGGAAATCGCTCAACCGCTGCTCGTCGGCCACCAGTTGCCCACGCGCCCACGCGTCTGCGTGTGCATCGGCCGATTGCGGCGGTTCGACCGCGTCGCGGTTGAACCGGGTCTGCTCGCCGGCATGCAGCCGTCGCGCGTTGCCGGACCGGGGAGCAATCTCCACCGCGCTTTCCTGAACGGCCACATGAGTCCATCCGTCTTGTTGCCGCACGGTGAAGCGGGTGCCCAGCGAGCGGATGGTGCCTTCGGCGGTCGCCACCAGCAACGGCCGCGAATCCGCCAACGCCGGCTCGTGGCGCGTGGCGATCATGATCTCGCCCGCCACCAGCAGAATGCGGCGCTGGGTGGCATCGAAGCGCAGGTTCACCGCGCTGTCCGTGTTGAGCGTGAGCCGGGTGCCGTCTTCAAGCGTGAGATTGCGCTGCTCACCGGTGCCGCTGCGATAGTCGGCAGTGCTGGTCTGCCAGACGCCGGTGCGGGACCCGAGCAGTCCGGCGCCGGTGGCGATTCCTCCCCACAGCAGCATTCGGGTGGCCCGCCGGCGGGCGGCGAGGGCCGGCCGGCCATTCGCGCCGTAGGGCGATAAGGCCGCATAAGCCGGCGCAGATTCCAATGATTTCATCCGCCCGGTGACGGCCTCGACGTGCTGCCATGCCGCTTCATGGTCGGCATGCGCCTGGCGCCATTGGCGCCATTGCTGTCGCTGCGCGTCGCCAACCTCTCCGGACATCAGCAGGGTGAGCCAGTCCGCGGCCGCATCCGCGCAGGCCCGGGTGATGACCCGGCCGCCGGGCAGCGTCAGCGTGTCTTGGCGGGCGGCCATGACGTCAGTACGCCAGCGCGAACATGCATTCGCGGTTGGCCCGGGTCAGATACTGCTTGACCGAACTTGTCGAGGCGCCCAGCCGTTCGGCGATCTCGGCGTAGCTCAGTTCGAACAGGTGCGCCAGAAGAAAGGCTTCGCGCACTTTGGGAGGCAGGCCATCGAGCACGCGGTCGATCTGCTGCAGGCTTTCAACCGCCATCAGCCGCATTTCCGGCGACGGCGCTACTTCCTCGGGCAGCAAGGCCAGCGCTTCAAGGTAAGCCGTTTCCAGCAACTGCCGGCGGTGACGGTGTGCGAGGAGGCGGCCGGCGATCGTGGCCAGGAACGGACGCGGCTTCCGGATCTCGGAAGCCGCGGTCTTGCGGTCCAGCAGGCTGAGGAACGTGTCCTGCGCCAGGTCGGCGGCGGTGAATGTGTCGCCTACGCGCCGTCGCAGCCAACCTTGCAGCCAGGTGCTGTGCTCGACATACAGCCCGGTCAAATCATCAGTAGCGGCGGGATGCGGGGCTGGCATGAGGACGAAACAGCGGAGTCTGGAGGCAATGAGAATTGATCTCATTATACAGATTCACACGTTTGGACCTCGGACAACGCACACGGCAGGTCCGGGCAAGGCGCCCGGACCATCGCCCAAACCGCGCCAGGGCGCGGCTTAGAAGCGGGTGCTGCGCGTGACCGACCAGCGCGCAGACAGCGCGCCGAGCGCGGCCGATGCGACCACCGCGCCGATCAGGACGGGGGCGCCGGGCAGGTGCAGGGCAAATTCGGCCCCGTAGCTGCGGGCCAATCCCAGCAGCGCCTCATTCAGCGGAGACAGCGCGACCGACGCCACGCCGATCGCCAGCAGCGAGGCCAACGCGCCAGACAGCGCGCCCAGGTACAGGAACGGCCGGCGCACGAACGATTCGGTGGCGCCGACCAGCCGCGCCACGCCGATTTCCTCGCGTTGCGACAGCGCCTGCATGCGCACGGTGTTGAAGACGGTGGCCAGCACCACGACCGCCACGCAAGCAGCCAGGAACCCCAGGCCGATCCGCGCAAAGCGCAGAATGGCTTCCAGCCGCTGGACCCACGCGCTGTCCAGTTGCACCAGGTCCACGTGGTTCCATTGTTTCCAGGCCGAGGCCAGCGTGTCGGCGCGACCGGCCAGGTTGTCGCCGTCGGCCAGCGTGACGACGACCGCGTCGGGCAGCGGGTTGCCCGGCAGCACGGCCAGCGCTTCCTGCCAGGCGGGGTTGGCGCGCAGGTCGGCCAGGGCGCTTTCGCGGCCCACGACGCGCACGGCCCGCACCTCTTGCGGATAGTCGGCTTGAATGCGCTTGGCGACGTCCGCCGCCGCGCCCGCAGGCGCATCCACGCGCATGAAGACGGTGACTTCCGGCGTGACGGACATTTCCCGCGCCACCGGTTGCACCGAGACCAGGATCGCGCTGCCCAACAGCGGCAGCGCCAGCGCAAGCGCCATGACCAGCAGGTTGGCGAGCGACGAGAAGGGTTGCTTGATCAGCCGGCGCAGGGTGACCAGCAGCGCGTAGCGGTGTTGCCGCAGCCAGGCGTTCATGCCGATTCTCCCGGATGGCCGAGGCCGGGCTCGGTGCGGCCGGCGCGGGTCGGCGCGGGATGGGCGGACGCCGGATGCGCCGCCGTGCCGTCCCCCGGCGTCGAGGGGCCGTGGGAGTCGGCGAACTTGCCCGGCTCGATCCGCAGCGTGCGGGTGGCGTAGCGGGCCATGAGTTCCTGATCGTGCGAGGCGATCAGCGTGGTGACGCCGACGCGGTTGAAGTCGCGGAACACGTTCATGATGCGTTGCGCGTTGTCGTGGTCGAGGTTGGCGGTGGGCTCGTCCGCGATCAGGATCGCGGGCCGGTTGACGATGGCGCGGGCGATCGCCAGGCGCTGCTGTTCGCCGCCCGACAGCTCGATGGGATTGAGGTCTTCCTTGCCCGACAGTCCGACCTTGTCCAGGGCGGCGCGGGCGCGCGACGCGGCGGAATCCCAGGGGTGTCCCTGGACGGCCAGCGGCAGCATCACATTTTCGAACGCGCTTCGATCGAACAGCAGGTGCGTGTCCTGCAGGATGACGCCCACCGCGCGGCGCAGGTACGGCCGGGCGCGCGCGGGCAGCTTGTCCAGACGCTGGCCGTTCACCTGGATCGAACCGCGGCTGGCGGGTTCAAGCCCGCCGATCAGCTTGAGCAGGGTGGACTTGCCGGCGCCGGACGGCCCCGATACGAAAACGAATTCTCCCGCGCTCACGCGGAAGTTGATGTCGGCCAGGATATTGCGGCCGCGACCATATGATTTGAATACGTGCTGGAATTCGATCATGGCGGCTGTCAGATGAAGCCGCCATAGTAACTCGGGGACAGTAAGGTGGCCTACATCTCTTGGCGCGGGTGTCGAAGGCCCGATTCATTCCGCCGGCTGAAACGCACGTTCGCAAAGCTGAAA
This sequence comes from Achromobacter sp., assembly GCF_032113835.1. Taxonomy (GTDB): domain Bacteria; phylum Pseudomonadota; class Gammaproteobacteria; order Burkholderiales; family Burkholderiaceae_B; genus Achromobacter. The sequence continues at coordinate 5,887 of NZ_DAMCTG010000117.1, read as the reverse complement.
GCGCGTCCCTGTTTTTCGTCAAAAACAGCGTTTCATTTCATCCAGTGTCCCTATATTTCAAGGGAATTCCCGGATGCGCCGCGTGCTTTGCGGACGCTACCATCCGCCCCATGCGTGGGCCCAACCCGGCCCTTGCTTTGGATTCCGCTTCATCCCACACGGAGATCACGATGAAAGTACTGAAACTCGCTGCCATTGGCGCTGCCTTGTTTGCTGCCTCCTCGGCTGCCAACGCGGGCGCAACCTTCGATAACGTCAAGAAGAAAGGGTTTGTCCAGTGTGGGGTTTCGACGGGCATCCCGGGTTTCTCCATCGCCGACAGCAAGGGCGAATACAAGGGCATCGACGTGGACATGTGCCGCGCCATCGCCGCGACCATGTTCGGCGACGCCTCCAAGGTCAAGTTCACGCCGCTGAACACCCAGCAACGCTTCACCGCGCTGCAGTCCGGTGAAATCGACGTGCTCACCCGCAACACCACCGTCACGCTGACGCGCGACACGACGCTCGGCCTGATCGGCGTGGGCGTGAACTACTACGACAGCCAGGGCGTCATGGTCTCCAAGGACCTGAACGTCAAGAGCGCCAAGGAACTGAACGGCGCCACGATCTGCGTGCAGCCGGGCACCACCACCGAGTTGAACCTCGCTGATTGGTTCCGCAGCCAGAAGATCGAATTCAAGCCGGTCGTGATCGACAAGTACGACGAGATCATCCGCGCCTTCTCGGCCGGCCGTTGCGATGCCTTCACGACCGACAAGTCGCAGCTCGCCTCGACCCGTACCACCCTCGAGAACCCGGACAAGTTCGTCATCCTGCCGGAAGACTTCTCCAAGGAGCCGCTGGGCCCGATGGTCCGCCAAGGCGACGAGCAGTGGTTCAACATCGTGCGCTGGTCGCTGAACGCCATGCTGGAAGCCGAGGAATACGGCATCACCAAGGCCAACGTCGATGAAATGACCAAGAGCCCCAACCCCAACATCCAGCGCATCCTGGGCGTGACCCCGGGCATGGGCAAGAACCTGGGCGTGGACGACAAGTGGGCCTACAACATCATCAAGAGCGTGGGCAACTACGGCGAAAGCTTCGAATCCACGCTGGGCAAGAACAGCGCGATGAAGCTGGAGCGCGGCTTGAACGCTTCGTACAAGCAAGGTGGCTTGATGTACGGCTGGCCGGTGCGCTGACGCGCGGCTGCCTGGCATGGCGGAGCACGGCTCTCCGTCATGCCTAGGGCCTGTCTGCACAGGACGTGTATTCTGGACAGGCCCTAACCCGCCTTCGGGCGGGCGGCAGAAGTGGGTGGCGCGGCTTTTCCGGCATGCCACCCGGTGTCCGACTTCTGTAGATTCATCATGACGACTCCCAACAAAAACGCCCCGATTTCGGCACCCCCCCGGCGTCTGAACTGGAACGATCCCGGCGTACGCTCCGTGGTCTACCAGGTCATTGCGCTGACCGCGGTAGCCTGGGCCGTGTGGTTCCTGGTTTCAAACACGCTCCACAACCTGTCCGTGCGCAACATCGCCACGGGCTTCGGCTTCCTGAACCGCGAGGCCGGATTCGCCATCGGCGAAACCGCCGTCGCCTATTCCCCATCAGACACATACGGCCGCGCCATCGTGGTCGGCCTGCTCAATACGCTGCGCGTGGCCGTCCTCGGCATCGTGCTGGCGACCATCCTCGGCACGCTCATCGGCATCGGCCGCCTGTCCAAGAACTGGCTCGTGGCCAAGATCACCTCTGTGTATGTCGAGGTGATGCGCAACGTGCCGCTGCTGCTGCAGTTGTTCTTCTGGTATGCGCTGATCACCGAGAACATGCCGGGTCCGCGCCAGGCGCACAATCCGCTGCCGGGCGTCTTCATTTCCAACCGCGGCCTCAAGGTTCCGGCGCTGGAAGGCAACTCGTTCGACTGGATGCTGGCCGGACTTGGACTGGCGATCGTCGCGATCATCATCCTGGGCCACTACGGCAAGAAGCGCCACGAGGCCACGGGTCACATGTTCCCGCTGGGCCGCTGGGCCATCGGCCTGTTGATCGGTCTGCCGTTCATCGGCTGGCTGGTCAGCGGCGCGTCGCTGACGCTGAACATGCCGGAACTCAAGGGCTTCAACTTTGCGGGCGGTCTCACGCTGTCGCCGGAATTCGCCGCGCTGCTGGCCGGTCTGGTGATCTACACGTCGGCGTTCATCGCCGAGGTGGTGCGCTCGGGCATCCAGGCGGTCAACAACGGCCAATGGGAAGCCGCCGGCTCGCTGGGCCTGCCGCGCGCCAAGGTGCTGCGCCTGGTGATCCTGCCGCAAGCGCTGCGCGTGATCATCCCCCCCATGACCAGCCAGTACCTGAACCTGACCAAGAACAGCTCGCTGGCCGTGGCCATCGGCTACCCCGACATCGTGTCGGTGGTGAACACGACGTTGAACCAGACGGGCCAGGCCATCGAGGGCATTCTCATCATCATGGGCGCATACCTCACGGTCAGCCTGTCGATCTCGATCTTCATGAACTGGTACAACAAGCGCATTGCGCTGGTGGAGCGTTGATATGAGCAGCACTACGCATACCCCCAGCGAAGCCCTGCCGCCGCCCAGCAACCAGACGGGAGCCTGGGCCTGGCTCCGGACGCGCCTGTTCTCGTCGCCGCTGAACATCCTCATCACGGTGTTGCTGGCGTGGTTCCTGTTGATGTCCATTCCGGCGCTGGTCGAGTGGGCTTTCATCAAGGCGAGCTTCGACGCGACCAACGCGCAGGAATGCCGCGCTGCCGGCGGCGCCTGCTGGGCATTCATCATTGAAAAGCACCGGCTGATCCTGTTCGGCACCTATCCCTACGATGAGCAATGGCGGCCGTTGATCGCCACCATCATCCTGGTGGCGGTGATCGTCTGCAGCGGCATCCGCCGCTTCTGGAACTGGAAGCTGGCCGTCATCTGGACGGTGGGCCTGACGGCCGTGGCGCTCCTGATGTGGGGCGGCGTGTTCGGCCTGACTTACGTGGAAAACGCGCGTTGGGGCGGTCTGCCGCTGACGCTCATCCTGTCCACGTTCGGCATCGCCTTCGCGTTCCCGATCGGCGTGCTGCTGGCCCTGGGCCGGCGCTCGAAGATGCCGGCCATCAAGGCGCTGTGCGTCGTGTACATCGAGCTGATCCGCGGCGTGCCGCTCATCAGCCTGCTGTTCATGTCGTCGGTGATGTTGCCGCTGTTCCTGCCGGAAGGCTTTTCGATCGACAAGCTCCTGCGCGCGCAGATCGCCATCATCATGTTCGCGGCGGCCTACATCGCGGAAACGGTGCGCGGCGGCCTGCAGGCCATCCCGAAGGGACAGTACGAAGGCGCGGATTCGCTGGGTCTGAACTACTGGCAGCAGATGCGCAAGATCATCCTGCCGCAGGCGCTCAAGATCGTGATTCCGCCGCTGGTCAGCATCTTCATCGCGCTGTTCAAGGACACGTCGCTGGTGGTGATCATCGGCATCTTCGACCTGACGCTGGCGGCCAAGGCAGCCTTGTCCGACGCGGCATGGCGCGGATTTGGGGTGGAAGCGTACCTGTTCATTTCGCTGATCTACTTCGTCTTCTGCTTCTCCATGTCCAAATACAGCCAGGCGCTGGAAAAACGCCTGGCCACGGGTCACGCACGCTAGCAATTTGCCGCGCGTCCGCCGCAAGGCGGGCGCGCAAAGCGATACTTACGGGAGTACAGGCATGTCGGATGCCATTATTCGTTTGCAGGACGTGAACAAGTGGTACGGCCAGTTCCACGTGTTGCGCAACATCAACCTGGACGTCGCGCCAGGCGAGCGCATCGTGGTGTGCGGACCCTCGGGTTCGGGCAAGTCCACGATGATCCGCTGCATCAACCGCCTTGAAGAGCACCAGAAGGGCCACATCATCGTGGACGGCACGGAGCTCACCAATGACCTGAAGCACATCGAGACGATCCGCAAGGACGTGGGCATGGTGTTCCAGCACTTCAATCTTTTCCCGCACCTGACGGTGCTGGAAAACCTGACGCTGGGACCCATGTGGGTGCTGAAGAAGCCGCGCGCGGAAGCCGAGGCCACCGCAATGAAGTATCTGGAGCGCGTGCGCATTCCGGAGCAGGCCAAGAAGTTTCCGGGCCAGTTGTCGGGCGGCCAGCAGCAGCGCGTTGCCATCGCGCGGTCGCTATGCATGAACCCCAAGATCATGCTGTTCGATGAGCCGACCTCGGCGCTGGATCCGGAAATGGTGAAGGAAGTGCTGGACGTGATGGTCAGCCTGGCCCAGGAAAGCGGCATGACGATGATCTGCGTGACGCACGAAATGGGTTTCGCGCGCAAGGTCGCCAACCGCGTGATCTTCATGGACCGCGGCGAAATCATCGAACAGAACAACCCGGACGAGTTCTTCGACAACCCGCAGAACGAACGGACCAAGCTCTTCCTGAGCCAGATCCTGCACTGATCCGCCAAACCGCCTTCGGGCGGTTTTTCTTTGGCGTGGGCTGCCAATCCCGGGAATTCCGGGCGTTCTTGCTGGTAGCCCTTTGTTACCTCCGTCACGCCGGTGGGGTATGCTACTGACCGCCATTGATCCGGAGTGAGGAGAACACACCATGTCGAATACCCCCCGCAGCGCCGTGCGCCGCGCCCTGTTGCAAGGCGCCGTGGCGCTGGCCGCGACCCTGCCTTTCAGCGCCCCGGCGTTGGCCCAGGCGGCTGATTTCCCGACGAAGCCGATCCGCTTCGTGGTGCCTTACCCGCCCGGTGGCCCGCTGGATACGATGGCGCGCATGCTGGCCGAGAAGGTTCGCGGCTCGCTGGGTCAGCCGGTGATCGTGGAAAACCGTTCGGGCGCGGGCGGAAACATCGGCGCGGACCTGGTGGCCAAGGCGCAGCCTGACGGCTACACGCTGGTGATGGGCGCGGTGGCGACGCACGCGATCAATCCCTGGCTGTTCGCCAACCTGCCGTACGACCCGGTTAAGGATTTCGCGCCGGTGACGATCGTGGCGGCGGTGCCGAACGTGCTGGTGATGAACGTTGAGTTCGCGCAGAAGAACAAGATCGAGAAGCTGGCGGACCTGATCGATTACGCGAAGAAGAACCCGGGCAAGCTGAACTACGGTTCGGGCGGCAACGGCAGCGCGGGCCATCTGTCGGGCGAGCTGCTGAAGGCACGCGCGGGCATCAACGTCGAGCACATCCCCTACCAGGGCGCGGCGCCGGCGCAGTTGGCGCTGCTGTCGGGCCAGTCGGATTTCATGTTCGACAACCTGGCGGCATCGGCGCCGCTGATCAAGGACGGCAAGGTGAAGGCGCTGGCGGTGACGACGGCGCAGCGTTCGTCGTTGCTGGCTGACGTGCCGACGGTGGAAGAGTCGGGCGTGAAGGGCTTTGACCTGGGCACGTGGTTTGGCGTGTTCACGACGGGCGGCACGCCGGCGCCGGTGGTGGCCAAGCTGAACAAGGCGTATGCCGACGCGATGGCTCAGCCCGACGTGAAGCAGCGTCTGCTGACGATGGGTTCCGAGGCGGGTTCGATGACGCCGGAAGCGTTTGCCGAGTTCGTGAAGGCCGAGAAGGCGAAGTATCAAGAGATCGTGAAGATCTCGGGCGCCAGCCTGAATTGATGGCGCTGGCAACGGGCATCTTTAACGGGATGCCTGTTGCGACGCAGTGCTTGCCGCCCGCCGGGATGCTTTCCTGGCGGGCGTTTTGTTTTCTGGTGACGCCTCGATGCTCTGCGGTCGGGTGTCTGATTCTGGTGACGCCTGGATGCTCTCCGTTCGGGTGTCTGATTCTGATGGCGCCGCCATGCTCTCCGTTCGGGCGTCTGATTCTGGTGACGCCCGGCGCGTCGTCGGCCTGGGGCGCGCGGGGCTACGATTGCGGTCCGGAG
>NZ_DAMCTG010000116.1:0-14525 GCF_032113835.1 Achromobacter sp. | reverse complement strand
TGCATTATTTCTCCAGCCGCACCGGCCGCAATTGCGCCTGGGACTTCAAGGTGGACGGCAAGCACCAGGAAGTCGACATGAAGGGCACGGTGGCCGTAAACGAAGCGGGCGCCTACCTGGATTGCGGGCTGAAGGGCTTTGGCCTGATTCAGACCGCGCGCTACATGGCGCTGCCGTACCTGCAATCGGGCGAGCTGATCGAGATCCTGCCTCAGTGGAAGCCCAGCTCCACGGCGATTTCGGTGCTGTATCCGCAGAGCCGGCAGTTGTCGCCCAAGGTGCGGGCCTTTACCGATTGGGTGGCCGAACTGTTCGCCGGGTGTCCGCTGCTCAGCGGCCGCGATGAGACCGATCCTGCCGCCGCGTCCTGCGCGGTGTATCAGCGCAACCAGGGACAGACCGCCCCGGCGCAGCCGCCGGTGCCGGCGATCCCCGCGCTGGCCGACATGGCCCCGCGCCGCCGCACCGCGCGCGAGGAAGCCGCCGAGTACGTGCTGTAAATACGCGCAGGCTGCACGACCGCATGGCGGACCCTCGGGTCCGCCATCTGCGTTAAGCACGGGAAACCCCGTAGTAAATACAGCCCTTACGTCCCTCGTATTGCATGAAACGTCTGTATAGTCCGACAGTCAAAGCCTACAACGCCCTTACAGTCGATCCGCTATGCAGCCCGTTCTACCCGCTTACCTGATCGCCCGTTGGCTGTTGCTGCTTGTGCTGTTGGCGGGGGTTTACTTTCTTAGCGGATTCCTGGTTCCGGCCCTGGCGGCGCTGATCATCGGCCTGGCCAGCTGGCCCTTGTACCAACGCCTCGTCGTCCGTTGCGGCGGCCGCACGACGGTTGCCGCATCGCTGGCGCTGCTCGTCGTCGTCGTGGTGCTGATCGTCCCGTTGTCGCTGGCCCTGTCCTACGCCATCAAGGAAGCCAGCGCTTTCGTCGCCTGGGCCATCGCGGCCAACCGTCACGGCGTGGACGTGCCCGCGTGGATTTCCTCACTGCCGGTGGTGGGCGATCGTCTGGGCCAGTACTGGCAATCCTATATCGGCCAGCCCCACGCGCTGGGCGCGCTGGTCGAAGCCGTCAGCGGCGAACACCTGGGCAACATCTACCGCATGGCGCTGGCCGCCACGGGCAACGTGTTCCAGCTGCTGCTGACCGTTCTCTTCATGTTGATCACGTTGTTCTTCGTCTACAAGGACGGCATCCGCATGGTTGCGCAGCTGGACGTGCTGGGCGAGCGCATCCTGCCCGCGCGCTGGCAGCGCTTTTCGCGGGTCGTTCCCGCCACCATCAATTCCACCGTCACGGGCATGGGCCTGATCGCGCTGGGCGAAGGCGTGGTGCTGGGCATCGCCTACTGGGTGGCGGGCGTGCCGTCGCCCGTGCTGCTGGGCGTGGTCACGGGCTTCATGGCGCTGATCCCCGGCGGCGCGCCGCTGTCGTTCACGCTGGTGTCCCTGTATCTGGTGGGCTCGGGCCATGTGGTCGCGGGCATCGCGCTGATGGTCTGGGGCAGCGTCGAACTTTTCATCGTCGACAAGACCCTGCGCCCGCGTTTGGTGGGTGGCCCGGTCAAGCTGCCGTTCCTGCCGACCTTCTTCGGTCTGGTGGGCGGCGTAAAGACCATGGGCATCGTGGGATTGTTCGTGGGGCCGGTGCTGATGGCGCTGCTGGTGGCCGTCTGGCGCGAATGGGTCCACCACGAAGTCCAGGAGCGCGACGCCGCCCGGCTGACGCCGCCGCCCGTCCGTCCCGAGAAGACGCCCGCAGGCTAAGGACACGGAAGCGGGCCAACGGTCTTGCCATTTGGTAATCTAGCCATCCCGCGTGACCGGCGCCTTGCCCGGTGCGCGCCTGCCCGCCCGCAGACGCGCCGCCTACGCCGCGGGCTGTGAGGATCGAGATGTCCGGGTTGTTGCCTGATGATCAGATTGCCGTCCTGCGCGAGCAGGGCTTCGTGGTGGCGCGTCAGTTCGCCAGCCCGGAGCAGGTTGCCGCGCTGCGCGCGCTGGCCGAACGCCATTTACGCGATCACGTCGCGCCCATCGAATACGAAGCCGACCTGCGCTATCCCGGCGCGCCGCAATCGCGCAGCGCCGAGGGCGGACTGACCGTGCGCCGCCTGCTCAATGCCTACGCGCGCGAGCCCCTGTTTGCCCAATGGGCCACCGATCCGCGCATCGGGCAGTGGCTCAATCGCTATTTCAACGAGACGCCCGTGCTGTCCACGGTGCACCACAACTGCGTGATGACCAAGCATCCGGCGTACGGCAGCCTGACGGGCTGGCATCAGGACATTCGCTACTGGTCGTTCTCGGACACGGATCTGGTGTCCTGTTGGCTGGCCCTGGGGCCGGAAACGCGTGCCAATGGCGGCCTGTCGTTCATTCCGGGCTCGCACGCGGCGGCGTTTACGCCGGACCAGTTCGACGAAAAGAAATTCTTCCGCGAGGACGTTCCGCAGAACGCCGACTGGATCGCGCGCGCCGTCTGTCCGGAACTGCAGGCCGGCGACGTGGTGTTTTTTCACTGCCGCACATTGCACGCCGCGCAGGGCAACAGCAGCGACCGCGTGAAGCTGTCGGTGGTTCATACCTATCACCCCGAGTCCTGTCATCCGCTGCCTGGCACGCGGTCGTCGTCGCAGGCGGGCGTGCCGCTGGCGGGGGCGTGACGCCCCGGAATGCCCGTAGACTGTCGCATCACTGATCCGCGCGCCGGCAATGCACCCATGCCGGTCCGGTCCGCAATCCCTACTTCGGAACTGAAGCAACATGCGTGAAAAAATCGTCTTCATCGGCGGCGGCAATATGGCCTCCGCCATCATCGACGGACTGATCGGCCAGGGCCGGGCGCTGACCGATTTTCTGGTGATCGAGCCCTACGCGCCGACGCGCGAGGCGCTGGTCGCCCGCGGCCTGCCGTGCCAGGAAAGCGTCAGCGCCGACATCGGCGACGCCGCCTTGTGCGTGCTGGCCACCAAGCCGCAAGTGCTGCGCGAAGCCTGCGGCCAGGTCCGGCAGCATCTGTCGGCCGAGGCTGCCGTGGTCAGCATCGCGGCGGGCGTCGAGTTGGCCGCGTTGTCGGAATGGCTGGGCGGGCACGCGCGCATCGTGCGCGCCATGCCCAACACGCCGGCGAAGGTGGGGCTGGGCATGACCGGCCTGTTCGCCACGCCGGCGTGCGAGCAGGCCCAGCGCGACCAGGTCGACGCGCTGTTCGCGGCCGTCGGTGAACGCATCTGGACCGACACCGAAGCCATGATCGACGCCGTCACCGCGGTGACGGGCAGCGGTCCGGGCTACGTGTTCCACTTCATGGCGGCGCTGGAAAAGGGCGCCGTCGAGCTGGGCTTCGCGCCCGCCGACGCGCGCCGGCTCGCCGTCGCAGCCTTCCGCGGCGCGGCGGAACTGGCCGCCAGCGAAGACGTGCCGCTGACCGAATTGCAGGAGCGTGTCACCTCCAAGGGCGGCACCACCTATGCCGCGCTGTCGCACATGCAGCAGGCCGGCGTGGCTGTGGCCATCACCGAGGCCGTGCACAAGGCGCAGCAGCGCGCCCGCGAGTTGTCTGCGGGATAAAGGCCCCGGCACGGCGACGGGCCGTCAGCGATGACGGCCCAGCCGCCACAGCACGGCGGCGGCCACCACGATCGCCGCGACATTGAACTGCATGGCTGACGCGAACGCCTGCGCATGGCGCTCTGCCGCGCCGGCATCCGCATAAGTCTCCAACGCGCCGCCGTACAGCATGCCGGCCGCCGACACTCCCAGTGCGGCGCCCACCTGCTGCAACGTCGACACCACGCCTGCCGCCATCCCGGCGTGACGGTCTTCGACCAGCCCCATTGCCAGGTTGACCAGCGGCGTGTTGACGGCGCCTTGCGCCGCGCCCAGCCACACCAGCGCAGGCAGCAACGACCAAGGTTCCAGACTGGCGCCGGCGATGCCGGTCTGCATCATCAGCGCGGCCGTCGCCCCGCCGTACAGCAGCGCGGCCAGCGCGATCGCCCGCGTGCCATAACGGGCGACCAGTCTTGGCGCCACCATCGACCCCGCCACGAAACCGACGCTGGCGGGCGCGAAGATCAAGCCTGCCGTCAGCGCATCCCGTCCGAAACCGGTCTGCACCAGCAAGGCGTAGCAGAGAAACATGGCGCTGGCTGTGGAGAACACCAGCATCACGACGAGGCATCCCGCCGCAAAGCGCGGCTGCGTCAGCAAGGCCATGTCTACTAGCGGCACGCCGCCGCGCGTGGCGATCCGGCGCTGCAGCCGCACGAATACCCCCAACGCGATCATCGATGCCGCAGCGCAGATGAGCGTCCAGGCGGGCCATTGGCGCGCGGGGCCCTCGATCAGCGCCAGCAGCAGCAACGCCAGTCCCAGCCCCACGAGCGCGGCGCCGGGCCAGTCCATCGCCGCGCCCGAGGGTTCGGCGGATTCCGGGATGTGCCGGGCGAGCCAGCAGGCCAGCAGCCCCAGCGGCAGATTGATCAGGAAGATGGCGCGCCACGCCAGGCCGAACAGATCCGCATGGACGATCCATCCGCCCAGCACTTGTCCGGCGATCGCTGCCAGGCCCAGCGTCATGCCCAGCAGTCCGAACGCCCGGCGCCGCGCATGTCCCTCGAAGCTGACGCGGATCAGCGCATACACCTGGGGAAACAGCAGAGCCGCCGCCGCGCCCTGCAGGATGCGCGCGGCGATCAGCGTGTCCGGTGTGGGCGCCAGGCCGCACAGCGCCGAGGCCAGCGCAAAGCCCGCCATGCCCAGCATGAACAGCCGGCGCCGGCCGTGGCGGTCGCCCAACCGGCTGCCTGCGATGAGCAGCACGCCGTACGCCAGTTCGTAGGCGGCGATGATGAAGTTGATCTGCGCGAAGCTGGCCGAGAGCGTGGCCTGCATGCTGGGAATGGCCACGTTCACCACGAACAGGTCGAAGATCGTGATGAAGCCGCCGGATAGCAGCACGGCCAAGCCGAGTTTGCCCAGCCGTGGCGAAGCGGCGTCGGCAAGGGCGGTTGACTGCTTGGAGGGAAGGGTGGAGGTCGACATGAAAGGCGCCCGGAAAGTCAGGATCGGCGCTATTCTGGGCGGTGCTTTAGCCTTATACAATTTAGCTGTTTATGCTATTACTCCCTGCAACAGCGTCATGACCGAACCCGCTACTCCCAACCGTCTGGATCGCACCCGCGCCGATCTTTCCGAATTCCTGCGGCTGCGCCGCGAACGGCTCAGCCCCGCAGACCTGGGCCTGCCCCCGGGACGCCGCCGCCGCACGCCCGGACTGCGGCGCGAGGAAGTGGCGGCGTTGGCTGGCGTCGGACTGGCCTGGTACACGTGGTTCGAGCAGGGCCGCAACATCAGCGTGTCGGCCGCCTTTCTGGAAAACCTGGCGCGCGTGCTGCGGCTGGACGACGCCGAGCGCCGCCACCTGTATCTGCTGGCGCACCAGCGCCCACCTGCCGAGACCGGCCGCACATGGTGCACCGTGCCCGCGCAGGTCCGCCGCCTGATGGACGACCTGCCCGCGCGGCCCGCCTACATCCTGAACCTGCGCTGGGACGTGGTCGTGTGGAACGCAGCGGCGGACAAGGTGTTCAATTTTTCCGGGCAGGCGCCGGGCCGGCGCAACCTGCTCTGGATGCTGTTCGTGGATCCCGCGATGCGTGAACGCTTTGTGGACTGGACGGCGCAGGCCCCGCGCATGCTGTCCTCGTTCCGGCGCGATTTCGCCAGCGCCACCGGCGTGTCCGATATCGCTGAATTGGTTGATGAATTGGAACGTGTGTCGCCCGAATTCCAGTCGTGGTGGCGCGAACACGACGTGCATGGCACGTGTATGGGCCTGCGCACGCTGCATGTGGAAGCGCTCGGCGATATCGCGTTCGAGCACGCCACCCTGAGCGTCGACGAAAGCCGCCACCTGCGGCTCGTCGTCTACGCGCCTGCGCCGGATGAGCCCAAGGCCGCGGATTTTGCGCGTTGGGTGCAGGCCGGTCCGGCGGTGGCGATTGGGGCTGGGCGCTAGACGATCATCGGGGGAAGCTGGGGGGCGGTTGACGCCGTCCGTACGGCGGGTATATCGTACGAGCTATCGTAAGACATATCTTAAGAGCTACTTATGCGCCAAGCCTCCTTTCACGGCCATTCTCACCACGGCCGCAATCAGTCCGGCACCCAACACCACAGCCACCATCACGGCGACCACCACGGGCACCACCACGGCCACCATCACCCCGGCCACCTCCATCCGCGCCACGCCAGCAGCAGCGGCGACTGGTTCTCAGGTTCCGCCGACGGGCGCGGTGACGCAGACGGTTTCGGCGGTGATGGCCGGGGCTTCACCCGCAGCCGCAAAGTTTCCAGCGACGACCTGCAGCTGATGCTGCTCGGCTTGCTGGAACAAAACCCCAGCCACGGCTACGAACTCATCAAGGCGCTGGGCGCACTCAGCAATGGTTTCTATACGCCCAGCCCCGGCATGGTCTACCCCGCACTGACCTATCTGGAAGAGCTGGGCTACGCCACCGTCGAACAAGAGGGCGCCAAGAAGCGTTATCACCTGGCGGAACCGGGCAAGGCGCATCTGGACGCCAACCGCGACCGCCTGACGCTGATGTTCAACAAGCTCAAGCATGTCGCGCGCAAGATGGATTACATGCGTCAGGCCTGGAGCGGCCAGCCGCGCACCACCGGCCCCGAGGGCGAGGACGCCCGCACCGGCTGGCTGCCCGAATTCGTCGAGGCGCGCCAGGCGCTCAAGCGCGCACTGCTGGACCGCACCGACGCCTCGCCCACCGAACAACGACGCATCGCGGCCATCCTGGCGCGTGCGACCGACGAGATCACCGGCAAAGCCGGCGCGTGATCCCGTCCCATCCAACTGGAGTTTCCATGAGTCAAAGCGACCTGACCGTGGCGCGTGTGCGCCACACTCTCAAGATGCGCACGCTGACCGTCACGCGCGTCGAGCGCATCGCTGGCCTGCTGGCGCGCATCACTTTCACCGGCGAAGATCTGCAGGACTTCGTGTCCGCGTCCTTCGATGACCACGTGAAGATCTTCTTTCCTGCCGATCCCTCGCAACCGCCCGTGCTGCCAACGGCCGGGCCCGACGGCATCAAGTTTCCCGACGGCGTGCCTCGGCCGGCAGCGCGCGACTACACGCCGCGCCGCTTCGATACGGCGCGCCAGGAGCTGGAAATCGAGTTCGTGCTGCACGGCGACGGCCCCGCGTCGACGTGGGCGGAACAGGCCGCGCCCGGCCAGCAACTGGGCATCGGCGGGCCGCGCGGTTCGTTCGTGGTGCCCACCGCGTTCGACTGGCATGTGCTGATCGGTGACGAAACCGCGTTGCCCGCCATTGCGCGCCGGCTGGAAGAACTGCCCGCTTCGGCGCAGGCGTTGGTGCTGATCGAAGTGCCGGCAGCGTCCAACGAGGTATCGCTGGAAACGGCCGCCCAGGCTTCGGTCCGCTGGCTGCATCGCAATGGCACCGCGCCGGGCTACAGCACGCTGCTGCTCGAAGCCGCGCGCGAACTGGTGCTGCCGGCAGGTGAAGGCTATGTGTGGGTGGCGGCGGAATCGGCCACGGCGAAGGCCGTGCGCGAAATCATGGTGGCGCAGCACGGCATCGACAAGAGCCGCATTCGCGCGGCCAGCTATTGGAAGCGCGGCGCGGTTGCCGTGCACGAATCGCACGACGATTGAGCACGTCACGATAAGGGCGCCGCAATAAGCACGCGACGCCGAGGGCGCCACGCAACGTCGCGACACCGCGGCAGTCATCGATCATGGCGCTATCGCCAACGGCGCGTCAGGACTTGCCGGCGGCCCGCGCCAGCGCCAGCAGATTCGAGGCCCGTCCACCCGGCGCGTCGCGCAAAGCCAGTCCCAGCACCGCGCGCGGCCATTGCAGCGCGAACGGCCGATAAACCACGCCGTCCGGCCGCAGGTGGCGCAGCGACGCCGGCACAATCGCCACGCCCATGCCTGCCGCCACCAGGTTCACGGCTGACGACAACTGCGGCGCCTGCTGCCCGATGCGCGGACTCAGGCCGTGCTGCCGGCACGCCGCCATGATGTCCGCGCTGAGCCCATAGCCTGATTTGCGCGAGTACAGAATGAAGGTCTCGTGCTGCAGGTCGGCGGGTGCCAGCCGCTTGCGTCGCGCCAGCGCATGACCTGCCGGCAGCGCCACCACCAACGGCTCCTCCACCAGTTGCGTGAACGCCAACCCGCCGTCCAGCGCGAACGGCGGACGCACGAACGCGGCATCGATCGTGCCGTCGCGCAACTGCGCCACCAGCGTTTCGCTGTCGCCCTGCGCCAGCGTCATCTCGACCTCCGGGTAGCGCTCGCGATATTGCCGGATCAGCTCGGTCACCACGCCATTGAAGGACGCCGACTCGGTGAATCCCAAGGTCAATTCGCCGACCTCGCCGCGCGCGGCGCGCTGTGCCGTGCGCACCGCGGCGTCCGCGCGTTGCAGGATGTCCTGCGCACACGCCAGGAATGCGCGTCCCGCGTCGTTCAGCGCCACGCCGCGGCCCGTGCGGTCGAACAGCGGCGTGCCGACCTCCTGTTCAAGCTGGCGGATCTGCTGGCTGAGCGGTGGTTGCGCCATGTTCAGCAATTCTGCCGCGCGCGTGAAATGCTGGGCCTCGGCGGTGACGACGAAATAGCGGAGATGGCGCAATTCCATTGTGATATCCAAAAAGTACTAATCAGCAATTTTCAATATATTGGACATTTTAATAGCGCACGCCGATCATGCAGGCATCAGATCCCCGCATTGAAGGAATGCCCATCATGACCGCCACGACATCCCCCGGCGCGCGACTGCGCCAACATCTTTCGGACAGCATCGTGGTGGCGCCCGGCGCGTACGACGGTTTGTCGGCCCGCCTGGTTGCCGCCGCCGGGTTTTCGGCCGTGTACGCCAGCGGCGGCGCCATTGCGCGCGCGGCCGGCTATCCGGACATCGGCCTGCTCAGCTTTACCGAAGTGATGGACCGCGTGGAAAAGATCGTCGAGGCGAGCGGCCTGCCGGTGGTCGCGGATGCGGACACCGGCTTCGGCGGATCGGCCAATGTGGAGCGCACGGTGCGCACGATGGAGCGGGCCGGCGTGGCCGCGTTTCATATCGAAGACCAGTCCTTTCCCAAGCGCTGCGGCCATCTGGACGACAAGAGCCTGGTGGACGCCGGCGAGATGGCGCGCAAGGTCCACATCGCGCGCCAAGCGCTTGCGGACGCGGACACGCTGGTCATCGCGCGAACGGATGCCATCGCGGTCGAGGGCTTTGACGCCGCCATCGCGCGCGCCGAGTTGTACCTGAAGGCCGGCGCGGACATGATCTTCGTCGAGGCGCCCGAAACGCTGGCGCAGATCCGCGCCATCGCCGAGCGGCTGCCGGGTCTGAAGCTCATCAACATGTTCTACGGCGGCAAGACGCCGTTGGTGCCGCTGCCGGATCTGGCCGCGATGGGATATCGCCTGGCGATCATCCCATCGGACCTGCAGCGCGCGGCGATCCACGCGATGCAGGCCACGCTGCAGGCCATCCGTCAGACGGGCGACAGCAGCGCGCTGGCGGACCGCCTGACCAGCTTCAAGGAGCGCGAAGAGATCGTGCAGACCCGCCGCTATCTCGCGCTGGACGCTCAGTAGGCTCGCGACGCCGCCGTGCGGTTGCAGCCGTGCGGCATGCGCAGCGGCCACAGCCGTTGGCCGGCCGCGCCGTACAGCGTGCGGATGCCGCATTCCATCTTCACTTGCGCGACCAGGCCGCCGTTGGTGTCGATGATCCGCGAGTCGTCTTCCGTCGACACGACCGCGCGCTGGTTCGTGAAGCCCGACAAGGCACGGAATTCCGCCGGAATGGTGAACTCGCCTTTATCGTTCACGTAGCCATAGCTGCGGTTGCTGCTGGCCGGCGCCAGGCCCTCGCGCATCGGACCCAGCGCTTCGAATGCCGGGCCGATCAGCGCGCCCTTGGCGTCCACCCAGCGCACGCCGCCGCCGGACAGATGCGTCACGGCGCGTCCTTCCGCAAACGCCGACCCAAACCCTTCGACCGTGAACCGGGTCTTGCCCGACAGGTCCGTGTAGTCCGTCACGGTGCCGCGGTTCGCCGTGTAATGGCGCAGCAGAAGGCCGGAGCGTAGCGGCCAGTTCCATTCGCCCTGGGGCAGGGTGGCAAGCACCTTGCCATTGGCATCCATCAGGTGCGTGCCCGCGGTGTCCGCCGACAGTGCACGCGCCGGCGCACCCTGAAAGGCGGAACCCTTGCGAGCGGCGGGCGAGATCTGCCAGTCGCCCTTCGCGTTCAGGTAACCCTGGCGGTCGGCGCGGCGGATCTCCATCCAGTCGCCCAGCCGAATGTAGTCGGCGTCCTTCATGTCCAGGGCGTCCGAGCCGTCCGGCGAAATGATCCAGCGCCGCTCGCTGTTGCCCGCGCTGACGGAGCCATCGCCGAAGTCACCGACCTGCAAGCCGCGCATGAACGCGGTCAGCGCCTGGCCCTTCGTGTTGAATACCGCAGCGGGGCGCTCGTACTCGTTTTCCTGTTTGCCGGGCCGAGTCACGCGCCACAACGTGTCGTTGACGCGCTCCGCACCGTGATGGCTGGCCGGCAGAATCCATTGCCCCTGCAAGCCGATGACGCCGACGCGATCCGCGCCCAGCGACGCGATTGCCTGGCCGTCCTGGAAGTCGCCGATGCTGCGGAACGAGGGGGCGGCCAGCAGCTTGCCGGCCACGAAATCGTAGAGACCCCACGGCGCGTCATCGGCTGCCGTCTTCACAAAGCGCACCACACCCGGTGCGACAACCTGCGAGTCGAAATTCTCGGGCAGCTCGAACATCTTGCCGGCGCGGTCGATCATCCGCACCACGCCGTCGCCATACACCTGCGCGTAACCGTGCCGGAACATTCCGATGTGCTGCTGCGCGGGCAGATCCAGGCGGTTGCCGCGCGCGTCCAGCAGCACCATGCCGTCCTCGGTCTCGGCCTCGTAGCGCAACTGGTCTGCCGTAAGACTGCCGGTGGCATCGCGCTCGGTGTCGTCCAGCGCCGTCACGGAGATCCAGGAAGGATCGGTCACCGTGCTGCCGTCGGCCAGCAGCAGCCCCACCTGGACGTCTTCGCAATGGCAGTGGCTTTGACCCAGCAGGCCCAGAGGACCGCCGGGCACCCCAGTGCCGATCAGCCGCAGTTGCTGGTTCTGCAGCGTCTGGACCGTCTCCGGCGTGAGCAGCGGCTTGCCGCTCTTGTCCACCACGTTGAGCAGCGCGCCCTGCGCGTCGGACAGCCACAGATTGCCTTCGCGCGTCTCCAAGCGGCGGGCGTCCGCCAGCCAGGCAGGCGCCGTGTCACCGTGCAGCCAGGCGCCGGCAGGCGTCAGCAGACCCGTGGCGCGGCGGGAACCGTCCACGAACAGCACATACCCTTCGAGCTCATCGCCAGCGGACAGCCCCGCGCCCAGCGTTACCGGGGCCGGACGTCCGGGGATCAGCGCCATGAGGTTGTCGTTCGAACGATACACGACGGTGTCGGCGTAGCGCTCCGACGTTTGGGCCTCTTCGCGCGTCAGCGTGGCGACGGCATCGCCATTGCGATCCAGCACCGTAAAGCCGCCGCGCCCGGGCAGCTCTGCACTGTAGAACGCCTTGCCCACGGTCAGTACGCTTTCGTACTTCTGGTCCGCGCCGATGATCTTGCCTTGCGCCGTCACCAGCACCGAGCCGTCGGGGCCGTAGCCGGTGGCCAGGTTGCCGTTGTCGTGCGTGGAGATGTCGTCGAACGTGGGATCCAGGATCCAGTTCCAGTCCTTGTCCACCACGCCATATTTGGCCTGCCCGTTGGTGGCGATGTACAGGCCTTTGTCGCCCAGCGGCCGCGTGATCACGACGCCGCTACCGCCGTAGCGGCGTTCGCCGGCGGACGAGCGGTACTCCTCCTTGTACTGGACGGTCGCCCGTGCGGGCACGCCGTCGTCCAGGCGCACGGCGCGCACCACCTCTTCGAACGGCTGGCCCGCCGGATCGCCCTGGCGGTCGATCAGCATCGGCTTTCCATCCAGCGTGACCACCGCCAGCCCGACCTCGACAAAATCCTGCACGCTGTCAAAGCGCGGGGGCACCGCCATCCGGCCGTTCCGATCGATGAATCCCCACTTGCCTTGCCATTGCACCGCGGCGAGGCCGTGGCGGAAGTCGCCCACGGCTTCAAAAATGGGCTTGATCGCGACGCGGCCGTTTTGATCGAGGAAGCCCCACGCGTGGCGGCGCAACGAACTGTCGCGCGGCACGCGGTCGATATGTTCCAGCGCGGACGGCAGCAGCGCCGCGGCGCGGCCGTCGTTCAGATCCCGGATGCAGCCGTTGCGAAAGGGATTGCTCGAGTTGATGTCGTCGGCGGCCGGATAGGCCGGATAGTCCGAGTAGTTGGCTTCCGAGAGGCAATACAGGTGGCCTGGCGAGTAGCCGATCTGCATCTGCGCGGCGGCGGGCAGGGACGCGCCCAGCGCGGCCAGGGCGCAGGCAATGCGGGTATTTCGTAGCACGCGTGACGTCATGATCATTCTGCGTTGGCGTTGGCGTTGGTGGTCACGGGCGGCTTGATGCCGGTGGCCTCGGGGCATGTGAGCGGTTGCGGCGGCCAGCTTTGCTGGTCCTGCGCATCAACGACCACGACGGTGTCGCACAGTACGCCGAACAGCGCGGCGGTATTGCCCTGCGTGTCGATGTACTCGACGAGCCGGTTGCGGCGCACCAGCGCGCGGCCTTCGTGGAAGTCGTCGGCCCACGTGAATGCCGGTGCAATTGCATAGCGGCCGGTCAGATCGACGTAGCCGTACAGCTTGCCCGTGCGTTCCAGGCGGCGGGCCCGCGCCAGGCCGTCCTTCAAGGGGCCAAGCTGATTGAAGTGCGCGCCCACGACGCGCTTGCCGTTTGCGTCGATGAAGCCGTACTTGTTGTCGCCGTCGCTATAGGGCACCACGCCCTCGCTGGCCTTGTGATAGTCGACGGCGTAGCGGCCGCGCAGGCGTGTGATCTCGCGGCCCTGCAGGTCCACGAGAATGCTCGACGAGTCGTCATCGTCGTTGAAGACGACACGCTGCATCGACGCAAGCGGCATGCCATCGCCCCATTTTTCCAGCACGGTCTTGCCGGTCTGGTCGATCACGCGATAGCCCGCGCCGATGTTGGCGCGCGCCAGGCCTTCCGGCTGGGTAAAGAACGGATTGAACTCGCCGTACCGCGCGGGCACTTTCATGTTGCCGCGCGCGTCGATGGCGCCTTCGCGTTCGTCGAAACTGACATAGAGCCAATCGCCATACTGCTGCTTGCTTTCCGGGCGGCCTTCCGAGAGGCGGATGGCGGCGCCTTGCGCATCGAACAGCACGACGCTCGCGTCGGCCAGTTCGCCCACGTAACGCCCATCCGCAAGCTTTTCCGGCTTGCCGACTATGGGATCGCTGGCCTTGCCGGTTCTCAGGTTGATGATCCGGAAGCCGCGTTCGGTGTAGCCGCCGCGCTTGCGCTTGGCCTCGGGCGCCTCGGCCAGCATCAGGCCGTTGCCCAGGTATTCCAGGTCGTAGGCGCCGTTATACGTGGCTGGCAGCACCCACTCGCCTTCGCGATTGACCACGCCCCAGCGGTTCTTGTCCCGGACCTTCGCCCAGTCGCCTTCAAATTCCTGGACTTCGTCGTAGGTCGTCTTGAGCGCGGGCGCACCCTTGCGGATGTTCCAGAGTCCCGCGCGGAACTGGCGGTTTTCGTTTCTTGCGCGGTAGTGCAGCAACTCGCCGTCGATGCGCGATGCCTCTTCCAACACTTGGGCGGGGACGGACACCACCTGGCCGCTGGAATCGATGAGGAGCGCGTCCCCGCGCTGCATGTCCTTGGTGCGGGCCCAGGTGTAGGGGCCTTTGAACGGACGCAGCTCGGCGTATCCCGGTTCGATGGCCCACGTGCCGTCTGCCCCGACCGCGCCGGCTTGATAATCCTTCGTGCGCGCCACGATCGGCATCGTGACATCGTAGGTGTCGATGCTTGCCCAGTTCGGGTTCGTGACGATCTCGCCAGAGGCCGTGAGGATGCCCAACGGTTGGCTGAAGTCGCGGGGACGCAGGAGCGCCAGCGGCGCCGCCGGATCGCGGACGGACGTGCGCGCGTAGTGGAACTCGCTGATGTCGTACGCGCGCAGTTTGGCGAGCGTGGCGTCGTTCAGCAGGCCCAGGCCGTCCCGGCCATAGACCTGGTGCAGGGAACTGTCGTCGCCGGCGGCGGCCGTGGCGCTGTCGCTGGCGGCATCCGCGGCGGCGTAGGCGGTTGCCTCCGGTGGGATTGCCTCCGGTGCGATTGCCGCCGCAGCCTGCGCCGCGTCCGCCTGGCTCTGGTCCGCCGGCTTTGCCGCGTCCGCCATGGTTGCGTCTTGCGCGATGTCGGCCGCAGCATCGGCAGCGACCGGCGGATCCTGCATTGCGGCCGCGGTTTCGGCCTGCGAGGCG
>NZ_DAMCTG010000115.1:0-14558 GCF_032113835.1 Achromobacter sp. | reverse complement strand
AGTCCTGGAACACCATGCGGATCGTGTCCAGGTAGAACTCGGCCGGCATGTCCAGCACGGCGTTGTATTCGTCGTAGAAGCGGCGGTGCGCTTCCGCGTCGCTGTCGTCGCCACGCAGCAGGTCCAGGTAGAAGTCGTAGTGCGACTTCATGTGGCGGTCCGGATTCATGGCCATGAACCCCGCATGCTGCAGGAACCCCGGATAGACCCGGCGGCCGGCGCCCGGATAGCGGGGCGGCACGGGATGGATCACCTGATTCTCGAACCACGAATAGGGTTTGGTGGTGGCCAGGCGATTGACCTGCGTGGGCGACTGGCGCGGGTCGATGGGGCCGCCCATCATCACCATGCTGCGCGGCTGGCAGGGATCGTTGGCGGACGCCATCAGGGACACGGCGGCCAGCACCGGCACCGTGGGCTGACAGACGGAAATGACGTGCACGTCCGGGCCCAGATGGCGGATGAAGTCCTGCACGTAGCGCACGTAGTCGTTCAGATGGAACGGACCGGCCGCCAGCGGCACCATGCGCGCGTCGACCCAGTCGGTGACATAGACGTCGTGGTTGGGCAGCAGGGCGCGCACGGTGTCGCGCAGCAGGGTGGCGTGGTGCCCGGACAGCGGGGCGACCAGCAGCACCTTGGGATCATTCTTGCCGGCCAGGCGCACGTCGCGCTGGAAGTGAACCAGGCGGCAGAACGGCTTGTCCAGGGCCACGCCTTCGATCACGCGGACGGACTTGCCGGCGATCTGGGTGGTGGGCAGATTCCAGGCAGGCTTCTGGTATTCCTTGCCGATACGGGTCATCAGCTCATACCCGGCGGCCATCTGGCGGGAAATCGGGGTGTAGGCGAGCGGGCTGTAGGGGCTGGAGAACAGCTGAGAACCGGCATCCGTGAATGCAGCGAACGGAGTCAGGAAAGCGCGCTGCATTTCGTGCAATTGGTACAGCATTTCGGGGAAGTCCTTCTGGGTCGAGCGTGTGCCCCGATTATTGCTCCGGGGCGTAACGATATTTCCAATCAGCCTGAAGAATGTCCGGCAAACTGCCCTGTTTTGTTGCTAAAAAGCGACCCGTCATGTGTTACGCACCAGTTTAGGGCCGCGTTAATGCCTTGCGGTGATACCAAATGGCGGATTTTCGGACTACGCCACGCGGTGGCGGATCACCAGTAGTTTTCGACCGCCAGGTTGCCCGGAATGCCGCGGCGCCCGGGCTTGAACCCACGCTCACCCAGCAATTTGCGTGCCTCGGCCAGCATGGCGGGGTTGCCGCACAGCATGACCTTGGCGGTCTCGGGATCCAGCGGCTGGCCGGCCAGTTGCTCCAGGCGGCCGTCGGCGATCAGCGTGGTGATGCGCTCCTGGGGCATGCCAGGCACAGCTTCGCGGGTGGCGATGGGCAGGTAGACGAGCTTGCCGGGGTCGGCGGCAAAGACATCGGCCAGGGCCGGATCGCGGCGCCAGGCGTCGATTTCGTCGCGGTAGGCGAGTTCGGCGGCGGTGCGCACGCCGTGCACCAGGATGATGCGGTTGTAGGCGCGCCAGACGGCGGGGTCGCGCAGGATGGACAGGTAGGCCGACAGGCCGGTGCCCGAGGCAAGCAGCCACAGGTCGCCGCCGGGCGCAAAGCGTTCCAGCGTCAGAAAGCCGTAGGGCGCCTTTTCGACATAGAGCGCGTCGCCGGGCTGCAGACGCGCCATGCGCGGGCTGAACAGGCCTTCGGGAACGACGATGGAATAGAACTCCAGCCCCGGCTCATGCGGCGCCGACACCATGGAGTAGGCGCGCCAGATCGTGGGCGGACCGTCGGGATCTTCGGCGCCGGGCAGGCCGACCCGGGCAAACTGGCCTGGCAGGAAGGTGAAGGCCTCGTCCCGCGTCACGCGCACGGAGAACAGTTTGTCCGGCACCCAGGTGTGGACGCTGGTGATGGTCTGGCGCGTGTATTTGGAGTCGTCGGTCATCGGGACATCGCACGAAAGCGCCGGTCTGGCCGGCGCCCGTGGATTACTTTTCCAGGTATTGCAGCTTGTCCTGCTTGCCGTTCCATTCGTCGGCGTCGGGCAGGGGCTTCTTGGCACGGCTGATGCTGGCGAACTCCGGAGAGAGTTCGGCATTCAGCGCGATGAAATTGAGTTGGTCCTGCGGCACGTCTTCTTCGGCGTAGATCGCGTTGGCGGGGCATTCGGGGATGCAGACCGCGCAGTCGATGCATTCGTCCGGGTCGATCACGAGGAAGTTCGGACCCTCACGAAAACAGTCCACCGGGCACACGTCGACGCAATCGGTGTACTTGCACTTGATACAGTTTTCGGTGACTACGTGGGTCATTCAGGAACTCCGGGGCTCGGCGGCAGATGTGTCTTAATAGGCGGATTTTACCCAATGCCGCGCGGATGTGTCGGCAATACCCGTATTGACAGCGTGGCACTTCGTGCCGAAGCCCCTGTTCTTCATGCTATGGTGTCGCGAAACGAAACGCGCAATCATGATTATTACTTCGCTGCTCGACACCGACCTGTATAAATTCAGCATGATGCAAGTGGTGCTGCATCATTTCCCCGCTGCTCAGGTCGAGTACCGGTACAAATGCCGTACGAAAGGCGTGGATTTGCGCCCCTATATGGACGAAATCCGCCAGGAAGTGCATCAGCTTTGCCAATTGCGCTTCACGGACGACGAACTTAAATATCTGGGCAACTTGCGCTTTATCAAAAGCGACTTCGTTGATTTCCTTCGTCTGTTCCACATGCCCGAGCGCTGCATCCACATCAGCGAAGGCGAGGGACCCGGCGAGATCAGCATCGAGGTCAAGGGTCCGTGGCTGCACACGATCCTGTTCGAGATCCCCGTGCTGGCCATCGTCAATGAGGTCTATTTCCGCAACACGCGCAAGCATCCGGACTGGGAAGAAGGCCGCAAGCGCCTGCAGTCCAAGATGCACCTCGTGTTGGACGATCCCGCGCTGGCCGACTTCCGCGTGGCCGAATACGGCACGCGGCGCCGCTTCTCCAAGGCCTGGCACGAAGAGATCGTCACCACCCTGAAAGCCGAGATGGGGCCGCACTTCGCGGGATCCAGCAACGTGCTGCTTGCCAAGGAGCACGACGTGCTGCCGCTGGGCACCATGGGCCACGAATACCTGCAGGCCTGCCAGGCGCTCGGTCCGCGCCTGCGCGATTCGCAGGTGTTCGCGCTGGAAGTGTGGGCCAAGGAGTACCGCGGCGACCTCGGCATCGCGCTGTCCGACGTCTACGGCATGGATGCGTTCCTGCGCGACTTCGACATGTATTTCTGCAAGCTCTTTGACGGCGCGCGCCATGATTCAGGCGATCCCTTCATCTGGGGCGAGCGCCTGCTCGAGCATTACCGCAAGAACCGCGTGGATCCGCGCGCCAAGACGCTGGTGTTCTCGGATTCGCTGACCTTCCCGCGCGCCATCGAGCTGGCGCGCCAGTTCTCGGGCCGCTGCAAGGTGTCCTTCGGCATCGGCACCAACCTCACCAACGACCTCGGGCACGAACCGCTGCAGATCGTCATGAAGATGGTCCGCTGCAACGGCCAGCCGGTGGCCAAGGTGTCGGATGCGCCCGAGAAGACGATGTGCGACGATCCCGCCTACCTGGCCTATCTGCGCCAGGTTTTTCAATTGCCGCCCGCCTGACGACGCCCGCGCGCCGCACGCGGGCAGTTTTGCCCAGTTCCAACCAAACCACTCGACTCTAGGGGAATTCTCATGAGCAGCATCAAGCGCTTTCACGTGACCAAGCGTCTGTCGGACATGGCCGTGTACAACGGCGTTGCCTACCTGGCAGGCCAGGTGCCGGACGATGCCACGCTGGACATCACCGGCCAGACCGAGCAAGTGCTCGCCACGATCGACCGCCTGCTGGCCGAAGCCGGCACCGACAAGACCAAGATCCTGATGGCCCAGATCTACGTGGCCAACATGAAGGAATTCGACGGCATGAACAAGGCCTGGGACGCCTGGGTCGCCGACGGCAACTCGCCCCCCCGCGCCACCGTCGAAGCCCGCCTCGCCAACCCCGACTACAAGGTCGAGATCGTGGTGACGGCTGCGCTTTGATGCACGGTCAGGGCCGGCTTCGGCTGGCCTTGTGAAAAAGCCCTCAGGCGTGAGCCGAGGGCTTTTTTGTGGGCTGGCGCTGAGTGGGTGTCTGACACCCTTTGAAGCGCCGCTACGGTCTGAAGACCATCTCGCCAGGGTGTCAGACACCCAGCAATGCAGATGTCTGACACCCATTGAGAGGCTGCGTCTGTTGTCGGGTGTCTGACACCCAAGGGAGATGATCGTCAGGCTTTAGCGGCTTTTCAGCGGGTGTCAGACACCCGACAACAGACGCCACCCGCCTCATGCGCCCATCAGCATCATCCCCGCCAGCAGGCCGCCCAGTTCCTCGCAGCGCACCAGATCCGCATTCGGCACAATCTTGGCTGCCAGAATCTGCGCCGCCGTCTGCGCGCCCATATTCACGATGACGGCCGGCGCCACCGCCGTCAGCCGCCAGCCGGTGCAGATGCGTTCCACCTGCCGGGCCGCGCCCGAGCCGTCGCTGCCCGCGCTGATCAGGGCGGCATAGGGCAGTCCCTGGATGCGGTCCAGGACCGCGTAGTAATTGCGGTCGAAGAATTCCTTCATCTCGCCGCTCAGGCTGGCAAGGTTCTCGGGGGCGCAGAAGAGAAACCCCTGGCTGGCCAGCAGGACGTCGGCATCGGCGTCCTGCGCGCGCCGCAGTTCGATGCGTAGATCGTCCGGCTGCTCCAGGGCAGCGGCCGCCGCCGCCGCACCGCGTGCCGCGGCCTGCGCCATCTGCTCGGCCGCGCCGGTGCGCGAATGCCAGACGATCAGCAACTGCTTCATGCGTATCGCTCCAACGGATCCTGCCGGTAATAGGCCCGCAGCATGGCATACCACTCGGGCAGGGCCTGCTGCATCGGAAGGGGATCCACAAAGAAGTGTTCCGAACTGACCGCAAAGAACTCGCCTTCGTCCGTGGCGGCGTAGGGATCCAACGGCAACTGGCCGTACCAGGCGTCCGCTTCCTCGCTCTCGGGATCCACGTCGTGCGGTATCGCCGCTTCCACGGCGTCGACCGCCGCGATGAAGCGGTCCAGGCTGTCGTCCAGCACCTGGCGCCACGCGCGCGGCTTGATGTCGGGATGCGCCGACAGCGACGGCATGCCGTCCGCAAAGCCCGAGCGCAAGTCCAGTTTGTGGGCGAACTCGTGGATCACCACGTTGAAGCCGCCCTCGGACAGCTGCGTGTCTTCCCACGACAGGACCAGCGGCCCGCCTTCCCAGGCTTCGCCCGCGGCGTCCTCGATGTATTCGTGGACCACGCCGTCCTCGTCCTCGCGCGTCCGAGGGATGCGGAAGCTGGCGGGATACACGATGATCTCGTCCCAGCCCTCGTACAGCTCGGGCGTGAGATTCAGGATGGGCAGGCAGGCCTGCGCGGCGATGGACAGCCGCATGAAGTCCGAGACCTCCAGCCCCTGCGCGCCATTGATCGTCTTGCTGGCGAGCAGCCACGCGGCGCGCGCCTGCAACTGGGTGGCTTCGCTTTCGGTCAGCACCGCCAGAAACGGGTAGGTGTCCAGCACCTGCCGCCAGAGTTCGGGCGGGATGCGGGCCTGCATCTCGGCGACCTCGGATGGGCGGGCGCCGCGGCCCTTCAGCCAGCGCAACATAAGCTTTGGTTCCTTCCATATGCCGGGATGCGGCAGTGTGTTCAGGGTGAATGAACCCTAGTGTAGAGTGTCGAAATATTCAACCCGATACCTTCGCTACGCCCCGTCATGTCCGCCCCGCCCGTTCTCGATGCGCCTTCGCCATTTGACGCTTCCTGGCGGCAGGAGGCCGGGGCGGGCCTGGATGCCGAAGGCCTGGCATTGCTGGACCGGGTTGCCTGCTGGGCCGAGCCTCGCTTCCAGGGCCAGAACGCCCTGACGGGCGAGCCGCTGGCCGGCCACGCCGCCGGCGTCGTCCGTATCCTGGCGGCCTTGCACACCGATGCCGCCACGCGCGCCGCCGCCCTGCTGGCCGCGCTGCCCACCGACCTGATGGCCCCCGCGCCCTCGTTGCGCAACGACCCCATCGCCGTCGCCTTCGGCGCGGAAATCGCGCGGCTGGTGCAGGGCGCCTACGCGTTGCTGCGCCTGGGCGTGGTGGCCCGGCAGGCCAGCGATGCCTCGGCCGAAAGCGGGTCGCAAAAGGAAATGCAGCGCAAGATGCTGCTGGCCATGGCGGCCGACCTGCGCATCGTGCTGATGCGCCTGGCGTCCCGGCTGCGCACGCTGCGCTGGCACGCCGAAAGCAAGGCCCCGTGCTCGCCCAGCTTTGCCCGTGAAACCCTGGACCTGTACGCCCCGCTCGCCAACCGGTTGGGCATCTGGCAGATCAAGTGGGAAATGGAAGACCTGTCCTTCCGCTTTCTCGAGCCCGAAAAATACAAGCACATCGCCCGCCTCCTCGAAGAAAAGCGGGTCGAGCGCGAGGCCTTCATCGCCGGCGCCATCACGCGTCTGCAGCAGGCGCTTGCCAAGAGCGGCATCGACGCCGAGGTCAGCGGCCGGCCCAAGCACATCTACAGCATCTGGAACAAGATGCGCGTCAAGCGCCTGGATTTCTCGCAGATGTACGACCTGCGGGCGCTGCGCGTCATCGTCGACGACGTGCGTGCCTGCTACACGGCGCTGGGCATGGTGCACGAGATGTGGACGCCGCTGTCCGACGAGTTCGACGACTACATCTCGCGTCCCAAGCCCAACGGCTACCGGTCGCTGCACACGGTGGTGGCCGACGACGATGGCCGTCCCTTCGAAGTGCAGATCCGCACGCGCGAGATGCATCAGTTCGCCGAATACGGGATGGCCGCGCATTGGCGCTACAAGGAAGCGGGCGCCAAGGGCGGGCAAGTGGCCGCCTCCAGCGAATACGACCGGCAGCTTGCGTGGATGCGCCAGTTGCTGGCCTGGAACAGCGATGTCGAGGGGAGCGAAGCCTCGCCGCCCGAACCGGCCAAGCCCGCCTCGGGCCGGGCCGCCGGAGGCAAGAGCCGCGGCGCGGTGACGGCCCCCGCGCATACCGACGATCGCATCTACGTGCTGACGCCCCAGGCGCGCGTGATCGAGCTGCCCGCCGGCGCCACGCCGGTGGATTTCGCCTATCACCTGCATACCGACCTGGGCCACCGCTGCCGCGGCGCGCGCGTCGATGGGCAGATGGTGCCGCTGCAGACGCATCTGTCCACCGGCCAGACCGTGGAGATCATCTCCGCCAAGTCCGGCGGCCCGTCGCGCGACTGGCTCAATCCCCAGCTCGGCTTTCTGGCCAGCCCGCGCGCCCGCGCCAAGGTGCGCATGTGGTTCAACGCGATTGAACTGCAGCAGCGCATCACGCAAGGGCAGGCGCTTGTCGAAAAGGAATTGCAGCGCCTGGGCAAGACGGCCATCAATCTGGAACAGCTGGCCCAGAACCTGGGCTTCGCGCGGGCCGACGACCTTTACGTTGCCGCCGCCAAGGAAGAATTCAGCCTGCGGCAGATCGACGCGGTGTTCCAGCAGCCGGCGCCCGCGGTCGAGCCCACGCCGGCGGCGCTGCGGCACGCCAGCGCCGGCAGCGCCGAGAAAAGCGGCAAGAGCGGCGTGCTGGTGGTGGGAGTGGGGTCGCTGCTGACACAACTTGCCCGTTGCTGCCGCCCGGCGCCGCCGGATGCGATCTCCGGCTTCGTGACGCGGGGGCGCGGCGTGTCGATCCATCGCCGCGATTGCCACAGCTATCTGGCGCTGGCCGCGCGCGAGCCCGAGCGCGTCATCGAAGTGGCGTGGGGCGAAACGGCCGACACCTTCTATCCGGTGGACATCAGCGTGCGCGCGCACGACCGCTCGGGCCTCTTGCGCGACCTGTCCGAAGTGTTTGCGCGTCTACGCCTGAACGTCGTGGGCGTGAACACGCAAAGCAAGCAGTCGCTGGCTCACATGGTGTTCACGGTGGAAGTGCGCGGCGGCGAATCGCTGTCGCGCGCGCTGGACGCCCTGGCTGAAGTGCAGGGCGTGTCGTCGGCAACGCGCCGTTAGGCGCAGCCTCCGGCAGCGAGGACCGCTGCCGGATCATTCGCCGCCGTGGCCGCCGCTGGCGTCAGGTCCAGACAGGCGGCGCGCGGCGGTTCAGGCCTCAGTCCTCCAGTTCTTCATGCGCACGATCGCGCATGTAGAACGCGGCGACCAGGCCCAGCGCCACGCCAAACATCACGTAGTACGCGGGCGCCATGGGCGAGCCGGTGGTCTTGATCAGCCAGGTCACGATGAACTGCGCGAACCCGCCGAAGATCATCACGGCCACGTTGTACGCCAGGGACAGGCCCACGGAACGCACGCGCGCCGGGAACAGCTCGGCCATCACCGTGCTGAACACGCCGAAGAACGCCGACACGAAAATGCAGACCACGACCTGCACGGTCAGCAGGCGGCCGATCGACGGCGCGTCCGACAGCCAGAAATACAGCGGATACAGCACGATCAGGTAGCCGATCAGCGAGCTGATCACGAGCGGACGGCGGCCGATGCGATCGGACCATGCGCCCATGAACGGGGTCAGCACCACCATCAGCGCCGCGCCGGCCATCTGCACCAGGAAGGTCTGGTTCAGCGGCAGCATCAGCACCTTGGTCGAATACGTGACCAGATACGTGAAGGTGATGTAGATCGACACCGTGGCCGTCACCACGAGACCCACGCCGATCAGCGTTTCGCGGGTGTGGGTGCGCAGCATCTGGCCCAGCGACAGGCGCTTGACCTCGCCGCGTTCGGCGGCCTGGCGGTCGGCTTCCTTCATCTGCTTGAAGGCGTCCGTTTCGTCGACGTTGCGGCGGATATAGATGGCGATCGGCACAATCACCAGGCCGAAGGCGAACGGCAGGCGCCACGCCCAGTCGGCAATCTGCTGCTCGGTGAAGAACTCGGTGATGAGCGTGCCGCAGGCCGCGCCGATCAGGAGGGCCAGCATCTGGCCCGCCATCTGCCACGAGCCATAGAAGCCGCGCTTGCCGTTGGGCGCCATTTCGATCAGCAGCGCCGTCGACGTGCCGAACTCGCCGCCGGCCGAGAAGCCTTGCAAGAGGCGCGCGATCAGGATGAAGATCGGGGCCAGGATGCCGGCCGCGTGGTAGGTCGGGGCCACCGTGATCAGCGCGATGGACACGGCCATCAGCGAGGTCACCAGCACCATGGCGGCCTTGCGGCCCTTGCGGTCGCCGTACAGGCCCAGGATGATGCCGCCCACCGGGCGCATGAAGAAGCCCACGCCGAAGATGGCGGTGGTCATCAGGATGGCGTTCAGTTCGCTGCCGGGGACGCTGGGGTCGGTGGGAAAGAACAGTTTGGCGATGATCGGCGTCATGAACGCGAACACCAGGAAGTCATACCATTCGAGCGCGTTGCCTATTACCGCTGCCACGATGTTGCGTGTGGGGACTGCTTTGTGCTGCACGGGATCTCCTTGGGGGCTTTTAATTTCCGGGCGACATTCTAGGCGGTGCCGCTCCGGCCGTCTTGCGGGTTGTCCAAAAAGCGGTCGTTCAGAAGGCGGTCGTCCGGGACGCGGCCGCCGCCTGGCTTTACACTGCGTCTTTTCCCCACGAGAGTAGTGACATGAACGCGCGCACCTGGCTGGAAACGCTGGTTGGTTTTGACACCACCAGCCGCAATTCCAATCTTGCCCTGATCGAAACCGTCCGTGACTGGCTCAAGGGTCAGGGCGTCGACGCATGGCTGGCGCACAACCCCGAGCGCACCAAGGCCAACCTGTTCGCCACGCTGCCCGCGCAGGACGGCAACCAGCAGGGCGGCATCGTCCTGTCGGGCCACACCGACGTGGTGCCGGTGGACGGCCAGGACTGGGGCTCGGACCCGTTCAAACTCATCGAAAAAGACGGCCTGCTCTACGGCCGCGGCGCCTGCGACATGAAGGGCTTCATCGCCGGATCGCTGGCGCTGGTGCCCGAATTCATGGCCATGCCGCGCAAGAAGCCCATCCACCTGGCGTTCTCCTACGACGAGGAAGTCGGCTGCGCGGGCGCGCCCTACATGCTGGCCGATCTGCACGAGCGCGGCATCCGCCCCGAGGGCTGCGTGGTGGGCGAACCCACCGGCATGCAGGTGGTGGTGGCCCACAAGGGGATCAATCTCTTCCGCTGCAAGGTGCATGGCAAGGCGGCCCACTCGTCGCTCACCCCGCGCGGCTGCAACGCCATCGAATACGCCGCCCGCCTGATCTGCCGTATCCGCGACCTGGCCGACAGCTTCAAGGCCAACGGCCCCTACGACCAGTTCTACGACGTGCCGTTCTCCACGATGACCACCAACCAGATCCGGGGCGGCATCGCGGTCAACACCATTCCCGAGCTGTGCGAATTCACCTACGAATTCCGCAACCTGCCGGGCATGCGTCCCGACGACATCCAGGCGGAAGTCGAAAAATACGTGCGCGAAGAGCTGCTGCCGAAGATGAAGGCCGAATTCGACGGCGCCAGCATCGAAATCGAGACCGGCGCCGCCGCGCCCGCCCTGGAGGCCTCGGAAGAAGCCGCCATCACCCAGCTCGTGCGCGCCCTGACCGAAGACCGCGCCACCCGCAAGGTGGCGTACGGCACCGAAGCCGGGTTGTTCCAGGGCATCGGCATCCCCACTGTCGTCTGCGGCCCCGGCCACATCGAACAGGCCCACAAGCCCAACGAATATGTGGCCCTGGACCAGATGGCGGCGTGCGAAACCTTCCTGCGCCGCATGGGGCAGTCGCTCTGACGAGCGGGGCGCCCGGGGGCGGGCGGCACGCCGGTGCCGTCCGCGTCAGGTAAAATGCCGGGTTGCAAACCGGATTTGCGGCCGGCAGTGGCCTGCCGCGATCCCGGGGGAGATGCTGTGGTGAAACCTTACGACTTTCCGGATGCCAAGGGCCATTTCGGGCCTTATGGCGGTGTTTTCGTGGCGGAAACGCTGATGCACGCGCTCGACGAGCTGCGCGCGTCCTACGACCGTTACCGGGTCGATCCCGCCTTCCTCGAAGAATTCAACTACGAGCTCAAGCATTTCGTGGGCCGGCCCAGCCCGGTCTACCATGCCCGGCGCTGGTCGGAACTCGTGGGCGGCGCCCAGATCTGGTTCAAGCGCGAAGACCTGAACCACACCGGCGCGCACAAGGTCAACAACTGCATCGGCCAGGCTCTCCTGGCCAAGCGCATGGGCAAGCCGCGCGTCATCGCCGAAACGGGCGCGGGCCAGCACGGCGTGGCCACCGCCACGGTCGCGGCCCGCTACGGCATGGAATGCGTGGTGTACATGGGCAGCGAAGACGTGCGCCGCCAGGCCTCCAACGTCTACCGCATGAAGCTCCTGGGCGCCACGGTGGTGCCCGTGAACTCCGGCTCGCGCACCCTGAAGGACGCGCTGAACGAAGCCATGCGCGACTGGGTCACCAACATCGAAAACACGTTCTACATCATCGGCACGGTGGCGGGTCCCGACCCCTATCCCCGCATGGTGCGCGACTTCCAGACCGTCATCGGCAACGAATGCCTGACGCAGATGCCCGAGGCCATCGGCCGCCAGCCCGACTACGTCGTGGCGGCGGTGGGCGGCGGCTCCAATGCCATGGGCATCTTCCATCCCTATATCCCCTACGAAAACGTGCGCCTGATCGGCGTCGAGGCGGCGGGCGAGGGCATGGACAGCGGCAAGCACGCCGCATCGCTGGCCGCGGGCCAGGTGGGCGTGCTGCACGGCAACCGCACCTACGTCATGCAGAACGCCGACGGCCAGGTCCAGGAAACGCATTCCGTCTCGGCCGGCCTGGATTACCCCGGCGTCGGTCCGGAACACGCCTGGCTCAAGGATTCGGGCCGCGCTGAGTACGTCGGCATCACCGACGACGAAGCCCTGAAGGCCTTCCACGACTGCTGCCGCATCGAGGGCATCATGCCCGCGCTGGAGTCGTCGCACGCCATCGCCCAGGCCGTCAAGATGGCTGCCACGCTGCCGCGCGACGCCGTCATCCTGGTCAATCTGTCTGGCCGCGGCGACAAAGACATGCACACCGTCGCCGAGCGCGCCGGCATCGAGCTCTGAACATGACAACCCGCACCGATCGCATTGCCGCGGCTTTCGCGCGCACCGCAGAATCCGGCCGCGCCGCGGCCCTGATTCCCTACATCGCCGCCGGCGATCCTTCCCCCGCCGCCACGGTGCCGCTGATGCACGCGCTGGTCGAGGCCGGCGCCGACGTCATCGAACTGGGCGTGCCGTTTTCGGACCCCATGGCCGACGGCCCGGTCATCCAGCGCGCCGCCGACCGCGCCATCGCGCAGGGCGTGGGCCTGGCCCGCGTGCTGGAACTGGTGGCCGACTTCCGCCAGCGCGACACCGCGACGCCCGTGGTCCTGATGGGCTACGCCAATCCCATCGAACGCATGGGTCAGGCGGAATTCGCCAGCCGTGCCGCGAAGGCCGGCGTGGACGGCGTGCTGGTCGTGGACTACCCGCCCGAAGAAGTCATCGAATTCGCCGCCACCCTGGGCGAACACGGCATTGCGCCCATCTTCCTGTTGGCGCCCACCTCCACTGAAGAACGCATGAAGGCCGTCGCGGCCGTTGCGCGCGGCTATGTGTACTACGTGTCGCTCAAGGGCGTGACGGGTGCGGGCTCGCTGAACACCGACGACGTCGCCGACCGCGTGGCCGTGATTCGCCGCCACGTGCGCGACATCCCGGTCGGCGTGGGCTTCGGCATCCGCGACGCCGAAAGCGCACAGCGCGTGGCGCGCGCCGCCGATGCGGTGGTCATCGGCAGCAAACTGATTGAAACCATGGAGCAGGCGGTCGCCAACGCACCGGTTGCTCAGCAAACCGACGCCGCAGTCGCCGCCGCCAGCGGCTGGCTGCGCACCATCCGGCAGGCGCTGGATCAAGTAAAACGAGAGAACGCGTCGGCCTGAGCGGCCGGGTCGCGATCTCAAACGGGATGAATACTCAATGAGCTGGATCGATAAACTCCTGCCGCCTCGCATCAACAAAACCAGCGACAGCGGCGCCCGCCGCGTGCCCGAAGGCCTTTGGGTGAAATGCCCGTCGTGCGAATCGGTGCTGTATAGCGAAGACCTGGCAGCCAACCTCCACGTCTGCCCCAAGTGCGACCACCACATGCGGATCGGGGCTCGCGCCCGCATCGATTCGCTGCTCGACATGGAAGGCCGCGTTGAAATCGGCCAGAACACGCGTTCGGTCGACACCCTGAAGTTCAAGGACACGCGCAAGTATCCCGAGCGTCTGCAAGAGGCCGTCAAGGCCACGGGCGAAAGCGACGCGCTGGTCGTCATGAGCGGCTCGATCCGCGGCGTGCCTGCCACGCTGGCCTGCTTCGAATTCGAATTCATGGGCGGCTCGATGGGCTCGGTGGTGGGCGAGCGCTTTGCGCGCGGCGCCCAAGCGGCCCTGGACAACAAGACCCCGTTCATCTGCGTTGCCGCCTCGGGCGGCGCGCGCATGCAGGAAAGCCTGCTGTCGCTCATGCAGATGGCCAAGACCAACGCCATGCTGACCCGCCTGTCGGCGGCCGGCCTGCCGTTCATCAGCGTGCTGACCGATCCCACCATGGGCGGCGTGTCGGCCAGCTTTGCCTTCATGGGCGACGTGGTCATTGCCGAGCCCAAGGCCTTGATCGGCTTTGCCGGTCCGCGCGTGATCGAACAGACCGTGCGTGAAAAGCTGCCCGAAGGTTTCCAGCGCGCGGAATTCCTGCTGCAGAAGGGCGCGATCGACATGGTCGTCGACCGCCGCCAATTGCGCGAGGAAATCGCCCGCCTGCTGGCGCTGCTGAACAACCAGCCGGCGGACGTGGTCACCGCCTGATCATGCTGTATGAATCCGGGGCTGCCGCATGCCGGCGGCCCCGGCGTCAGAAAAAGATGCCGCCGGCAGCTTCGAGCGCCTGGCGGCATTTTGTTTTTCCGCGATGGGGCTGGACCTTGGGCACGAGACTTGCTCCAGCCGCCTATCGCAATTTCACGAGCATGAATCCGGCGATTTTCGAAACAGTCTTTTCCATGACGCTTTGTTGCCATATTGCGACATGCGCAAAGCGTCGTGGGCCGGATTTTGCTAATGTTCCCCGTTAGTTCAGAAATAGATGGAGTTGATCCCATGCAGTCGACGAAGAAGAAAATGCTGACGCGCCTTGCCGGCCTTGCCCTGGCAGGGGTTGCCACCTTTGCTAGCGCCCAATCGTCCGAGGGCACCCAGGGCGGCGTGAGCCTGCACTATGGCATTGGCGACCACTACAAGCGCCTGACCCTGAACTACGAGACTGCCTCGCTCTGGACCTATCAATTCGGCGGCAACTGGGGTCGTCTGGACCTCACGCCCGAATTCGGCGCGTCGTACTGGCAAGCCGACGGCTCGCGTTCGCCGGGTCACGTCTGGCAGTTCAGCGCCATCCCGATGTTCCGCTGGTGGACCGGCGAACGCTTCTACATCGAAGCGGGTA
>NZ_DAMCTG010000114.1:0-14694 GCF_032113835.1 Achromobacter sp. | reverse complement strand
TGTCGTCATCCATGAAGAACGTCTGGCACACGGGGCCGGGGTTGGCCATGCCGGTGGTTTCGAGGATGACGCGCTCGAAAGTCAGTTCGCCGGCTTCGCGCTTGGCACGCAGCTCGGACAGGGTGCGCATCAGGTCGCCGCGCACCGTGCAGCAGACGCAACCGTTGGACAGCTCGATGATTTCTTCGTCGCTGTCCTGCACCAGCAGGTCGTTGTCGATGCTTTCGGGTCCGAACTCGTTTTCGATGACGGCGACACGGCGGCCATGGAATTCGGTCAGGATGCGTTTGAGCAGGGTGGTCTTGCCCGCACCGAGGAAGCCGGTGAGGATGGTGACGGGAACCATTTTGTCCAAACTGCGCGGGGTGTTCATGGCGAAGCTGCTAGCGTGATGTCAGGGCGCGAAACACAGCGCCTGACGGGGTTTTCAGTCCCTGCCGATTGATGTCTGCCACAGGCTGCGAGAGCCACCGATAGCGGCCGGACGCAGGATTACAGCACAGTCGGGGGCAGGGGGCAAACCCCGGGCCAACCCGGGGGGCCATGGCCGCCAGATGGCAGCCGATCGCCGTCAAGTATCGGGCGATACCTCTATTTTGGGGCGGTTTGCCCGAATTCAAGGGTGCGCCGGCGGCGCGGGACCAGGCGGGCTTTAAATGGGGCGGCCGGTGGGGCGCATCCTAAGGATGAGTTGCCGCTTGAGATGGGGCTCATCGAGGGATTAACTGCACCGGGAGATGACGCCCGTCCAAGGATGAGGCGCATCCAATGGATGAATCGCCTCAGGGGGAAGTCCCCCAATCAGTGGTGATGGTGGTGATGACCCGCGTCGGCCGGCTGGGTCTTCTGGCACTGCGGGCACAGCGCGCGGATTTCGGTTTCGTGCGTGGCCAGGGCATAGCCTGTCTGGGCGACGCGTTCGGCCAGCTGGCGGCTCATGGCCGGATCGGAGACTTCGGCGACGGCGCCGCAACCGGTACAGACGACGAGCAGGTCATGCGGCGCGCCGCCGGCGTCGTGGCAGGCGCTCCAGGCGTTGACGGCGTCCAGGCGGTGAATCAGGCCTTCGTCCATCAGGAAGTCCAGGGCGCGGTACACCGTGGGGGGCGCGGCGCCCGGATGGACGGCGCGCATGGCGTCCAGCAGCTCGTAGGCCTTCAGGCTGCGGCCATGGCGCAGCAGCAGCTCGAGGACCTTGCGGCGGATGGGAGTAAGACGGCGTCCACGCTGCGCGCACAGCGTTTCGGCGACGCTGAGCTGAGCGCCAACGCTGTCGTTGCGGGGTGGACGGGACGGAGCGGACATGGCGGGCTTTATCTGAATGGGGAGCGCGCGCGACGCGCGCGCGAGATGCCTGGAAGGTAGCAGAAAACCCCCGCGTGCGGGAACCGGCCTTGAAGCCGTCATGGTTTAGTTATGATATAACATAATAAAAAATCACTGCCGATTTCCGTTGTTGCCCGCCATGTCCCATTTCACGCTCCTGCCCCCGCGGCCCGGCGCCGCGCCCGGCCGGGGCGCGCCTTCCCGATCCGCGTTTCTTGCTTCCGCCTGGCGCCGCATGGCGTATGCCCTCGCCGCCGGCATCGTGCTGTGGGCGCTGACCGGTTGGGCGCTGGACTGGTGGCCGCGATGAACGCGGCGCCCATCACGGTCGAGCTGGCGGACGCATCGTTCGGCTGGCATGGACGCGCGGCGTTGCGTGCGGTCTCGGGCAGCTTCGCGCCGGGCGGCATGACGGCCGTGGTCGGACCCAACGGCGCGGGCAAATCGACGCTCATCAAGGGCATCATGGGCGTGCTGCGTCCGATGACCGGCAGCGTGCGCATCCAGGGCGCCGGACGTTCGGCGCTGGCGTGGCTGCCCCAGGCGGCGGAACTGGACC
The DNA here is from genome assembly GCF_032113835.1 of Achromobacter sp. Taxonomy (GTDB): domain Bacteria; phylum Pseudomonadota; class Gammaproteobacteria; order Burkholderiales; family Burkholderiaceae_B; genus Achromobacter. The sequence goes on along the minus strand of NZ_DAMCTG010000114.1, from coordinate 12,809 downwards.
GGTCGTTTCCGACGACGGTGCTGGACCTGGCGGCGATGGGGGCATGGCGCCGGGTCGGGGCATGGCGCGCGTTCGGCAACGACGAGCTGGACCGCTGCATGCACGCCCTGGAAACCGTGGGTCTGGCCGATTGCGCCGGCCGCGGCGTGGATACGTTGTCGGGCGGACAGATGCAGCGCGCCCTGTTTGCGCGGATGCTGGTGCAGGACGCGCCGGTGCTGCTGCTGGACGAACCCTTCGCCGCCGTGGACAGCCACACGGCCGAGGAGCTGATGGCGCTGTTGTGCGGCCTGCATGGACAAGGCCGCACGGTGATTGCGGTGCTGCACGACCTGGATCTGGTGCGCGATCATTTTCCGGAAAGCCTGCTGCTGTCCGGCTCAGTCGTGGCCTGGGGCGACACGGCCACGGCGTTGAGCGAGGCGCATCTGAAGGCGGCGCGCCAACGCCACGCGGGGGCTTGGGCATGACGCTCGTGGATTGGGTGGTGTCGCCGTTTCTTGACTACGGCTTCATGCGGCGCGCGCTGGCCGGGGCCTGCGCGCTGTCGCTGGGCGCGGCGCCCTTGGGCGTCTTTCTGGTGCTGCGGCGCATGAGCCTGATGGGCGATGCGATGTCGCACGCCATCCTGCCGGGTGTGGCCGTCGGCTTTCTGATGGCGGGCCTGTCGCTCGGCGCGATGATGCTCGGCGGCATCGCGACCGGCCTGGCCGTGGCATTGCTGGCCGGGCTGGTGGCGCGACTGACGCCGCTGCGCGAAGACGCGAGCTTTGCGGCCTTCTACCTGATATCGCTGGGCCTGGGCGTACTGCTGGTGTCGCTGCGCGGCTCCAACATGGATCTGCTGCATGTGCTGTTCGGCACGGTGCTGGGTCTGGACGACGCGGCATTGCTGCTCGTGACCGCCACGGCCAGCGTGACCCTGCTTGTGCTGGCGGCCATCTACCGGCTGCTGGTCGCCGAATGCCAGGACCCGGGATTCCTGCGCGCCAGCGGCGGGATGGGCGGCGTGGTGCACATGGGTTTTCTGGTGCTGGTCGTGGTGAATCTGGTGGCGGGATTTCAGGTGCTGGGCACGCTGATGGTGGTGGGCATCATGATGCTGCCGGCCGCCGCGGCGCGGTTCTGGGTGCGCAGCGCGGCCCGCCAGATTCCGCTGTCGGCGGCGATCGGCGTGGCGTCTTCGGTGGCCGGGCTGCTGGTCTCCTATCACTTCGACGTGCCGGCCTCGCCCGCGATCATCCTGGCGGCCGGCGCCTGCTATCTGTTTTCCATCGTGAGCGGCCCGCAAGGCGGGCTGCTGCGGGCAACGCGCCGCGTGCGCCCTGCCTGAGACTTCATAAGGAGATTGACCATGCGTTCGATTCTGCCGGCGCGCCGCCGCGCACTGCTGGCCATGGCGGGCGTCTGCCTGTCGGCCGTTCTGGGAACCGCGCAGGCGGCCGAGCCGTTGAAGGTGGTGGCCAGCTTTTCCATCCTCGGCGACATCGTGCGGGAAGTGGGCGGCGCCGACATCAGCCTGACGACGCTGGTCGGGCCCGACGGCGACGCGCACGGCTACGAACCCACGCCCAGCGACGCAAGGAAGCTGGCCGACGCGCGCGTGCTGGTGGTGAACGGCCTGGATTTCGAGACCTGGCTGCCCAAGCTGACGAAGGCGTCCGGGTTTGCCGGACAGACGGTGACGGCGTCCAAGGGCGTGACGCCGCGCAAGTTCGCGGGACATGGCGACGGGCATGACCACGATCACAAGGACGACCACGATCATGACCACAAGGACGGTCACGATCACAAGCACGCCCATGATGATCACGACCATGACCATGACCACAAGTCCGGTCATCACCATCACCATGGCGACGCCGACCCGCATGCCTGGCAGAGCCTGGCGAACGGCGTGATCTACGCGCGCAACGTGGCCGACGGCCTGGCCGCCGCGGATCCCGCCCATGCGCAGGCCTACCGCCAGCGCGCCGACGCCTACATCGCCAAGCTGCAGGCGCTGGACGCCAGCCTGCGCAAGACCTTTGCCGCCATCGGCGCCGACCGCCGCAAGGTCGTCACCTCGCACGATGCGTTCGGCTATTTCGGCGATGCCTACGGCGTGACGTTCATCCCCGCGATGGGCGTGTCGACGGACGCCGAGCCGTCCGCGCGCGAGGTGGCCGCGATCATCGAACAGGTGAGGCGCGACAAGGTGCCGGCGGTGTTTGTCGAGAACATCAGCAGCCCGAAACTGGTCCAGCAGATCGCGCGCGAGACCGGCGCAAAGGTGGGTGGTACGCTCTACTCCGATGCCCTGTCCAAGCCTGGACAGCCGGGCGCCACCTACCTGGAAATGTTTGAATGGAACGCACGCCAGCTTGCCGCGGCCTTGCAACCCTGAGCGCCGTGGCGGCGCTGCTGGCGGCGGGCGCCGCCAGCGCGCACCCGCATATGTGGATCGATGCGCGTGCGCAGATCGACGTCGATGCCGAGCAGCGCATCACCGCCGTGCGGCAGGTGTGGCGGTTCGACGAGATGTTCGGCGCGTACGCGACGCAGGGCCTGAAAAAGGGCAAGGACGGGTCGCTGCCCGCCGACACGCTCAAAGGCATGGCGCAGGATTGGATGAAGGCGCTGGGCGAGCCGATCTCGCATTACTTCACGCGGGTCACGGTCGACGGCAAGAGCGCGGCTTTCGCCGCCCCGCGCGATGCCCGCGTCGACTGGAACCCCAAGACCACTCGGCTGACGCTGTCCTTCACGTTGCCGCTGGCCAACCCCGTCGCGCCGGGCGCGGGCGGCGCGCAAGTGGACATCTACGACCCCACCTATTTCGTGGCCTACGCATTTGAAGAGAAGGGCGCAGTGTCGCTCGGCGGACCGCAAGGCGCGGCCTGCAAGGCGGATTACCGCAAGCCCAAGGAACTGGATTGGAAAACCATGCAGCAACTGGCCGCGATCCCGGCCGATCCGGACGCCTTGCCGGACGAACTGTTCGCCATCACCAAGGGACTCACGCATCGTATCGAGGTGCGATGCCCGTAGGCCTGTGGGCGCGCGCGCTGGCCGTCGTCCTGCTGATGCTCGGCGGGCTGTCGGTGGCAGCGGCGCAGGGCGCGCATCCCTTTGGCGTGCCGGAAAGCGGGAGCGGCCTTGGCGGTCCCGGCTGGCTGTCCAGCTTTTTTGGCAGCGTATCCGTCTGGCAATCGCATTTTTACCGGCAGCTGACGGGCGCGGTGCGTGCCTGGCAGGCGGACGGCGGCGCGGCGTGGGCGTTGATCGGCCTGTCGTTTGCCTACGGCGTCTTTCATGCGCTGGGACCGGGCCACGGCAAGGCGGTGATTTCGTCGTATGTCGTGGCCAATCGCCAGACCGCGCGCAATGGCGCGCTGCTTGCGTTGGCGTCCTCGCTGATCCAGGCGCTGGTGGCGATCGTGATGGTGGCGGTGCTGGCACTGGTGTTCAACGCGACGGCGGCGACGATGAACGAGGCGACGCGCTGGCTGGAGCTGGCGTCGTATGCGCTGGTGACGCTGTTGGGATTGTGGCTGGTGTGGGTCAAGGCGGTGAGGCCGCTGCTGCGGCGGGCTGGGGCGCGTGAACATGCCGCGCATGACCATGCGGATATGCCGGCGCACGGGCACGAGCACGCACACGGGCACCGGCACGATCACGAACATGCGCACGGCAATCCGCCGGTTCAGGTCCACGCGCATCACCACGATCGCGATCATCACCACGACCACGACTGCGGTTGCGGACACGCGCACGTACCCGCGCCGGAACAGGTCGCCGGTCCGATGAACTGGCGCCGCGCGTGGTCGGCGATTTTCGCGGTTGGCCTGCGGCCCTGCAGCGGCGCGTTGATCGTGCTGGTGTTCGCGTTGTCGCAGAATTTCTTTCTTGCCGGCGTCGCATCGGCGCTGGCGATGGGGTTGGGCACGGGGCTGACCGTGGCGGCATTGGCTTGCCTGGCTGTTGCGGCCGGGAGCGCCGCGACGCGTCTGGGCAGCCGCCTGTCCGGCGCTGGCGCGGCGCGGCTGCGCTATGCGGTCGAGGCGCTGGCCGCGATTGCGGTGTTGCTGCTGGGCGTGATGCTGCTGGGCGGCATGTTGGCCGCGGGCGGATAGGCGGTATTCGCGTGCGGACCGGGCGTTTGGTCAGGCGGCACGGCCTCCGCGTCAAAAATGATCAGGACTTGCGCCCGGCGCGAGGATGCGCCTGATCGTAGGCCTTGGCCAGATGCTGGAAATCCAGGCGCGTGTAGATCTGCGTGGTCGAGATATTGGCGTGGCCCAGCATCTCCTGCACGGCGCGCAGGTCTTGCGCGGATTGCAGGACGTGGCTGGCGAAACTGTGGCGCAGCACGTGGGGATGCACATGCGTGGGCACGCCGGCCGTCTGCGCGATGCGCGCAAGCTGCAACTGCACCACGCGCGGCGAAATGCGGCGTCCGCGCGCGCCCAGGAACAGCGCGGCCGCGTCTGCGGGCGGCGGCGAGGGCAGCGCAAGCTGCGGACGCACCTCGATCCACTTGCGCAGCGCGGCCAGGGCCTGCTGACCGACCGGCACCGAGCGGCGCTTGCCGCCCTTGCCCAGCACCACGACTTCGGCATCATCCAGATTCAGCCAGCCGCGCGACTCGTAATCGGCGGTGCGCTCGTAGCGCAGGTCCAGTCCCACCAGTTCCGACAGCCGCAGTCCGCTGGAATACAGCAGCTCGAACATGGCCTGGTCGCGCAACGCGGCCGGTTCGGTGGCGACCTGTGCCGGCGCGCTGTCCAGCAATGCCTGCGTCTGCTCGACCGACAAGGCCTTGGGCAGGCCACGGGGCGCCTTGGGAGCGCGTACGCCCGCGACGGGATTGCCGGCCAGTTCGACGGCCGGCGCCCACCATTGATAGAAGCCGCGCCATGCCGCCAGCGTGCGGGCCAGGCTGCGCGGGCCGCGGCCCTGCGCGTGCAGGCGCGCGACGAACTGCCGGATGTGGCCGTTGCCGAGCTTGTCTAGGGGTAGACCGGCCTTGCCGGCCAGTTCGCGCAGGAATTGCAGTTCGCGCCGGTAGCCGTCCAGCGTATGGGGCGAGTACCGGCGGTTGGTCTCCAGATGGCGCAGCCAGGCGCGCATCGGATCCGGCAGCGGGGGCGGATTGTTGGCTTGCTTGGCTTCTTGCTCCGCGTTTTGCTCGGCTTTCCGCATCGCGTTGTCCTTGTCCGCCCCGGCAGCCTTACGCCTTGGGCGAGGCGGGATTCAATCGGTGCAACGCCGCCGACGCCAGTTGGCCGACGGATTCAAGAAACGTCGTGCCCATTTCAGGCGTGAAACGTTCGGGGTCGTCGGAACCCAGCACCAGCAAGCCCACCGCGGCGCCGTCGGCTTCGAGGCGCAGGGGCACCAGCGCCAGCGACTTGGGCTTGGCGTCCAGCCAGGCCACCGCTTCGAATGCGGTGTCGGTGCCGACATACGGGGTTTTCAGGCTATCGGTGAAGGTGCGCACGTCTTCGGATACGGGTTCGCCGTAGCCTTGGCCGGGCAATTCGGACAGGTTCCACAGGCGCAGCGCCACGTGGTTCAGTTCGAACTGTTCGGCCAGGCCTAGCGCGATTTCGCCGGGCACCAGTTGGGGGTCGCATTCGGACAGCAGGCGGCAGCACCACTTGGCCACGTGCGAACCGATGGTTTCGTTGGCGGTGGCGTTGCGGACCAGCTCGTTCAGGCGCCATTCGAGTTCGCGGGTGCGTTCGCGCAGCGTGAGGATCTGGCGTTCGCCCAGCGAGATGGCGCGCGAGCCGTGCGGATGCGGCACCTGCAGCGTGGCGAACACTTCGGCGTGTTCGTCGAAGAAGCCGGGGTTCTCTTGCAGGAAGTTTGCGATGTCCTGGGCGGTGAAAGCGGTATCGGTCATAGAGTTATCGGTTCAGCGCCATGGAAAAGACGAGCTTGTCGATGTCGACCTGGCCCGTGAAGACGGATTCGGCCGGGCCGGTCATGCGGAGTTGTTCGCCGTTCCAGGCGACGGTCAGCACGCCGCCGAGCGCTTGCACGCGCACGGGCGAATCGAGCAGGCCGCGGCGGATGCCGGCCGCGACCGCGGCGCAGGCGCCCGTGCCGCAGGCCAGCGTTTCGCCGACACCGCGCTCGAAGACGCGCAGGCGGATGTTGTTGCGGTCGACGACCTGCATGAAGCCGGCGTTGACGCGGCGCGCAAAGCGCGGATGGGTTTCGATCAGCGGGCCCAGCACGGCGACGGGCGCGGTGTCGACGTTGTCGACGACCTGCACGGCGTGCGGATTGCTGATGGCCACGGCCGACAGGGCGACCGTGCGGGGAAATCCGGCGGGGGCGTCGAGGTCCAGTTCCCAGAGGGTGTCCTGGCCCTGCGTGACGGAAGGCAGGCCGGCGGTGTCGAAGGGCAGCGCGGCGGGATCGAAGCGGGTGCTGCCCATTTCCACGGTGACCTGCTCGTCGTCGCCTTCGTCCAGGACGAGGATGCCCGTGGCGATTTCGGCGCGCAGCGGATTGCGGTCGGACAAGCCTTGCTCGTGCACGAAGCGCACGAAGCAGCGGGCGCCGTTGCCGCAGTGTTCGACCTCGGAGCCGTCGGAATTGAAAATGCGATAGCGGAAGTCGGCGTCCGGCCGGGTGGCGCGTTCGACCAGCAGGATCTGATCGGCGCCGACGCCGAAGTGGCGGTCGCCGAGGGCGCGCGCGCGTTCGGGCGTCATCTCGATGGTCTGGCGGACCCCGTCGAGCACAACGAAATCGTTGCCCGCGCCGTGCATTTTGGTGAAGTTCCAGTTCATCTGCGGATTATCCCCCATTCTCGCGGTGCGGCGAGTGCGCGCCGCGGTTCAGTACAGCTTGGGTTCGCCTTCGGGACGCGTCTTGAAGCGCCGGTGGACCCAGTAATACTGGCTGGGGCAGCGGCGCACCCAGGTTTCGAGCTCGCGGTTCAGGCGGGCGGTGGCCGCTTCCAGCGTGTCATTGCCCGGAAAGTCTTCGAGCGGCGGCAGCACGTCGACGTGGTATTTGCCGGTGTCCGGATTCCAGAACCCCACGATCGGCAGGACGGCGGCGTTCCATTTCTGGGCGAGCTGCGCCGTGGCGACCAGCGTGGCGGCCGGCACGCCGAAGAACGGCACGAAGACCGAGCCCTGCCGGCCGAAGTCCATGTCGGGCAGGTAGTAGACGGGGCGTGGGGCGCGCAGGTGCCGGATCAGATCGCGCACGCCATCCTTGCGGCTGACCAGGAACACTTCGTTGAAGCGCGCCCGCCCGGCGGCCACGACGGCGTCGATGTGCGGGTCGCTTTGCGGCGTGTACATGGTGGCGGCGCTGGGCACTTCCATGGTGAGACGGGTGGCGGCGGCGTCCAGCGCGATGAAGTGCGGTGCAAGCAGGATGACCGAGCGGCCCTCGGCCGTCAGCGCGTTGATGCGGTCGGCGCCGGTCTGCGTGACCATGTCCTTGATGGCATCGGGCGTGCCGTACCACAGCACGCCGCGGTCGACGATGGATTGCGCCAGCGCCCGGAAGTGATCGGCCACCCATTGTTCGCGCACGGCCTCCGGCTGATCGGGAAAGCTCAGTTCGAGGTTGCGCCGCACGATGTGCGCGCGCGACCTGGCCAGCCGCGGCGCCAGCCAGCCCAGGACGGCGCCGATGCGCAGGCGCGTCGACGGCTTGATGCGGCCGAACCATTTCAGCAGGGTGACCAGCGTGCGCGTTTTTCTATCGTTCATGGATGTGGAATGAGACCGGGCGGCGGGAGCGGCATGGGGGCAAGCGGGTCAAATGGGTCAAACCAGTCAAGCGGCCGGGGGCGCCGGTTCGGCGTCGGGCGCCGGGGTGGCGCCGCGCGGGGTCTTGTAGCGGTTGTAGCTCCAGAGGTACTGGTCGGGGCAGCGGCGGATCAGCGTTTCCATCGCGGCGTTGATGAGGGCGGCCTGCGCCTCGGGCTCGGCGGGCAGCGGCTCGGGCACGCGCACGTAGTGGATGCGCCAGCCGCGGCCCTTGGGCAGGCGTTCGCCGGCCGTGAGGATGATGGGGACGTTGGTCTGCGATGCAAGCTTGCCGGGCAGCGTCATGGTGTAGGCCAGGCGCCCGAAGAACGGCACCCACACGCCGTCGCCCACGCTGGGCGCCTGGTCGGGGAGCATGCCGACGGATTCGCCGCGGCGCAGCGCGCGCACGAATTCCCGCACGCCCTGCATGTTGGCGGGCACCGCGTTGACGGCCGAGCTGTTGCGCGCCGTTTCCAGCAAGGGGGCCAGCGCTTCCTTGCGCGGGGGGCGGAACATCACCGTCATGGGCATCTGGCGGGCCAGATAGCGTGCGGTGATCTCGAAGCAGCCCAGATGCGGCGTCAGAAACAGGATGCCGCGGTTTTCGGCGCGAGCGGCGGCGACCACGTCGTCATCGTCGGAGACCACCTGCGCTAGGCTTTCCTGGTTGCGGAACCAGACCCGGGGATTCTCGAGGATCATCGCGCCGGCTTCGGCCGCCGCGCGCCGCGCGAACGCCGCGCCGGGATAGCCGGCCTGCGCCGCATTGGCCTGCAGGCGCCGCCGGTACTTGCCCGGCAAGGCGTAGACGGCGCGTCCTGCGAACCGTCCGATCGCATGCGCGACGGGGAGCGGCAGGGCGGCAAAAATTCGGAACAGGGGCAGCAGCATTCGTCAAAAGGATGAAAACGGGCAGGGTATTGCCGCTGCTCGGAGCATATGGATACACCCCGGGCGCAAGCATAAGAACGGCATTTTCGCTTAAAATCCGCCCAGTCGCCGAGTTAACCGACAACTTGCGGGGCGACGGCAAGGGTACTGCGCTTCGCGCGGCCCGCGCCAAATCCGCTAAAGCGTCGCGCCCAGTTGGCATTGCAGTGCAGACCGGGGTGCTACGCGTCTCAAGAACCTATGCGCCGGCAAGACCGGACACTAAGGACGCATCTGTGGCCAACAACGATTTTCTCTTCACTTCCGAATCCGTCTCCGAAGGGCACCCCGACAAGGTTGCCGATCAGATCTCCGATTCGATCCTCGACGCCATCTTCACGCAAGATCCGAACGCGCGCGTTGCAGCGGAAACGCTGTGCAACACGGGCCTGGTCGTGCTGGCTGGCGAAATCACCACCACCGCCAACGTCGACTACATCCAGGTCGCGCGCGACACGATCCGCCGCATCGGTTACGACAACACCGAATACGGCATCGACTACAAGGGTTGCGCGGTGCTCGTCGCCTACGACAAGCAGTCGCCCGACATCGCGCAGGGCGTGGACCGCAGCTCGGAAGACTACCTGAACCAGGGCGCCGGCGACCAAGGCCTGATGTTCGGCTACGCCTGCGACGAAACCCCCGACCTGATGCCTGCCCCGATCTGGTACGCGCACCGCCTGGTGCAGCGCCAGAGCGAACTGCGCAAGGACGGCCGCCTGGGCTGGCTGCGTCCGGACGCCAAGTCGCAGGTCACGTTCCGCTACGTCGACGGCCGTCCCGCCGAAGTCGACACCGTGGTGCTGTCGACCCAGCACGCGCCGGAAGTCTCGCAAGAGACCATCCGCGAAGCGGTCATCGAAGACATCATCAAGCCCAGCTTCCCCGAAGGCCTGATCACGCCCAAGACCAAGTTCCTGGTCAACCCGACCGGCCGCTTCGTCATCGGCGGCCCGCAAGGCGATTGCGGCCTGACCGGCCGCAAGATCATCGTCGACACCTACGGTGGCGCTTGCCCCCACGGCGGCGGCGCGTTCTCGGGCAAGGATCCGTCCAAGGTCGACCGTTCGGCCGCCTACGCCGCCCGCTACGTCGCCAAGAACATCGTGGCCGCCGGTCTGGCGCGCCAGTGCCAGGTGCAGGTCAGCTACGCCATCGGCGTGGCCGAACCCATCAACATCACCGTCTACACGGAAGGCACGGGCGTCATCCCCGACGACCAGATCGCCAAGCTGGTGCGCGAGCACTTCGACCTGCGTCCGAAGGGCATCGTGAACATGCTGGACCTGCTGCGTCCGATCTACACGAAGACCGCCGCGTACGGCCACTTCGGCCGCTCCGAGCCGGAATTCTCGTGGGAAGCCACGGACAAGGTTCAGGAACTGAAGAAGTCCGTCTGACGCGATCCGCCACGCGGTTCATGGAAAAGCGCCCCGAGGGGCGCTTTTTCGTTTTGTGCCGCCGCTGATCCGGGCGGCTTCAAGGCCGGGCGCCCGCGGGCCAGGCGAATCCCCAGCCACGGCCGGAGCCGCGCCCGGCTTTAAAGCCCCCAGGTCGACAGATCCGGGTGCAGCGGGGTTGGAGACAGCACCATTTCCAGCGCCGCCGCGCAGTCCAGCAGCGCCGCATCAGCGCCGGCAGGCGCCAGCAGTTGCACGGCGCAGGGCATGCCGTCCGCGTCCAGGCCGGCGGGCAGCGAGATCGCGGCCGCGCCCAGGAAGTTGGCCGGGCGCAGCAGCTTGCCCAGTCCGGCGTGGCGCGTGTCCTGGGGGTCCAGCGCCTGGGCGGCCTGATCGCTGGCGGGCATGAGCAGGGCGTCCACGCCCTGCATGGCCTCTTCGAACGCCGCCATGTCGGCCTGCCGGCGCAGCAGCGCGGCCTCGTAGCTGGCCTGCGTGATCCGGCCGCCGGCGGCGATACGCGTGCGGACGACATCCCACAACGGTTGCGCCGGGTCCTCGGCCAGCGCGCCGAAATAGCGGAAGGCCTCGTACGCCAGCACCAGCGAGTTGTCATCCGCCATGCGCGCAAACGACAGCGACGCGGGCGGGTGCCAGGCGGTGGGCGTGTAGCCGGCCTCTGCCAGGCGTCCCTGCGCCGCGTGCCAGGTTTGCAACGCTTGGTCAGTCAGTGGCGCTGGCCAGGACTGCGGCGCCAGCACGGCGACGGCACCCGGCTGGCGCGCGGTGGCGTGACGCAGGCCGGTGAAGCGGGCAGCAGGTAGCGCCAGCGTGGCGGCGTCATCGACGTCCGGTGCGGACAGCAATTGCGTCAAGAGGCGCGCGTCGCCGACACTGCGCGTGATCGGGCCCAGCACGTCCAGCGTGTCGGACAGCGGCAGGCAGCCGGCGCGGCTGATCAGACCCGAGGACGGCTTGCAGCCGACCACGCCGTGCAACGCCGCCGGCGCCCGCACCGAGCCGCCGGTGTCGCCGCCCAGCGCCAGCGGAGCAAGGCCTGCCGCGACCGCGACGCCCGCGCCGCTGGACGAGCCGCCCGGCGCGCGCGCGACCTTGGCGTCCCACGGATTGCGGGCGGTGCCCTGCGTGGGGTTCTGTCCCGACAGGCCGAACGCGAACTCCGTCATGCGCGTCTTGCCCAGGATCACCATGCCCTGCGCCGCCAGCGCGCGCGCCGCAGTTGCGGTTTCCGTGCTGACGACGCCGGCACGCGCCTGCGAGCCGCCGGTGCATGGCGTGCCTTCCCACTGCACGCTGTCCTTCACCGCGACCGGCACACCGTGCAGCGGGCCAAAGTTGATGCCGGCGTCCAGCAGCCGGTCTGCCGCCTCGGCCTGCGCCAGCGCGCGCTCGGCCGTGACCACGCTATAGGCGGCCAGTTCCACGCCGCGCTCGATGCGGTCGAGAAAATGCAGGGTGAGCTCGCGCGAACGGATCTTGCGCGCGCGGATGGCGTGGGCAAGCTGGCGGGCGTCTTGGAAATGCAAAGCGGTGTCTTGGTCGGGCATGGGTCTCGTCGAAATGGAAAAAGCCTTCCGGTCCGCGGCGGGACCGGAAAGCGATCTGATCGGGATGGCTGAGCGGGGGACGGCCTACCGGGGATGGCCTATTTGAGGACCTGGCCTTTCGTCTCAGGCATGCGGATGAAGGTGATCAACGTGATCACGGCGCCCGCCAGCACGTAATAGAAGAACCAGCGCTCCATGCCCTTGCTTTGCAGCCAGGTCAGCAGGTAGGGCGTGGTGCCGCCCAGCAGCGCGACGACCAGGTTGTACGGCGTGCCGATGCCGACGGCGCGCACGCTGGTGGGAAACTGCTCCGACATGATGGCCGGGGCGATCGCGGTGTACATCGCGTAGAGCACCAGGCCGAACAGCTCGACGGCCAGGATCGATCCGAACGACGGCCCGAGCGTGGTCATGATCGGATAGAAGAAGATCAGATAGCCCGCGGCAAAGAAGATCAGCTGCGGCTTGCGGCCGATGCGATCGGACAGCATGCCGAACAGCGGCTGCACCAGCATGAACACGATCAGCGCCACGGTGTTGGCCGCGAAGGCGGTCTTGGGGTCGGCGCCGACCTGCCGGATGGCGTAGGTGGGCACGTAGGCCACGAAGATGTAGAACGCGAACGTCGTCAGGACCGAGAAGCCCACGATGCGAAGCACTTCGCGCGGATGGTCGCGCAGCAGGGTGCGCAGCGGCTGCTTCTCGACGCCGGCCTTCTTGGCATGCGAGAAGGCTTCGGTTTCCGGGATGGCGCGGCGGATCCACATGCCGGCCAGGCCGCCCAGCGCGCCCAGCATGAACGGGATGCGCCAGCCCCACTCGGCCATGTCGGCCTTGGAAAGCACGGTGGTGAGGATCCAGCCCACGGCCGAGGCGGCCAGGATGCCGACGGCGGCGCTGAAGAAGACGAAGCTGGAATAAAAGCCGCGCTTGTTCGGCGGCGCCATTTCCGCCAGGAAGGTCGTGGCCGAGGCATACTCTCCGCCCAGCGACAGGCCTTGCAGCAAACGCGCGGCGGTCAAAAGCAGGGGCGCGGCGATGCCGATGGTGGCGTAGGTGGGCGTGATGGCAATGATGAGCGAGCCGCCCGCCATCATCAGGATCGTCAGGCCCAGCGCGGCCTTGCGGCCATAGCGGTCGGA
>NZ_DAMCTG010000113.1:0-14697 GCF_032113835.1 Achromobacter sp. | reverse complement strand
TCGGCATGGTGATCACGTTCATGACGCTGATCATGACCAAGCGCCTGTCGCCGCTTGTCGCCCTCATCCTTGTCCCCATTATCTTTGCGCTGCTTGGCGGCTTTGGCGCGGGCATCGACAAGATGATGCTGGACGGCATCCGCAAGATCGCGCCGACCGGCGTGATGCTGATGTTCGCCATCCTGTACTTCGGTGTGATGATCGACGCGGGCCTGTTCGATCCCATCGTCGGCCGCATCCTGCGCGCGGTGAAGGGCGATCCGCTGAAGATCGTGGTGGGCACGACCGTGCTGGCGCTGGTGATCTCGCTGGACGGCGACGGTTCCACCACCTACATGATCGTCGTGGCGTCGATGCTGCCGCTGTACCGGCGCCTGAAGATGAACGCGCTGTCCATGACCTGCCTGGCGATGCTGGCCAGCGGCGTCATGAACCTGACGCCGTGGGGCGGACCGACGGCGCGCGCCGCCAGCGCGCTGCACGTGGACGCGGGCGATATCTTTGTGCCGCTGGTGCCGGTGATGGGCGTGTCCATCGTGGCGATCCTGATCCTGGCGTTCTTCCTGGGCCTGCGCGAGCGCCGCCGTCTGGGCGTGCTGGCGCTGCCGGAAGGCGCGTCGCTGCATGCCGGCTACGACGAGGACGGTCCGAAGAATCTGCCCGAGATCGAGGTCGACCATGACCTGCGCCGTCCCAAGCTGCTGTGGGTGAACGCGGGCCTGACGCTGGCGCTGATGGTGAGCCTGGTGCTGGGCGTGCTGCCGCTGCCCGTGCTGTTCATGATCGCCTTCGCGATTGCGCTCATCATCAACTACCCGAACCTGGCCGAGCAGCGCCGCCGCGTGGCGCAGCATGCGGGCAACGTGTTGTCGGTGGTGTCGCTGATCTTCGCGGCGGGCATCTTCACCGGCATCCTGTCGGGCACGGGCATGGTCGAAGCCATGTCGCGCAGCCTGCTTGCCGTCATTCCCGACGCGCTGGGACCGTATCTGGCGGGCATCACCGCGCTGGTCAGCCTGCCGTTCACGTTCTTCATGTCGAACGACGCCTTCTACTTCGGCGTGCTCCCCATCCTGAGCGAAGCCGCGCAAGGCTACGGGATCACGCCCGTCGAGATGGCGCGCGCCTCGCTGATCGGCCAGCCCGTCCACCTGCTCAGCCCGCTCGTGCCGTCCACCTACTTGCTCGTCGGCCTGGCCGGCGTGGAATTCGGCGACCACCAGCGCTATGCGCTGAAGTGGGCCACGATGGTCTGCATGGTGATGCTGGTTGCCGCCCTGGCGTTTGGCCTGTTCCCCCTGGTGGGCGCGGCCGCCTGATTCTCCGCGGCGCGTGCCGCACGACATTGAAAGGAAGCACCATGGCTTTGCGCATCGCCTACGTCACCAGCGGCATGGGCCATACCGGCACCGCGATCTGCCAGGCGCTGCATCGCGCCGGCCATCGCGTCATCGCCGGCTGCGGTCCGCGCTCATCCCGCAAGGACCACTGGCTGAAGGAACAGAAGTCGCTGGGTTACGACTTCATCGCCTCGGAAGGCGACGCCACCGACTGGGCATCGACCGAGGCCGCGTTCGCCAAGGTCCGGCGCGAGGTCGGCGAGATCGACGTGCTGGTCAACAACGCGGGCTCCATGCTGGACATGCGCTTTCGGCAGATGAGCCACGCCGACTGGTCGGCCGTCCTGCGCAGCAACCTGGACACGCTCTTCAACAGCACCAAGCAGGTCGTCGACAGCATGGCGGACCGCGGCTGGGGGCGCATCATCAACATCGGATCGGTGGCGGCCGAGAAAGGCCAGATCGGCCAGATCAACTTCGCGACCGCCAAGGGCGCGGTCATCGGCTTCACGCGCTCGCTCGCGCAGGAAGTGGCGGCGCGCGGCGTGACGGTGAACCTGGTGTCGCCGGGCTTCATCGCCGACGACACGGTCCGCGCCTTCCCGCCGGCGCTGCTGGACCGCATTGTCGAAAGCGTGCCGGTGGGCAGGCTGGGCACGGCGCAGGATCTGGCCGGCCTGTGCGTGTGGCTGGCCTCGGACGAGGCCGCGTTTGTCACGGGCGCCAATTACGCCATCAACGGCGGCGTGTACATGAGCTGATGCGGGGGCGTCAGGCCCGCGCAGGTCAGTGGCCGCGGCTTTTCAGGAAATCGGCGATGGAGGTCTCGGTGCGCTTGCTGTCCGCCAGCCATTCCACGCGCCACTCCGTGATGCGCTCTGCGGTGTAGTGTTCAAAAACGCCTGGGGTCGGCTCGTTGATGGACTCCAGCTGCCGCACCAGCACCAGCGGTTGTTCCGCGCCCGGCGTGTCCTGCGAAAACGCCGCGGCGTCTTCGAAGGTGACAAAGGCGTAGTAGTAATCGTCGCCTTCATGCAGGTCTTCGCCGCCCGCATGCGGGTGCACCCACACGCGATATTCCAGGACGTCGTCGTAAAAGTACCCGCCGCCCGACTTGGTCATGGCGGGGTATTCGCCGATCTGATCCGGATCGATGGCGATGGGGTGGGCGGAAGATATGCCGGGTGTCATGGTGCTGCGGGCTCCGATTGTTCTGCGTGGGGCAGGTAGGCAGGGCCGACACCTTATCGCAGTTTCGTGGCGCCTGCCGTGCCACAATGTGCCGGTTTCATCGCATGAGGAGCGAGAGTCCATGGCAAGGAAGTCTTTGTATGTCGCGGCCGGGGTGGGGCTGATGTCGCTGGCGGTGCTTGCCGCCTGCGGCAAGAAGGACGTGTATCCGCCCGAGGTTCAGCGCGAGACCTACAGTTCTTGCGTGGCGGGCTTCAAGTCCAAGGTCCCGGTCACGCCCAAGGCTGAAACGGCCGCCGCCAGCTACTGCAACTGCGTGGTCGATGGGTTGCAGAAGTCCGTGCCGTACGAGGAGTTCAAGCAACTGGACCAGCTTCTGTCCACCAAGAGCTCGACGCCGGACATGGAAAGGCTGGGCAAGGGCGTGTCCGACGTGGTCAACGCCTGCCTGAAGCGCGAGATGCCCAAGGGCTGACCCGCGCGGCTGCGTCAACGTGGCGTTCGCCGCACGCTGGCGCGGCCGCTTCAGCGAAACACCGACCAGGCCGGCGTCGCGTCAGGTGCACTGCCAAAGGTGTCCGCTGACGCGGCAGGCGGCGCACCAGAAGGTGTAGTTGCAGCCGCCGCTGCCCCACAGCCATTCGCCGCCCTCCGCTTGCGGCAGGCCGGAGTCCAACTGCATGGCCAGCGGCATGTCCTTGCCGCAGTCGGGACACGCCGGATAGTCGGCGGATTGCACCCAGCTCGGTGCGCCGCCGACCCGGCTGAGGTTCTGGCGGCCATTGGACTCGCCCCAGTCCTGCCAATGCCAGCGCGCCGGCGCCTTGAACAGCGTCACGTCGGCGTCCTGCAGCGGATTCGCGACGAAGTCCGGCGTCAAGGGAGCATCGCGCTCCTGGCTGGGATGCGTCTGCGGCGCGCCGTCCTCGGCGTGACGAAAGAGCAGGGCGCCGTCGGTTTCCCAGCCCTGGCACGACAGGCAGGTGGCGAATTCAATGGCGCTGGGGCTATCGATGCCGGCCGCGGCGGGATCTTGAATGGCCAGCAGCCGGTGCAGAGGGCCGTGGCACAGGCCGCAGCGGCCCGCCGACGTGCCGCCCATGCGCGCCTGCACGCCGTCCGTCGATTCGGGGTTCCAGGTTGGATGCGCGCGCTGCACCTCGCGCCGCCACGCCGGCTGTTGCGCCAGCATGGACTTGCGTTGCGCGTCGCTGAATCCGATATGCAGCGGCTGTTCCCCGTGCAAGGCGCGCAGGGCGCCTTCGTGTTCCGTATAGCCCGCCTGATGCAACCACGATGCGGCGTCGGGGCCGGCTTCAGGAAACAGGCGGCGCCAGGCCGCGTACACCGCCTGAGGCCGGCGCGACCGCAGCAATGCGACGGCGCGCGCGTGGCCTGGACCGCCTTCGGAAAGGTCTTCGTCCAGCCGGCGCAGCCAGCCGTGCAGCGTGGCGTCGTCAAGGGCGCGCCATGCGAGATCGGCCGCGTATTCCGGGCCGCCATCGTCGTCTTGCACGGCGGTCAGCAGCCGCTCCCATTCCGGGGCGAAGGCTTCGGGATGCTGGACCGCCGCGGAATCCAGGATCCCCCGCGCCAGTTCGGAATCCGCACCGCGCCGCCAGACCTCGCGAACCGTCGCCACATAGGCTGTGTCGTCCATCAGATCCAGCGCGGCGTCGATGAAGGTGGCGTGCTTCGGCGGCCTGTCCAGCGCCTGCCGCACCAGATCGGCCAGCGCCGCGGGCGCATCCCGCCGCAATTGCAGCATCTGCGCCATGGGGTCGTTGTTCTTCCAGCCCAGGCGCTCGTAGGCGTCAAGAATCTCGGTGGCGGTTTTCATCGGCCGGTCCAGAATTGATCGAGCCGGGAGGATATCCGATGGCGTGGTTTGCCGCGGACCGGTGACGCAGGCCGGGGCCGGACCCAGGCGCGACCTGTGCCGGGTACGCGCTAGCGTGCCAGCTTTGTCGACACGTCCGTATGCGTGCCGCGATCCAGATCCGCGCCAAGCGGCCTGTCCCATGCGGGCAACGTCTGCAGTTCCTGGCTGACTTCGCCCGCTTCGATGCGCCGCGCAATGTCGTCCAGCAATTGCGTGCGCGTGGCGAATCCCCGGCCCTGCAGATCGCGCGCGAACAGCCGGTAACGCAGATTGGGTTCAGCGCCTTTCATCACACCCAGATTCAGGATGTGGCCTTGCTCGTTGCGCAACAGCAAATGGCCGGGGCGGGCATAGATGCGGTAAATGCGCCAGGGCGACGAGATGGCGGCGTGCATGGGATATGGATCGCACCCCGGATCGCAACCCGGATCGCGACGGATGTCGCCATGGCCGCCGGGCGTCGGTGGCTTCGAGGGAAGGCGCTTGATGCACGCGTTGGCGAATCGGGCGATGGATCTGCTGAAAACGCTCACGTAGCGCCCGCCGCTATCGCGGGAAAATCGACGGGGCGGGGGGCTGGCGGCAGGGGCTGGCGCTGAATGACCACGGGTTGTTCCTCATATGGCGATACGGCGAGGCGACGCGCGTTCAAGCACCACGGGGCCAGCATACGCGCTTTAGACAGCCGGCTTGCGCGCTGAGTGGATTGGTTACTCATTAAGCACAAAGCGCGTTGACTTCCCCACGCACGCCGCCCATAGTGACCTTGAGTCTTTTCGAGCATCGTGATTTTCGTCCGGTCTTGCACCCTCCCAGGGGCGCCTAATTGTTCGCGATCCTTTCCTTGACTGGCCTCATTTCGCGGGTATACCCCGCATTCAAAGGAGAGCGTCAATGGAAACCGGAATTGTGAAGTGGTTTAACGATGCCAAGGGTTTTGGCTTCATCATGCCCGAGGATGGCGGCAAGGATCTGTTCGCGCACTTCTCGGAGATCGTCAGCGACGGCCACAAGGTGCTTCTTGAAAATCAACGTGTCAGCTACGTGACCGCGCAAGGCGCCAAGGGCCCGCACGCGACGCAGATCCGCGCATTGTGACTGGCGGCCGAAAGGTCTTCCGGTCAGATATTGGAGGTCCCATGTTTCATAACAATATGGTCTACAAGGGCTACCGGCTTACGGCGAGTGTGTCCCGGATTGCGAGCGGCAACGTACGCCGGCCGGCCTTTACCGCAACCGTGGCCGTCGAATTGGCGGGTGATCGGGACCGGTTTGGGGAGCCGCATGCCGTGCCGCTGTTCGACGCCGGCGGATTCGTCGCCACGCCCGGCATGGCGGTCGACGCCGCGATCACGCATGGTCGCTTGATGGTGGATGCGCATTCCCAGGCAGAGTGACGGCGAGATGCGAGCCGCCGGGCAGCGCGAATCGCTGCCCATGAACGGCACAATAGCTCTGACAGGGCCGCCCGCGTTACGCGGGGCGGCCCATTTGCTTTTTGGGCGAACGCCCGCCAGTTTGCGCGCGCCATTCTTTTGGTTTAAATTTCGGAAAAATTCTCATTTAGATTTGATCGCCGGGAGGAGTGTTGGCCGCAGAATCGGGCGTACAGCAGCAGTTGCACACGCTGTACCGCGACCATCATTCCTGGCTGTTTGGCTGGCTGCGCAAACGCATGGGTTGTGCGCACAATGCCGCGGACGTGGCGCAAGACACGTTCGAACGCCTCCTCGCCTCGCGTGACGTCCTGTTGGGTCAGCGCCTGCAGATCAACGAGCCGCGCGCCTACCTGACCACGACCGCGAAACGATTGCTGATCGACCGCGCTCGCCGTGAGCAGCTTGAACGCGCCTACCTGGCCGAACTCGAGCTGATGGCCGAGGACCTTCCGCAATATCCTTCCCCCGAACAATTGCTGATTGCCATGCAGGCACTGGACCAGATCTGCCGCGTGCTGGAAGGCGTGTCGGCCAAGGCGCGAGCGGCGTTTCTGCTGCACTACCTGGACGGGCAGACGCATGCCGCGGTCGCCGGCCACCTGGGCGTGTCCACGAAGATGGTGCAGAAGTATCTGGTGCAGGTCCTGCTGCACTGCGGCCGTCTGCTCGCCTGACACGGAAAGCCGCAGATGTCAGCGACCGTCTCCGACAATGACGCATTGGCCGCCCAGGCGGCGCAATGGATCGTCGCGCTTTCGGCCGACGACGACATCGAGCGCGAGCGCGCGCGCACGCAGTTCGAGGCATGGAAGCGGGCCGATCCTCGCCATGCCGCCGCGGCAGCCGGCATGGAACGGCTGTTGGGACAAGTGAGCGACGTACGCGTCACGGGCACGGGCGGCGCGGGCAACGCCGCGGTCGCGGCGGTGCTGGCCATGCAGGGCAAGCGCCGCCGGATCAAGACCTATGTGGCGGCACTGGCCTTGGCGTGCACGCTGGCCGTGCCTGTGTGGCTGGCGCTTCAAGCCTACCCGCCGTCCTATCTGCTGGCAGACGTGCGCGCGGGAACCGGGCAATGGAAGACGCAGACGCTGGCGGATGGCACGCGCATCACCTTGAACAGCGCCAGCGCCGTCAACCTGCGCTACGACCCCGCTCGCCGCATGATCGAGCTGCTGCAGGGCGAGATCCTGGTCGACGTGGCCAAGGACGCGGCCCGCCCCTTCGTGATCGAGACGCGCGACGGCGCCATGCGGGCGGTGGGAACGCGCTTCGTGGTCAGCCGCGAGGAGGATTCGACGGTGCTGCAGGTGCTGGAATCCAAGGTCACGGTGCAGACCGCAGACCAGCGCCGGACGCGCAGCGCTGAATCGGCGCTGATCGAGGCCGGGCAGTCCGTGCGTATCCGCCCCGATGGTCTGGGGCCGGTCACGCCGATCGATCCGCGCAGCGTCGAGGACGCCTGGGCGCAGCATCGGCTGTTCGTGGAGGACCGGCCGCTGGCCGAGGTGCTGGACACGCTGAACCGCCACCGCAGCGGCCATATCCAGTACGACGCCGCCGCCATCGGCCACCTGCGTATTTCGGCGGTGCTGCCGCTGGACGACACCGATCGCGCCCTGCAGTTGCTGGCCGCGAACCTGCCCGGCCTGCGCATCCGCACCTATACGCCCTATCTCGTGCGCGTGGACCTGCCGGCGGCGCACTGACCTCGTTTCAAAAAAATTGGTGATGCTGGTTCCAGTTCCGGATTCTCGCTCGTCAAGGAAAGAGAACACCCGAACAGGACCCGAAGACATGGCATTCCTTAGCCGTGGCGCGCCGCGCGCCAACGCGTATCCCACCGGCCGCATCCGCCGCCTTCCGTTTGCCCGGCATCTGCCGCTGGCCATCGCCGCCGCACTGGCGGTGCTGGAACCGCCTGCCGTGCATGCGCAGTCCGCACCCGCGGCGGCCATGGCGTACGACATTCCCGCCGGTCCGCTGGCGCCCGCGCTCAGCCGCTATGCCCAGCAGTCCGGCGCCGAGATCGTGCTGGACGTGCGCGCCCTGGACGGCATCAGCACGCAGGGGCTGCGCGGGCGTTATGGGGTGAACGAAGGCTTTGATGCGCTGCTGCAGGGCACGGGCTATCGCGCCAGCAAGACGGCGGTGGGCTACGTGCTGGTGCCCGCGCCGCCGGGCCGCGATGGCGTGACCACGCTGGATGCCGTCCGTGTGGATGGCAACGGCGTGCGCAGCGCAACGACCGAGGGGTCGGGCTCGTATGCGGCCAGGGCGGTCACCCTGACCAAGGGCGCCCAGTCGCTTCGCGAGATTCCGCAATCGGTGTCGGTGATGACGCGCCAGCAGATGGACGACCAGGGCCTGACCACGGTGGCTGAGGCATTGAGCTACGTGACCGGCATGACCCCTTCGGACTACGAAGGCACCGAGAAATTCAGCGCGCGCGGCTTCGGCACCAGCACCCAGTACGACGGCCTGCCGCAGCAGGACTACAGCCCGCACATGGACCTGGCCATTTATGACCGCGTTGAGATTCTGCGCGGGCCGTCGGGCCTGTTGACAGGCACCGGCGAGCCGGGCGGCATCGTCAACTACGTGCGCAAGCGCCCGTTGGACATGGCGCATTTCTCGGCGTCCGCATCGGTCGGGTCCTGGAACCACCGCCGTATCGAAGCCGATGGCGGCGGCCCCCTTAACGGCGCCGGTACGCTGCGCGGCCGGCTCGTGGGCGCCTACGAGGCGGAAGACAAGTTCTACGACTACGGCCGATCGGAGCCCACGACGCTCTACGGTGTGCTGGAGTACGACTTCACGCCCAACACCACGCTTGGACTCACCGCCGCATACAACCAGCGCCGCTTCCGCAATTTCAATGGCCTGCCGCTGTACGCGGACGACAGCCTGCCGGCGCGCGACGACTACGTCGGGCCCAGCAAGATGTCCAACATGGACACCTACGACTTGGGCGCCGACCTGACGCACCGCTTCGGCGGCGGCTGGGAGCTGAAGGCGGCGTACCTGCACCGCGACACGCGCTACCGCGGCTACTCGGCGTTCGTCACCGCGCCGCTGGATGTGGAGACGGGACGCAGCGGCATGAGCGTCGGTCGCATCGCCAACGACTTCAAGTGGGACCAGGGCGACATTCACGTATCCGGTCCGGTGCGCATGCTGGGCCGTGACCACATTGTGACGCTGGGCTACAACTACGCGCGGTACGACTCCACGACGGGCAGCCGCTTTGCGACGCTGGCCGACTGGGATCCGCTGCACGACCACGATTTCGGCGCCATCTACGACCAGCCCGTCATCAACAAGAGCAACTCCATCACGACGCAGTCGGGCCTGTATGCGACCGGCCGCTTCAAGCTCGCCGACCCGTTGACCCTGGTGCTGGGCGGGCGCTGGACCGACTATTCCGAAAAGAGCCGCGACGTGTCGCCGGTGGCGTCGGACTACACGCGCAGCGCGGCCAATGTCAGCAATGAATTCACGCCTTTCGGCGGCGTGGTCTGGGACGTGAGCAAACAGGTGTCCGTGTACGCCAGCTACGCCGACATCTTCGTGCCGCAATCGCAGAAGGACTACACCGGCCAGACGCTCAAGCCCCGCGTGGGCTGGCAGACCGAGGCGGGCATCAAGGGCGAGTTCTTCGACGGCCGCCTGAATGCGTCGCTGGCGGTGTTCCGCATCCGGGACCAGAACCGCGCCATGACGGACGAAGCGCACATCGGTTGCGACGGCACGGTGAACGGCACGTGCTACCGACCCGCCGGCAAGGTGCAAAGCCAGGGCTGGGAGGCGGAGGTCAGCGGCAGTCCGGCGCCGGGTTGGGATATTTCGGCGGGCTATACGTACACCAACGCCAAGTACCTTCAGGACTCGAACCCGGCCAATGTGGGCCAACGTTTCGCTGCCGACGTGCTGCCCAAGCACCTGTTCAAGCTTTGGACGCAATACCGCTTTGGCCGCGACGACTTCGGAGGCGCACTGGTGGGCTGGCGAGTGGGCACAGGCGTGCAGGCGCAAAGCGACGTGTATACGTCGTCCATGCGGCAGGGCGGGTACATGACGGTGTCCGCGCGCGTGGGCTACCAGATCAACAAGAACTGGGATGCCGCGCTGTCGGTGAACAACCTGTTCAACCGCGAATACCTGCGCACCCCGGGTTACGGCATCTTCTACAACATCTACGGCGCGCCCCGCAACGCCATGCTGACCGTGCGCTACGCGATGTAGGCGCGTGCGTCAGCGCTTGCGCCCCAGCAGCTGTGCAAGTTTGTTCGTGCACGTTGCTGGGGGGCCACGCCGAACGAAGCTGCCGTACAAAACAGCTGCAATAGGAATCATTAACATCTAATATCACGCCCTGGATGCGCGCCGGCTTGCTGTGGCCGTGCGCCGGAAATTTCCTTAGGGGCATCATGGGGGAGCGGTTCTTCGGCGTGGTTGCCGAGGCATACAAGGCGTGGAACGCCGAGCTGGTCGGTTTCTTGAACCGGCAGCTCAAGCGTTCGCCGGATACCGCGCAGGATCTGGCGCAGGAGACCTTCGCCAAATGGCTTGCGGCAAGCAAGAGCGGCGAACAGCTGGAAAAGCCACGCGCGTACCTGTATGAGATCGCCCGCAATCTGCTGCGCGACCATTGGCGGCGCGAGGGCGTGCGCGGCGAGCACGTCGTGGCCAGCCTGGACGATCAGGGGTTCGAGCCGCCCGCGGACAGCCTGGCCGCGCATGCGGGCCTGCAACCCGAGGCGCGCGCCGACGCCAACCAGCGCCTGCGCCTGCTGCAGGCTGCCATCGACGACATGCCGGCGCGCCAGCGCGAAGCGTTTTTGCTTTATCGGTATGATGAGCTGCGCTGCGAGGAGATCGCCAGCCGCATGGGCATTTCGGTCCGCGCGGTGGAAAAGCACCTGCAGTTGGCTCTGGCGCATTGCAAGCGTCGCGTCCAGGGCGAATCCTGATGAACCCATCCCAACCTTTATCCGCCACCGAAGCCGCCGCCAGCGCATGGTTCCTGCGCCGGCGCGAGGCTGCGCTCGATGCAAACGCGGAACGCGAGTTTCAGGCCTGGCTGGCCGAGTCGCCGCTTCATCGCCAGGAATACGAAAGCCTTGCCAAGGTCTGGGACGACTTGGCCGCACTTCCGCGCCCCGCACCCCAGATTGCGACGCAGGCGCCTGCGCGGCGCGCACCCCGGTTTACCGCTTACGTGAAGTGGGGATGCGTAGCCGCGGCCGTGGCGCTGACCGTCGCTGCCGCTTACCAATATCTGCCGGTCAGCTACACGACGCTGGCCAACGCCGCCACGCAGACCCGTAGCGTCGACCTTCCTGACGGCACGCAGATCCATGCCAACGGCGGCACGCGCGTCACCGTGAAATACACGCTGGCCGAGCGGCGCATCAGCATCGAAGGCGGAGAGGTTTTCATCGACGCGGCGGCCGACCGGCGTCCACTGATCGTGGAAGCAGGCGGCGCCCGGCTGCGCGATATCGGCACCGAGTTCAACGTGCTGCTGCTGCCGGACACGCTGCAGGTGGGCGTGCGCAGTGGCGTCGTGCTGCTGGATTCGGGCGATGCGCAGACGCCCGTCGTCCGTCGGTTGCAGGCGGGCGATACGGTCAGGCTTGCGCGCGGCCCCGGCCGCCAAGTGCGCGAGCAGCGCGTGCCGCTGACCGAGATCGGCGCCTGGCAGGACGGCGTGGTGGTGGTGCATGACATGACTGTGCAGCAATTGGCCGCATACATGGCGCTGCACCGAGAGGCGCCCGTGCTGGTCGCGGATGCGCGCGCCGGCGGTCTGCGGCTGTCGGGCACGCTGGACTTGCGCCAACCCGAGGCGTTCCTGGACGTGCTGCCCAGCCTGCTGCCCGTGACGCTGAATCGCCGGCCCGACGGCACGGCGGTGGTCGCCAGCCGCTAGCCCCACCGCCGGTTCGGGCATGCGAATAATTATTTTTCCCAACACGTTCGGGTTTTGGCCGCTCGTGCGTCTTCCCCTGTGAAAGTTCACTTCTTCTCGTGGGGATAGACCATGGCGTCTCGCCATTTTCATTGCCGGCCCAGCGTTGGCCGTTACGCGCTGTTGTGCGCATTGTCGATGACCGTACTTGCGGCGGGCGCCCTGACGTCCCGTCCCGCCCATGCGCAGGCCGCCCAGGCGCAGGCCATTGAATTGGCGGCGGGCAGCATGGCGGATTCTCTGGTCAGTCTGGGACGGCAGGCGCAGGTGCAGATCCTGTTCAGCCCCGGCGCCGTGGCTGGCCTGCAGGCGCCGGCCGTCTCTGGCCGGCTGACGCCGCAAGCCGCGCTGGACCGGCTGCTGGCGCGCTCCGGGCTGGTCGCGGTGCCCAGCGGTTCCGGCTTCATCGTGCGCGCGCCGTCCGGCGGCAGCAGCAGTGACGCCACGACGCTGGCGCCCGTGACCGTCACGGGTCGCGACCTCGCCACGACCGAAGGCACGGGTTCCTACACCACGCCGGCCGTCACCATCGGCAAGAACGTGCAAAGCCTGCGCGAGATTCCGCAGTCCATTTCCGTGGTCACGCGCCAACTGCTGGACGACCAGAACCTCGTGAACCTGGATGACGCCATGCGCACGGTCACGGGCGTCACGGTCGAAGCCGGCAGCGTGGGCGGCAATCACGGGAACTTCTATTCGCGCGGCTACGCGCTGGACACGATCCAGGTGGACGGCGTCAACACGCCCGCCAGCACCGGGAACGATCTGTCGGCCGGCTTCGGCCTGGCCATCTACGACCGCATCGAAGTATTGCGCGGACCGGCCGGGCTGTTCCAGGGTGCGGGCGATCCGGGCGGCACGGTGAACCTGGTGCGCAAGCGCGCGCAGCGGGATTTCGCGTTCAGCGGCCAGGTCATGGCCGGATCGTGGGACCGCTACTACACCGAAGCCGACATCACCGGACCGCTGGACAGCGATGGCCGGCTACGCGGACGGCTGGTCGCGTCCTACGACGACCGCCGCTCGTTCGTGGACGGCGTCTATACCCGCAAGCCGCTGTTTTACGGCACGATGAGTTTTGATGTGACGCCGGACACGACGCTGACGGCGGGCGCCACCTATCAGCAGTACAAGGGTCGCCCGTTCTTCGGCCTGCCCGGCTATACCGACGGCCGTCTGCTCGACGTGCGCCGCTCGACCAACCTGGATCCGAGCTGGAACCACATCACCGAGGAAATCACCGAGTATTTCGCTGACGTGGAGCATCGCCTGTCGAACGGCGGACGCATCAAGGTCAGCGGCCTGTATCGCGAGCAGGACGAGCCAAGCCGCGAGTTCGGCTGGTCCGATTGCGCCGTGGACCCGGTGACCGGCGACACGTGTCTGGTCAGCTGGAAGTACCGCAGCAACTGGAAAACCTATGGCCTGGATGCCTTCGTGTCCACGCCGTTCGATGCCTTCGGCCGTACGCATGAGCTGATCGTGGGCGCGGACTACCGCAACGTCCACAAGAACTTCCAGTACGGGGGCGGGGATACGGCGGACATCAACCTCTACCATCCCGACAACGACATTCCCAAGCCGGACTACGAGTTCACCAACGGCAACGACAGCAAGACCCATCAGTACGGCCTCTATGCCCGCACCAACCTGCGCGTGGCCGATGCCGCGACGGTCATCGCCGGCGGCCGCCTGACCTGGTGGAACAACAAGACGGCCAACCGCAACGCCTACTTCAATCAGTTCTCCAACACCGACACCAGCATCAACGCCAAGTTCACGCCTTACCTCGGGCTGGTGGTGGACCTGAACGACCAGCTGTCCGCCTACACCAGCTACACCAGCATCTTCTCGCCGCAGACGGTCACCGACGTGAACGGGCAGCCGCTGAATGCCCGTACGGGCAAGCAGTTCGAGATCGGCTTGAAGGGCGAATTCCTGGACAAGCGCCTGAACGGCCACGTCGCGCTGTTCCGCATGGACGACGAGAATCGCGCCATGACGGACCCGGATAATCCGCTGTTCTCGATGGCCGCGGGCAAGATGCGCAACCAGGGCTTTGAAGCGGAGATCAGCGGCAGTCCGGCGCCGGGTTGGGACATCACGGCCGGATACGCCTACACGACGACCAAGACGCTGCAGGGCACGGAGGACCAGAAGGCGCAGCAATACGTCTTCATCACGCCGCGCCACACCTTCAATTTGTGGACCAAGTATTCGTTCGCGTCCGGTCCCATGGAAGGCTGGTCGCTGGGGGCGGGCGTGCGCAGCGTCAGCAGCATGTACCGTTTGAACGGGCCAGTGAAGTTCGAGCAGCGCCCGTACACCACGGTGTCGGCGCAGGCGGGCTACCGCTTCAACAAGCATGTGGATGCGACGCTGACGGTGAACAACCTGTTCGACAAGGTCTACTACCAGCGCGTGTGGGCGGCCTACGGGTCGAACTACTACGGCGAGCCGCGCAGCGTCATGCTGGCGGTGCGCGCGACATACTGAGGCAAAGGCGGAAGGGGGCGCCGCGCCGCGTTGGCGCGGCGGCTCAGGCTTTCAGTCCCAGCCGCCTTGCCAGCTTGTGCAGGTTGCTGGGGTCCACGTCCAGCGCCCGGGCGGTCACCGCCCAGTTGCCCTGGTTGGCGTCCAGCGCCCGCCGGATGACCTGACGCTGGCAGGCGTCGACCGCGTCGCGCAGCGATTGAACAGGGGCGCTTGCATCAGGGGCATCGGCCGCATCGTCTTCCAGCGACGCCGGCATGTCGCCGTCGGACAGGTCCAGCAGCTTGGCGCCCAGCGTGACGATCTCGTTGCGGCTGGCGCCGTGGCTGACGGCCTTGATGGCGGCGCGGCTGATGACGTGTTCCAGTTCGCGCACGT
>NZ_DAMCTG010000112.1:0-15033 GCF_032113835.1 Achromobacter sp. | reverse complement strand
TCGCCCATGCTGGACTCCATTCCCGAGATGGTGCATTCGCCGCTGCGGGTGCGCCGTCCGGCGGTGCGGCGCGGCTGGCTGGAAGGCCGCCGCGACCGCGAGGGCGACGACTACATCGAAATTTCCTGGGACCGCGCGCTCGACCTGGTGTCTGGCGAGCTGGCGCGCGTGCGCGCCAAGCATGGCGCGGCCGGAGTGTTTGGCGGCTCGTATGGCTGGTCCTCGGCCGGGCGGATCCACCATGCGCGCAGCCTGATCCGGCGGTTCCTGTTTCTGGGCGGCGGCTGCGTCGATCAGATCGGCAACTACAGTTGGGGCGCGGCGCAGTTTCTGCTGCCCTATGTCATCGGCACCACCTCGCCCGTCAGTGGCGATGTGACGGACTGGGACAGCGTGCTGGAACACACCCGGGTGCTGATCGCCTTTGGCGGCATACCCGTCAAGAACAGCCAGGTGACATCGGGCGGCGCGGGCCTGCACAACCTGCCCGGCTGGTTGGGCGAGGCACAGCGCCGCGGCATCAAACTGGTGGTGATCAGCCCGACCCGGGCCGACATCCCTGCGGAGATGACGGCTGAGTGGCTGCCGATACGGCCCAACACCGACACGGCGTTGATGCTGGGCATGGCGCACACCCTGCTGACCGAAGAGCTTCACGACACGGCATTCCTGGCCAGCCATTGCACCGGGTTTGAGAACTGGGCCGGGTATTTGCGCGGCGATACCGATGGCCAGCCCAAGGATGCGGCGTGGGCCGCGGCGATCACCGGTATTCCCGCAGCGCGCATTGCGGCGCTGGCGCGCGAGGCGGCGCAGCAGCGCAGCCTGTTGACCGCCGCCTGGGCCTTGCAGCGCGCGCAACATGGCGAACAGCCGTATTGGGCCGTGATCGGGCTGGCAGCCATGCTGGGCCAGATCGGCCTGCCGGGCGGCGGCTTTGCCTTTGGGCATGCCTCGTTGAACGGCATCGGCCAGCCGCGCCGTCAGGTGCCGGGGCCGGAGGTGCCGGTGCCCAGGAATCCCTCGGGGTTGGCGATTCCCGTCGCGCGCATCGCCGACATGCTGCTGGCCCCCGGCACGGCATATGAGTTCAACGGCGGGCGGCACGTGTACCCCGACGTGAAGCTGATCTACTGGGCCGGCGGCAATCCCTTCCATCATCATCAGGACCAGAATCGCTTGCGGCAGGCCTGGAACAAGCCTGAGACCGTGATCGTGCATGAGTCCTTCTGGACGCCCTTGGCCCGGCGCGCGGATATCGTGCTGCCCGCCACCACGGCGCTGGAACGTGAGGATGTGGGCGGGTCTTCACATGATCCTTATGTGTTCGCCATGCATCGCGCCGTGGAGCCGCAGGGCGAGGCGCGAAACGATTTCGATATCTTTGCGGAACTGGCGCGGCGCGCCGGCTTTGGCGAGGCATTCACGGCGGGGCGCGATGTGTCCGGCTGGTGCCGGCATGTCTATGACGGCATGCGGGCGGGATGTCAGGCGCGAGGGGTGGAGCTGCCTGACTTTGACACCTTCTGGGCGCAAGGACACGCCAAAGTGCCGCCGCCCGAAAAACCTTATGTGCTGTTTGAGCGCTTTCGGCAGGATCCTGCCGCCAACCCGCTGTACACAAAGTCCGGGCGGATCGAGCTGCATTCCGAAGTCGTGGCGGGTTATGGCTATGACGATTGCCCGGGATATCCGGCCTGGCTGCTGCCGGCGGAATGGCTGGGCGCGCCGGCGGCAAAACAATGGCCGCTGCATCTGCTGACCAATCAACCGCGTACTCGGCTGCACAGCCAACTGGATCCGGCCAGCCTGTCGCGCGCCGGCAAAGTGTCCGGTCACGAACCCATTGCGATCCATCCGCTGGACGCCGCCGAGCGCGGCATCGGCAATGGCGATGTGCTGCGCGTGTTCAACGACCGTGGCGCCTGTCTGGCGGGCGCGGTGCTGGACGAAGGGCTGTCGCGCGGGGTGGTGATCATGGCGACGGGCGCCTGGTCGGATCCCGACGGCGAACTGGACAGGCACGGTAATCCAAACGCACTGACGGCGGACATCGGGACCTCGCGGCTGACGCAGGGACCCAGCGCGCAGACCGCCCTGGTGCAGGTCGAAAAGCATGTGGGCAAGCCGGTGCAGCATCGGGCGTGGGAGCT
Source organism: Achromobacter sp. (assembly GCF_032113835.1). GTDB lineage: Bacteria > Pseudomonadota > Gammaproteobacteria > Burkholderiales > Burkholderiaceae_B > Achromobacter. The sequence continues at coordinate 12,880 of NZ_DAMCTG010000112.1, read as the reverse complement.
CCCCGTGTTGTTGTCCGGGGCGGCCTAGCGCCTGAACGGTCGATGAGGGACGGATCGCAACCGTATACTTCGCGTTGTTCGAAGCCTATCGGAAGCTCCCCGCATGTCTTACACGCCCGGCGATATCTACGTCACGTTCAACCGCCGCCTGCAGGCCTACACCGCCTCGCAGATCACGCATGTGAAGGGCGACGGCGCCGAGATCGCCGTGCTGACCCTGGATTGGGTGGGTAGCGCGTTGCCCGGCGATGCCGACATCGCGGCGATGCGGCCGGCGCACTTCGATTTCTACTTCTGGCGCGACCGCGTGGACCATACGTGGATCAGCGGGCCCGTGCCCGCGCACGCCCAGCACGTGGGCTGGCGCGATCCGCTCGTGACCGAGGAGTCGCGCTCGTATTCCGGCGGTTGGTCCAGTGGCGACATGCTCTACAACCAGCGCCGCTGGAACGCGATCGACGCCGGTGTCCGCGCGCGTTTCAAGGCCGCCGCCCACGCGGACACGCCCGATCACACGGTGGTGCTGGAGCAGCCAGACCGCACGATCACACGTGCCATGCGCGGCCTGGACAGCGAGGCGCTGCTCGCCGCGCCGTCCCTCGCCACGTTCGACGACATGCCCTTGCTGATCAAGCTGCACGTGGATGCGCCCGTGCCCGGGCTGATCGAATGGGCCCGCACGAAGCCAATTCTCAGCGAACTGGAATACGCCAGTTTCGGCGAGCCGGTCGTCGACCTGCGCGGCACCTCGTTCGGGCGGGTCGCGATCGACGTGACGGGCGTGCGCGAACTGTATTTGAATGACGGGCTGAACACGTTGTCGCTGCGCGGCGAGGTGCATCCCGATCTGGTCGTGCACGCGGAAGACGACGGCGTGTGGTTGCGGCTGGAACGCGAAAACGCGATCTGGTCCGGCGGCGGGTTGACGCGTCTCGGCTCGATTTCGCTGCGCGGCATGACGACGCTGGACTGCGCCGAGGTCGCGCGTGTCTTTCCGCACCTGCACTCGCTGTATGTGTGGGGCGCGCCCGGCGTGGCAACCGGCATCGAGCATCTGGCGGCCTTGCGCGAGCTGGCGATGATCCTGATCAATGACGTGTTTCCGCCTGCCGAGAGCCGGTTGCCCGGGCCCGACGCCTGGCCGAAGCTGCAATCGCTCTGGCTCACGAGCATGCCCGCCGAGATCCTGGCGCAGGCCAAGAAGGACTACAAGAAAGCCGCAGCGGCGGGGCTGGACCTGGAGGTCAGCAAGCCCCGCAAGCCCGAATGGCTGGCCGCGAACCTGGACAATCCGTTTCGCGAATGGGACGGCAGCGAACACATCACCGCCGCCCAGGCCAAGAAGGCCGCCGCGCTATATCGCAAGACCCGAAGCGACGCGCTCAAAGCCGCCGCGACCCACGCTTCCGATACGCAAGCGCTGATGACGGCCTTGTCTGAGATCGTGCGGGCGTATACGGAAGGCTTCAACGCGCTCGACCGGCGCACCGGCTTCATCGAAACCGTGGAGCGCGATCAGATCTACGTGGCGCTGATGGGCATCCTGGACGCGGTTCAGGCCAAGCTCATCGAGGACGCAGGTGAAGGCGCGGCCTCGGTGGATCGCGATGCGCTGGATCGCGCGGTGGATGCGGTGCGGGAGTTTTAAGGAAATTCCCCAACGCCAAAGCGCCGCACAAACGGCTACCTTGGCGGCGGTGATCCTAGTCGATCGTGGCGCCCGAATGCGCCACGATCGGCGCCCATTTGGTTCGGGCCTCCCGGATCCGGTCGCCGAACTCAGCAGGCGTTGATGTGAGCGGCGTGGCGCCGATATTCAGGATTTTTTCAATCGTGGCCGGTTCCTGGGATATTTCGGTAATGGCTTTGGAGAGCGTCGCCAACGTCTGCGCGGGCAGGCCCTTGGGCGCCGTCACGCCGAACCACACCTCCACGTCATAGCCGGGCACGCCCGCCTCGGCCATGGTCGGAACATCCGGCAGCAATGGCGAGCGCTTGGCGCTGGTCACGGCCAACGCTCGCAAGGTGCCGGCCTTAACGTGTGGCAAGGAGCCCGGCAGATTGTCAAACATCAGCTGGATCTGATCGGCCAACAAATCCGCCATGGCCGGGCCGCTTCCTTTGTACGGCACATGCGTGAACGACACGCCCGTCATTGACTGGAACAGTTCACCAGACAGATGATTGGTCGTGCCGTTCCCGGCCGAACCCATGTTCAGACTGGCCGGCTTGCTCTTGGCATAGGCTGCGAGTTCTTCCACCGTCTTCGCCTGCACCTTCGGATTGACGACCAGGATGTTAGGCACGCTGGCAAATTGCGCGATCGGGGTGAAATCCTTCTCCGGATCGAACGGCAGTTTTTTGTAGAGGGAAGGATTGATGCCCAACGTGCCTTCCGTGGCGAACAAAAGCGTGTACCCGTCGGCCGGCGCTTTGGCGACGAGGTCCGTGCCGATGTTGCCCCCCGCGCCAGGACGGTTGTCGGCCACCACTTGTTGGCCAAGCTTTTCCGACAGTCGCGCCGCCAGCACACGGCCCAAGTTGTCCGTGCTGCCTCCCACCGCAAATGGGATGATCAGCCGAATGGGTTTCGTCGGATAGGCATCCGCAATCGCAGCAGAAGAAAATGCCAGCGCCGAGGCGGCGGCAATCGTGATGGCAAGTTTCATGGTGGAGCCCCTTGTGTAATAAGAGTTGGAATACCGCGAACGCGACTCGGCCCTAGTCCGATGGCGCCATGACCAACACCGCGATCTCTTTCTTCAACGTGGACCTTGCTGTGGCAATCGCCTCACGCCGCGACGCAGCCAGGGCGCAGGATCGTGCCAGCGCGCGGCGCAGCGCTTCGGTGCGTTTTCTCACTTGCGCCGGCGCGGGGCCGCCATAGGCGGAACGCGCTTTTACGCTGGCCTGAGGATCCAGACAACGTTGAACGGTTGCGGCGTCAAGATGGATGTCCCGTCCCGTTTGTTCCGACGCCGCGGCGTTCACCATCTCGACAGTAATTTCATCGGCGCGCAGTTTGGCTTCGATAGCTTGGTACACCACGGCGCCCACCGCGTGATGCGCCTCACGGAAAGACAGGCCCGATTCACGCACCAACGCATCCGCCAGATCGGTCGCCGTAGAGAAGTCGGTCTTCGCCCTTCGCAGCATGGTTTGTTCGACCGGCTCCGCAGCGTCCAGCACCAGCCGGAAAAGCGCCAGGCAGCGAACGCACTCGTCGGCGGCTTCCCAAAAGCTGCGCATGCTCTCCCTGTTGCCATCACCGCTATGCGTGAAGTGAGAGCCTTTTACCGCCGTCATCGACGCGGTGAACAGTGCGATCAGGTGGCTGGTCTTGCCTTTCAGATACTCGACCACCACGGGATTTTTCTTCTGAGGCATGATGCTGGACGTGCCGGCCACACGATCGGGAAAGTTGATGAGCCCGAATTCAGGCGTCGCCCACACATAAAAGTCCTGGGCGATTCTTCCCCAGGTCAACGAGGCGATGGTCATCGCCGACATCAGCTCCCAAGCAAAGTCCCGCGACGCCACGGCATCCAGTGAGTTGTCGACGCAGTGGCCAAAGCCCAGCAAACGAGCCGTCTCGTCGCGCTGGATGGGAAACGTTGTGCCCGCCAGTGCGCCAGCCCCCAGCGGACACGCGTCGATGTGCGCCAACGCCTGCTCGATACGGACCGCGTCGCGGGCGATGGCATCGGCCGTGCCTGCCAGGTAGTGGCCATAGGTGATGGGTTGCGCGGACTGCAGATGGGTGTAGCCGGGCATGACCACTTCGGCGTACTGCTCGGCGCGTGATATCGCGACCTCGCGCACCGCATTCAGCCCGTCAAGTATGTCCAGGGCGACGTCGCGCGCCCGCAACCGGTCATGCGTGGCAAGGATGTCATTGCGGCTGCGGGCCACATGCAGACGTCCGCCCACTTCCGATCCCGCCAAGCCCATGAGGTGGGCTTCGTAGTTGAAATAGGCGTCTTCCCGCTGCGGATCCAGCGGCACCGCGGCGGCGCCATCCCGTTCCATCCGCTGCAGCGCGCGCGCCAGGCTGATGGCCGCCTCTCGCGGCATCAGACCCGCGCGCAACAGCATCAGCAAGTGCGCTTGATTGATGTCCGAAAGGTAATCGAATCCACTACTGAATTCGCGGTTCAGCCGCGGCAGATAAATGTGGTCGCAAACTTCCTGCGCGGTGGCTTGCTGCAATCTGCGACTGACCTTCGATTCCATGATCTTCCCGCTCCTGTCGCCCGTGCAAGGCGCCCGATTCGATGTATGGCTGGAGTATGGAAATCGAACAACATTACGTCAAATGACAGTATTCGGCTTGCGCATGCAATTTTGATATGCTGCGACTCACATACTGGGGATTCAAAGATGAAGTTCAAACACATCGAGACGTTTCGCGTGGTGATGCTGACGCGCTCCATGACGCTGGCTGCCGGCGAACTTCACACATCGCAGTCCAATATCAGTCGGGTCATCGGTCAACTGGAGGCCGCGACTGGATTCCGACTTTTCGACCGCAGGCCGGGCGGACTGATTCCCACGCCGGAAGCGGAAGCGTTCTACCGGGAGGTCCAACGCGCGTTCCTCGGCATGGATGCACTGGCGGACGCTGCTCGCCTGATTCGCCAAGTGGGTCCCGGGACGCTGCGCATCGGCGCCGTGCCTTCCATCGCCATGAGCGTCATGCCGGAAGTGATGCGCAAGTTCCGGCAACACTACCCCGATGTGCCGGTATCGATTCACACGGGCGACTCGCCCACGGTCGCCAAGTGGACCGCGACGAGCTACTGCGACCTGGGTCTCGTCTCGTATCTGGCGGATACGCCTGGTGTCGCCGTCACCCTCTGGGCGGAAGATGAAGGGGTCTGCATCGTTCCCAATGGGCACCGCTTGGCCCGCAAGCGGCGGGTAAATGCCGGAGACCTGGTTGACGAACCATTTGTCTCGCTCACTCAGGGCGACGGCACCCGCGCCGCGATCGATGCCGCATTTTCTCCCGATCGCCGCAAGCTCATCCTGGACACCCCGTACGCAGCCACGATCTGCCGCATGGTGGCGATGGGGCTTGGGGTGAGCGTGGTGAATCCTCTTGTGATCCGCACCTTGAAGATCCCCGGTGTCACCAGCCTGCCGTTTTCGCCAACGATCGTATTCTCGCGCTACATCCTCACTGCCCAGCAACAGGCCGAGTCGAGTTTGACTGCGGCATTTCTGGGGTGTCTTCGCGACGAATAAGGCCGGGAGCGCAAATCATGCCGGCTTCTTGGCGTCGCGAGAGGCCGTGGCATCTTTTGCGGCTATCTGGAGCGGCAAGGGCAAAGCCTTGAGGCTTTCCCTGAAAAAGCGTCGCTGGCCCGGCGCCAAACCTTGCACTATGTGTGCAAGGCGCTCCACCGCAGCGAAAACTTGATGATTCAGCCCCTTTCCATGGCTGCGATACCAAACAAATTCAAGCAGCAGGTTGGCCACTTGATGAGCGCCGTAGAAAACTCGGCCGGCGTCATTTTCCTCGAGTGTGAAGGCAGCGACATTCGACCAGTCTTCGTAGCCCTTGGCACGCGAAAAGGCGGCTTCAAACGGCGTGACTGCCTCTAACATTCTGTCCACGGGAAGGGGCGTCTGGGCTTGAAAGCGCTTCAAGTCCCCGCTTCTGTCGTCACAACCACCTCGCGCGATGCGGAGTACGAAAACGGTATTCCAGGCGGAACTGCCGCCGACCCCAAAGCGGTCGCATATCCATTCGGACAGCCCTAGCCAGCGTAGCGATAATCCTTGGACCGCACGTACGTCCTGGTCGTTGAGTACGGCAAGCAGTCGCTGTTGCCAAAACAACCACAACGTCCACCCGATATTTGCCGCCACATCCTGAGCCGCCTCGACAGAATCCGCCTCGTAGGCGGCCTGCAGCGCTTCCGACAGGGCACAAATCGCCTTCTCCGCCTCATTCATTCTCAAGGCCAGATCGGCCGTCTTGTCTTCGAGAGCGCTGCCTTTGTGCAGCAAGGCACGCAAATTCAGGTACTCGAAGCGCACGCGGGGGTTGTACCGAATGACAGGCGACAGAAACTGGTCTGAAACAAGACGGTCAAGGCCCGCATGAGATTGCCGGATATCCCCGCGCGCATAACTGTTCCAGGCCGAGGCGACCGACGCCATTGCCGACAACGTCGGCATGGAAGGACCGACGGCCTCTGACTGCAGAATTTTCTCCAATCTTTTTAATGCTGCCTCGCTGCGCCTTACGTTACCGTGACGACGCCACGCGAGACTCTCTTTGAGTATGGCCAACGCTCGCTGGAAGTCGTCCAGCGCCGTTCTGTCCGCAGCCCGATAGCTCGCAGCCCAACTCATACCCGTCGTCGTCATGCCATCTCGCGCGAGCCGCATGGCCTGCGTCAGGTGATTCCAGTAGTCCCCATCCTGGGTCACGTATTGCAGAAGGCCTGCGCGCGGCGGGGCATGCCCCCTTGGGCCAAGAAAGCTTTCCACCAGTTCCAGGCTTGCGGGCTCCGTGCCGCGGCAGCACAGCACCCTATCTGCCTGCGCAGGCGTAATCCAGAACGGGCCCTGGCTGCGGCGAGAGGCATTGAGCAGCGCGGGGGGGAGGTCAATGGAATTTCCCCAACCCACCTCGACACCCCACGCTGCGAAATCACGAAAAGCCCGGGAAACGAGCATGCGAAGGTTGGCGTTTCCCGGGTACCGAGCCTGCAATGACGACCCGGGTACTGACACCTCACCGGTTTTCTGCGCATACCAGACTCTCAACAGCAGCCAAACCGACTGATACCGCGCAGGCTTGCCGTTCACAAGAAGAGGACGGCCTAAATCGATTCGGATTTTTTGAGTCATTCCGCCATGTTACAGCGGTTACAGCGACCCGATTGGCCCTGATGAAACGGACGCATATTCTGGCGGCCGCATGCATTCCGCATGACAAACACGGAGATAACATGAAGTCGAAATTTCGTCGGTTTGCCAAAGCAGCCTTGCCGTTGCTAATGACGTTGCTCGCACCCGCAGGCGCACATGCCGAACTACCGCAGGTCGATATAGGCGCGAGATTTCGAGAGGAACAAGTCGACGGAACGTTTGTCCTTCTTGATGGCCAGACCGGAGCGTTTCAGCGCTATGACGAGGCTAGGGCCGCTCAACGGTATCTGCCAGCGTCCACCTACAAAATACCCAACTCGCTCATTGCGTTGGAAACAGGTGAAGCGAAAGGCAAGGATTACGAAATCGAATGGGACAGCAAGCGCGCACCCCGCCAACCGTGGTGGCCGGCGGCATGGGCGCAAAACCATACGCTTGAATCGGCACTGCAAAACTCTGCCGTCTGGTATTACCAGGAAATCGCCAGGCGTATCGGCGCCGAGCGCATGCAGGCTTATGTTGACCGTTTCGACTACGGGAATCGGGACATCTCCGGCAGCATCGATAAATTTTGGCTAACCGGTTCGCTCAGAATCTCCGCGAACGAGCAGGTGGAATTCTTGCATCGGTTCTATGTCAATCAATTCGGCCTGTCCGAGCGGACGGTGCAGATGACCAAAGACATGCTCGTGCTGGAACAGACGCCGGAGTACCGTCTGAGCGGCAAGACAGGATGGGCCGGATTTGGCGAACCAGGCGCGCCGCAAACTGCCTGGCTTGTGGGCTACCTTGAGCGGCAGGGAGATGTTTTCTATTTTGCGCTTAACGTTGACGTCAAGAAAAGCCAAGATGCTGCTGCGCGCATGAAAATTGTGCGCGCTGTATTTGGGGACCTAGGCTTGCTGTCGTCTTCCCCTCCCGCTTTATCGTCGCAGCGCGCGCAATCGGCGAATTCTGGCCAGTCCAGATAGCGCCAGCTTCGGATTCAGCGCCATTTACACGCGACGCGATGACCTGGCGTTCTTCGGGTCGCAAGCACGACGCTGGGACAACGCCATGATGCGCTCACTCATCAGCCAAGTCCCAGCAGTCTTTCCGTCTCGCGGGCCAACGCGACCAGCCGCGGGCCTAAGTCGACCGCGCGCTCGCGGTAAGGCCCGTCCTGCGTAGGCACGCCGCAATTGAAGACATACAACAGCGATTGATACGGCCGTCCCAGCGGCGCCGCGAATCCGTAGGCGTCCGGCCGCCATTCCTGGTTGTTGCCGCAATAACCCTTGCGTTCCAGATCGCGGCGCGCCGCGGCCAGATTGGGAAAGTGCGCCGCGTAATGCGTTGGATCGGCCACGCGCAGCTGGTTCAGCACGACGGCGCGTTCCTCGTCCGGCACCCGTGCCAGCCATGCCTTGCCCGCGGCGCTGGACAGCAGCGGCAGCGACGCGCCGATGTCGGGCCGCGTCTGCAGCGCCTCATTGGAGCGGGCCGTCTCCACGTACACCATCTGCAGGCGGTCTCGCACAACGAGCGACACGGCGCCGCGCGCATGGTCGGCAAGCTGCTTCATCAACGGCCGGGCCAGCTGCCGGATCTGCATGCTGGCGAGCAAGGGGTAGCTCAACGCCAGCACCGACGCGCCCAGCCGGTAGCGTGCCGGCTCGCCCTCGCGCTGCAGAAAACCCAGCGCCACCAGCGTGTGCGTCAGACGCGCCACCGCGCTACGCGACAGGCCGGTCTGCTGCGCGAAGTCCTTGTTGGCCAGCACGGGCCTGTCGGCACGGAAGCACGTGAGGATATCGATGCCGCGCGCCAGCGTGGTGGTCAGTTCGCGGTCCGGGTCACGCGTCATTGCGCTGCTCCAGCATCTTCTCCACACGCTTGACCAGCGTCAGCAGGCGTGGCGCAATCCGGCCACGCAGATCGCCGGGCCGCAGCCGTGTCACCGGCACCCCGCAATTGAACACCAGCGTCTGGCCATCCACGCGCGTGCGCATCGGCACCGCCACGGCATGCACGTCCGAATGCCAGTCACCCTGCCCCACGCAATACCCGTGCTCGGCGTAATCATGTTGCGCCTGTGCCAGATCCGGCGCGTGGCGCCGCCAGATTGCGGGATCGTGTTGCCGTAACGCCGCCAGCACGGGTTCCGCCTCGCCGGGCGGCGCCTGCACCAGCCAGGCGCGCCCCATCGCCGAGGGCAGCAGCGGCAGCAAGGCGCCGATGTCAGGGCGAAACGACACGGCATCGTGACCGCGGCAGGTTTCCACGTAGACCATGCTCAAGCCGTGGTGCATGCCCAGCGAGGCTGACCCGCCCGCCGCGTCGGCCAGACGCTTCATCAACGGGCGCGCCAATTGACGGACCTTGATGCTGGCCAGAAGTGGATAGCTCAGCGAGAGCACCGCCGTGCCAAGGCGGTAGCGCCGCATCCCCGCGTCATAGCGCAACAGGCCGCGCTGCATCAGCGTCGTCGTCAACCTTGAAATCGTGGCCTTGGACAGGCCGGTGCGGTCCGAGAGTTCGCGGTTGCTGAGGGCGGGTTCACCATGCCGGAATGCCTGCAGCACCGACAGGCCATGCGCCAGCGTCGTGGCGAAGGCGGGGTCGGCATGGCGTTCACCGGGGCTCGCGGTCATGGGGTAGTCCTGGTCCGGCGCGCTCGGGATGCGCACCACGTATCCGCCGATGATAGAGCAGCCTGCCTGGGTATCCACCTTTATACCGTTCAAGATATCGAAACACTTGTCTCAAATCCGCGGGCCTTTTGCTAGCCTGATTCGAACACGGCGCGGCACGCATCAGCGCCCACGATAAAACGGAGACTCGCCATGATCAGGGACCCCGAAGGTTTCCCGCAATTTCTCGATTCACTGCGACGCTACGTGCGCGAACAGCTCGTGCCGCGCGAAGCCGAGATCGCCCATCTGGATGAGGTGCCGCAGGATCTGGTCTCGAGCATGGCCGGACAAGGGTTGTTCGGCTATTCCATTCCGGAACAGTACGGCGGCGCGGGCATGACGACCGAAGAGCTGATCCTTGCCGCCATGGAGCTGTCTCAATGTTCCGTGGCGCTGCGCGCCCGCGTCGGCACCAACACGGGCATCGGCTCCGAGGCGCTGGTGGCCGACGGCACGCCGGCGCAGAAAGAACACTATCTGCCACTGCTGGCGGCGGGCGAACTGACCGGCTGCTTTGCCCTGACGGAACCGCAGGCGGGATCCGACGCCACCGCACTGCGGACCACTGCCGTGCGCGACGGCGACCACTACGTGTTGAACGGCGAAAAGTGCTTCATCACCAACGCACCGTTGGCCGGACTGTTCACCGTCATGGCGCGCACCGATCCGCACGCGCCCGGCGCCAAGGGCATCACCGCGTTCATCGTGGAGCGCGGAACGCCGGGCCTCACCACCGGCGAGCCGTACGACAAGATGGGCCAGGCCGGGTCTCCCGTGTCGGCCGTGCATTTCCAGGACTGCCGCGTGCCGGCGGCGAACATCATCGGCGGCCAGGAAGGCCTGGGCTTCAAGACCGCGATGAAGGTGCTGAACAAGCAACGCATCCATCTGGCGGCCCTGTGCATCGGTCCCGCCATCCGCATGCTGGACGACACGCTGCGCTTCGTGGCCGAACGCCAGCAGTTCGGCAAGCCCCTGATGGACTTCCAGCTCATCCAGGCCATGCTGGCGGACTGCCAGACCGAAATCCAGGCCGCCCGCGCGCTGGTGCTGCAAACCGCCCGGGAACGCGATGCAGGCGTGGACGTGACGCTGAACGCCTCGATCTGCAAGTACTTCGCCTCGGAGATGTGCGGCCGCGTGGCCGACCGCTGCGTGCAGATGCACGGCGGCTATGGCTACATCGCCGATTACGGCATTGAGCGCTTCTACCGCGATGTACGCCTGTTCCGCCTGTACGAGGGCACCAGCCAGATCCATCAATTGACCATCGCCCGCCACACGCTGACCCAGGCGGGCTACACGCCCGGCCGCTAGGGCACCCAGGGACCACGGCCACCAGAAGCCGCCGGCCCGCCAAACCAAAGGAGACCTCCATCATGCTGCACAAGCACCTGCCCAAATGGCTCGGCGCGCTGACCGCCGCCCTCGCCTGCGCGGCGTTGCCGCCGCAAGCCGCGGCCGCCTACCCCGACAAGCCCATCCGCCTGATCGTGCCGTTCGCTCCCGGCGGCTCGACCGACATCCTGGGCCGTCTGCTGGCCGAGGCCCTGCATCCCATCCTGGGTCAGCCCGTCATCGTCGAAAACAAGCCGGGCGCGGGCGGCAACATTGGCGGCGACTTCGTGGCGCGCGCGGCCCCTGACGGCTATACGCTGCTGCTGGCCGCTGCCGGTCCCACCGTCGTCAATCCCAGCCTGTACGCCAACATGCCGTTCAATCCGGCCAAGGACCTGACGCCCATCACCTGCCTGGAACGCGAGCACAACCTGATGGTGGTGACAAAGTCGATGCCGGTGAAGACACTGCAGGAGTTCCTGCAATACGCCCGCGCCAACCCGGGCAAGCTGTCGTTCGGTTCTCCGGGCAACGGATCGCCCGCGCAACTGGCTGGTGAGCTGCTCAAGCAGCAGACCGGCATCCAGGCCGAGCACGTGCCGTACAAAGGCAGCGGGCCCGCCATCACCGACCTTGTGGCCGGACATATCGATTTCATGATCGACAACATGCCCGCCCTGCTCCCGCAGGTGAAGGCGGGCGGCCTGCGCGCGCTCGCCGTGCCCAGCGACCAGCGCGCCACCGCCGCGCCCGACATTCCCACCTTTGACGAGGCCGGCCAGAAGGGCTTCGTGGTGATGGCCTGGAAAGGACTCATGGCGCCCGCCGGCACCGACCCGGCAGTGATCGAGCGCGTGCATGCGGCCGTGGTCAAGGCGCTGCAGGATCCGCAACTGCGCGCCCGCTTCCAGGAGCTGGGCGCCGAACCGCTGGCCAGCACGCCGGCCGAGTTCGCCAGGCAGATCGCCGATGAAACCGCCTGGTGGGCCAAGCTGGTGAAGTCCACGGGTACCCGCATCCAATAGGCCGACGCCAGGATCGAGGAATAAGCCATGCAAAGCATGCAAGATCGCCACGCTGACGATGCGCTGGCAGCCCTGTGCGCGCGGGTGCGCCGCTTCGTTGACGAGGTCGCGATACCGGCCGAATCTCCGGCCATCGCCCGCGACGTGGCCGCGCTGGATCGTTGTGTCGCCCAGTTGCGCGCACGGGCGAAAGAGGCCGGCCTGTACGCGCCTCAGTTGCCCACGGAATGGGGCGGACTCGGCCTGGGCTGGCGCGCGCTGGCCGAGGTGCTGGAAGAAGCCGGCAGGGGCTTCCTGGGCCCTGCCGCGCTGAACTGCGCGGCGCCCGACCAGCCCAACATGCTGACTTTGCTGCGGCTGGGCAACGCCACCCAGCAGGAACGCTTCCTCGCGCCGCTGGTGCGGGGAGAACAGCGGGCCTGCTTCGCCATGACCGAACCGGCGCCGGGCGCCGGCTCCGATCCTTCCATGCTGCGCACACGGGCCGAGCGGCGCGGTTCGCGCTGGGTACTGAACGGCCACAAGCAGTTCATCAGCGGCGGCGTGGGTGCGGACTTTGCCCTGGTGCTGGCACGCGGTGAGACCGGCGCCACCTTGTTTCTGGTGCCTGCCGACACCCCGGGCTACCAGGTCGTGCGCGACATCGGCATGGTCACGGGCTACCAGATCGGCGGGCATGCGGAAATCCTGCTGCAGGACTGCGAGGTCGGAGACGACGCCGTGCTGGGCGAGCCCGGTCAGGGCCTGGCCCATGCGCAACTCCGGCTGGAGCCCGCGCGCCTTTCCCACTGCATGCGATACATCGGCCGCGCCCGCCGCGCGCTGGAGACGGCGCAGGCCTACGTCACGCAGCGCGAGTCCTTCGGCGCGCGCCTCGCGGACCTGCAGCAGGTACAGGCAATGGTCGCTGACTCGCACATCGACCTGCACGCCAGCCGCCTCATGACGCTGGACTGC
>NZ_DAMCTG010000111.1:0-15621 GCF_032113835.1 Achromobacter sp. | reverse complement strand
AGGCAAGTCCGGAGCGAAGGCTCCGGACCGCAATCGTGGCCCCGCGCGCCCCGGGACGCCACCGTACCGGACGCCTCAAGAACTCAATCCGGCAAACGAAAAGAACCAATCACCCCCGAGCCCTAAGCCATTCCTCAAGATCCCCCGCAGGCAACGGCGGCGAAAACAGAAACCCCTGCCCCGCCGCGCACCCTTGCTCGATCAGGAACCGCCGCTGCTCTTCGTTCTCGACGCCTTCCGCCACAACCGGCAGACTCAAGCTCTCCCCGATCCTAATCACAGCGCTAGTCAGCGCCCGAGCCGCGTCATCGCTCTCCAGCCCCTGCACGAAACTGCGATCCAGCTTCAGTTCGTCCACGATCAACCGGCGCAAGTGACCCAAGCTGGAATACCCCGTCCCGAAGTCATCCATCGACAGCCGCACGCCCAACCGATGCAGCTCCGCGATCGTGCGCAGCGTACCTGCCGTGGCATCCAGAACGACGCCCTCGGTAATCTCCAGCATCAGATCCGCCGGAACCAGTCCAAACTCGGCCAGCGTCGCCGCAATCATCCGCGGCAGGTTCAGATTGTGGAAATTCGTCGCCGACAGGTTCACCGACACCGAAGGAACTCGCAAACCGTTATTGCGCCAGATCGCCAGTTGCGAGCAAGCCTCGCGCAACGCCCAGTCGCCCAGATCGCCGATCAGCCCACACTCCTCCGCCAGCGGCACGAACCGCGCCGGCGAAATGTCGCCCAGCGTCGGATGGCGCCAGCGCGCCAGCGCCTCCACCCCGTACAGGCTGCCGTTCTTCAAGCCCACCTGCGGCTGATAGTGCAGACGCAAAGCCTTCGCTTCCAACGCATCCCGCAGCGCCGCTTCCAGCGCCAGCCGTTCCTGCGCCTGACGATTCATCTCCGCGCTGAAGAACGAAATGCGATTGCGGCCCGCCGTCTTCGCCTGATACATCGCCATGTCCGCATGACGCAGCAGCGTATCCATGTCGCGGCCGTTTTCCGGGAACACGCTGATGCCGATGCTCACCGACGGGTTCAGCGTGATGCCGCCCACCGAGAACGGCTGCGCCAGCGCCACCAGGATGTGTTCCGCCGCCGCAGTCAGGCGGCCGTGTTCGAACTCCGGCATCAGCATCACGAACTCGTCGCCGGAAAGCCGGCCCACGATGTCCGTCGCGCGCGCCAGACGGCGCAGACGCTGCGCCACGTCCCGCAGCAGCGCGTCGCCGATCGGGTGGCCCAGGGTATCGTTCACCTGCTTGAAGCGGTCAAGGTCCAGGAACAGCACCGCCACCCGCTTGCGCTCCGGCTCCGCCCGCGCAATTGCCTGCTCGGCCTGCGCCAGCAGCAGATTGCGGTTCGGCAGGCCCGTCAGCTCGTCGTAGAACGCCAGTTGGCGGATGCGGGCGCGCGCTTCCTCGCGTTCCAGCGCCAGCGCGCACAGGTACACGCACACGTCCACCAGACGGTGATGGAAATCATCCGGCAGCCGGCGCTCGCGGAAATAGAAGCCGAAGGTGCCGATCACCCGGCCATCGCTCGACTTGATCGGCGACGACCAGCACGCCTTGTATTCCTCCGGCAGCGGCAGATGGCGGTAATCGTCCCACAGCGGATCCGTCGCAATGTCCGGCACGATCACCGGACGGCCCAGAAATGCCGCCGTGCCGCAGGCGCCCACCTGCGGGCCGATCGGCACGCCTTCCAGCGCGTCCGAATAGCCCTGCGGCAGGCTAGGCGCCGCCAGCGGCCGCAACAGGCCCGCGTCGTCCACGCGAACCACCGACGCCGCCACTTCCGGCGCCAGGCGTTCGACCTCGCGGCACACCATGTTCATGACCTCGACCACCGAGGCCTCGTTCACCATCGCCTGCAGCACCCGGCGCTGCAGCACCTCGTGCACCTTCGTCGGCGTAATGTCCGTCAGCACGTCCACGATGTTGACCAGCGTCCCGCGCTCGTCGAACACCGAGTTTGCCATCACCGACACCCACAGCGGCTTGCCGCCGCGGTCATAGACCAGGACGTCCTTGTGGTAGCCCTCGCGACAGGCCACGCGGCGGTGCAGTTCCTCGCGCGTGCCGCCATCCGCGCGGCCGCCGGAAAGCAGTTCGCCCAGGTCCTGGTCCAGCGCGTCGCTACGGGAGAAACCAAGCATCCGCTGAAAGCCGTCGTTCACGTAGACGATGCGGCCATCGGAGCCGGACACCGCCACCGCGTTGCCCGTCTCGTTGATGCCCAGCATCAGCAACCGGATTTCTTCCTGGCGCTCCGCGTCCGCGATCGACTTGCGTGAAATCACCGTCACGCGGCCGACCTCGCCCGCGTCGTTCAGCAGCGGCAGGTACGTGGCTTCGATCCACAGCGAGCTGCCGTCCTTCTTGCGGTAGCGGCAGGTGCCCGAGAAGTGCTGGCCGCGGCGCAGCCGGTCCCAGACCTGTTCGCCGCTGCGCGTGCCGCGGCCTTCGTCCATGCTGTCGCACAGCAGGTCGTGGCGCAGCGTCAGGGCCTCTTCGCGGGTGTAACCCACCGCGGCCAGGAAATTGGTATTGCCGTTCAACAAGGAGCCGGCTGCGTCGAAATCGAACAGCAGCAGCGCGCGGTCCATCGACGTCAGGTAATTGCCCACATGCCACGCGGCGCCCTGGGGGTTCGACTGCGAC
Source organism: Achromobacter sp. (assembly GCF_032113835.1). Taxonomy (GTDB): domain Bacteria; phylum Pseudomonadota; class Gammaproteobacteria; order Burkholderiales; family Burkholderiaceae_B; genus Achromobacter. The sequence goes on along the minus strand of NZ_DAMCTG010000111.1, from coordinate 12,958 downwards.
CCGCCAAGATGAGAATCAAGCATAAGGGGCTCCAACCCGGATAACAGCTGTTCCGGTTTCATTCAGCGCCTCGGAAAACCAAGGGCGACGCGATCGCGTCCGTCCTGCTTGGCCAGATACAACGCCTGATCCGCCCGGCTGAGCGTCTCTGAAAACGTTTCGCCCAACTGGTGATACGCCATGCCAATACTGACCGTCAGCCGCAGGACCTCGTCCCCGGCCGCCATCGCCAGCCCACGCACCGCGCCGACCAGGCGGTCCATGACGGCCTGCGCGGTTTCCGGCTGCGTGTGCGGCAGCAGCACGAGGAACTCCTCGCCGCCCCAGCGGCCGCACAGGTCGTATTCGCGCAGGCTTTCGCCCAGCACGCCGGCCAGTTCGACGAGAGCGCGGTCGCCCGTCTCGTGGCCGAAACGGTCGTTCACGGCCTTGAAGTGATCCACGTCCAGCATCGCGACGACAAAGCTGTCGCCGCTGCGCGCGGCGCGCTGGACTTCCTGCTTGATCATCTCCATCAGCGCGCGCCGGTTCAAGAGACCGGTCAACGGATCGCGGCTGGACGTTTCCTCGAGCGCGCGGTTCAGGTCGCGCATCATGCTCTGGTAGTGATCCGAGATCCGCGCGATGCGGGTCAGGCGGCGCAGTTGGCGGTCGAACTGGTCGCACAGACCCAGTTCACGTTCGTGCGCCATGCTTTGATAAGCGTCTGAAAGCTGCGTGACGCGCTGAATGCGCGCCATCTGTTCCTCGGTGTGCCGCCAGAGCGCTTCCAGCGCGTCGCGCAGCGGATGGCCGGCATGCGCCGGATCCGCCAGCAATGCGGCGATGCGCTGATCCAGTTCGGCGGCGCCCGGTTTCATTGGCGGCCAACCACCGAGAATGGGAACGTGCAGTCTTCCTTGAACTCTTCAGCCAGTTCGCCCACGCGCTCGTTGCGCATGTCGTAGAACCACGTCACGCTGACCTCGCGGTCCTTGCGGTGCGCGGCCTCCAGCACGTCGAAGATGTCCATGACGGACTTGATGCTGCTGGTGTTCAGGTAAAGCAATTCCAGTTCCAGCTTCAGCGGCGCTTCGTTGTCCTGCAGGTACGACTCGACCCATTCAATGACCGGGCCGAACAGCTCGAAGGAATTCTCGGGGTAGGAGTCGCCGCGCATCGCCAGCACGCCGCCGGCAACGTCGGCGGTGATGGCGGGCGTGGACTGGGTCCCGGGAATGTTCAGGTCTTTCATCAAATACTCCGAAAATAATCCTGTTGAGCGCGCGTCCTCAGACCACCACGCTCAGGCTGAAGAAGGCCTTGCCCGGCTGAGCAGCGGGGGTCAGGCTGGCTTCCAGCGGCGCGCCGGCGCGGCGCGCGATGTCGATGAGGCCCAGGCCCGCGCCCGACGCGACGCCCTGCGTGCGCGGCTTGTGCAACTGGGCCTTGTATTCGGCTTTCAGGGCCGGCTTGTCCAGCGCGGCCAGTTCCTGGATGCGGGCGACCAGGCTGTGGCCGTCTTCCGCGCTGACCAGATTGCCCGCCGACACCACATAGCGGCTTTCGTCGCGGCGGCCGATCACCACCGTGGCTGAGGCGTCCGCGTCGCCGTTCTGCGCGGCGTACTGGCGGATGTTCTGGATCATCTCGATGTAGACCGAAAACACGTCCATGGCTTCAGCGGGCCGGACGTGCTCGGCGTTCAGGTAGTTCTTCAGCGCATTGCCGATTTCCTCGATCAGGCTGCGCGATATCGGCCCGTTGAAACACAGCAACGTGCGGTTCTGGTCGAATCGCGCGCCCAACGCGTAAAGATCGGAGGCATTCATGGAGGGTACCGCCTTGATAACGATTATTCGAAACGGAAAGACAGCAAGGTGATGTCGTCGCGCTGGGGCCGGCCACCTTGGTACTCGGCGAGCGCCTGGCTGAACGCGGCCGCCTGTTCGGTTAACGGCCGGCGGGCGTGTGTCTTGAGCATGTCCGCAAAGCGCGTATTGCCAAAGCCGAACCCGTGCTCGCCGCCCGCCTGATCCAGAAAGCCGTCGGTGGCCAGGTAATACGTCCAGCCCGGCTCCATCTGCAACGCGTTGTTCTCGTAAACCCCCATACGCTTGTCGCCCAGCGCACGCCGGCCACCGGGCACCTCGTGCAGGCTTTCGCCGTCACTTGCGTACAGGCTGATCTTCGCGCCTGCGTACAGCAGCCTGCCGGCCTGCCGGTCAATATATACCAGCCCCGCATCGGTATTGGTCGCCAGGGCCCGGGGCAGTTGCGCGTCGGCCAGCATGGCCCGGATGGCGTTGTCGGTACGCGTCAGAATGCCTGCGGGATCGCCCGGTCCGACCTCGGTGATCGCCAGATCGATCGCCGCGCGCGCCAGCATGGTCATCAAGGCGCCCGGCACGCCGTGGCCCGCGCAGTCCATGATGCCCAGCAAGCAGTTGGCGCCGTCCTCGCGGAATACGTAGAAGTCCCCGCCGACCACATCGCGCGGCTTCCACAGCACGAAATGGTGGGCGCCCAGCGATTGGGTCAGTTGCCGGTCCGGCAGGATCGCGCGCTGGATCAGGCTGGCGTAGTCGATGGAATCGCCGATCTTCTTGTGCGCCGCGGCCATGGCGCGGTTCGCGTCTTCCAATGCCGACGTGCGTTCGCGCACCTTGGTTTCCAGTTCGGCCGTGTGCTTGCGCACCTTGTCCGCCATCACGCCGAACGCGCGGCTCAGATCGCCGATCTCGTCCTGGCCGCCCGGCGGCAGACGCACGTCGTAGCTGCCGTCGGCAATTGCCCGGGCCGACTGCTGCAGACGGCGCAACGGGCGCAGCATCAGGCGTTCGATGGCGTAGCCGAAGCACAGCAGCATCGCGGCAAACAGCAACACCAGGCCGATGGCCGCCGGCCACAGCCAGCCCGTGTCCAGCACCCGGGCCGCGCCCAGGTCGACCACGGTCAGCACGTGCCAATGCAGCTCCGGCATGTACGCCACCGACACCAGCTGGCGCACGCCGTCCATCTTGACCCAGGCCGATTGCACGGACTGCGGATCCGCCTGCGCGGCATGCATGGCCGACAGCAGCTCGGCGCGGCCTTCGCCCTGATCCAGCAGGCTGAACACCATGCCCTTGCCGCCCGCCCCGCCAGCGCCCGAGTTGTAGGCGATCAGCGCGGGGTTCATGTGCGCCTGGATCGCGCCTTCCTCGTCCACGATGATGGGCGTGACGCCGGGCTGGCCGCTGTTCACGAATTCCTTCAGGAACCCGCCCACGTCCAGGCCCGCGCCCGTCAGGCCGATGACCTTGTCGCCGTCGCGGATCTGAACGTTGATCCAGACCTTGGTGGTCTTGATCTTCAGATCCGGGTTGACGTTGATGTTGTAGCGGGCCGGCGACTTGACCGTGGCATAGAACCAGCCGTCGTCGGCCGCGCTGGGGCTCAACGTGTAGCGCGGCGTCTCGGACAGCGGCTTGTCGTCGTTGAAGTAGTAATTGCCGGAAATGGCGCTGGCGATGAAATAAGCGCCGCCCAGCAGGTCGCGGCGATAGCCGTCCGCCTCGCGGAAGAACAGTTCGCGCGCGGCGGGATCGTTTTCATTGCGCAGCCAGCGGCGCGTGACTTCGCTGTCGGCCAGGCGCTGCGACAGCGCCAGTTCGCGCGACACCGGCGCCAGGACGCGCTGACGGTTCAGCTGCGTGAAGTTGTCGGCAAAGGCGCGGCCAAAGTGCTCGCGGACACCGTCCAGCACCTGCCAGCCGATCAGCGCGGCCGGCGCCAAGGCGACCAGGCACGCCAACAGCAGCGCCATTAGTGATTTCCTGCGCAATCCCCATTTCGCCATGCAAAGTCTTCCTGACAGCTTGATGCGATGCCACGCGCGAAAAGGGGACGCAGATCGGGCGCGCTGTCCGTGCGAGGCGCCCTGCCCGTGCTTTGCCCCGCCTTTTGAGCCATGAGCCTGAATGCCGGCACCCCATGCGGGCAACCGGCGGCTAAGTGTAGATGCCAGGGGGGTTTATTGATACAGGTGCAAACGTCTGGATGCGTCCGCGACACCTTAAGTTTCACCGCAGCAATATATATCGTGTTTTATTGCGGTTTATATCAATGATTGTTACGTCTGGCGGATCCAATTTGCAGCTTTATTACTACACGTTGGCTAGACGCCCAGATAGCGTTCCCAGAGGCTACGGTCGGCGTCCAGGGCTTGGGAGTCGCCCGTCCACACCACCTTGCCGCGCTCCAGGATGACGTGGCGGTCGGCCAAGCTGAGTAACCTTTCGACATACTTGTCGATTACCAGGATCGTCTGCCCCGCCTGACGCAGCCGCGCCAGGCAGTTCCAGATCTCTTCGCGGATCTTGGGCGCCAGCCCTTCGGTGGCTTCGTCCAGGATCAGCAGCCGGGGGTTGGTCACCAGCGCCCGGCCGATGGCCAGCATCTGCTGCTCGCCGCCCGACAACTGGTTGCCCATGTTGCGGGCGCGCTCGGCCAGCCGGGGAAACAGCTCAAACACGCGCTCAGGCGTCCACGGTTCGCCGATATCCGGGTTGCGCCCCGCCACGAACGCCGTCAGGTGCTCGCGCACCGTCAGGTTGGGAAAGCACTGGCGCCCTTCCGGGACGATGGCGACGCCGGCCCGCGCGATGCGGTCCGGGCTCCATCCGCTGATGTCCTGCCCCGAGAAATGGATCTTGCCGCCGCGCAGCGGCAACTGGCCGAACAGGGTGCGCAGCAGCGTGGTCTTGCCCATGCCGTTGCGGCCCAGCAGGGTCACGACCTGCCCCGCCCCGATTTCCAGGTCGACGCCAAACAGCACCTGGCTGGCGCCGTAGCCGCTCTTGACCGATTCGATGGTCAGCATCACACGGTCTCCTCGTCGCCCAGGTAGGCCTGGCGCACGTCGGGGTTGGCGCGGATCTCGTCCGGCGTGCCCGAGGCAATCACCCGCCCGTACACCAGCACCGACAGGCGGTCCGCAAGACGGAACACCGCCTGCATGTCATGTTCAACCAGCAGCATGGCAGCGCGCCCCCGCAAGGATTCGATCAGTTCGGTCAGGCGGACGGTCTCGTCCGGTCCCATGCCCGCCATGGGCTCGTCCAGCAGCAGCACCTTGGGCCGCGCAGCAAGCGCCAGCGCGAACTCCACCTTGCGCTGTTCGCCGTGCGGCAGGGTGCCCGCGGCGCGGTCGAGCAGGCTGGCGTCGATGGCGCATTCGCGGGCCAGCTCGCGCGCCTGTTCGTACAGCGCCGATTCCGCGGCGCGCGGCTTCCAGAAGCGGAAGCTGCTGCCGGCGTGGGCCTGCACGGCCAGCACCAGGTTATCCAGCACGCTGGACTGCTTGAAGATGTTGGTGATCTGGTAGGACCGCGACAAGCCTGCGGCCACGCGCTGGTGCGCGTTCATCGCGGTGACGTCGCGGCCGTCGACCTCCAGCGTGCCGGCGTCGGCGGACAGCGTGCCCGACAGCAGGTGGATCAGCGTGGACTTGCCCGCGCCGTTCGGGCCGATCAGGGCATGGATTTCGCCCGGCGCCAGCGACAGCGATACGTTGTCGGTGGCCACCAGCGCGCCAAAGCGGCGGACCAGTCCGCGCGCCTGCAGGGCGTGCGCCCCATTCGCGGCGGCGCCGGTCGTGGCATTCATCGGATTGCTCATGAGCCCACCTTGCCGGATTGCGGCGCAGTGCGCCCGCTGAACAGCGGCCCGAACAGGCCGACCAGGCCGCGCGGCGCGCCAAACACCACGCAGAGCAGCAGCACGCCCAAAGGCAGGTGCCAGTATTCGGTCCACAGGCGCAGCACTTCTTCCAGCGTCAGCATCACCACCGCGCCGGCCACGCCGCCGTAGCGCAGGCCGATGCCGCCCACCAGCACCATGATCAGCAGGTTGGCCGACTGGGTCCAGTGCATCAGGCTGGGCGAAATGAAGAGGTTGTGGTTGGCCAGCAGCGCGCCGGCCAGCCCCGCCGCCGCGCCGCTCAGCGTGAACGCCATCAGCTTGATGCGGTACACGGGATAGCCCATGGACTCCATGCGCGATTCGTTCTCGCGGATGCCCTGCAGCGCCATGCCGAAGCGCGAGGCGACGATGCGGCCGAAGGCCCACATCAGCAGCGCGAACAGCACCAGCACCAGGTAATAGAAGCTGACGTCGTGGGCCAGGTCGATGCCCGGCAGGGTGGAATAGCCCGGCAGGTTCAGCCCGTCTTCACCGCCGTACTGGCGCAGCGAGATGAAGATGTAGAACAGCATCTGCGCGAACGCCAGCGTGATCATGATGAAGTACACGCCCCGCGTGCGCAGCGAGATCGCGCCGGTGATGCACGCCAGCACGCCGGCCAGCAGCATCGCCACCGGCCACGACACCAGCGCCGACGTGACGCCCGACATGGACAGGATGCCGACCGCGTAGGCGCCCGCGCCGAAGAACGCCGCGTGACCCAAGGCCACCATGCCGCCATACCCCAGGATGAGGTTCAGGCTGGTTGCCGCCAGCGCGTAGATCAACACGCGCCGCACGAAGGAAATGTAGAAGTCCAGGCCCAGCATGGGCGCGACCAGCGGAAACACCGCCAGCGCGGCCAAGAGGACCACGGTCCAGATCTTGGTTTTCATGGTCAGCCCCGCGCCGGAAAGAGGCCAGAGGGCCGGAACACCAGCACTGCCGCCATCAACACGTAGATGGCGATGGCTGCGAGCGTCGGACCGACGCTGGAGGCCACGGCCGGAGAGAACACCTGGCGCAGCAGCATCGGCAGGAACGCGCGGCCGGCAGTGTCGACCATGCCGACCAACAGCGCGCCCACGAAGGCGCCTCGGATCGAACCGATCCCGCCGATGACGATGCACACCAGCACCAGGATCAGGATTTCTTCGCCCATGCCTACCTGCACCGAGGTGATCGGGCCCAGCAGCGCGCCGGCCACCGCGGCCAGCATGGCGCCCAGCACGAACACGCCCAGGAACAGCAGCGGCACGCGCACGCCCATCAACGTGGCCATCTGGCGGTTCGACGCGCCGGCCCGCACCAGCACGCCGGCGCGGGTCCGCGTCACGAACCAGTACAGTCCTGCGGCCGCGGCCACGCCGAAGACGATGATCATCAGGCGATAGGCGGGATACATCAGATCGGGCAAGAGGCGCACGGGGCCGGACAGCACCGCGGGCATGTTCAGCATGACCGGCGCCGGACCCCAGATCATCTTGACCAGGTCATTGGCGATGAGGATGACGGCGTAGGTGCCCAGCACCTGAGCCAAATGGTCGCGCAGCGCCAGGCGGCGGATGAGCGAGAGCTCCAGCACGATGCCGACGATGCCCGTGGCGACCGCCGCCACAAGAACCGCGGCGGTGAACGAGCCGGTGCGTTGCATGGTTTCGGCGGCGACATAGGCGCCAGCCATATAGAGCGAGCCGTGAGCCAGATTCATGATGTCCATGATCCCGAACACCAGGGTCAGCCCGGCCGCAATCAGAAACAACATCAACCCAAACTGCAGACCGTTCAGCAATTGCTCGACGATCAGCGTAAACGTCATGAAAACTTCCCCCTTGCCGCGCGTCGCCGAAGGGCCCCCGCGATCAATTCACCAAAGCTATCCAACCTGCATCCCGCAACGAACATCGCAGCGCTCGAATCATGGCCTGTCCGCCCCCAAGCGGGGTCGCGCGGAGCCGGCTTTGCCGGTCCGCTGCGACGCCCCCTTGAGGGGGAAGCGCGCAGCGCTTCGGGGGTGGGTCACACCCTACATCTTGCAGTCGCCGACGTACACGTCCTGGTACTTGTCGAAGACCTTGCCCACCAGCTTGTTGGTGATGCGGCCGCTGCCGTCCTTCTCAACCACGCGCAGGTAGTAGGCCTGGATCGGGTAGTGGTTCTTGCCGTAGGTGAAGCTGCCGCGCACCGAGGGGTAGTCGGCCTTTTCCAGCGCCTTCACGATAGCGTCGCGGTCGGTGGCCTTGCCGCCGGCCTGTTTGACGGCGGCGTCCATGGCCATGATCACGTCATACGCCTGGGCGGCGTACACCGACGGGTAGCGGCCGTTGTATTCCTTGCGGAAGGCCTCGACGAAGGCCTTGTTCTGCGGCACGTCCAGGTCATGCGCCCATTGCGCGGTGTTGTACATGCCCAGCATGGGGTCGCCCACAGCCTGGATCACGTCCTCGTCGGCCGAGAAGCCCGGGCCGATCAGCTTGACGTTCTGCGACAGGCCGGCGGACACGAACTGCTTGACGAAGTTGATGCCCATGCCGCCCGGCAGGAAGATGTAGACGGCGTCCGGCTTGGCGGCGCGGATCTGCGCGATCTCGGCGGCGTAGTCGATCTGGCCGAGCTTGGTGTAGACCTCGTCGGCCGGGGCGGTCTTGTAGCCGCGCTTGAAGCCGGTCAGCGCATCCTTGCCCGCCGGGTAGTCCGGGGCCATGATGAACATCTTCTTGAAGCCGCGGTCGGCCGCGACCTTGCCGGCCGCTTCGTGGAAGGCGTCGTTCTGGTACGACGTGCCGAACCAGTAGTTGTTGCACTGCGCGCCGGCGAACTGGCTGGGGCCGGGGTTGTTGGACAGATAGGGCACCTTGGCGGCGAACAGCGCGGGGCCGACAGCCAGCGCCACGTTCGAGCCGATGGGACCCGTGAAGAAATCGACCTTTTCGCGCTGGATGTAGCGCGTGACGAGCTGGCGGGCCTGGTCCGGATTGCCGCCCATGTCCGTTTGCAGGAATTCCGCGGGCTGACCGCCCAGCTTGCTGCCCAGTTGCTTGATGGCCAGGTTGAAGCCGTCGCGGGCTTCGGCGCCCAGCGCCGAGAACGGACCCGAGATGTCGTTGGCGATGCCGACCTTGACGGTGTCGGCCTGTGCCAGGGCGGGAATCAGGGCGGCGGCAGCCAGGAAGGAAGTGATCAAACGCATGGTGGTGTGCTCCGTGCGCGAGCCCGCGCAGAGGGTGTTCTTTTTGAAGGTGCGATGCGAAAGACTTCTACGCCCCCAATCCCCTTATGCAGCACAGGGAAAACTGGCGTGGTTCATAGTTTAGGTTTAAAGTAATCGGCAAAACAAGTCTAGGGTTTTTACCACCTGCCGCCATGGTCACCCTCTACCGCAACTACGATCGCGCCGAACTGGACGTCCAGTACAACGCTCGCGCGACAGTACCCGACATCCAACCGATACTCAAGAAATACGCCGAGGACAGCGCCACGGCGCGCAGCACGCTGGAATGCGCGCTGGACGTGCCTTTTGGCGAACATCCGGATGAACTGCTGGACATATTTCCAGCCGCGGCCGGCAAGTCCGGCAAACCCGGCGCCCCCGTCTTCGTATTCATCCACGGCGGTTACTGGCGCCTGCTGTCCAAGAACGAATCCAGCAACATGGCGCCCGCGTTCACGCAGGCGGGCGCGGTGGTCGTGTCGGTGAATTATTCGCTGGCGCCGGCGGTCACGCTGGACCGCATCGTGGACCAGAACCGGCGCGCGCTGGCCTGGATCCACCACCACATTGCCGAGTACGGCGGCGACCCGGCGCGCATTCACATTTGCGGCAGCTCGGCGGGCGGGCATCTGGTCGGCGCGCTGCTCGCCGGCGGCTGGCATGCCAGCTACGACGTGCCGCCCGGCGTGGTCCGCGGCGCCGCGCCCCTGTCGGGCCTGTTCGACCTGCGCCCGCTGGTGCACACCCACATCAACGAATGGATGCGCATGAGCGACGCCGACGCCATCCGCAACAGCCCCGCCCTGCATTTGCCGCAGGCCGGCTGCCCCCTGGTGGTCAGCTATGGGGAATCCGAAACCGACGAATTCAAGCGCCAGAGCGATGATTATCTGGCCGCATGGCGCGCCCGCGGTTTTCCCGGTAGATATGTACCAATGCCAGGCACCAATCATTTTGATATTGTCCTGACGCTCAACGATCCGAACAGCCCGCTGACCCAAGCCATCTTCGAACAGATGGGTCTGGCGCCCTCTTCACCCCCGCATTCCCGGTAATCTTCCGAGCCATGACCGATACTCCCGACCTGGAATCCCGCGCCGCGCCTGACGACCATCACGCGCTGCGCCTGTGGCTGCGCATGCTGACCTGCGCCAACCTCATCGAAGGCGAGATCCGCAGCCGCCTGCGCAACGACTTCGACACCACCCTCCCGCGTTTCGACCTGATGGCGCAACTGCAGCGCGCGCCCAAGGGCATGAAGATGGGCGAGCTGTCGCGCCACATGATGGTCACCAACGGCAATATCACCGGGATTACCGACCAGCTCGAAAAAGAGGGCCTGGTGGTGCGGACCAAGGTCGAGTCCGACCGCCGCAGCTCGCTCATCAAGCTGACGCCGCAAGGCAAGAAGAGCTTTGCGCGCATGGCCCGCGCCCACGAGAACTGGGTCAAGTCCATGTTTGCCGAACTGCCCGAGGCAAGCCGCAACGCCCTGTTCCAGGCGCTGGGCGAACTGAAGCTGCAGGTGGTGGCCACGCGCTCGGCGTCGGCCCGCGACTGAGGCCGATCCAGGACTTTTCGCGCCGGTCCGGCCTGCCGGATTGGCGCATAATTGCCGCCATGATTCCGGTTTCCCTTCCTGGCGGTAATTTCTATGTGCTGATGGCGGCTTCGCTCGCCTGCCTCGCCACGCTGTTCACCTGGCTGGCCGCCCTGGCCACCTCGCGCGGCGCGCGGGAATGGCTGTCCGGCCACCGGCGCGCCGGCACTTTCCTGATGGCCCTGTTGGCGGTCGTCGGCGCCATCTTCCCGTATCAGCAGTTCAGCCAGTGGTTCTCGGTTCAGCGCGAAGCGCAGGCCGACGACGCGCGCAAGACGGTGCTGTCACAACCCACGCAACTGGCCGGCGTCCAGATGCCCACGGGCACCACGCTGCGCCTTGCCACGCCCGGCGAGCTGGCATCGTTCGACCGGGCCATCTTTCCCGAATCCCACCCGGCGGACATCCAGGGCGTCGCGGCGACACGCCTATTCCGGTACCCCGCCACGCCCAAGCAGCCCGAAACCCTGTCCGCCGAGATCGCGCGCGACCAGGCGCTGGAAGGCTGGCTGTGCGCGCACGGCCATCGCATCGAATTCGTGGTGCAAGGCGGGCATCCGCAGTTTTCGAGCTGCCACCTTGCCATCGGCAATACGCTGGACCAGCAACCGGTGCCCGCGGGCGCCTGGTTGAAGGTCGAACCCGCCGCCCGCGGCACGCCGCTGGACAAGACCGGCACGGCGCCCCGCTGGCTGCTGCGCACCGAAGGTAGCGACGCCCTGACCGTCGCCGGGATCCCCCTGCTGAAGGTCGACCTGCAACTGGACGCGCAGCGCCGGATGCAGGGCTTTGAGGGCCTGGCGGCCCGCGACACCGTGCTGGGCGAAATGACCTACCCGCCGGGCACCCGCGTCCTGGCCGCCAACCCGCGCCTGCAGGGCGCGCAGCCGGGCGATCTGCTGTTTTCGCCCTCGCGCGGGCGCTCGGCGCGCCGGGCGGGCGGCGAAGACGTCCCGGCCGGCAAGTCGGTGCTGCAGGCCCCCGACGGCACGGTGCGCAGCGTGCTGAGCAACCGCGAGGCCGGCGTGCTGGACGTGGCCGCCATGCGCATGGCCCCCTGAGGCCGGCTCCTGAGGTTGCCCCCCCTCGGGTTGCCGAGGGGACCGCCCCCCCCCACCGGATCCGGTGGGATAATACGAACCTTTCCCGCGCGCCGCCTTGCCTGGCGGCGGTTCCGTCCCGCTCACACCAAGAGACGAAGTCATGGCCGTTAATCTGCAGATCCCCTCCGAGTCCGAAATTTTTCCTGTTGCCGGCGTAGAAATCGGCGTCACCGAGGCTGGCATCCGCAAGGCCAACCGCCGTGACCTGACGGTGTTCCGCCTAGCCGAAGGCACCAGCGTGGCGGGTGTCTTCACGCGCAACCGCTTCTGCGCCGCCCCGGTGCAGGTCTGCCAGGCCCACCTCGCCGCCGGCGGCCCGATCAGCGCGCTGGTCATCAACACGGGCAACGCCAACGCCGGCACCGGCGAAGAAGGCCTGAAGAAAGCCAAGGACACGTGCGACGCACTGGGCAAGCTAATGGGCGTGCCCGCCGCGCAGATCCTGCCGTTCTCCACCGGCGTCATCCTGGAACCCCTGCCGCTGGACCGCCTGGTCGCCGGCCTGCCCGCCGCCATCGCCGACCTGGCCGCCGACCACTGGTCCAGCGCCGCCCACGGCATCATGACCACCGACACACTGCCCAAGATTTCGTCCGCCAAGGTGCAGATCGACGGCAAGACGGTCACCTTCACCGGCATCAGCAAGGGCGCCGGCATGATCCGCCCCAACATGGCCACCATGCTCAGTTTCCTGGCCACCGATGCCGGCATCGCCCAGCCGCTCCTGCGCAAGCTGGCCGTGGAAATCGCCGACGCCTCTTTCAACCGCATCACGGTCGACGGCGACACCTCCACCAATGACTCCTTCATCATCGCCGCCACCGGCAAGTCGGGGGTCAACGTCAACAGCGAATCCGACGCCGCCTACGCCGCCGTGCGCGAGGCCCTGACCGCCGCCGCGCTGGAACTGGCCACCAAGATCGTGCGCGACGCCGAAGGCGCCACCAAGTTCATGACGATCCGCGTCGAAGAAGCCGGCACCACCGAGGAAGCCCTGAAGGTCGCGTATGCCGTGGCGCACTCGCCGCTGGTCAAGACCGCGTTCTTCGCGTCCGACCCCAACCTGGGCCGCATCCTGGCCGCGGTCGGCTACGCCGGCATCGACGACCTGGACGTCTCCAACATCCGCCTGTGGCTCGACGACGTGCTGGTGGCCAAGAACGGCGGCCGCAACCCCGACTACCAGGAAGCCGACGGCCAGCGCGTGATGAAGCAGGCCGAGATCTCGGTGCGCATTGCGCTGGGCCGCGGCCAGGTCAGCGACACGGTCTACACCTGCGACTTCTCGCACGAGTACGTGTCGATCAACGCCGACTACCGCTCCTGATCGACCATGACGGC
>NZ_DAMCTG010000110.1:0-15715 GCF_032113835.1 Achromobacter sp. | reverse complement strand
TCAGGCTTTTATTGCTCAAAACCCCGCAGGTATCCCCTGCGGGGTTTTGTCTTTGTGGCGTTCCACTTTGTGGCGTTCAAATAAGAAACCCCTCGCGGCTGGCGCCGCGAGGGGTTTTTGTTTGGGTTCGACGTGTCGAGATTAGGGGAGTTGGCGGCGCAGGGCTTTGAAGAACAGCTCGGATTGCAGGCGTTCGCTCTGGATCTGGGCGGCGACCTTGGCTGCGATTTCGGCGTTGACGGGCTCAAGCCGACGCCCGGTGGATTGCGCCAGGACTTGCGCCATACAGGCGCGTTCGAGGAAAAAGAGATCGTCGTAGGCGTAGTCGAGTCGTTCGCCGCAGACGACGACGCCGTGATTGCCCAGGAAGACGATGTCGGCGCCTTGCATGGCGTGGGCTATGCGTTCGCCTTCCGTCACGTCCAGCGCGAGTCCGTTGTATTCCGCGTCGATGGCGAGGCGTCCATGGAAGCGCATCGCGTTTTGAGACAGCGTAGTGTCCAGGCCACGATCCGAGGTGAGCGTGAGCGCGGTGGCGTAGGGCATATGGGTATGCAATACACAGGCCTTGCCTGCAATCCGGTGGATCGCTGCGTGGATGAACATGGCCGTCGGTTCGACGTCATGCCGGCCGGCAAGTTTGTTGCCATGTGCGTCGACGAGCACGATGTCGTTGGCCTGGACCTCGTTCCACATCAGACCTCGGGGATTCAGCAGGAAATGATCGGGATCGCCGGGCAACGCCACGCTGAAATGGTTGCAGACGCCTTCTCCCAAGCCGTGAGTTGCCGCCGCACGTAGTGCCAGCGCCAGATCCGTGCGCAATGCGGTTACGGGATCGGCATGGAAGAGTGCGTCGGCGAAACCGGGTTCGTGGTTCATGGCAACCTTCAACAAGAGATGGGATGGGGATCAAAGCCAGCCGGCGTCGCGAAACAGGTCCGGCACGCGATCCAGAGTTGCTACGGTAGCTTCAGGACGGTAGTCAGGCAAGGGCTTGCGGCCGGTGCCGCGGTCGATCCAGATGCACCGGAAGCCGATGTCCCGGGCGGCGACGAGGTCCAGGTGCGGGCTGGCGCAGATGTGCACGACGTCAGCAGGGGTGACGCCCAGGGCTTGGTGGGCATGGGCGAAGATGGCGTGTGATGGCTTGTAGGCGCTGGCCTGCTCGGCCGTGATGACACGGTCGATATGGCCGCCCAGTTGGGCGACGTTGCCGGCGATGATGTCGTCGTCCGTGTTGGAGATGATGCATAGGCGGAAGCCGGCTTGCTTGAGCTTGCCGAGCGTGTCGACGACCTCGGGAAACGGCGGCATGCGGGAGATGCTGCTCGTGAGCGCCTCTGCATCTTCGGGATGGTACGGAAGGTCAAAATGCGCCATGGTGAGCCGCAACGATTCGCGGGTTACCTCAGCGAAGTTGCGGTAGGGCGGGGTGCGCTCGAGGCGGTGCTCGTGATCGTCGTATTCATGCAGGAACTGTGCAGCGGAGGGCCGCGGCGTAGAGCCGGGATGGGCCTCAAGGATTTTTTGCACTGCGGCCTGTAGGCCTTCGTCCCATTGAATGAGCGTGCCGTAACAGTCAAAGGTAAGCCATTGGGGTCGAGCGTGATCGAGGGGCATGTCGGTTCCTTCGGCGATGGTGGAATCTACAGCGTAGAATCCTGTTGGTGCAGTTGTAAAATTAATAAAACACGCACGGTCAGTTGATCGATAAATAAGCTCGCCCTGTGTGAATGCCATGGCGGGCGAAAGTCCAACACGAGTTGAAGCGGATGCTTGATCTTGAACTATTGAAGACGCTCGTCTGCGTCGTGGACGAAGGCAGTTTCACCCGTGCCGCCAGCCGGGTGCATCGCACGCAGTCGACTGTCAGCCAGCAGGTGCGCAAGCTTGAACAGAGCGTAGGCAAGACGTTGCTGCTTCGGGACCGTGCCGGCGGCAATGTGTCGGCGACCGAGGACGGCGAGCTGATGTTGGCCTATGCACGGCGCTTGCTGGCGATCGCAGGGGAGGCGGAGCACGTGTTGTCCGCGCCGCGGACCGCGCGGGTGATACGGCTGGGTGTGCCGGAGGACTTCGATGTGTCGCGGTTGACAGTGTTGCTGGCGGAATTTGCCGCGCGCCACGCGGAGGTGCGGTTGGAAACGCTTAGCGGCATGAGCACGGATCTTCGCGCCGGGCTGGCGTCTGGCGAGCTGGAACTGGCGCTGGTCAAGCGGGAGCCTGGCGATGGGCCTTGCATCGCGGCATGGCCGGAACGCCTGGTGTGGGTGGGCGGTCGACAGCGCAACGAGAAGGCGGCGGTGGTGCCGTTGGTACTGTTTCCGCAGGGGTGCGTGTATCGCAAGCGGATGATCTATGCGCTGGAAAGCGCGGGGCGGCCGTGGCATATCGCGTACCACAGCCATAGTCTGGCCGGCGTGCAGGCGGCAGTCGCGGCGGGTTTGGGGATCAGTCTGTTGCCGGCCTCGGCGCGGCTGGAGACGCACGTTGAACTGGCCGCCGCAGACGGGTTTGCCGATGTG
Organism: Achromobacter sp.; assembly: GCF_032113835.1. Lineage (GTDB taxonomy): Bacteria > Pseudomonadota > Gammaproteobacteria > Burkholderiales > Burkholderiaceae_B > Achromobacter. Next base: position 13,187 of record NZ_DAMCTG010000110.1, on the reverse strand, counting down.
CCGCCGACCGAGCTGGCGATCGTTGGCGACGCGCGCGGACTCGGCGCCGTCGGGGTCGATCTGCTGGATGCGCTGAAGCAGGCCATTGGCGGGGACTTGGAACCGCCCACGCCTTAGCGTGGGCGATTAGCTAGCGCTGTGGTCAGCGCACGTCGCCGTCGAGGTAGAACCATTGTCCGTTCTCGCGCACGAAGCGGCTGGTCTCGTGCATGCGGCTGGCGCGGCCGTCCAGGCGGCTTCTGGCTACGAATTCGACGGTGGCATGTTCGGCGTCCTGGTCGGCTGCGGCCTTGATCTGCAGGCCAAGCCATTTCAAGCCGGGCGAATTGGGCTCAAGTGACGCGGGGCGCGTGGTGGGATGCCAGGTGGCCAGCAGGTAGGGCAGTTTGTCCAGCACGAAGGCGCTGTAACGCGAGCGCATGAGGGCTTCGGCGGTCGGGGCTTGAAGCGATTGCGGGCCGTCGTGCCATCGGCCGCAGCAGTCGGGGTAGGAACGAGGGCTGCCGCAGGGGCAGGGCGTTTTGGTGAGGCTTGATTGCTTCGGCACGGCGGGGTAGTTGAAGTAAGTTGTTTTGCGAGAAAGGATCACGCCAACAGGTCAGTGTATTCAGGATGGCGGCGGATGTACGCGTCGGCGTAGGAGCAGTAGGGACGGACCTTCCAGCCGTTCTCGCGCGCGGTGAGCAGGGCCTGGCGGGTCAGTTCGGCGGCGATGCCGCGGCCGCCGACCGCGCTGGGCACGCCAGTGTGCGTGATGGCCATGGCGCCGTTTTGCAGCTGATAGTCGAGGACGCAGAGTACGCCGTCGACGGTGGAGGTGAAACGGGAACGGTCGGTGTCGTGAATTACAGAAATCATTCGAGAAAACTCCTTCGTTGGTGAAGAAGACGGTCGGATAGAGCGCACTTCTTGTCGAGGGCAGGTCCCCATCTCACGAACAGGCGCCTGTTTTGCGATCGGGCAGGCAACGGCGGAGCAAGTTTCGGACCTGCGCACGACACCACATCCCGCCCCTTATCCTGGCTGTCGGCGTTCGACGTCGAGTCCCTGGATATTAGCGCCGCCGCACGGGATGCCCCGGCGTCGTTCCCCGATGGATTCACCGATGCAACACCTTGATCAACGCAGTAAGTTGGGCGTCGCGGGCTTCCACGAGGTCTGCGATGCTTTGGTGGCCGGCTTCGGCGTTGACGCCTTCTATCAGGCGTTGTTGCAGCGCCGGCGTGACTTCGGGCGTGCCGAGGTCGTCCCACCAGGTTTGCACGGGGCCGAGCAAATGGTGCATGAAGTGCGCGAGACCGCCTTCGCCGCCGCCAAGGTTGAATGTCATGTGAGGGCCGAAGAGGGCCCAGCGCAGGCCGGGGCCTTGGGATACGGCGGCGTCGATGTCCGCAACGCTGGCGACGTTTTCGGCGGCCAGGTGGATGGCCTCGCGCCATAGGGCGGCTTGCAGGCGGTTGGCGATGTGACCGGGGACCTCCTTGTTCAGGCGGATGGGGTGTTTGCCCATGCTGCGGTAGAAGTCGATGGCGCGGTCCATGGTGTCGGAGGACGTCTGGTCACCGCCGACGACCTCGACCAGCGGGATGAGGTGGGGCGGATTGAAGGGGTGGCCGATCACGAAACGCTGGGGATGGCGGCAGCGCGATTGCAGGCGGCTCATGATGAGGCCGGACGAACTGGAGGCGACGATGACGTGCGGGGGCAGGATGGCGTCGATGCGGGCGAAGAGGTCGGTCTTGAAGTCTTCGCGCTCGGGTGCGTTTTCCTGGACGAAGTCGACGCCAGCCAGGGCGGTTTCCAGGTCGGGGTCGAAGCGTAACGCGTCGGCGGTGGCGCCGGGACGCACATGGCCGAGCTCCGCCAGGACCGGCCATGCCGCCTGCACCCGGGCAATGGTGTGGGCCTGTGCATGCGGACCGGGATCGCTGACGACGACTTCCAGTCCGTGCGCGAGAAACAGGGCGGCCCAACTGGCGCCGATGGTGCCGGCGCCCACGATGGCAACGCGGCGGATGGGGCCGGGGCCGGATGAAACCGAACCGGGCGAGGCAGAACCGGACGAAGCAGGACTGGACGGCGCAATGCTGGACATGCAGGTCTCCTTTGTTGGGTTTGCTGCATTGTGAAGCAAAGCCGGGGCCGTTGCCACGCGGGCAGGGCGGCGGCAAGATAAGGGCTTTTCCGACCCCCCGGGAGCCTTGCATGAGTTCGACACCCGCGCGCGTGACCGTTCCGTATTTCTGCCAATGGGAGTCCGCGCATCGGGCGGGCGAGATCATTCGCAAGGAGCTGGATCTGGCGCACGACCCAGCATGGCGCGATTCCGGCGCGCGGGATCTGCACGAGTATGTGCGCTGGGCCAGCCATGTCTGCGGGATGGCGTGTTTGAAGATGGTGTTGGCGGCGCGGACGGGGCGCGTCCATCCGACTCTGGAACTCGCTCGCGGCAGCTTGCCATATGGCGCCTATGTCGAGGAGGCGGACGGAACCATCAAGGGCCTGATCTATGCGCCGTTCGTGCGATACGTCGCCGATGTTTTCGGGTTGCGTTCGCAGGTGCGTGTCGACCTGCCCGCCTCGGATCTGCCGGGTGTTATGGCGCAGTCGGATTACTTCATGGCGTCGGTCCACCCTTGGATACGATGGCCCGACAGGGAGCCTCCGAAAAAAGGCGGGCATCTGGTGCTGGTGACGCGCGCCACAGCGGCGTCCGTGACGTTTCACAACCCGTCGGGCGAGCCGGGTTCGCAAGCGGATGTCGAGCTGCCGCTTGCCGATTTCGACAGGTTCTACGCTGGGCGCGGCGTCGCGATTCTGGCGGCCGGTTGAAGCAGAAATCCGGGGCGGCTCAGGTGTTGCGGGTGTGGCGCAGGTAGCGCGCCGCCAGCACGACGGTGATGACGTAGCTGACCGTGATCACGATGTAGGCCGCGCGCAGGCTGGCGTGCCAGTCCGGCAAGAGGTGCAGGATGGTGCCCATGACGGCGACGCCGACCAGCGCGCCGGATTGGCGATTGGCGTTCAGGGCGGCCGCCGCGCTGTTGGCGTGCTGGCTGCCGGAGACCTGCATGACGATGCTGGTCATGGCAGGCACCGCAATGCCGACGCCCAGGTTGGCCATCGCGACAACAACGGCAAAGGGCCAGTAGGCGACCTCGGGTGTGAAGGTGGCGATGCCGATGGCGCTCATCACCGCCGCGAGCGAGACGCCGCCCAGCAACGAGGCCGACACGTTCCAGCGCGCGGATACGCGGCCCGAGATGAGGTTGCCGATGGAGAACACCGCCAGCATCGGCACGAGTTCGATGCCGGTCTGCAGTGCGTCGGCGCCGCGCGCGTGCTGCAGGAAGAGGCTCAGCAGGAACAACTGGCCGTATGACGCGAGATTGATGAGGAAGCCCACGCCGTTGGCGGCGGCGAATTGGCCGGTGGCGAAGAGCGCGCGCGGGATGATGGGCTCGGCGTGCCGGCGTTCGCGCTGCACGAGCAGCGCCGTGGCCAAGAGGCTCAGCAGCGCCGTCGCCGCGATCGGCGGGGAGCTCCAGCCATACGCGTTGCCCTGGATCAGGACGAAGCACAAGGAAGACAGCGCGACGATGCCGAGCAGGTGGCTCCAGGGGTTGAGCGCGCGGGGACGCCGGGGCGCGGCCGCGATGCGGCGGCGGGCGAGCCACAGGCCGGCCAGGCCCAGCGGAATGTTGATGAGGAAGATGCCGCGCCAGCCGAATTGGTGGATCAGTACGCCGCCGAGCAACGGTCCGGATGCGCCGGCGACGGCCACGATGGCGGACCAGACGGCCAGCATGCGGTTTCGCACGTTTTCGTCGGTGTAGGCGTGCGTGAGCAGGCTGAGCGAGCTGGGCATGAAGAGGGCCGCGCCAACACCCTGCAGCATGCGCGCCGCGATCAAGGCGCCGGCGTTGGGCGCCAGTCCGCATAGCAGCGACGCGGCGGTGAAGACGCCCAGCCCCGTCAGATAGAGAGTCTTGGCGCCGTAGCGGTCGGCCAGCGCGCCGGCAACCAGCAGCAGCGCGGCGAAGGTCAGGGTGTAGCCATCGACGATCCAGACGAGGTCCGTGAGCGGCACGGTGAACTGGAGCGCGATGCTGGGAATTGCGACGTTGACCACCGTCACATCGAGCATGGCCATGACGAAGCCGACGGCCAAGGTGATCAAAGGCACCCATCCCGTGGCGGGAGCGGGCGGCGCGTCCATTGAGATGACGGGGCGGCAGGCGGAGGACATGGCGGGGCTTCTTTCAGGGTGCGCAACGTGCAGAGGGTGCAAAGCTTAGGCGCTTCTTCTGATGCAAAAAAGCCGTATTACTGCTTTATAGTCATGCAAAATTGCATCGCGGATTTGAAATGGATTGGGACAACGCACGGATATTTCTGGCGATCTACCGCGTGGGGACGCTACGCGGCGCGGCGGCGGTGCTGCAGATCGACCAGGCCACCGCTGGCCGGCGCCTGGCGGCGTTGGAGGCATCGCTGGATGCGCGCCTGTTCCTGCGCACGCCCAGTGGTTACGTGCCAACGGCAGCAGGCGGGCTTGCGTTTGCCGCCGCCGAACGCATGGAGCAGGCGGCGGACCAGCTTCAGCGTCAGATGCAGGGGCTGGATCACCGGCTGTCGGGCGTAGTCCGTGTCGCGGCTTCGGAAACGGTGGCCCGCTACTTCATCATGGAGGCCATCAGGCGGGTCCATGCCGAGCACCCGGATATCCGCGTGGTGCTTTCCACCGGCATTCAGATCAGTAATCTGACGCGCCGCGAGGCCGACTTGGCTATTCGCAACATCAAGCCTGACAACCCCGACCTGATCCATCGCCATCTCGCGCGCAAGGAGGTCGGCCTGTACGCGTCGCGGGCATACCTGGAGGCGCATGGCGAACCGAAGCCCGGCACCGCGTTCGCTGGGCACACGTTGATCGCGTATCAGCAGGCCGTGCTGCCCGGCTGGTCGGATTCGCTGTGCGGCGAACCCACCCGCAACGGCCGCATCGGCGTTGAGGTGAATTCCGGCCTGATGATCATCGACGCGGTGGTGGCGGGACTGGGTATTGGCGAGTTGCCGACCCACATGGCGCCGGACCATCCCGAATTGGTGCGGATCTGGCCCGACCGCAGCGAGGCCTATGATCTGTGGCTGGTGATGCACGGGGATCTGAACCGCACGGCGCGCGTGCGGGCGGTGGCTGACGCGATTGTCGACGTCTTTGAAGCGCGCAATTAGCGGTAAGCCGAGGGTTGTGGCGCGGCGTGACTGGCGCTAAGGTTTGCTGGCCCGAAGGAAAACCCATGACCTCAGGAGTTGCGCGTGTCCGATCTTTGGCGTTTGTCCGCAGTTGAGCTTGCTGCCCTTGTCCGCAAGCGTGAAGTGTCCGCCGTGCAGGCTGCGCAAAGTGCGCTGCAGCGGCTCGATGCCGTCAATCCCGCCATCAACGCGGTGGTGGATCACCGCCCCGAAGACGTGCTGGCGCAGGCGGCCGAGGTGGACGCGGCGCTTGCGCGCGGAGAAGATCCCGGGGTGCTGGCGGGCGTGCCCGTCACCGTGAAGGTCAACGTGGATCAGGCCGGCTTTGCCACAACCAACGGCGTGCGCTTGCAGAAGGACCTGATCGCCGAACGGAACAGTCCCGTCGTCGACAACTTGCGGCGCGCCGGCGCGGTGATCGTGGGCCGGACCAATACGCCGGCGTTTTCGCTGCGCTGGTTTACCGGCAACGCGCTGCATGGCGACACGCGCAATCCGCGCAATCCGGCGTTGACGCCCGGCGGCTCGTCTGGCGGCGCCGCGTCCGCGGTGGCGGCCGGCATTGGGCATCTGGCGCATGGCACGGACATCGCCGGCTCGATCCGTTATCCGGCGTATGCGTGCGGCGTGCATGGCCTGCGTCCGTCGCTGGGCCGGGTGGCGGCGTATAACGCCGCGCTGCCTGAGCGGTCGATTGGCGGGCAGATCACGGCGGTGTCCGGGCCGTTGGGCCGCACCATTGCCGATGTGCGGCTGGGGCTGGCCGCGCTGGCTGCGCCGGATCCGCGCGATCCGTGGTGGGTGCCCGCGCCGCTGACCGGGCCAGATGCGCCAAAGCGGGCCGCGCTGTGTTTGAACCCCGACGGCATGGACACCGATCCGGCCATCGTGAAGGCGTTGCAGGAAGCGGCGCGGCGGCTGAGCGAGGCGGGCTGGACGGTCGATACGCTGGAAGCTTTGCCCCCGATGCAGGAGGCGGCCGACCTGCAGATCCGCATGTGGATGGCGGACGGCTATGACGCCATGTTGGCGGCTGCGGAAAAAGAAGGCGACCGCGGCGCGCTGGTGGCGCTGGCCGGGCAGCGCGACAAGGCGGCAGGCGCCGATCTGACAAGCTTTTCGGCGGTGCTGACGCGGCGTGCGACGCTCACGCGCTTGTGGGAGGTGTTTTTTGCCGAGTATCCGGTGCTGTTGCTGCCGGTGTCGGCCGAATTGCCGTTCCCCGACAACCTCGACCTGCAGGGCGACGCGGCCTACGCGCGGGTCTGGCGTGCGCAGATGACTCAGATCGGTCTGCCGTTCATGGGGCTGCCCGGACTGTCCGTGGCCATGGGCAGCGCCATGAGCACCGCGGGACCGAGTCCGGTGGGCGTGCAGGTGGTGGCGGGGCGCTTCCGCGAGGACCTGTGCCTGGCGGCCGGTGAAATCATCGAAGCGGGGGGCGAGGCGGTCGGCATCGCAGAGCCGGTGCCTCGTTAACAGCGCGCCAGGAGTGCTGGGGTCGCTTCAACCGCCGAAGCGCACCTTCAACACGCCCAGATCACCGTACGCCAATTCAACGTCCTTGTTCGCGGGCACGTCCAGGAAGCCGGCGTACGAACCGGTGATGACGTGCTGGCCGGCCGTCAGACCCAGGCCTTGCTCGCGCAGGAAATTGGCCAGCCAATACAGTCCGGCCTTGGGGTGGTCGTTGGGGTGGATGCCGGCGTGCTGCTCGACTTCGACGCCGTCAACCGTCAGCGTGATGGTCAGGCTGCTCGGTGCCGCATCGGGCGACGAGATGCGGGGGCCCAGCACCAGCCCCTGATTGAACATGTGATCCGCCAGCAGTTCGGGCAGGCTGGCATGTTCCGGGGACGCGTAGCGACAGCCCAGGACTTCCAGCGCCAGGCGGGCGCCGCCCACCGCAGCGTCGATCTCGGCTTCGGTGTACGGCGTGTCGCGCGGCGGCAGGTCGCGGGCAAGCTCGAAGGCGACCTCGGGTTCGATGCGCACGATGTCGGTGGTGGCTGCGACGGGGCCAGCGGCGGCGTCCGCCGTGCCCGAGGCGTAGATGGGGGCCACGACGGTTTTTTCAGGAGACGGCAGCGCGCTTTTCCAGGCGGCGATGCTGTCCTGGCGAGTCTCGCGCAGCAGTTCGGCGGTGCGCTGCTGCACGGCAAATGCCTGGCCCAGGGATTGCGGGCGGCACTCGGCAGGCAGGCGCGGGCCGGCGATGCCCGCCTGGCGCGCGGCGATCAGGAAGCGCGCCGCGTCGACGCTGCCGGGATAGTCTTCAAATTTGATCTGCATGCGTTCAGGCTCCGAGGAACAGCATGATCCACAACACGATCATGGCAATCAGGCCCAGCCAGCACGAGCCCCAGAAACCGACGATCGGCCATTTCAGGGCGAGCGGAATCTTCTTGGGTTCGACGTGGGACAGCAGGTCGTTGGCGTTGCCGACCAGCCAGAAGCGCGTGCCCGGAAACATCAGGCGAAAGAAATAGTCCAGCATGATCGCGGCCTGGATCGCCAGCGGAAACTGTTTGAATGGCCGGTGCTGCAGGTACGGGTGCTTGAGCGCGGCGTTGACCTGCCTGGTCTTGAAGAAGAACAGCACGATGCCGCTGATCGTGCAGGTGATGAAACAGAGCACGAAAAGGCTGAAGGCCATGGCCATGACGGGTGAATGCATGGGGATCTCAACGATGCGCGGCCGGGCCGCGTGGGATGGACGAATTCGGGCAAAAAAGCTGGCCCTATTGTAGAGGGCTTGGCGCGGCCCCGTGTTCAGGGCCGCGTCAGTACGCACGCGGGCGCGGCCGGGCCTGTCAGCCGCGGGTCTGGCCTTCGCCGTTCAGTACCCATTTGAGCGTGGTCAGGCCTTCCAGGCCCACGGGACCGCGCGCATGCAGGCGATTGGTCGAAATGCCGATCTCGGCGCCCAGCCCGTATTCGAAGCCGTCCGCAAAGCAGGTCGGCAGGTTTACGTAAACGGAGCTGGAGTCGACTTCGCGCTGGAATCGCTGGGCCGCCGACAGATCCTGCGTGACGATCGCGTCGGTGTGGCCCGAGCCGTAACGCGCGATGTGTTCGATGGCGTCGTCCAGCGTGTCGACGATGCGCACGGCCAGGATGGGCGCCAGGTATTCGGTGGCCCAGTCTTCTTCGGTGGCGGGCGTGGCGTGCGGCAGCAGCGCCAGCGTGCGCGGGCAGCCGCGCAGTTCCACGCCGTGCTCGGCGAAGGCGGCGGCCAGGCTGGGCAGGATGGACACGGCGGCCACGGCGTCGATCAGCAGGGTCTCCATGGCGCCGCAGATGCCGTAGCGGTAGGTCTTGGCGTTCAGGGCGATGGCGTGGGCCTTGTCCGGATCCGCCGCGGCGTCGATGTAGATGTGGCAGTTGCCGTCCAGGTGCTTGATGAGCGGCACGCGGGCCTCTTGCGACAGCCGGGCGATGAGGCCCTTGCCGCCGCGCGGCACGATGACGTCGATGTGTTCGGTCATGGTGATGAGGGCGCCCACGGCCGCGCGGTCGGCGGTGGCGACAACCTGCACCGCATCCTGCGGCAGGCCGGCGGCGGCCAGGCCCGTTTGCACGATGTGGCCGAGCGCCACGTTGGAGTGCAGGGCTTCGCTGCCGCCGCGCAGGATGGCGGCGTTGCCGGACTTCAGGCACAGGGCCGCGGCGTCGATGGTGACGTTGGGGCGCGATTCGTAAATGATGCCGATCACGCCTAACGGCACGCGCATCTGGGCGACGCGCATGCCGTTGGGCCGGACGGTGGTGGCGGTGATGCTGCCGATCGGATCGGGCAGGGCGGCGATCTGGCGCAGGCCTTCGGCCATGTGCGCCAGCGTCTTGTCGGACAGCGTCAGACGGTCCAGCAGCGCCGGCTCCAGGCCGTTGGCGCGGGCGGCGGCCACGTCTTTCTCGTTGGCGGCCTTCAGTTCGTCGTGGCTGGCGGCCAGGGCGTCGGCCATGGCGATCAGCGCCTGGTTCTTGGCTGCGCTGTCGGCGCGCATCATGGCGCGCGAGGCGCGGCGGGCGTTTTCGCCCAGGGCGAGCATGGCTTGTTCGATGGAGGACGAGGACATGGCGGCGTCGATCATGTAATGGGGCGGCGCGGGCGCCGCCTGGGGATTCAGTGTATATCCGGCCGTCGGGCCGGGCGAGATCCGGTCGGGGAACCGGATTTGGGAACGGTTGGGGGACAAGGTGAAGGTGGCGGCGAGGCCGCCTTCACGGTCGTCCGCCGGCGGCGGCCACGCGCAGGGCCAGCCGGGTCATTTCTTCCCAGGGATCCGAGAGGCGCCCGGGCACCGAGAGGCCCTTGATCAGGCGGTCGACTTCGTGGGCGTGCTGCACAGCGGCGGGCCAGACGCCGGGCTGGACCCGGTTCAGGGCCTGCAGCGCCAGGCGTTCATGGGCGCCGAAGATGCGCAGGCGGCGCATGAGGCCGTTCGCGTCCTGTCCCAGCGCGCGCGCCTCGGCAATGCGGGCAAGCAGGCGGATTTCTTCGCCGACCGCCCAGAGCACCAGCGGCAGGGCTTCGCCTTCGGCACGCAGGCCGTCGATCATGCGGATGGTGCGGCCGATGTCGCCGGCCAGCATGGCGTCGCGCAAGCCGAAGACGTCGTAGCGGGCGACGTTCAGCACGGCGCGCTCCACGTCCTCGGGGGCGAGCTGGCCTTCGGGATAGAGCAGGCCGAGCTTCTGGATTTCCTGGTGGGCGGCCAGCAGGTTGCCTTCGACCTTGTCCGCCATCCATTGCAGGGTGGCGCTATCGGCGCGCTGGTTCTGGCGCGCCAGGCGCATGCCGACCCAGGCCGGCAGGCGGCCGCGTTCGATGTTGGCGATGTCGACGGCCATGCCGGCGCGGACCAGCGCCTGCATCCAGCGGCTTTCGCGGGTGGCCTTGTCCAGGCGCGGCAAGGCGATCAGCACCAGGGTGTCGGCCTCGGGCTGCTTTTCGGCCTGCTCGGCCAGCTTGGTCAGGGTGTCGGCGCCGGACTTGCCCGGCTTGCCGGTGGGGATCTTGATTTCAAGGATGCGGCGATCGCCGAACAGCGACACGCTCTGGGTGGCGGCGAGGACCGCGCTCCAGTCGCTGCGCGCGTCCATCACCATGGACAGGCGCTCGGTGTAGCCGGCGTTGCGCGCGGCGGCGCGCAACGCGTCGACGGCTTCGGTCACCAGCAGCGGCTCGTCGCCGGAGACCGTGTACAGCGGCGCCAGCCGGTTGTCGGGCCGCTGCAGATGTTCGGCCAGCCGATCCGCGTCCAGAGGCTGTGCCATGGGCTAGCGGACGTTCGTCGGGTCGGTGATGGACGGCGTCTGCCAGGGTGTGGGCACGCGCGGTTGCTGCGGTTCGTTCGGGTTGAACAGCGGCATGTTCTCGTCGTCGCGGCCTTCCTGCGCGGCTTCGAACGCCTTGTGCACGTCCGGCGCGGTGATGCGGCGCAGCACGCGCGACACCAGATCGCGCTGCATGGCCTTGTACAGCGTTTCGATCTGACCTTGCTTGGCCTGGACGACCTGGTCGTCGTACGGCATTTCGCGGTAGATGGACAGTGTCGTGTCGGGCACGAGCGCGCGGCCCTCGGAGTCGATCAGGCGGAACGTGTAGTTGATGCCGAGCTCGTAGGATTCCACGCGGCCCTGCGCATTGAGCGAGACCTCGCGCAGCGAGCGCGAGTCATTGACCTGCTGGAGGATGGCCTGCGCTTCCTTGGGCTTGTCGACCAGCTTCGTGTCGGGCGAGGCCGCGCGCAGGGCGCGGCGCACGTCCGCGCCGAATTGGGTGGTGTCGGGGATGCCCACGTATAGGCGTTCGAATGGCATCGGGGTGACGCCCCGCAGCGCGAAACCGCAGGCGGTGAGAAGCATGAACAGCGCCAGGCAGGCGCCGCGCAGCAGCCAGCTTTGGCGGGAGAGTTGCGATTGTTGCCCGGCGAAGTGCATGCTTGACCTCATCAGCCTACGACGTTGACCAGTTTGCCCGGAACCACGATGACACGCTTGGGCGGGCGGCCTTCCAGGAATCGGGCGACCTCTTCCTGGCTGGCGGCCAGTTTCTCGATGTCTTCCTTGGGGGCCTTGGCGGCCACGCGGATCGAGCCGCGCAGCTTGCCGTTGACCTGCAGCATCAGTTCGATCTCGTCGGCGACGAGGGCGGCTTCGTCCACATGCGGCCACGGCGCGTCGAGCAGGTCGCCGAGTTCCTTGGCGTAGCCCAGATCCTGCCAGAGGTGCCAGGTGACGTGCGGCACGACCGGGTACAGCACGCGCAGCAGGACACCGATGGTCTCGGCATAGGCCGCATCGGCCTCGGCGCCTTCCGGCAGCTTGGCGTCGTCGATGGCGTTCAGCATTTTCATGCAGGCGGACACGACGGTGTTGTACTGGATGCGCTGGTAGTCGTAGTCGGCCTGCTTGAGCAGCCCGTAGACCTCGCGGCGCAGATCCTTGACGGCGGCGGGCGCCTGCGCCCAGTCCGTGCCCTGGGCCAGGCCGCGGGCGACGGCTTCGCGGCGCGCGTAGCTGATGGACCAGAGGCGGCGCAAGAAGCGGTTGGAGCCTTCGACGCCGGAGTCGGACCATTCGAGGGTCTGCTCGGGCGGGCTGGCGAACATGACGAACAGGCGGGCCGTGTCGGCGCCCAGGGTGTCGATCAGCGATTGCGGATCGACGCCGTTGTTCTTGGACTTGGACATCGTGCCCACGCCGCCGTAGTTGATGGCCGAACCGTCCGACTTGAGCTTGGCGCCGACGATGGCGCCGCGGTCGTCATAGACGTTGTCGACATCTTCGGGCCAGAAATACTCGATGCCGCCCTGGGGCGTCTTGCGCGAGTAGATGTGGTTAAGCACCATGCCCTGGCACAGCAGCTTGGTGAAGGGTTCGTCGAAATTGAGCAGGCCCATGTCGCGCATGACCTTGGTCCAGAAGCGCGCATACAGCAGGTGCAGCACGGCGTGCTCGATGCCGCCGATGTACTGGTCCATCGGCATCCAGTAGTCATTGCGCTGATCGACCATGGCGTTGTCGTTGCCGGGCGAGGTGTAGCGCATGAAGTACCAGGACGAGTCCACGAACGTGTCCATCGTGTCCGTTTCGCGGCGCGCGGGCTTGCCGCAGCTGGGGCAGGCGCAGGACAGGAAGGCTTCGTTCTTGGCCAGCGGGTTGCCGCTGCCGTCGGGAATGAGGTCGTCGGGCAGGACCACGGGCAGGTCTTTTTCCGGGACCGGCACCGGGCCGCAGTCTTCGCAGTGGATGATCGGGATCGGGGTGCCCCAGTAGCGCTGGCGCGAAATGCCCCAGTCGCGCAGGCGCCACGTGGTCTGCTTTTCGCCCAGGCCCTTTTCGCCGAGGTCAGCCGCGATGGCGTCCACGGCTTCCTTGTAGGACAGGCCGTCGTACATGCCGGAATTGATGGTGCGGCCAGACTGCTTGTCGCCGTACCATTCGTGCCAGGCGTCCGTGGAATAGTCCTTGCCGGCCACGTCCACGACCTGCACGATGGGCAGGTTGTATTTCTTGGCGAAGGCGAAGTCGCGCTCGTCGTGCGACGGCACGCCCATGACGGCGCCGTCGCCGTAGGTCATGAGCACGTAGTTGCCGACCCAGACTTCGACCTGCGCGCCCGTGATGGGGTGCGTGACGAACAGGCCCGTGGGCATGCCTTCTTTTTCACGCGTGGCCATTTCGGCCTCGGTGGTGCCGCCCAGCTTGCACTGTTCGATGAACGCAGCCAGCGGCGCGTTGTTGGCCGCGGCGTGCGTGGCCAGGGGGTGCTCCGGCGCCACGGCGCAGAAGGTCACGCCCATGATCGTGTCGGCGCGGGTGGTGAAGACGTACAGCTTGCCGTCCTGGATCAGCTGGCCATCCCGGCCGGCGATCTGGTGCGGGAAGGCAAAGCGCAGGCCCTCGGACTTGCCGATCCA
>NZ_DAMCTG010000109.1:0-15920 GCF_032113835.1 Achromobacter sp. | reverse complement strand
ACGTCTGTGAAAGTAGGTCATCGTCAGGCTTTTATTGCTCAAAACCCCGCAGGTAATCCCCTGCGGGGTTTTGTCTTTAGTGAGAGCCCAGGCCGTCGCGCTGTAGGTCGATTGCGCGTTAGTGTGATCCCTTCTGCGGCAGTGAGTGCTAGGTCCCATTGCAGTACCCAAGCATTAGCCAGGCAATACCCAAGATTCGAACGGTTGACGTTCCGTCAACTGCTCAAGCAGCTACGCTTGACGACCTTAGCAAGGTGGTACCACTCCTTCCCATCCCGAACAGGACAGTGAAACGCCTTTGCGCCGATGATAGTGGACGGACGTCTGTGAAAGTAGGTCATCGTCAAGCTCTTATCCTCAAAGCCCCACCGGTACCCGGTGGGGCTTTGTCTTTGTGCGCAACTGGCCTGCAAGCCGCGCCAATGCTGAATGTGCCGAAATAACAACGCCCGTGGGCGGGGTGGCTTTGTGCGGTAAGATTGTTCGAGTCAATTCGTTGGAGCGTTATCGTGAGTGATCCCCAGACCCCCGTGCCCGGTACGACATTGGACCTGCGCACGTTGACCCACGTGGCCTATGGCTTGTATGCCTTGGGCTTTCTGACGAGTGGATTTCTGGGCATTGCCACGATCGCGGCTGTTGTGCTCATGTACCTCAAGCGCTCGGATGCTGCAGGCACCGTCTACGCCGCCCATTTCGACTGGCTTCTGCGCACGTTCTGGTGGGCGTTGCTGTGGCTCGCCATCAGCGGGATCGCGACACTCATCTTCATCGGCTGGATCGGCGTGGCGGCGACCATTGTGTGGGTGCTGTATCGCCTGATACGCGGCTGGTTGTCGCTGCTTGAAGGCAGTGCGCCCACGTCCTATGCCTGAATCCAGGCAATACCTGCAAAAAAAGGCCGGCATCGATGCCGGCCTTTTTGCATGTGGCTTGTGTGACGCCGGAGAGCACATGCCGGGATAGCCCGTGGCTTGCTTGTGCACGCGACGGGATTGGACAGGGAGCCGGCGTGGCGCGTTGAACGGGCGGCGCTTGAGAGACCTTTGGTGCAGTTGAGTGCGACGCCCTAACCCGCATTGAGACGCTGCGCGTGCGCCTGTCAAAGTCGGATGTGCGGGAGGGGCCGTTGGTGTGCGTGAGCATGCAGCATGTCGGCTTGCAAAGGCGCACCGGCGCTGACGATCGGGCGATAGTGATCGCTATTGAATCGAGCGGAGACGTCCACGAACGTGGCGAAGAGGCACTGCGAGGTGGGGGCTTGCGTGTTGGTGTGGAGCTCGCCCGGCCGTAAGCCAGGGCGTCGCGACAATCCAAAGGCAGGGACGTACGCCGTACGCCCTTTGCCTGCTTACTTCAGATGTGCGTTGACCAGTTTGGTCAGTTCGAACATCGTGACCTGATCCTTGCCGAAGATCGGGCGCAGCTTGGCATCGGCGTTGATGTTGCGCTTGTTGCTGGCATCTTGCAGGTTGTGCTTCTTGATGTATTCCCAGATCTTCTTGGTGACCTCGGTACGCGGCACGGCTTCCGAGCCGATGACAGCGGCCAATTCGGCGCTGGGGGTCAGCGGCTTCATGAATGCAGCGTTCGGCTTGCGCGCGGTCGCGGGTTTGGAGGTTGTGGCCATAATGCGGCGCTCCTTCTCTGGCTGTTGGAAAAATTGTCCTGCGGCCGGAGCATAACGTGTCTCTCCAGTAAAGACAAAGGCATTTATCCTCTGTAGCAACTAAAATGCACCGACCGTCCCCTCTCTCACGTCATTCTGTAACGTCCTATGTACGCACGTTCTCCGTTGGAATCGATTCGGCTTTTTCATGACGAATTGACGGCGCTTCGGCGCGATTTGCATGCCCATCCAGAACTTGGTTTTGAAGAGGTCCGTACGTCGGGCATCGTCGCCGGTGCGTTGGAAGCGTTGGGCATCGAAGTGCACCGCGGTATCGGGAAGACCGGTGTGGTGGGCGTGATCCGCGGCAAGCGCTGCGATAGCGGCCGCATGATCGGATTGCGCGCCGACATGGACGCCTTGCCCATGACGGAAGACAACACCTTCGGGCACAAGTCGACCAAGCCGGGACTGATGCACGGCTGCGGTCACGATGGTCATACCGCAGTGCTGATTGGCGCCGCGAAGTACCTGGCGCAGACCCGCAATTTCGACGGCACGGCCGTGTTGATTTTTCAGCCGGCCGAAGAAGGGCGTGGGGGTGCGCGCGCCATGCTGGAAGACGGTTTGTTCGACACGTTCCCTTGCGATGCGATCTATGCCTTGCACAACTGGCCGGGTCTGAAACCCGGCACGATCGGCATCAATCCGGGGCCGATGATGGCGGCGGCTGATCGCTTTGAGATACTGATCACGGGGCGTGGCGGTCACGGCGCGCATCCTTATCAGACGATTGATCCTGTGACGATCGCGGGCCAGATCATCACCGCATTGCAGACCATCGTTTCGCGGAACGTGAATCCGCTGGATTCCGCGGTGCTCTCTATCGGTTCGGTGCAGGCCGGGCATCCGGGTGCGATGAGCGTGATTCCACGCGAGGCGCGTATGGTCGGTACGGTGCGCACCTTCCGTAAGTCGGTTCAGGAAATGGTCGAGACGCGCATGCGCGAACTGGTGAGCGCCATTGCCGGCGCGTTCGGCGGCACCGCTGAAGTGGTGTATGAGCGCATCTACCCCGCGACCTTGAACACGCCGCAGCATGCCAACCTGGTGGCCGACATTGCGACCGAGATGATCGGCAAGGAAAACGTGGTGCGCGACCTGGTACCCTCGATGGGTTCCGAAGACTTTTCGTTCATGTTGCAGGCCAAGCCGGGCGCCTACTTCCGCCTCGGTCAAGGCGGCGCCGATTCGGGCTGCCTGCTGCACAACCCGCATTTCGATTTCAACGATGCCGTCATTCCCCTGGGCAGTGCGATGTTCTGCGCGCTGGCTGAACGGGGCATGCCGCTAGCAGATTAAGAAGCCTTCCATGTCTACTCAAAGCACGACTCAACTCACCATCACCCGCCCTGACGACTGGCATCTGCATCTGCGCGATGGCGCGGCGCTGGAAGCCGTGGTCGGAGATACGGCGCGCCAGTTCGCGCGCGCCATCATCATGCCGAACCTGAAGCCGCCAGTCACGACGACGGAACAGGCGTTGGCATATCGCGGCCGCATTTTGGAAGCGCTCGCGAAGACGGGCGTGAATGCGGAGTCGTTCACGCCCCTGATGACGCTGTACTTGACCGACAATACGCCTGCTGACGAGATCGTGCGCGCGCATGAATCGGGCCATGTCTATGCGGTCAAGCTGTATCCCGCCGGCGCCACGACAAACTCGGACGCGGGCGTGACCGATCTGCTGGGCAAATGCACGAAGGCGCTGGAGGCGCTGCAGAACTGCGGCATGCCGCTGCTGGTGCACGGCGAAGTGACGGATCCGTCGATCGACGTGTTCGACCGCGAGGCCATTTTTGTGGAGCGCGTGATGAAGCCCTTGCGTCGCGCATTCCCGGCGCTGAAGGTCGTGTTCGAACACATCACGACCAAGGAAGGCGCGGAGTACGTGCGTGATGCGGAAGGTCCGATTGCCGCGACGATCACGCCGCAGCACATGCTCTACAACCGCAATGCCATCTTCCAGGGCGGCATGCGTCCCCACTGGTACTGCCTGCCGATCCTGAAGCGCGAGACGCACCGTCTTGCCTTGGTCGAGGCGGCCACCAGCGGCAGTCCGCGCTTCTTCCTGGGCACGGATAGCGCGCCGCACGCGCGCGGCCTGAAGGAACATGCCTGCGGCTGTGCGGGCTGCTACACCGCCTTGCATGCCATGGAGCTTTATGCGACGGCGTTCGAGGCGGCCGGCAAGCTCGACAAGCTGGAAGGGTTTGCCAGCTTCCATGGTCCGGACTTCTACGGTCTGCCGCGCAATACCGGCACGTTGACGCTGTCGCGCGAGACCTATCAGGTGCCGGAGGAGCTGGCGTTCGGCAATACGACGCTGGTCCCGCTGGCGGCCGGCGAGGCGCTCGAGTGGCGCGCCCACGCCTGAGGGCAAACGCGGCAGGCGCCGCATGCAAATAAAAAGGGGTGAGCGGCTGTGCCGTTCACCCCTTTTTTTGCCGCTTCGCGGACTATCTATATATAGCAGTCACGTCAGAGCGTGCCATCGCGGCGCGCTTCCAGGAGTTCCCAGCGCGCGAACTTATCTTCGAGTTCGCTTTCCAGCTTGGCCAGTTCGCCGTTGATGCGCTCGACCTCGGCGGGGGCATCGCGATAGAGGCTGCCGTCCGCAAGCTGGCCTGCCAGTTCAGCCTGCTTTGCTTCGAGCGCGGCAATCGCGTCCGGCAGGCCTTCGAGTTCGCGCAGGTCCCAGGCGTTGATCTTGCCGGCCTTGGCAGGCTTGGGCCGCGCGGCCTTGGCTCGTGCGGCGCCGTCGTCGGCGGGCTTCGCTGCCTTGTCTGCGTCGGTCTGCGCGGCAACCTGCGCCGGACGCTGCGCGACCCATTCGTCGTATCCGCCCACGTAATCGCGCCAGTGGCCGTCACCTTCGTAAGCAATGGTCTGCGTGACCACGTTGTTGAGGAAGGCGCGATCGTGGCTGACCAGCAGCACGGTGCCGGCGTATTCCTGCAGCAGCTCTTCGAGCAGCTCCAGCGTTTCGATGTCCAGGTCGTTGGTGGGTTCGTCCAGCACCAGCACGTTGGCCGGACGTGCAAAGAGCCTTGCCAGCAGCAGGCGCGCGCGTTCACCGCCGGACAGGCTGCGCACCGGCGATCCGGCGCGCGCCGGCGAGAAGAGAAAATCGCCCAGGTAGGTCATCACATGCTTGCGCACGCCGCCGATTTCGACCCATTCGCTTCCCGGACTGATGATGTCGACGAGCGAAGCGTTTTCATCCAGCTGCGCGCGCATCTGGTCAAAGTACGCGACGGCGACGTTGGTGCCCAGGCGCGTCGCGCCGCTATCGGGCTGCAGTTCACCCAGGATGAGCTTGAGCAGGGTGGTCTTGCCCGCGCCGTTGGGGCCGATGATGCCGATGCGGTCGCCGCGCAGGAGGGTTGTGGAATAGTCGTCGACCACGATTTTGTCGCCGAATCGCTTGCTGACGTGTTCGAGTTCGGCCACGAGTTTGCCGGACCGTTGGCCTTCAGCCAGCGCCAGCGACACGTTGCCCACGCGTTCGCGGCGTTCGGCGCGCTGCACGCGCAGGCTCTCCAGGCGGCGCACGCGGCCTTCGTTGCGGGTGCGGCGTGCTTCCACGCCCTTGCGGATCCAGACTTCTTCTTGCGCCAGCAACTTGTCGAAACGCGCCTGCTCGAGCCTTTCGGATTCGAGCCATTGGGCCTTGCGCTCCTGCCATTGCGAAAAGTTGCCCGGGAAGCTCAGGAGGCGTCCGCGGTCGAGTTCGACGATGCGGGTGGTGACGGCGTCCAGGAACCGGCGATCGTGGGTGATGATGACCGCCGCGCCCTTCCAGGCGCGCAGCATGTCCTCCAGCCAGGCAATGCCTTCAAAGTCCAGGTGATTGGTGGGCTCGTCGAGCAGCAACAGATCCGGCTCGTCGATCAGGGCGCGGGCAAGCGCGACGCGCTTGCGCGTGCCGCCGGACAGGCCGGCGATCTGCACGTCGGCCGGCAGGCCCAGCTTTTCGAGGACGGCGCGCGCGCGCGAGGGGCGCTGCCAGTCTTCGTGGTCGCCATCCGAATTGCACACGACGTCAAAGACAGTGGCGTTGTCGTCGAGCTCGGGTTCCTGTTCGACGGTGGCCACCCGCAGGCTGGAGCTGCGCGCGATCGCGCCATCGTCGGGCTGCGTGCGGCCGTCGAGCAGTCTGAGGAGCGAGGACTTCCCAGCGCCGTTGCGGCCGATGAGGCCGATGCGCTCGCCTGCCTGGATGGCAAAGTCGGCATGGTCCAGCAGCGGATGGTGCCCATACGCGAGCTGGACGTCGGTCAGGGTGATGAGAGTTTCGAGGGCCATGTAGTGTTGGTGTCTGCGGCATCTAAGCGGATCAGCGCGTATTGTCGCAGGAACCCGTCGCGCCGTTCTTGCGGGCGCCCCGGGGACGGAGCCGACAGCTGTAATAGAATACGCACTGCAAGACGGGTCGGACGATCGCGGTGGGTGCAAGCTCATCGAGGAAGGTCCGGACTCCACAGGGCAGGGTAACGGCTAACGGCCGTCCGGCCGTGCCTTCGGGCACGGCTGAGGAATAGGACCACAGAGACGAGACTGCGGCGCGGGCGCGCTTTGCGCGCACTGATACGGCCATCTCCGTATTGCGCCGTCCGGCAACGGGCGGCGGCATCGCAGGGTGAAACGCGGCAACCTCTATCCGGAGCAACATCAAATAGGCATGCGTGCGGCCTCACGGCCGTGAAGGGCGGCTCCGTCCTAGCATGCGGGTAGATGGCTACAGCGGCTCAGCAATGAGCCGCGCAGAGGAATGATCGTCCGCCAGGGCAACCTGGTGTACAGAATCCGGCCTATAGACCCGTCTTGCATTGAATTCTCCCGGCGCGCGCGGATCTGGACGAGGCCGCGTGGCCGTCTGGCGCCCAAGCACCAGTTCTTTTCCACTTCCAGGGTCGCCCATCCGGCGGGAAGCCTCGCCAACTGGAAGGATCGACCGAGCGCCAGACGGTAAACCGCATCCGTTAGCCGCTACTTCTGAAGTAGGACTTTTAGAGTATGTCGCAACCTCCTGATTTATTGGGAGGTTTTTCTTTTTGCGCATTTACAAGTTGATCTAAGTCCTTGTTGTGATTGAAAAAATTGCAACCGCTCGCTTGACCGCCCCTGTCCCATACCGTAGAGTGGGAAATAGTAGGAAATTGTGCAATTAAGTGGGGTAAAAGTGGTGTTTCAGGGAAGCAGCGCGCTCACGCTGGATGCCAAGGGACGGATCTCCATTCCGACCCGGCATCGTGACGCGCTCATGTCGCAGGCCGAAGGCCGGCTGACCCTGACCCGCCACCCCGACGGCTGCCTGCTGGTGTACCCGCGACCGGAATGGGAAAAGAAGCGCGAGCAGATCGCCGCTTTTCCGATGACGGCCCGCGCGCTGCAGCGGCTGTTGCTGGGCAACGCTCAGGATGTGGAACTGGACGGCTCCGGCCGGGTCCTGATCGCTCCTGAACTGCGCAACGCTTCCGGTATGACGCGCGATGTGATGCTGCTCGGTCTGGGCTCTCACTTCGAGCTGTGGGACGCCGCTACCCTGGCCAGCCGAGAGGCTGAAGACTTGGCCAAGGGTATGCCGGACGTGTTGAACCAGTTTTCGTTCTGAAAGAGTTATGGAATTCGAACATCGGCCCGTCCTCCTGGCGCCGACGGTGGACGCGCTTTTGCTGCCCGGTTTCGGCGGCAAGGGCGCGGCACGGTCGCAGCCGCAGGATGGGCAGGATGTGGCTACGCGAATCGAAAGCGGCGTCTTTGTAGACGGCACTTTCGGCCGGGGCGGCCACAGCCGCGAGTTGCTTGGCCGCTTGGGCAAGCAAGCCCGGTTGGTCGTGTTTGACAAGGACCCGCAGGCCATTGCGGTCGCCAACGCGCTGGCGGCCGAGGATGCGCGGGTCACGGTGGTGCATGGGGGCTTTGCCACCATGGCCGAAGAATTGCAGCAGCTCGGCATCGGCAAGGTCGATGGCGTGATGCTGGATCTGGGCGTTTCGTCGCCTCAGATCGACGATGCCGAGCGCGGTTTCTCGTTCATGCGAGACGGCCCGCTCGATATGCGGATGGACACCACTCGTGGTCCCACGGTGGCGGATTGGCTGGCGCAAGCCAGTGTGGATGAGATGCGGGAGGTCATAGCGGATTATGGCGAAGAACGGTTTGCTTTTCAGGTTGCAAAGGCGATTGCTGCTCGCCGCGCAACAAGGCCGCTGCGCACCACGCTCGAGCTTGCCGAGTGCGTCGCCAGCGCCGTCCGCACGCGCGAAAAGGGGCAACATCCGGCCACACGCACCTTTCAAGCTTTACGGATTTACATCAATCGGGAACTCGAAGAGCTCGCGCGCACCCTCGCGTCAGCTTTAGACCTGCTTGCCCCGGGGGGGAGGTTGGCGGTGATCAGCTTTCATTCGCTTGAAGACCGCATGGTCAAGCAGTGCATCGCGGCGGCGGCCAGGCCGGCTGCCGCGCATGCACGCCTGCCCCTGCGCGAAAGCGAAATGCCCCAACCCGTCGTGCGCTCCCTCGGCAAGGTCGTGGCCGAGGATGATGAGGTCTCGTCCAACGCCCGCGCCCGCTCCGCCATTCTGCGCGCGGCCGAGCGCACCGAAACGCCGCTGCCTGCCGAAGGCGGCTT
The DNA here is from genome assembly GCF_032113835.1 of Achromobacter sp. Taxonomy (GTDB): domain Bacteria; phylum Pseudomonadota; class Gammaproteobacteria; order Burkholderiales; family Burkholderiaceae_B; genus Achromobacter. Next base: position 7,611 of record NZ_DAMCTG010000109.1, on the reverse strand, counting down.
TGCGTTTGTGAAGATCGGCTCGCTGCCCGGCAGCGACCTCGCCCCGCCGCCCCGGCGCGGCGGCAAGGGAGGACGCCGCTGATGGGTCGCGTCAATCTGATCGTTGCGGCTTTGCTGATGCTGTCGGCCATTTCCCTGGTCACCAGCCGGTATCAGTCGCGCCAGCTCTTCGTGGAACTGGGCCGCGATCAGGCGCATGCGCGTGACCTGGAAACCAACTGGCGCCGCCTGCAGCTCGAGCGCGCCGAACTGGCCCGCAATGCGCGGGTCGACGCCATTGCGCGCGACGGTCTGAAGATGATCCCCATCGTCCCGGACCGCACCCTCTATATGAATCAGGCGCCCGTGCCTGCGGCCGCCGGAGGCACGCAATGAAGCGCGTGCCCTTCTTCGACAATCCCGTGCTGCGCGGAAGTTTGCCCACGTGGCGCGCGCGCCTGGTGCTGATCCTGCTGTTTGGCGGATTCACAGTGCTGGCCGGCCGCGCGCTGTTCCTGCAGGGTTTGTCGACGGAGTTTTTGCAGCAGCAGGGCGAGCGCCGCTACGAGCGTACGCTGACGCTGGCCGCCACGCGCGGCAAGATCATGGACCGCAATGGTGCGGTGCTGGCCTCAAGTGTGCCGGCGCGCGCCATCTGGGCCATTCCCGAAGACGTGAAGCAGGCCACGCCCGCGCAGCTCGACTCGCTGGCCAAGCTGCTGGACACCCCGGCGGGCGATCTGCGCCGCCGCTTCGTCGATGAGGACAAGAACTTCGTGTACCTGAAGCGTCAGGTCTCGATGGATGTGGCCGACAAGATCAAGCAACTGGGGGTGCCGGGTGTGCACCAGCAGCCCGAAACCCGCCGCTACTACCCGGATGGCGACGTGATGGCCCACGTGGTGGGTTTCAACAGCGTCGAGGACCAGGGTCAGGAAGGCGTCGAGCTGACGTTCAATCAGCAGTTGTCGGGCCGCCCGGGAAGCCGCCGGGTCATCAAGGATCGATTGGGCCGCGTCATCGAAGACGTGCAGGCCGTCACGTTGCCGGTGGACGGCCGTGACTTGCGCCTGTCCATCGACACGCGCCTGCAGTACCTGGTGTTCAAGGAACTGAAGGACGCCATGGACAAGCACCGCGCCAAGGGTGCGACGGCTGTGGTCGTGGACGTGCACACGGGCGAGATCCTGGCGCTGGCCAACGTGCCGACCTTCGATCCGAACAACCGCGAAACCTTCCATGGCGCCAATCTGCGCAACCAGGCGATCACGGATACGTTCGAGCCGGGCTCCATCATGAAGCCCTTTACCGCCGCGCTGGCGCTGGACCTGGGCCGCATCAGCACGTCGACGCAGTTCGAGACGGGCAACGGCCGCTTCACGTATCAAGGCAGCACGATCAGCGACGTGAGCCGCAACGGCACGCTGGACGTGGCAGGCGTGCTGCGCAAGTCCAGCAACATCGGTATGACGATGATCTCCGAGAAGCTGGAATCCCGCGAAATGTGGGACCGTTTCACCGAATTGGGCCTCGGCCAGGCGCCGCAAGTGGGATTCCCCGGCGCCGCGCCCGGCCGTCTGCGTCCGTGGGAACGCTGGCGCCTGATCGAGAAGGCCACCATGGCCTATGGCTACGGCCTTTCCGTGTCGCTGCTGCAAGTGGCGCGCGCCTATACCGTTTTTGCACGTAACGGCGACATGGTGTCGCTGACCCTGGTCAAGCGCGACAGCGATCCGACCAGCGTCAAGATCTACTCGCAAAAGACGACCGCGCTGGTGCGCGCCATGCTGGAGGCCGCTACCGGTCCCGATGGCACGAAGGCCGCGCAGGTGCAGGGCTATCGCGTGGCGGGCAAGAGCGGCACGGCGCGCAAGATCGTGGACGGCAAGTACAGCACGCAACGCTACCGCAGCTCGTATGTGGGCTTCGCCCCGGTGTCGGATCCCAAGATCGTGGTGGCCGTGTCCATCGACGAACCGACGATCGGCGGTTATTACGGCGGCGCCATCGCCGCGCCCGTGTTCTCCCATATCGTGGGGGGGAGCCTGCGGCTGATGGGGGTGCGGCCCGACGCACCGTTTGAATCCACGATTGTTGCTGGTATCAAGGAGCCCGGCAGATGAGCGCCAACGGCTTCCTCTCTTCCCCTGTCGCCACGGTTGCCGAGACCGTGGCGTGGTTGCATGAGCGTGTGTCGTTGACCGCGCACCTCAAGCTGGACTCGCGCGACATCGAGCCGGGCGACGTGTTCGTCGCGTGCCCGGGACTGTCGAGCGACGGCCGTCTCTATATAGATAAGGCGTTGGCGCTGGGCGCCAGCGCGGTGCTGTTCGAAGCGCCTGCCACCGACGCCATGCACGCCGCGTCGGCCGGCACGCCCATGCTTGCCGTGACGGGCCTGCGCTCGCTGCTGGGCGAACTGGGCGACACGTGGTATGGCCGCCCGTCGGCCGCGCTGGCCGTGGTGGCGGTGACCGGCACCAATGGCAAGACCTCTTCAGTGCAATGGATAGCCCACGCGCTGAGCCGCAACGACAAGGCTTGCGGCACGATCGGCACGCTGGGCGCCGTGCTGCCCGACGGCCAGACGCTGGGCGGCAGCCTGACGACGCCGGACGTGCTGACCGTGCATCGCACGCTGGCCGCGATGCGCGACGCCGGCGCGAAGGCCGTGGCCATGGAGGCGTCGTCGATCGGTATCGAGCAGGGCCGCATGGACGGCGTGCGCGTGGCGCTGGCCGCCTTCACGAATCTGACGCGCGACCATCTGGACTATCACGTCACGATGGAACGCTATGAAGAAGCCAAGGCGCGTCTTTTCCGCTGGCCCGGCCTGACCGCGGCGGTGATCAACGCCGACGATGAGGCGGGGCGCCGGATGCTGGCCGGCCTGCCGAACGGCGTGACGCCGATGGGCTACAGCCTGAGCGACGATCCTGAGATTCCCGCCGCGATGCGCGCGCGCGACCTGCAGGCCACGTCGCAGGGCCAGATCTTCACGCTGGTGTCGCCGCATGGCGAAGCCCAGATCGTGACGCGCCTGCTGGGCGCGCACAACGTTTCGAACCTGCTGCTGGTGGCGGGCGTGCTGTACAAGCTGGGCCTGCCGTTCGCGCAGATTGCGCGTGAACTGGCGGCGACGGATCCCGTCGATGGCCGCCTGCAGACCGTCGAGCCGGCGGTGAGCTTGCCCGCGCATACGGCGCGCGGTCCGCTGGTGGTCGTGGACTACGCCCATACGCCGGACGCGCTGTCCCGCGCGCTGCTGGCATTGCGCGCTGTCGCCACGGCGCGTTCCGGGCGTCTGGTGTGCCTGTTCGGCTGCGGCGGCGAGCGCGATCCGGGCAAGCGCCCCGTGATGGGCGCGATCGCCGCGGAGCTGGCCGACCACGTGGTGGTGTCCAGCGACAATCCGCGCACCGAGTCGCCCGAGGCGATCGTCGAGCAGATCCTGGCCGGCGTGCCCAAAGCGGCGCAGGCCGACGTGCAAGTCGATCGTGCGCGCGCCATCCTGCAGACGATCTGGGCGGCTTCGCCGGAAGACGTGGTGCTGCTGGCGGGCAAGGGTCACGAAACCTATCAAGATATCGGCGGCGAAAAGCTGCCCTTCGACGATCGCGAATGGGCGCGCGTGGCGCTGCTGTTGCAGCAGACGCCGGGCGTGTCCACCGATACGCGCCGCATCGGCGAAGGCGAGCTGTTCGTCGCGCTGGTGGGCGAAAACTTCGACGCGCACGACTACCTGGATCAGGCCGCCGCGCGCGGCGCGTGCGCGGCGCTCGTCGCCCACCGTGTCGCCGACGCCGGATTGCCGCAGCTTGTCGTGGGCGATACGCGCGTGGCGCTGACCCGCATCGGCGCTGCCTGGCGCGCCCGGTTTGTGCTGCCCGTGGTGGCGGTGGCCGGCAGCAACGGCAAGACGACCACGAAGGAAATGATCTCCGCGATGCTCGCCGAATGGCAGGGCGAAGCGGGGCGCCTGGCCACAGCCGGCAACCTGAACAACGACATCGGCGTGCCGCTGACCCTGCTGCGCCTGCGCGCGGGCCATCGCGCCGCCGTGTTCGAGCTGGGCATGAACCACCCCGGCGAAATCGCGCAGCTTGCCGCCATTGCCGCGCCGACCGTGGCGCTGGTCACGAATGCGCAGCGCGAGCACCAGGAGTTCATGCACACCGTCGAAGCGGTCGCGCATGAAAATGGCGCCGCGATTGCCGCGCTGCCGGCCGATGGCGTCGCCGTGTATCCGGGAGACGAACCCTACTCGGCCATTTGGGATGCGCTGGCCGCGCCGCGCCGCGTGCTGCGGTTCGGTCTGCAGCCCGGACTGGACGTCTACGCGGAACAGATCATCGCGGAAGTGGATGCCACGCGTTGCCGCGTCGTGACGCCGGTCGGCGTTGCGGACCTGACGTTGCCGGTGGCGGGATTGCACAATCTGCGCAACGCGTTGGCCGCCATCGCCAGCGCCATTGCCGCGGGGGCGCCGCTCGAAACTGCGGTGCGTGCGCTGGCGGGATTCAGCCCGGTGGCCGGCCGCATGCAGCACAAGCGAATGAGTGACGGAACGTTGCTCATCGATGACACCTACAATGCCAACCCCGATTCGGTACGCGCGGCCATCGATGTGCTTGCGCGCATCGGCGGCACGCGTGCCCTCGTCCTGGGCGACATGGGCGAAGTCGGGGACAACGGCCCCGCCATGCACGTCGAGGTGGGCAATTACGCGCGCGAGCATGGGCTCGACGCATTCATCACGCTAGGCGAAGCCAGCCGGGCGGCAGCCGCCGCATTCGGTCCTGGCGCGCACGCCTGCGCATCGGTAGACGAAGTCGTTGCCGCCTTGCGCGGCTTGCGCCCGTCCTGCGTATTGGTAAAAGGATCGCGCTTTATGCGCATGGAGCGGGTAGTGACGGCTTTTTCTTTGAATGACGGTACGGCAGCCGCGGGGCAGGGAGAGCAGCATGCTGCTTGAGATCGCCCGCCTGCTTTCCGACGATGTGCGCGCGCTGGGCGTGTTCGAATACATCACGCTGCGCGCCGTGCTGGCGTGCGCGACGGCGTTGGTGATTGGCCTGGTGGCCGGTCCGCGCGTCATTCGCAAGCTGACCGAGATGAAGATCGGCCAGGCCGTGCGCACGTACGGTCCCGAATCGCATCTGGTCAAGACCGGCACGCCGACCATGGGCGGCGTGCTGATCCTGATATCCATCGCCATCAGCACCTTGCTGTGGGCGGACTGGACGAACCGCTTCGTGTGGGTCGTGCTGCTGGTCACCTTCGGCTTTGGCTGGATCGGCTGGCGCGACGATTACCGCAAGGTGGTCTATCGCGATCCCGAAGGCATGCCGGCGCGGCAAAAGTTCTTCTGGCAAGCCACCATCGGCATGGTGGCTGCGGTGTATCTGGCGTTCGCGGTGTCCGCGCCCGCCAATACCGAATTGTGGCCCCTGTTCAAGGCCTGGGTGGGCAGCGGCTTCACGATGGCTCTGCCGACGCGTGCCGACCTGATCGTGCCGTTCTTCAAGACCGTGAGCTATCCGCTGGGCGTGCTCGGTTTCGTGGCGCTGACCTGGGCGGTGATCGTCGGCACCAGCAACGCGGTGAACCTTACCGACGGGCTGGACGGCCTGGCCATCATGCCGACCGTGATGGTCGGCAGCGCACTGGGCATCTTCGCCTATGTGGTCGGCCGCGTGGACTATTCGAAGTACCTGCTGTTTCCGTACATTCCCGGCGCGTCGGAATTGATGGTGCTCTGCGCGGCGATCGGGGGCGCGGGACTCGCATTTTTATGGTTCAACGCGTATCCGGCGCAAGTGTTCATGGGCGACGTCGGCGCGCTCGCGTTGGGCGGCGCGCTGGGCACGATCGCGGTCATCGTGCGCCAGGAAATCGTGCTGTTCATCATGGGCGGCGTGTTCGTCGTCGAGACGCTTTCGGTGATGATCCAGGTGACCTGGTTCAAGTACACGAAGCGACGTTATGGAACAGGTCGACGCATTTTCCGAATGGCCCCGTTGCATCATCACTTTGAAGTGGGCGGCTGGAAGGAAACCCAGGTGGTCGTGCGTTTCTGGATCATCAGCATGATGCTGGTGCTGATTGGCCTCTCTACGCTGAAGTTGCGATGAACATGATGGAAACCTCCCGCGCTGACGCGCCGCTCGTGCTGATCCTCGGATTGGGCGAGACGGGTGTCGCCGCCGCACGCTGGTGCGCCCGACAGGGCGCCCGCCTGCGGGTGGCCGACACGCGCGCGGAACCGGGAGGCCTGGCCGCGCTGCGCGAGTCGCTGGCACAGAACGAAGTGGAATACCGGCTGGGCTGCGACGAGTCGTTTGCCATCGATCTGCTGGACGGCGTGTCGCAGGTCGTGCTGAGTCCGGGCCTGGCGCCCACGCAGGCGCCCGCCGCCAACGTGCTGCGCGAGGCCGAGGCCCGCGGCATTGACGTCGTCGGTGAAATCGAACTGTTTGCCCGCGCGCTGGCGGACCTGGCTGCGGACCGCGAATACCGTCCCCGGCTGCTCGCCGTGACCGGCACCAATGGCAAGACCACCGTCACCGCGCTGACCCGGCAGCTGGTCGACGCCAGCGGCCTGACGGTGATCGCGGCCGGCAACATCAGCCCCGCGGCGCTGTCCGCGCTGATGGACGCGCTGGACACGGACGCGCTGCCGCAGGTGTGGGTGCTTGAACTGTCCAGCTTCCAGCTTGAAACGACGCGCACGCTGATGGCCGATGCGGCCGTCGTGCTGAACGTGACTCAGGATCACCTGGACTGGCACGGCGGCATGCAGGCGTATGCCGATGCCAAGGGTCGCCTCTTGAAGATGGCGCGCGTCGCCATCGTCAATCGCGACGATCCGCTGACTGTCGATATGGTCTCGTCGCTGAACGCCATGAACGTGCGCAGCTTTGGCCGCGATGTGCCTGAACTGGTGGGCGACATGGGCCTTGAACTGGGACAGGGCGTGGCGTGGCTGACGGCCTGCGAGTCCAACGATTTCGACGAGCCCGCGCCGCCCACGCGGCGCAAGAAGGATGCGCCTGAACCGGTGCGCGCCAAGGGCCGCATGAGCCGGCTCATGCCCGTGGACGCATTGCGCATCCGCGGCATCCACAACGCGCTGAACGCGCTGGCCGCGCTGCAGCTTGCGCGCTGCCTGGATCTGGGTTGGGGCGCCATGCTGCGCGCGCTGCGCGACTACGCGGGCGAGCCGCATCGCGCGGCCTTCGTGCGCACGATCGGCGGCGTCGACTACATCAATGACAGCAAGGGCACCAACGTGGGCGCCACCGTGGCCGCGCTGGAAGGCCTGGGCCAGCCCGTGGTGCTGATCGCCGGCGGCCAGGGCAAGGGCCAGGATTTCTCGCCGTTGATTCCCGTCGTCTCGCGCCATGCGCGCGCGGTGATGCTGATCGGCCTGGATGGCCCGGAGATCGGCCGCGTGCTGGAGCCGACCGGCGTCAAGTGCCTGACCGTCGAGACCCTGCGCGACGCCGTGCGCGGCGCGGCCGAACTGGCGCAGCCGGGCGATGCCGTGCTGCTGTCGCCGGCGTGCGCCAGCCTGGACATGTTCCGCAATTACCCGCATCGCGGGCAGGTGTTCGTGGAAGAGGTCGAAGA
>NZ_DAMCTG010000108.1:0-16470 GCF_032113835.1 Achromobacter sp. | reverse complement strand
CCATGATCTTTAGTCCTCATGATATGCCTCGCCCACAAAATCACGGATAGGCCCCCTTAAGAACTCAATCACCGTGCCGGACGCCCCTGCACCGGACGCTTCAAGAACTCAATCACCGGGCCAGACGCCACCGTGCCGGACGCTTAAGAACTCAAACACAGGGCCGGACGCCACTGCACCGTAAGTCTTAAGAACTCAACCCCGGCCACCCAAACCCCTCAAACCAACACACACTCCGAAGCCTCAGGCCCACTCAACCGCACCCGAAACTCCCTCAACTCATCCCGCCGAAACACATGCACATTCACCCGATCCCCAGCCCGGTACTGCGCCAGCAACAACTCCAACCCCGCCGGCGCATCCACCCTCAATCCATCGATCGCCACCAACACATCCCCGGCAGACAAGCCACCCTTATGCCCAGCCCCGCCTTCAAGAACAGTCGCCAGCGTCAGAGACTCCCCTTGCTTGCGCGTCCGCACGTCCAGTGACGGAATATTGGCCGACGCCTTCCATTGCAGCTTCACACCCTGCGATTCAAGCAACGCAGCCAACGGCACATCCGCCGTCCCATACGCATGTCGAGCGATGAACCGGCGCGTATCGACGCCCGTCGCTTCCTCGATCAGCGCGGGCAACCCATCTTCCGGCAACCCCTGCGGCTTGCCTCGATAAAAGTCTCGCCCATAGCGATCCCATAGCAACCGCATCACATCATCCAGCGAACGCGCACCGGAAGATTCCTCGCGGATCAGCAGATCCAACCCCAACGCCACCAACGCGCCCTTCGTGTAATAGCTCACCAGCGCGTTCGGCGAATTTTCATCCTGCTTGTAGTACCGCGTCCAAGCGTCGAAAGAGCTCTCCGCCACCGACTGCTTATGCCGCCCCGGCGTGCGAGCAACGCTCGTGATCGTCTTGCCCAGCAGACGCAGATAATCCGCACGCGTGATCGCGCCAGAGCGCAGCAGCAGCAGATCGTCGTAATAGGACGTGAAGCCCTCAAACACCCACAACAGCCGCGTCAGATCCGGCTGCGAAAGATCGTAAGGGGCGAACACATCCGGCTTGATGCGCTTCACGTTCCACGTATGGAAATACTCGTGGCTCACCAGCCCCAGGAATCCCCGGTAGCCGTCGCCCTGGCCTTGCTGGCCCAGCACCGGCAGGTCCTTGCGCGCCGTCATCAGCGCCGTGCTCGCGCGATGCTCAAGTCCGCCGTAGCCGTCGCCCGTCACCATCGTCATGAACACATAGCGGTCCGCGCTGTCCAGGAACGGCGCCCGCTTCGTGCGCGGTTCGAAAAACGCAATCTGCGTTTCGCAGATCTTCTTCACGTCTTCCGTGATCCGCGCAAGATCCAGATTCGGCGCCACGCCCGTGAACACCAGCTCGTGCTCCGCCCCGTGCGCCACAAACCGCGACACCTGCGGCGTGCCCATCTCCACGGGGTGATCGATCAGCGCGTCGTAGTCCGGCGCCAGATACAGGCCAAAGCCGTGACGACGCGCCGCGCCCTTGTGGCCTGCAGCTTCCGGCAGGCTCGTGTACACCTGCCAGCCGTCGATGCCGCGCGGCGGCGTCAGGTCCACCAGGCAGGGCTCATGATCCTGGCCCTGCACGCGCAGAAACACGCTAGTGCCATTGAAGAACCCGTGTGTCTCGTCCAGATGCGCGCCGCGCACCGACAGATCCCACGCATACACCGTGTACTCGATGCGCAGCGGCCCCTCGCAAGGTGCAACCTGCCATGTGTGGTTGTCTGTTTTGTCGACATTCACCCGCCGCGTTCCCGAATACGCAGCCAGCGACTCGATCTGACGCGAGAAATCGCGGATCAGGTAGCTGCCCGGAATCCACGCAGGCAGCGACAGGCGCTGGCCTGCGGGCGAGGGCGATGCGATCGTAAGGGTTATCCGGTAGCGGTGGCCGGCGGGATCGTGCGGCGCAAGGCGGTAAAGTATGGGCGGTACGTCATCAATTTTTTTCATGGCTCATATCTTATTACCGGAGACATTCATGAGCGAGTCGTTTGTACTGGTCGAAACCCGGGGCCGAGTCGGCCTGCTGACGCTGAATCGTCCCAAGGCGCTCAACGCGCTGAACGATCAGCTCATGGACGAACTCGGCGCCGCGCTGCTCGCGTTCGAGGCCGATCCCGAAATCGGCTGCGTCGTCATCACCGGCAGCGAAAAGGCCTTTGCCGCCGGCGCTGACATCGGCGCCATGAAAGACTGGTCCTACATGGACGTGTACGGAAGCGAATACATCACCCGCAACTGGGAAACGCTCAAGCGCATCCGCAAGCCCGTCATCGCCGCGGTCGGCGGTTACGCGCTCGGCGGCGGCTGCGAGCTCGCCATGATGTGCGACATCATCATCGCTGCTGACACCGCCAAGTTCGGCCAGCCTGAAATCAAGCTCGGCGTCATCCCCGGCGCCGGCGGCACGCAGCGCCTGCCGCGCGCCGTCGGCAAGGCCAAGGCCATGGACCTCGCGCTGACAGCCCGCATGATGGGCGCCGACGAAGCCGAGCGCGCCGGCCTCGTCTCGCGCGTCGTTGCCGCTGACAAGCTGCTCGAAGAAGCCATCGACGCCGCCACCGTCATCGCCTCCATGTCGCTGCCGTCCGTCATGATGGCCAAGGAATGCGTCAACCGCGCGTTCGAGGGCTCGCTTAACGAAGGCCTGCTGTTCGAACGCCGCGTCTTCCACTCGCTCTTCGCTACCGAAGATCAGAAGGAAGGCATGGCCGCGTTCACCGAAAAGCGCAAACCCGACTTCAAACACCGTTAATCCTTGTTACGCCCGGGCCTGCATCCACGGCAGGCCCTTGATTGCCCCGTGCGCCCTATGACGGCGCGCTATTTCATGGCCATCTACGGGCAATCCCCAGGTTTCGCCTTGAAACTTCTGGCTAGCACCTTGTTGCAGACTTCGGCCCTATCCTGATTGAGCGTCATCCCGAGGTGCCGCGCCAGAGCGGCTTGCCCCACACTGGCAAGTCCCGCGCGGCGGCTCGATTGCAAACAAAATCAAGAAGGAGCCTTGCATGCGTATACCTACCGCTACCCGCCGGCTGTCCACGGCTGCGCTCGCCGGCGCGCTCAGCGTCTGCTTTCTCAACGTCGCCCAGGCTCAAGCGCCGCAGTCCACGCTGCGGCTGGTCTCCGAGACGCCTTATCCGGCCGGCCAGGCCGCCGCGCCGCAGATGAGCGAGGCCGAGTTGCGCGACACCGCCATCGACGCTTACGTCTATGCGTATCCCATGGTGCTGATGGAACTGGCCCGCCGCCAGGCCACCGCCGTGCAGAGCCCGCTGGACGGCAAGGCGCCGATGAACCAGTTCGGCCACAAGGCCGCCTTCCCCGACCCGCGCGCGACCGATGCCCCGTGGCCCAGCGCCGACGCGCTGTATTCCAGCCTGTGGTTCGACGTCTCGCGCTCCCCGCTCATCATCAGCCTGCCCGACACCGGCGGCCGCTACACCGTGCTGTCCGCGCTGGACATGTGGAGCGACGTCTTCGCCTCGCGCGGCACGCGCACAAACGGCCATGGCGCCCAATCCTTCGCCATCGTCGGACCGCACTGGAACGGCACCGTGCCCGCAGGCGTCGACGTGATCCGCAGCCCGACCTCGACCGGCTGGCTCATCGGCTGGACGCAGGCTGGCGGTCCGCAGGACTATGCCGCGGTCAACCAGATCCAGTCCGGCATGACGGCGCGCCCGCTGCTGGTGCCCGTGACCCCGGCCACCACGCCGCGCGGCCGCAGCGCCGGCAACGCCTTCCCGCAAACCGGCGCGGGCGTCGGCACGGCGCCCATCGGCAGCACGCTGCCCATGCCGGCCCCGGCGACCACGGTGCCCGACGGCACGCCCGCCGAGCAGGTTGCGGGCATGGACGCCGCCTCGTTCTTTGCCGTGTTCTTCGATGCGCTGCGCAACAACCCGCCGCACGCCAACGACACGCCCATGCTTGATCGCATGCGCCGCATCGGCCTGGATGACCGTCAGCCGTTCTCGTATGGCCGCCTGAGTCCGGCCGTGCAGCAGGCCCTGACGGATGCGCAACCGCTGGCGGGCCGCCGCATTGCCGACAACGTCACGCGCCTGGCCACGCCGATCAACGGCTGGAACACGGTGCTGACCGGCATCGGCACCTACGGCACCGACTACACGCGCCGCGCCGCCATCGCCTACGCCGGCCTGGGCGCCCCGACGCCTGAAGACGTGCTGTATCCGGTCACCGTGTCCGATTCGAAGGGCCGTCCGCTCGACTCGAACGAAGACTACGTGCTGCACTTCGACAAGGGCCAGTTGCCCCCGGCACAGCTCTGGTCGCTGCACGTCTACAACAGCAAGTACGGCTTTGCCGAAAACCCGGCCAACCGCTACGTGATCCGCAGCACCGACGGCCTGAAGTACAACGCCGACGGCTCGCTCGATATCTACGTCCAGCGCCGTGATCCGGGCGAGTCCAAGCGCGCCAACTGGGTCAGCACGCCGGCCGCCGATGGTCCGTTCGTGCTCAGCATGCGCCTCTACGCGCCGCAGAACTCCGCCCTGGACGGGCAGTGGGCCCCGCCGCCGGTCAAGGAAGACTGAGGTCCGGCAGGCAAATAAGACGCACATGAGGCGCAAATAAGGAAGCGCGCGGTCTCCATCTAGGGGCCGCGCGCTTTTTTCATGGCAGGTGCAAGCCGGTAGGGGCGCAACGGCGATCCCTCGCTCGTCCCCAATTTTGCCTTCCAAGCGGGCGTTGTTGCCGCCTTACAAACGGCCGAAAGTTCATTTGCTAGGGTGCAAAAAACCAAGCTATACTCTGCGGGTTTGACGCTTGCGGGATAAGAAACATGCGCCTAAAAAAGCGCGTCGATTCCCTCAGGGCCAAGTTAAGCGGGGATGTTTGATGCAGCAGAACGCCATGCAGCAAGAGCAGGGGCAACGAGGGCAGGGGAAGCAACCCGGTCTGAGGCCCGATCTGGATCAGGATTCGATCGATCCGGACGTGGTGGAAGTTCTGGTACTCAGTGACGCGGATCGCGCGGCGCTGAATGCACAAGCGAGCCGCGGGCTCTTGTTGGCATTGGCGGCGCAAGGCGCCATGGGGCTCGCAGCAGCAGTAATAGCGGGGGTTGTCGGAGGGGCGGCGGCAGGTTGGTCGGCGCTGGCGGGGGCAGGAGCGTATTTCATACCCAATGCGTTGTTCGCATTGCGCTTGGCTGTCAGCGTTCGGGCCGGTAAGGCCAGTCCCTTTACCTTTCTCTCTGGTGAGTTGATCAAATTGTTCGCAACGGCGTTGCTGTTGTGGCTGATTTCGCGTGTGACGCAGGACTGGCTTGTGTGGCCTGCCGCGTTGCTCGGTCTGATACTCACATTGAAAGGCTATCTCCTGCTTCTGATGTTCCGCAGGCTGTCTTAGCGCCGAGTAAGTTGCGGCAAACGAAATCGTGGAATCGTCCGGTTCGCAAGGACCGGGCATACAGCAAATAGGATAGGTTCAAATGGCTGCTGCCAGCGACGTGTCGCCTCAATCCGCGTATATTCAGCATCACTTGGTGCATCTGAACAATACGGGTGAGAAACAGAGCGCTATTGCTCAGTTCGACATCATCAATTACGACTCGTTGTTCTGGTCCGGCCTGATGGGCCTGATCGTCATTTTCTTCCTGTGGCGCGCCGCGCGCCGCGCCACCAGCGGCGTTCCTTCCCGCTTCCAGGCCTTCGTGGAAATGATCGTCGACATGGTCGACGACCAGGCCAAGGGCATCGTCCACAACGCCAAGAGCCGTCTTTTCATTGCCCCGCTGGCCCTGACCGTGTTCCTCTGGATCATCCTGATGAACGCGCTGGACCTGCTGCCCGTCGACCTGCTGCCCTCCATCTGGCGTCTGACCGGCCTGGGCGCTGAGCACGGCGATCCTCTCTATTACCACCGCATTCTGCCGACCGCCGACCTGAACGTGCCGATGGGCATGTCGCTGGGCGTGCTGCTCCTGATGTTCTACTACGGCATCAAGATCAAGCAGCCGGGCGGCTTCGTCAAAGAACTGTTCACCGCGCCGTTCCATGCGCATGGCCTGGGCGCCATCGTGCTGGCTCCGTTCAACCTGCTGCTGAACCTGATCGAATACGCCGCCAAGTCCGTGTCGCTGGGCATGCGGTTGTTCGGCAACATGTTCGCCGGCGAACTGATCTTCATGCTGATCGCCCTCCTGGGCGGCGCCTGGACCGGCTTCAACGGCGCCAGCATCGGCTTGGGCATTGGCCACATCCTGGCCGGCTCGATCTGGGCAATCTTCCACATCCTGATCGTTTTGCTCCAGGCCTTCATCTTCATGATGCTGACGCTGGTGTACCTCGGCCAGGCTCACGAAGGCCACTGATCCCCCGAATTTCCGGTGTCGGCCACCCGGCCGGCATCGGATAGCAAGATTATCTTGCATTGAGCTGTACCTCTTATTTTTCAATTTTTGACTTCAGATTTCTAACCAAGGAGTTGTCATGACCAACGTCGCTTTCGTTGCCCTCGCTTGCGGTCTTATCATCGGTCTGGGCGCTATCGGCGCTTGCATCGGCATCGCACTGATGGGCGGCAAGTATCTGGAAGCTTCGGCTCGTCAGCCTGAACTGATGAACGCTCTGCAAACGAAGATGTTCCTGCTGGCTGGCCTGATCGACGCGGCATTCCTGATCGGTGTGGGTATCGCCATGCTGTTCGCCTTCGCCAACCCGTTCGTCGGCTAAGGCACCGCCCGCCGGCAAATAGGTGGGTCATGACGCTGTCGGCGATGAGAGCAACGGCTCCATCGCCGATCAGCAAAGTATCGAGTGCTCCGCGACGCCCCTTTCCGGGTGCGGTCGGAGCCGCAAGGTGTTAAAGGAACGACCGTGAATCTGAACGCGACGATCATTTTCCAGATGCTCGTGTTCTTCGTTCTGGGCTGGTTCACGATGAAATTCGTGTGGCCTCCCCTGACGAAGGCGATGGACGAGCGCCGCCAAAAAATCGCCGACGGCCTGGCCGCCGCCGAGAAGGGCAAAGCCGACTTGGCTCAAGCCCAGGCGCGCGTCAGTCTGATCGAGGCTTCTGCCAAGTCCGAAAACCACGCACGCATCATCGAGGCCGAGAAGCAAGCCGCCTCTCTGATCGAGCAGGCCCGCCGCGAAGCGGAAGCCGAACGTGCCCGCATCGTGGCGCAGGCTGCCCAGGATGCCGCGCAGGAAGTCCAGCGCGCCCGTGAAGCGTTGCGCGACGACGTCGCCGCGCTGGCCGTCAAGGGTGCTGAACAGATCCTCAAGCGCGAGGTTGACGCCCGCGCACACGCCGAGCTGCTGAACCAGCTCCGCGCGCAGCTCTAATCCGGGACCGTCATGGCTGAACTTTCCACTGTTGCCCGGCCCTACGCTGAAGCGCTCTTCAGCGCAGCGCGCGACGACAAGGCCGGTTTGCCGGCGTGGGCCGACCTGGTCAGCGTAATGGCTCAGGTCGCCTCCAACCCCGACGTGCGCGAGGCCATGGCCGACCCGCGTCTGGGCGACAAGCAGCGCGTCGAACTGTTTACCGGCCTGATCAAGGCCGATTTGCCGCAAGCCGCCCGTAATTTCATCGAGCTGCTGGTCGAAAACGACCGGTTGCTGCTGCTGCCCGAGATCGCCTCGCAATTCGTCGCGCTGCGGAATCGTCACGAAGGCACGGCGCAGGCGGAAATCACCAGCGCGTTCGAGCTCAGCGATGCCCAGGTCAAGGATCTGGTCGGCGCGCTCGAACAAAAATTCGGCCTCAAGCTCAAGCCCAGCGTTACCGTCGACCCGTCGTTGATCGGCGGCGTGCGCGTGGCCGTCGGCGACCAGGTGCTCGATACTTCCGTACAAGCCCAATTGGTCCGCATGCGCGATCAGCTCGCCGCTTAAGGCTACTAACAGGATTCCAGGAGTCAATATGCAACTCAATCCCTCCGAGATCAGCGAACTGCTCAAGAGCCGCATCGAGGGCCTGGGCGCTTCGGCTGATGTCCGTACTCAGGGCACCGTCGTGTCCGTGACCGACGGTATTACCCGCATCCACGGCTTGTCCGACGTGATGCAGGGCGAAATGCTCGAATTCCCCAACAACGTTTTCGGTCTGGCGCTCAACCTCGAGCGTGATTCCGTCGGCGCCGTTATTCTGGGCGACTACACCGGCGTTTCCGAAGGCGACCAGGTCAAGACGACCGGCCGCATTCTGGAAGTTCCGGTCGGTCCGGAACTGAAAGGCCGCGTGGTCAACACGCTGGGCGAGCCCATCGATGGCAAGGGTCCGGTCAACGCCAAGGAAACCGACATCATCGAAAAAGTGGCGCCTGGCGTTATCGCCCGCCGCTCGGTGTCGCAGCCGCTGCAAACCGGCGTCAAGGCTATCGACTCGATGGTTCCCATCGGCCGTGGCCAGCGCGAACTGATCATTGGCGACCGCCAGACCGGCAAGACCGCCGTGGCCGTCGACACGATCATCAGCCAGAAGGGCAAGGGCGTCACCTGCGTGTACGTCGCTATCGGCCAGAAGGCTTCGACGATCAACAACGTGGTTCGCAAGCTCGAAGAGCACGGCGCGATGGAATACACCATCGTCGTGGCCGCCTCGGCTTCCGACTCCGCCGCCATGCAGTACCTGGCCGCTTACGCCGGCTGCACGATGGGCGAATACTTCCGCGATCGTGGCGAAGACGCCCTGATCGTTTATGACGATCTGACCAAGCAAGCCTGGGCCTACCGCCAGGTCTCGCTGCTGCTGCGCCGTCCGCCGGGCCGCGAAGCCTACCCGGGCGACGTGTTCTACCTGCACTCGCGCCTGCTGGAGCGTGCTGCTCGCGTCAACGAAGAGTACGTCGAGAAGTTCACCGAAGGCGCCGTCAAGGGCAAGACCGGCTCGCTGACCGCGCTGCCGATCATCGAAACCCAGGCAGGCGACGTGTCGGCCTTTGTTCCGACCAACGTGATCTCGATCACCGACGGCCAGATCTTCCTGGAAACCGACCTGTTCAACGCCGGTGTCCGCCCCGCAATCAACGCCGGTATCTCGGTGTCGCGCGTCGGTGGCGCTGCCCAGACCAAGGTCGTCAAGAAGCTGTCCGGCGGTATCCGTACCGACTTGGCGCAGTACCGTGAACTGGCCGCCTTCGCGCAGTTCGCCTCCGACCTGGACGACGCCACCCGTCGCCAGCTCGAGCGCGGCAAGCGCGTCGTTGAACTGCTCAAGCAGCCGCAATACCAGCCGCTGCAAGTGTGGGAACTGGCCGTCACGCTGTACACGGTCAACAACGGCTACCTGGATGACGTGGACGTGGCCCAAGTGCTGTCGTTCGAGAAGTCGCTGAAGGATCAGCTCAAGAGCAAGCACGCTGCTCTGATCCAGCGCATCGAAGACACCAAGGAACTGTCCAAGGACGACGAGGCCGAACTGGCCGCCGCCGTTCAGGAATTCAAGAAGCACGGTGCTTTTTAAGAAAGTGATGGGTTAGGCGTCCCAGGCGCCTCACCCATCCTTCCCGGATGGTTGAGGCGCGAGCGGAACCCATCGGCCAGTCTTCACAGGAAAGCGCAATGCCCGGAATTAAGGAAATCCGAACCAAGATCAAGAGCGTGCAAAACACGCGCAAGATCACCAAGGCGATGGAAATGGTCGCCGCATCCAAGATGCGCAAGGCGCAGGAGCGGATGCGTGCAGGCCGTCCGTACGCCACCAAGGTGCGCGAGATTGCTGCGCACCTGATGCAGGCCAATCCCGAGTACAGCCACCCGTACCTGGTCGAACGCGAAATCAAGGCGGTCGGCGTGGTCATGGTGACGACCGACAAGGGTTTGTGCGGCGGCTTGAACACCAACATCACGCGTGTGACGTTGGGCAAGCTGAAAGAGTTCGAGAAAGCCGGCATCGCCGTGCAAGCGACCGCTTTCGGCAACAAGGGCGTGGGTGTGCTGACCCGTATCGGCGCCAAACTGGTTTCCCAGGAAGTGCAACTGGGCGACAAGCCGCAACTCGACCGCCTGCTGGGCGCGATCAAGGTGCAGCTGGACGCCTACCTGGAAGGCCGTATCGACGCGCTGTACGTGGCCTCGACCCGCTTCGTCAACACGATGAAGCAAGAGCCCCTGTTCTTGCGTCTGCTGCCCCTGGCCAGCGGTTTGGAAGATCCGTACCAGACGGGCGCCGATAGCCTGACCAAGACGTCAGAAGTGAAGTCGGACTACAGCTGGGATTACATCTACGAACCCGACGCCCGTAGCGTGATCGACGACCTGCTGCAGCGTTACGTTGAAGGCCTGCTGTACCAAGCCGTGGCCGAGAACATGGCTTCGGAGCAGTCGGCCCGGATGGTCGCCATGAAGGCGGCGTCGGACAACGCCAAGAAGGTCATCGGCGATCTGCAATTGGTCTACAACAAGACCCGTCAGGCCGCGATCACCAAAGAAATTTCGGAAATCGTAGGGGGCGCTGCCGCCGTGTAAGGCAGGCAGCATCCCGTCAAAAGCTATCAAGCAAGGAATCGACATGAGCAACGGAACCATCGTTCAGTGCATCGGCGCCGTGGTGGATATTCAGTTCCCCCGCGATCAAATGCCCAAGATCTATGAAGCGCTTACTCTGGCCGACGAGGGTTCCTCGTTCGCCGAAAAGGGTCTGACGCTGGAAGTGCAGCAACAGCTGGGCGACGGCGTGGTGCGTACCATTGCGCTGGGCTCCAGCGACGGCCTGCGCCGCGGCATGAAGGTCTCGGGCACGGGCGCCCCGATCTCGGTGCCCGTCGGCACCGGCACGCTGGGCCGCATCATGGACGTGCTGGGTCGTCCCATCGACGAAGCCGGCCCGATCCAGCACGAAGAAAAGCGTGGCATCCACCAGCCCGCTCCCCGTTTCGACGAACTGTCGCCTTCGGTGGAACTGCTGGAAACCGGCATCAAGGTTATTGACCTGGTGTGCCCGTTCGCCAAGGGCGGCAAGGTCGGCCTGTTCGGCGGCGCCGGCGTGGGCAAGACCGTGAACATGATGGAACTCATCAACAACATCGCCAAGCAGCACAGCGGTTTGTCGGTGTTTGCCGGCGTGGGTGAGCGTACCCGTGAAGGCAACGACTTCTACCACGAAATGGAAGAGTCGAACGTTCTGGACAAGGTCGCCATGGTGTTCGGTCAGATGAACGAACCCCCCGGCAACCGTCTGCGCGTGGCGCTGACCGGCCTGACGATGGCCGAGAAGTTCCGTGACGAAGGCCGCGACATCCTGTTCTTCGTGGACAACATCTACCGCTACACCCTGGCCGGTACCGAAGTGTCCGCACTGCTGGGCCGTATGCCGTCCGCCGTGGGTTATCAGCCCACGCTGGCCGAAGAAATGGGCAAGCTGCAAGAGCGCATCACGTCGACCAAGACCGGCTCGATCACCTCGATCCAGGCCGTGTACGTCCCTGCGGACGACTTGACCGACCCGTCGCCTGCCACGACCTTCCAGCATTTGGACTCGACCGTCGTGCTGTCGCGTGACATCGCCGCCCTGGGTATCTACCCGGCCGTCGATCCGCTCGATTCCTCCAGCCGTCAGCTCGACCCGCAAGTCGTCGGCGAAGAGCACTACTCGGTTGCCCGTGGCGTGCAGCAAACGCTGCAGCGCTACAAGGAACTGCGCGACATCATCGCGATTCTGGGCATGGACGAACTGTCGCCGGAAGACAAGCAGGCCGTGGCCCGCGCGCGTAAGATCCAGCGCTTCCTGTCGCAGCCGTTCCACGTCGCTGAAGTGTTCACCGGTTCGCCCGGCAAGTACGTTCCGCTGGCCGAAACCATCCGTGGTTTCAAGATGATCGTCAACGGCGAGTGCGACTCCCTGCCGGAACAGGCGTTCTACATGGTCGGTTCGATCGACGAGGCCTTCGAGAAGGCCAAGAAACTGCAATAAGGAACCGATATGGCTACCCTGCATGTGGATGTGGTCAGCGCAGAGGAAGCGATCTTCACCGGCGAGGCGAAGTTCGTGGTTCTGCCTGGCGAGTCGGGTGAACTGGGCATTCTGCCCGGCCACACCCCGCTGATCTCGCGCATACGCCCCGGAACGGTCAAGATCGTTCGTGCCGACCAAGGCGAGGAAAACATCTTCGTCGCCGGGGGTATCCTGGAAGTTCAGCCGGGCAGCGTGACGGTCCTGGCCGACACGGCTATCCGTGCCGCCGACCTCGACGAAGCCCGCGCCCTGGAAGCGCGCCAGAAGGCCGAACTGGCCCTGGCCAACGCCAAGGACAAGGCTGACATCGCTGTCGTCGAAGCCGAGCTCGCCATGTTGGCTGCGCAAGCCATCGCGGCGCGCAAGCTGCGCCAAGGCGGCCGCTCGCACTAAGCGGCAATGCGGTTTCCGGGCTTGTCCCGGACAAGAAAGAAGCGGCCTCCGGGCCGCTTTTTTCATTCCTGTTTGTTGCAGGGTGTCTGACACCTGAATGCGTCTGATATTTTCAAGCAAGGTGTCTGACATCCGTTGAGATGCTGAGGCAGTAAGCAAGGTGTCTGACACCCGTTGAGACGATTTCGCAAGCTGACGATCATCTCCTTGGGGTGTCAGACACCTTGCTTACTGAGACACTTTGCCAGCCCGCGCAACATACGCCGCCCCACAGCGCTTCGCCTTGTAGCGGCCTGCCGCAATGCGTTCACTACGAATAGTCGGCACGGGTCTGCAACAGTAGCCTTCAGTTTTTGCGATGCAAACGAGGAAGGCATGCGAGACGTGCTGGATTGCGGGGTGCTGCTGGCGCCCGGTCATGAATCGACGATGGGCGCCTGGATCGCCGGCCATCAGGCCAAGGTGACGCGTGTGCGGCTGCATCCAGTGTCCCTGGCTCCGTCTGCGCTTGCCGAGGCGCCTCCAGGCTCCCTGGCTCCGCCCGAGCTTGCCACGGCGCCGCCGGACACCCTGGCACAGCAGGCGCTGTCGCTGCGACGCTATGACGCTTGCATCCTGCCCGTGGCGCCATCCTCGCTCGCCTGGGCCCGCATGGCCTTGGAGCAGGCGCGCAGCGCGCTCACGACGCCCGTTCTGCTGCTCATCCACGACGTCAAGGCGCCCGCCATTCTGGATCTGCTCAGCCTGGGTGCGGCGGACTTCATCTCGCAGCCGGTGTGCGTCGAGAGTCTGCGGGTGCGGCTGGTTCGCCTGGCTCGCCGCGGCGCCGTGCGGCGCGCCGGCGTGGCGGGTAGCGTCCATGAGCATCCGGTCAACTATCTGGGCGAGCACGCAGTAGCGCAGGGCGACGAGCACGCGGCACATCCGCCCCACGCATCACGCGCGGGATCCGCGCGTCCCAAGGTGGCCGCCGACATCGTCGAGCACGCCTTGAGCAGTTTGAGGCACCAGTACCGGCGCGGCGTGCCAGAAACATTCCGGGCGGCAAAGGCGCAGGTGGTGAACGGCTTCGAGCGCGAGTACATCCGTCACGCGCTGTCGCGCCACGGCGGCAACGTGGCGCAGGCCGCGCGTGCATGCGCCAAGCACCGCCGCGCGTTCTGGGCGCTGATGCGCAAGCACGGCATCGAAGCCGCGCCATACCGCCAGGCGGCGCTGGCCGCGGCGCGGATGCACGACATGGGTTGACGCAAAAACAGCTGGAACCTCCGCGGCCGCCGCCCATTGCGCCCGCTCAACCCCGCCAATGTGGGCGCCGCCCGCCTTGTCAGCCAGGGGAAGTAAACTCACGGCTTCCGATCATCGAGGTTAGCCGTGTCTGCTCCCCGTTTGAAGAACGATGTGTTCTTGCGCGCTCTGATGCGCGAACCCGTGCCCTACACCCCCATCTGGCTGATGCGCCAGGCGGGTCGCTATCTGCCCGAGTACCGCGAGACGCGTGCGCGTGCAGGCTCGTTCATGGGACTGGCGCAGAATCCGGATTACGCCTCGGAAGTCACGCTGCAACCGCTGGAGCGCTACGACCTGGACGCGGCCATTCTGTTCTCGGACATCCTGACCGTGCCGCACGCGATGGGCCTCGGGCTGGACTTTGCCGAAGGCGAGGGCCCGCGCTTTGCGCATCCCATCCGCACCGAGGAAGACGTTGCGCGCCTTGCCGTGCCCGACATGGACAAGCTGCGGTACGTGTTCGACGCGGTCAGCACGATCCGGCGTGACCTTGACGGCAAGGTGCCGCTGATCGGCTTTGCCGGCAGCCCGTGGACCATCGCCTGTTACATGGTCGAAGGCAAGGGCAGCGACGACTACCGTCTCATCAAGACCCTGCTGTATTCGCGTCCCGATCTGCTGCACCGCATCCTCGAGATCAACGCCGAAGCCACGCTGCAATACCTGAACGGCCAGATCGCCGCCGGCGCGCAGGCCGTCATGCTGTTCGACAGCTGGGGCGGGGTGCTGGCCGACGGCCTGTTCCAGCAGTTCTCGCTGGCCTACACGAAGAAGGTCGTCGCCGGCCTGACCCGCGAACACGAAGGCCGGCGCGTGCCGGTCATCGTCTTCACCAAGGGTGGCGGCCAGTGGCTTGAAGATATCGCGTCCTGTGGCAGCGACGCGGTGGGCCTGGATTGGACCGTGGATCTGGCGGCGGCCCGGCGCCGCACCGGCGACTCGGTCGCGTTCCAGGGCAACCTGGATCCGATGGCGCTTTTTGGGGGGGGCAGCGCCATCCGCGCGGAAGCGCGCCGCGTGCTGGACGCGTTCGGTCCGGTGGGCAAGGGCGGCCATGTGTTCAATCTTGGACATGGCATTTCGCGCTTCACTCCGCCAGAAGCGGTAGCTGAATTGGTTGATGAAGTCCACCAGTACAGCCGCGCCTTCCACGCGTAAGTAAGTGAACGCTTCGGCCCCAAGGGCCGAAGCAGATGGTCCGCGCGGGCGACTTGTGCACATTAAATCCGGGGTCGGGGAAAACCCTCCCCAAGCTGGCTTACAATCTCGAAACCGGCTTCAAGTGCCTGTTTTATATCGGAAAATGTCGCTTATCAACAGGGATGCAATAGTTTGTGCATTCTTGCCATATTCCAATTTCTGATGTTGCTCTCGCCTTTTCCCCAAAGTTATCCACAGGCGCCGGTGGATCAATGGCGCCACGGCAAGCGAAAATCCTCAAACGCTGCCTTGCGCGGTCCTCATCCTTTCGGATAGTCCTAATTCATTAGATGCATGTCCCCAGACTCCATGCCTGACGCGCAAGCGAATCCCGACACCGAAGCGGTGTGCTGGGTGCGCGTGGCGCTGGACGTGCCCTTGCCCGGCCCGTTCGATTACCGCAGCGACGCGCCCATCCCGGCCGGCCTGCGGGTGATCGTTCCGTTCGGCCGGCGCAAGATGATCGGCGTGGTCGTCGACAACCCCGCCGAACCGTCTTTCGAACCCAAGCAGATCCGGCCGATCGAGGCGGTGTTGGACGATCTGCCGCCGTTTGACGAGGCGTGGTTGCGCATGGCGCGCTTTGCGGCGGACTACTATCAACGGCCGCTGGGCGAGGTGATGTTGCCCACGCTGCCGCCGCCGCTGCGCAAGCCCACGTCCTACCAGGGCAAACGGTCCGGGGAAGGGCCCGTGGCGCGTATGGATGCGCGCAAGCGCAAGACCGCGCGCGCGCCGGCCACGCCCGACCAGCCGCCGGCGCTGAACGACGCCCAGGAGGCGGCGGTGCAGGCCATCGCGGCGCTCGGCGGCTTCAAGCCGGTGCTGCTGCATGGCGTGACGGGCAGCGGCAAGACCGAGGTCTACGTGCGCGCCGCCGAAAAGGTCCTGGCGGCAGGGCGGCAGGTGCTGCTGCTGGTCCCGGAAATCAATCTGACGCCGCAACTCGAAGCCGCGCTGCGCGCGCGCCTGGAAGCGCTGGTCGGCCCCGAGGGGCTGGCGGTGATGCACAGCGGCCTGTCCGACGGCGAGCGGCTGCAGGCGTGGACCCGCGCCCAGCGCGGCCAGGCGCGCATGCTGCTGGGCACGCGCATGTCGATCTTCGCGCCGCTGACGGAACTGGGCCTGATCGTGGTCGACGAAGAGCACGATACCTCCTACAAGCAGCAGGACGGACTGCGCTATTCAGCGCGTGACCTGGCCGTGTGGCGCGCCCACGATCTGAACATTCCGGTCGTGCTGGGGTCCGCCACGCCATCGCTGGAAACCTGGCAGCACGCCGAGCGCGGCCGTTACCTGCGCCTGACCCTGCCGGGCCGTGCGCGGTCCAGCGAACTGCCCAAGATCCGCCTGGTGGATACGCGCCGCCTGCAGATGAAGCAAGGGCTGTCGCCGCAGCTGCTCGAGGCCATCGGGCAGCGGCTCGAGCGAAAGGAGCAGGTGCTGATTTTCCTGAACCGGCGCGGTTACTCGCCGGTGCTGCATTGCCAGTCCTGCGCGTGGGTCAGCAACTGCCCGCGCTGCACGGCCTTTACCGTGCTGCATCGCACGGACTTCCGCGGCCATCGCCTGCAGTGCCATCACTGCGGCTATCAGGCCCCCGTGCCGCGCG
>NZ_DAMCTG010000107.1:0-16704 GCF_032113835.1 Achromobacter sp. | reverse complement strand
CTACGACGCCGATGGTTTGAATCTCCGTCATCAACTCTCTCCTGCCTTTATTGGAATGGATATCGCGCCTGGCGCGGCGCGGCATGCGCGGTCGGCGGCGCGGGCCGCCCGGCGCGCGATTTACGCCCGGCTCTGCGCCAGCGCCTGGATTTCTTCGGCCGACAGCCCCAGTTTTTCGGTAAGCACCTGCTCGGTGTGCTCGCCCAGCATGGGCGGCGCGCGGCGGTATTCGACCGGGCTGCCGGAGAACTTGAGCGGGCTGGCGGCCACAGGCACGGTGCCGGCGGCCGGATGGGGCAGCTCGCGCTTCATGTTGCGGGCCAGGACGTGCGGGTCTTCGTAGACCTGGTCCAGCGTGTTGATGGGACCGGCCGGCACGCCCACGCCTTCCAGCGCGGCAAGCCAGTGGTCACGCTCGCCGGTGGCCATGCGCTCGGCCAGCAGGGGCACGAGTTCCTCGCGGTTCTTCACGCGCTGCGGGTTGGTGGCAAAACGCGGGTCGGCCGACAGCTCGGGCAGGCCGATCGCGCCGCAGTAATTGCGGAACTGGCTGTCGTTGCCCACCGCCACGATGAGGTGGCCGTCGCTGGCCGCAAACACCTGGTAGGGAACCAGGTTCTGGTGCGCGTTGCCGGCGCGGCGCGGGGCCGCGCCGGAGGTCATGAAGTTCAGATTCTGATTGGCCATCATGGCGACCTGGCAGTCCAGCAGCGCCATGTCGATGTGCTGGCCCAGGCCGCTGCGCGCGCGCTCGTGCAGCGCGGCCAGGATGCCGACGGTGGAATACATGCCGGTCATCAGGTCGGCCACGGCCACGCCGGCCTTTTGCGGACCGCCGCCGGGCAGGTCGTCGCGCTCGCCCGTGATGCTCATCAGGCCGCCCATGCCCTGGATCATGAAGTCATAACCGGGACGGCTGGCGTAGGGACCGGTCTGGCCGAAGCCGGTGATCGAGCAGTAGATCAGTCGCGGGTTCAGTTCCTTCAGGCTTTCGTAGTCCAGGCCGTATTTGGAAAGCCCGCCGACCTTGAAGTTTTCGACCAGGATGTCGCTCTGCAAGGCCAGTTCACGCACCAGCTCCGCGCCGCGAGGCGACGCGATATCCAGCGCCACCGACATCTTGTTGCGGTTGGCCGACAGGTAGTATGCGGCCTCGGTGGTGTCGTGGCCCGCTTCGTCCTTCAGGTACGGAGGGCCCCAGGCGCGCGTGTCGTCGCCCGAGCCGGGCCGTTCGATCTTGATCACCTCGGCGCCGAGGTCGGCCAGGTTCTGGGTGCACCAGGGACCCGCCAGCACGCGGGTCAGATCCAGCACGCGTATGCCGGTGAGGGGAGCGGGACGTTGCGACATCGGTAATCTTTTCGCTAGAAGGGAAATGAGAACTTCCGGCCCCGCGAGCAGGCGCCGGGCGGACTGGGATTCCGTCATGCCAGAAGGCGGCCCGCGGGGGCCGCCTTCCGATCAACATTCGTCAGACTGGATATTAGCCTCTGGAACGCGTTGGCCGGACTTCTGGCGGCGGAAAGATCAGGAATGCGCCTTGATGGTCTCGCGCGCGATGACCAGCTGCTGGATCTGCGAGGTGCCTTCGAAGATGCGGAACAGGCGCACGTCGCGGTAGAAGCGCTCGACCGCGTACTCGGACATGTAGCCCGCGCCGCCGTGGATCTGCACCGCGCGGTCGGCCACGCGGCCGACCATTTCGGTGGAGAAGAGCTTGCAGCAGGCGGCCTGCATGGTCGTGTTCTCGCCGCGGTCGCGCATGCGGGCGGCGTCCAGCACCATGCAGCGGGCCGCATACAGTTCAGCCTGGCTGTCGGCGATCATCGCCTGGATGAGCTGGAACTCGGCGATGGGCTGGCCGAACTGCTTGCGCTCGGTGGCGTACTGCACGGCGTCGCGCAGCAGGCGGTCGGCGATGCCCACGCACAGCGCGGAAATGTGCAGGCGGCCCTTGTCCAGCACGCGCATGGAGGTCCGGAAGCCGTTGCCTTCTTCCCCGCCCAGCAAGGCGCTGGCCGGCACGCGGCAGTTGTCGAACACGACGTCGCTGGTCAGCGCGCCGGCCTGGCCCATCTTCTTGTCCGGCTTGCCGATGATGAGGCCCGGCGTGCCGGCTTCGACCAGGAAGCACGAGATCGAATTGGCGCGGCGCTCGGGCGCGGTGCGCGCCATCACGGAGAACAGGCCGGCAATCGGCGCATTGGTGATGTAGCGCTTGGTGCCGTTCAGCACGTAGAAGTCGCCGTCGCGCTCGGCGGACACGCGCAGCGACATGGCGTCGGAACCGGCATCGGGCTCGGTCAGCGCGAAGGACCCGATGAGTTCGCCGCTGGCCAGCTTGGGCAGATAGTTGGCGCGCTGCTCGTCGGTGCCGGCCAGGACGATGGCCTGCGAGCCGATGCCGATGTTGGTGCCGGCCAGCGAGCGGAAGGCGGGCGAGGTCTGGCCCAATTCAAAGACCACGCGGACCTCTTCTTCCATCGTCAGGCCCAACCCGCCGAAGTCCGGCGAGATGGACAGGCCGAACAGGCCCAGCTCGCGCATTTCATTGACGATGTCCGGCGGCACTTCGCCGCTGGCGGCCAGTTCGTCCTCGGCGGGAATCAGGCGTTCGTGGACGAAGCGGCGGACGGCGTCGATCAGGAGGTTCAGGGTTTCGGTGTCGAGGGCCATGATGGAGGTCTCTTTAAGCGGATATGGGTCAGGAATGGGTGTGGCGGCCGGCTCAGGCGCGCATGCCGCCCAGCAGCAGATCGAAATAGCCGTCGGCGATGGATTCGGCGCTGTCGCCCTGGCCGGGCTTGTACCAACGCACCATCCAGTTCAGCATCGACAGCACCGCTCGGCCGGTGGCGGCGACGTCCAGCGGGCGGAATGCGCCTTCGGCGACGCCCTGCGAGATCACCTCGCGCAGCTGCTTCTCGTAGCTGTCGCGCAGGCGGGCGGCGTCTTCACGTTCGGACAGCGCCATGCCGGAATAGCCGATCAGCATGGTCACGAACTGGGCGTGGTGCTGCTCGAAGTAGCGCGCATGTCCCACCATGAAGGCTCGCAGGCGGGCCGCGCCGCCCTCGGCGCCGGCCACGTCGCGGCCGACGGTCTGCGTCAGGCCTTCCAGCACCTGGAGGATGATGGCGTCGTAGATGTCCTGCTTGGTGGGGTAATAGTGATAGATGGCCGCCTTGGACACGCCGATGGCGCCGGCCAGGTCGGAAATGGAGCTGCCGTCGTAACCGCTGCGCGCGAACAGCTTGGCGGCTTCTTCCAGAATGCGTTCGCGCGGGGCGGCCAGCGTGGGCGGCCGGCCGGCGCGGGCACGTTTCTGAACGGGTTGGGGAGTGATGCCCATGGACGCCTTTGGCAGGGGCCGCGCGGGGCCGGAGGGTTCTGGCGAACCGCAATTGACAGCCGTTCCGCGCTTGCCGTTAAATAAAGATTAATTAATTACCGGACGGTCGGTAGGTAATTAATATACCCCAAAACCTACAACGAGACGACGCCCCATGCCCCATCCCCTCGTGACTGATTTGTATGGCCAGATGTCCCTGCCGGTCATCAGCGCCCCGATGTTCATCGTGTCCAATCCCAAGCTGGTCATCGCGCAGTCCACGAGCGGCATCGTGGGATCGTTTCCCGCGTTGAATGCACGTCCGCAGACGCTCCTGACCGACTGGCTCGACGAAGTCCAGGCCGGTCTGGCGTCTTACCGCGAGGCCAATCCCGGCGCCCGCGTCGCGCCGTTCGCCGTCAACCAGATCATCCACCAGTCCAACGACCGGCTGGAACAGGACCTGGCCGTGTGCGCCAGCCACCGCGTGCCGCTCATCATCACCAGCCTGCGCGCCCCCGGCGACCTGGTGAAGGGCGTGCACGACTGGGGCGGCAAGGTTTTCCATGACGTGACGACGATCCGCCACGCCGAAAAGGCGCTGGAAGCGGGCGTGGACGGGCTGATCCTGGTGTGCGCGGGCGCGGGCGGTCATGCCGGCACGCTCAGCCCCTTCGCGCTGATTTCCGAGGTGCGCCGCTTCTATGACGGTCCCCTGATCCTGTCGGGCGCCATCACCTCGGGCGCGCACGTCCTGGCCGCGCAGGCCATGGGCGCGGACTTCGCCTACATGGGTACGCGCTTCATCGCCAGCGAAGAGGCCAACGCCAGCGACGGTTACAAGGCCGCGATCGTCGAGGCCAGCGCGTCGGACATCCTGTACACGCCGTTCTTCACCGGCATTCCGGGCAACTATCTGAAGGCCAGCATTGCCGCCGCCGGCCTGGATCCGGCCAACCTGCCCGCGCCGGACACCGGCGCATCCAATTTCGGGACCACTCGCGTCAAGCCCTGGAAGGACATCTGGGGCGCCGGCCAGGGCGTGGGGGGCATCGCCAGCGTCGAACCGACCCGCAAGATCGTCGACACGCTGCGGCATGAATACGCTGAGGCAAAAGCTCGGCTGGCCGCGGGACCGCACGCATGAGCGCCGGCCTGAAGGTGGCGCGCAACGGCGCCGTCCTCACGCTGACCATCGACCGCCAGGACCGCCGCAATGCGCTGGACACCGCCACGTATGCCGCGTTGACCGAGCAGATCTCCCTGGCAAGCGCGGACGTGACGGTATCGGCGGTCATCCTG
This sequence comes from Achromobacter sp., assembly GCF_032113835.1. Lineage (GTDB taxonomy): Bacteria > Pseudomonadota > Gammaproteobacteria > Burkholderiales > Burkholderiaceae_B > Achromobacter. Next base: position 12,071 of record NZ_DAMCTG010000107.1, on the reverse strand, counting down.
ACGGGCGCCGGCGAACATTTCACGGCGGGCAACGACCTGCGCGACTTCCAGGCCGAACGCGGGACGGGCGATAGCGCCGGCCTGACCTTTTTGCGCGCGCTGACGACGGCGGACGTGCCGGTCATCGCCGCGGTCGAGGGCTACGCCATCGGCATCGGCGTGACGCTGCTGCAGCATTGCGATTTTGTCCACATCGGGGAAGGCGCGACCCTGCGCATGCCGTTCGTTGCGCTGGGCCTCTGCCCGGAAGGCGCATCCAGCCTGCTGATGCCGCGGCTGGTGGGACGTCGGGCGGCCCAGTGGCTGATGCAGGGCAAGGCGTTTTCCGCGCAGGAGGCGGTGGAAGCGGGCCTGGCCACGTCCGTCACGCCCAAGGGCGAGGCGCTGGCCGCGGCCCAGGCCACCGCCGCCGACCTGGCGCGCCAGCCGCCGGCCGCCCTGCGCCTGACCAAGGCCATGATGAAGCGGGCGGACCGCCAGGCCATCCAGGAGACCCTGGACTACGAAGCCCAGCAGTTCCGCGCCCGCCTGCAGACCGAAGAGGCGCAGGCGGCGTTCGCCAGGTTCTTCAAGAAATAACGCGTCAGAACGGCGAATCGGGCCGGAAGTTCGGCGCCCGGCGTTCGCGCAGGGAATTGATGCCCTCGCGCACGTCCGGGCCGCCAAAGCCCATGAATTCCAGCGCCAGCGACGTGTCGAAGGTCGGTCCGGCCATGCGCAGCCAGTTGTTCAGCGAATACTTGGTCCAGCGGATCGCCGTCTGCGACCCGGCCGCCAGCTTGTTGGCCACCTCGAACGCCTTGCCGATCAGCTCGGCCTCGTCCACGCACAGCGACACCAGGCCGATGCGTTCGGCCTCCTCGCCCGACACCGTCTCGCACAGCATCAGGTAGTACTTGGCCTTGGCCATGCCGCACAGCAGCGGCCAAACGATGGCGGCGTGGTCGCCCGCCGTCACGCCCAGGCGGGTGTGGCCGTCGATGATGCGGGCGTCGCGCGCCGCGATCGAGATGTCGGCCAGCAGACCGGCCACCAGCCCCGCCCCCACCGCCGCGCCATGCATGGCGGACACGATCGGCTTGCTGCAATTGATGATGTTGTAGACCAGGTCGCGCGCCTCGCGCCAGACGCGGGTGCGCACGTCGAAGTCGTCCGCCATCTGCTGCACCAGATCCAGGTCGCCGCCGCCGGAGAAGCCCTTGCCCTCACCTCGGATCACCACGACCCGCGTGTCCGGATCGGTGTCGATGTCGCGCCAGATGTCGGCCAGCTCCCGGTGCATCCGGTCGTCGGCCGTGGACAGCTTGCCCGGCACGCCGCCCTTGGCGCCCATGATCAGTTCCAGCACGCCGCCCGGGTGGCGGCGCAGCTTCAGGGATTCGTAGGCCGAATAGTGTTCCAGCGTGATGTCGGTCATTGTCTGCTCCGGGTCGTCTCTTGGTTGTTGGCGCCCGCCCCAAGGCGGCCGCGTTTTTGCGCACTATAGTGGATACGGCCGACCCGCCATGACGATTTCCCCCCGGAGCCTCACCCCATGAACACCCCCGCCGTCCCCATTGACCGCGCCGCGCTGCCCGCCCTGTTCGCCCCCCGCGCAGACGACTCGCACAAAGGCAGCTTTGGCACCCTGGGCGTGGTGGGTGGCGGTCCCGGCATGACCGGCGCCGCCCTGCTAGCCGCCCGCGCCGCCCTGAAGACCGGCGCCGGCAAGGTGCTGGTGGGTTTCGTGCAGGAAACGCTGCCCCTGCCTTGCGACCCGTTGCAACCCGAACTGATGCTGCGCGATTTCCGTTCGCTGCTGGAAGAAGACTGGGGCGTCACCGCCTGGGTCGCCGGCTGCGGGATCGGCACGGGCGCGCTGGCCGCCAACGCCCTGTCGGAACTGTTCGTCTTGCGGCGGCACGCGCCGCTGGTCCTGGACGCCGACGGCCTGAATCTGCTCGCCCGCGGTGAAATCCGTCCCACGTGGGGCGCCGGCCCCGTCGTGCTGACCCCGCATCCGGCGGAAGCCGCCCGCCTGCTGGGCGTCGGCACGGACACCATCCAGCGCGACCGCCCCGGCGCCGCCCGGCAACTGGCGCAGCGCTTCCAGGCTTGGGTGGTGCTCAAGGGCGCCGGCACCGTGGTCTGCGCCCCGGACGGCGGCCTGCACGTCAACACCACCGGCAACCCGGGTCTCGCCACCGCCGGAACCGGGGACGTATTGGCCGGCATGCTGGGCGCGCTGATCGCCCAGAAGTTGCCACTTGACCAGGCCGTGCTCGGCGCCGTCTGGCTGCACGGCGCCGCTGCCGATGCGCTGGTCGCCGAGGGGATCGGCCCCATCGGCCTGACCGCCGGCGAGCTTGCCGACGCCGCCCGAGCCCTGCGCAACAAGGGCTAAGTCCATGTCACGCAAACATTTTTACAACATACTAGGGTTTTCCCTAAAAAGAGCATTGCTATTGTTCTAGGGTTATCCCTATAATGGTTTACCCCATGACGAAACGGACTGGAGCCAAACCATGAGCGAACTGACCCTGAACAACACTGCCCGCCTGACCGACGCGCTGGAGCGTGACCTGCTCCGCGGCGCTCTCGAAAACCAACCGAATTCTCACCCGCTGACCAGCCTGAAGAAGGCTGGCCAATCCGTAGCAGCCGCTGTTGCCGCCGTCTTTGCCTTCATCGACGAAGTGAACGAATCGATGAACAAGGCTCGCGCCGCCAGCTCGCGCTTCTCCGGATCGCAGTGGTAATAACAGCCGCGCCAGGCTGAATCGCGATCGATCTCCCGCGAATCAGCCTGGCGCGCTGCCGTTGCAGCGCCCGCCTGGCCCTCCCCAGGCGCCCGCCGCAACGTTTCGGCGCCGTTCCCTCGTCGGCGCCATCGCGTCGCGCAGGGCTCCAAGAGGAGCCGCGCGACGCCCTCTCTCCCTTCCCCTCTCGGCGTTTTCCCTAGCGCCCCGATCGCCGCTGCGCATTGACAGCGCGCGAACCCCCTACCGATAATCGGCCCCTTGCCGTCGTGCCCTGGCGACAATTCCCCGCAAGCCCCCTGGCCGACGCAGTCGTCCCCTGGCGCGCGTGGCCGCCTGCACGATCCGGTTCGTTCCCCATCCGGAGTTGTCACCATGAAGTTGCGCACCACCCTGGCCCTTGTGGCCGCCGCCATTCCCCTGGCAGCCGCCCAAGCCCAGACGCTGAAGATCGGCCTGTCGGCCGAACCGACCTCGGCGGACCCCCACTATCACAAGATGACGCAGAACGACGCGTTCTCCGCGCACGTCTACAACTCGCTGGTGGGCCGCAGCGCCGACATGAAGCTGGTTCCCCAGCTTGCGACTTCCTGGAAGACCCTGGACGACCTGACCTGGGAATTCAAGCTGCGCGACGACGTCAAGTTCTCGAACGGCAAGCCGTTCACGTCCGAAGACGTGCTGTTCACGATCTGCCGGACGCTGAACAACGAAACCAACGTGTCGCAGTCCTACATGGACATGACCAAGCGCATCACCGACGTCCAGACGCCGGACGCACACACCGTCATCATCAAGACCGGTGAACCCTTCCCCCTGATGCCGGCCGAACTGGCCCGCTCGCTGCCGATCATCTGGAACGGCATCGTCGAACACGGCAAGCTCACGTACGACCCCAAGAAGGGTTGCGGCGTGACGGGCGCCTGGCCCACGGTGGTCGACTTCAACAACGGCAAGGACGCCATCGGCACCGGCCCCTACATGCTGAAGTCCTACGTCAAGGGCACCGGCATCGAGCTGGTCCGCAACGAGAACTACTGGGGCGAGAAGCCGCACTGGAAGGAAGTGAAGTTCGTGCCGGTGCCGTCCGCCGGCCCGCGCCTGACCGGCCTGCTGTCCGGCGACTTCGACATGATCGAAAACCCCGCCGCGCGTGACCTGCCGCGCCTGAAGGACAACCCGAAGTTCGGCTTCGTGGCCACGCCGTCCACCCGCCTGGTGTTCTTCCAGCCGGACGTGGGCCGCAACCCGAGCCCGTTCGTCAAGAGCGCCGACGGCAAGAACCCGCTGCAGGATCTGCGCGTCCGCAAGGCCATCAACATGGCCATCGACCGCAAGACCATCACCGCCCGCATCATGGACGGCATGGCGACCCCGGCCTTCCAGTTCATGCCCGACGGCATGTTCGGCGCGCTGCCCAAGGCCCCGGAAATCAAGTACGACCCGGAAGGCGCCAAGAAGCTGCTGGCCGAAGCCGGCTACCCGAACGGCTTTGAACTGACGCTGTCGTCCACCAACGACCGTTACGTCAACGACGGCCAGGTTGCCCAGGCCGTGGCCCAGTACCTGGCCCGCGTCGGCATCAAGACCAACGTGGACGCGATGACCGCCTCCATCTACTTCCCCAAGCGCGCCAAGCGCGAGTTCAGCTTCTCGATGGGCGGCTGGCCGGCGGAAACGGGTGAAGCGTCGGCGCTGTTCCAGCTGTGGGTCGCCTCCCTGGATTCCCCCGCCAGCCTGGGCACTAGCAACTACGGCGGCTTCTCGAATGCCGACTTCGACAAGGTCTACAAGCAGGCCATCGTGACGGTCGACCCCGCCAAGCGCGAAAAGCTGCTGCAGGAATCCACCCAGATCGCCCTGGACAACGTGCCGCTGATCCCGCTGCACTTCGAAAGCAGCATCTGGGCGTACCGCAAGGGCATCTCGTACGAAGGCCGCCGCGACCAGTACACCCTGGCCACCTCGGTCAAGCCCGACGCCAAGTGAGCCGGCAGGGCTGAGTAAAGAAGAAACGGCTGCCTCGTGCAGCCGTTTTGCCTTGTGGCGGCGCAAATGCGCCCCGCTTTGCCCGAGTCCCCCGCCCCATCCCCTACAATCGTCTCGCTTCATCGGAACCGCCATGCCCACGTCTTTGCCCCCGTCTTCGTCCGCCCCTGCCCCCCGTCCTTTCCTGTTGGCCTGTCCGGACTTGTCGGCCGAGCGCGTGGGCAACACCGACACGCCCGGCGTCTGGCATTTCGATTCCGGCGCGCCCGGCAAGCGGGTGATGCTGAGCGCGCTGATCCACGGCAACGAGCTGTGCGGCGCCTGGGCGCTGAAGGACCTGCTTGCCGCCGGCCTGCGCCCGCGCCGCGGCACGCTGACGCTGGCGTTCTGTAACCTGGCGGCCTTCGACCGCTTCGATTCCCGCAATTACGCCCCCGCGCGCTTCGTGGACGAAGACATGAACCGCGTCTGGAGCGATGACAAGCTGTCCGCGCCGATCTCGCAAGAGCGCCGCCGCGCCGCCGAGCTCCGCCCGTGGGTCGAACAAGCCGACTGGCTGCTCGACTTTCATTCGATGAGCAATTCCGACGTGCCGCTGCAGCTGACCGGCCTGGAACAGCGCAACATCGATCTCGCGCTGGCCCTGGGCAACCCCGCCACCATCATTGCCGACGCCGGCCATGCCGCCGGCGTGCGCATGCGCGATTTCGGCCGCTTTGGCGATGCCGGCGACAACGGCACGCGCTCTCTGCTGATTGAATGCGGTTTCCATGGCGCCCCCGAGGCCCGCGGCGTGGCCGCCGACCAGATGGCGCGCTTTCTGGTGGAGGCCGGCACGATGGACCGCAGCGACATCCCCGCCAACTGGTTCGCGCCCGGCGCGCCGCTGCAGCGCGCGCTGCGCGTCACGCACGCCGTCGCCGCCAAAAGCGCCGATTTCCGCTTTGCCGAACCCTGGAAGGGCCTGGAGATGCTGCCCCAAGCGGGCACCGTCATCGGCTGGTCGGAAGGCGAACCCGTCACCACCCCGTACGACAACTGCGTGCTCATCATGCCGTCCACCGCAAACCTGCGGCCCGGCGTCACCGTCGTGCGCCTGGCGCAGCCGATCGCCTAGCGACGGCCTGCCCACCCCCGGCTTTTCCCCAACCCTGAGCCCACCAAGGAAATCATCTCGTGGCCTTGTTCATCCTACGCAGACTGATACAGAGTCTGTTCGTGCTGCTGGCCGTGTCGGTCGTGGTCTTCTTCGCGGTGTATGCCGTGGGCGACCCGATCGAACTGCTGGTCAGCCCTGAAGCCAGCCAGGCCGCGCGCGAGGCGATGATCGCCCGCCTGGGCCTGGACCTGCCCGTGTGGCAGCAGTACACAGGCTTCCTGTGGCGTGCGCTGCACGGCGACCTGGGCACGTCCTTCGTGCACGGCATTCCCGCGATCGAGCTGATCGTGCAGCGCATTCCGGCCACGTTCGAGCTCGTGATCGTCGCGATCATGCTGACCTGTGTGATCGGCATCCCGCTGGGCCTGGTCGCGGGCCTGTACCGCGATGAGTACGTGGGCCGCGGCATCATGGCCTCGTCCGTGCTGGGCTTTTCGCTGCCAAACTTCTGGCAAGGCATGATGCTGATCCTGCTGTTCGCCGTCTGGCTGGGCTGGCTGCCGGCCACCGGCCGCGGCGACACCGTGACCGTGCTGGGCGTGCGCCTGTCCATCCTGACCGCCGACGGCTGGTCGCACCTGATCATGCCGGCCATCAACCTGGCGCTCGCCAACATCGCGCTGGTGCTGCGCATGACGGCCTCGGGCGTGGTGGAAGCCCGCAGCCAGGACTACGTGAAGTTCGCGCGCGCCAAGGGCGTCAAGCCCAGCCGGATCGTGCGCCGCCACATCCTGCGCAACATCCTGATCCCCGTGGTCACGGTGATCGGCATGGAGTTCGGCACCCTGATCGCCTACTCGACCATCACCGAGACCGTGTTCGCGTGGCCCGGCATGGGCAAGCTGCTGATCGATAGCGTCTACCAGCTCGACCGCCCGGTCGTCGTTGCCTACGTGATGCTGGTCACGCTGATCTTCGTCGTCATCAACCTGGTTGTGGACATCCTGTACGCCGCGCTCGACCCGCGCGTGCAGCTCGTGGCCCCCGCTCAATAAACCGCCATGGCTAATACTCCGAATCCTGGCCGCACCCGCACCGTCCAGCCCCTGGCCGAGACGCCCCGGCGCGCCGCCATCCTGAAAAAACTGCACGCGCGCCCCACGGTGCGCGGCTCGGTCATCGCGCTGGCCGTGCTGATCATCCTGGTGGTCTTCGCGCCGTTCTTCGCGCCGCAAAATCCCTATGACCTGGCCAACCTGTCTCTCATGGACGGACGCCTGGCGCCGCGCCAGGCCCTGATGGACGGCAGCATCGCGTGGCTGGGCACCGACGATCAAGGGCGCGACATGCTGAGCGCCATCCTGTATGGCCTGCGGATCAGTCTGATGGTGGGCCTGTCCGCCGTCGTGCTGGCAACCGCCATCGGCGGCGCAATCGGCCTGGTGGCCGCCTACATCGGCGGTTGGGTCGACACCGTGCTGATGCGCATCGTCGACTTCATCCTGGGCTTTCCGACCATCCTCGTGGCGCTGGTGCTGCTGGTGGTGCTGGGGCGCGGGGTCGACAAGGTGATCCTGGCGCTTGTCCTTGTGCAATGGGGGCATTACGCGCGCATCATGCGCAGCCGCGCCCTGCAGGAACGCCGCAAGGAATACGTCGAGGCCGCCGCGAATCTGGGGTTCCCGGCGTGGCGCATCATGCTCTTTCACCTGCTGCCCAACTGCCTGGGTCCGGTGATGGTGTTCGCCACTATCCAGATCGCCACTGCAATCGCGCTGGAAGCGACGCTGTCGTTCCTGGGCGTGGGCGTGCCGATCACTGAACCGTCGCTGGGCCTGTTGATCTCCAACGGCTTCCAGTACCTGCTGTCGGGCGACTACTGGATCAGCCTGTTCCCGGGCATTGCGCTCCTGGTTCTCATCCTCTCCATCAACATCGTTGGCGATCGCCTGCGCGAAAGCCTGGACCCGCGTCGAGCATGAGCGACATTCTTCTTGATGTGCGCGGCCTGCGCACTGCATTCCATACCGAGGCCGGCGCGTGGCTGGCGGTCGACGGCGTCGACCTGACCGTGCGCCGTGGCGAGATCGTCGGCTTGGTCGGTGAATCCGGTTCGGGCAAGTCCGTTACGGGCTTTTCGTTGCTGGGCCTCATCGACCCGCCGGGCGAAGTCGTTGACGGCGAGGTCAAGTTCAAGGGCACGGACCTGCGCAAGCTGTCCGAAGAGCAGATGCGCCAGTTGCGCGGCAACCGCATCGCAATGATCTTCCAGGATCCGCTGATGACGCTGAACCCGGTGCTGCGCATCGGCGAGCAGATGATGGAAGCCATCCTGACGCACGAGGACGTGCCGCGCGCCCAGGCCGAGGAACGCTGCCGCGAAGCGCTGGCCATGGTGGGCATTCCATCGCCGGAAAAACGCCTGAAGAGCTATCCGCACGAGTTCTCGGGCGGCATGCGTCAGCGCGTGGCGATCGCCATCGCGATGCTGAACAAGCCGGACCTGATCATCTGCGACGAGCCGACCACGGCGCTGGACGTCACCATCCAGGGCCAGATCCTTTACCGCATGCAGCAGATCTGCCGCGAGCACAACACGGCGCTGATCTGGATCACCCACGATCTGGGCGTGGTGGCCGAACTGGCGGACCGCGTGGCCGTGATGTATGCCGGCCGCATCGTCGAAAGCGGCCCGGTCGAACAGGTGCTGGATGCGCCGCGTCACCCCTACACCAAGGGACTGCTGGACTCGATGCCCGGCGCCACGCAGCCGGGCGCGCGCCTGCACCAGATCAACGGCATGGCGCCAAGCCTGGCCGGCCGTCCGGCGGGCTGTGCGTTCCGGCCGCGCTGCATCAACGCGGTCACGCGCTGCACCGAGCAAGCCCCCTCCGTCACCACCGAAGGTCCGCGCAGCTATCGCTGTTACGTGCCGATCGCCCGCGAGGCACAGTAAGCAATGAGCCAAGCCGATACCCCCGTCATCGAGCTCAAGAACGTCCACAAACGCTTCGAGCAACGGCCTGACCTGGCCCAACGCATCCTCGCCCTGACCGGCCGCCCCATCGACCGCCGCACCGTGTACGCGGTGAACGGCGTGGACCTGTCCATCAAGCGCGGCGAAGTCGTGGGCCTGGTGGGCGAGTCCGGTTGCGGCAAGTCCACGCTGGGACGCGTCGTGGCCGGCCTGCACCGCCAGACCGAAGGCGAACTGCTGTACCAGGGCACGGACGCCAACCGCCTGCGCGGCGCCGACAAGCTGGCGTACACGCTGGGCGTGCAAATGATCTTCCAGGATCCACAGGCCTCGCTGAACCCGCGCCAGCGGCTGCGGCAGATCCTGGGCGAATCGCTGAAGGTCCACAAGCTGGCGCCCCCGGCCGAGATTCCCGCCCGCATCGACCAGGCGCTCACGGAAGTGGGCCTGGCCACCGAGTACCGCGATCGCTTTCCGCACCAGATCTCGGGCGGCCAGCGCCAGCGCATCGGCATCGCCCGCGCGCTGATGGTGGCGCCCAAGTTCCTGGTCTGTGACGAGCCGGTGGCCGCGCTGGACGTGTCGATCCAGGCGCAGGTGATCAACCTGTTCATGGACCTGCGCGAACAGCACGGCTTCACGTACCTGTTCATCAGCCATGATCTGGGCGTGGTCAAGCACATCTCGGATCGCGTCGCGATCATGTATCTGGGTAAGATCGTCGAGATCTCGACGTCTGCCGAAATCTTTGCCCGCGCCAACCACCCGTACACGCAGGCCCTGATGGCCGAAGTGCCGGACGTGGCGCGCCGCGGCCGCAAGTTCACGCCGATCAAGGGCGAGATTCCGTCGCCGCTGAATCCGCCGTCCGGCTGCACCTTCAATCCCCGTTGTCCCCACGCGATGCCGCGCTGCCGTGAAGTGGCGCCGGCCCTGAAAGAAATCTCGGCGGGCCACTGGTCGGCCTGCCACCTGAACGAAGCGAGCGCCTGATGAAACCTGCCGACATGTCCAACGTGGACCGCATCGCCATCGAAATGGGCCATGCGGGCCGCAACGCCATCCTGTACGTGGACGAGGACCGCAACTACGACCGTCCGTTCAAGCTGCAGACCTACCGCCCCTATGGCTACACGCCGGACTGCCCGGTGGTGATCGTGCAGCACGGCGTGCTGCGCAACGGCGACGAATACCGCGACTTCTGGGTCGAGGCGGCCGACAAGCACAAGCTGCTGATCGTGGCGCTGACGTTCTCGAACGAGATCTGGCCGGGCGTCGAAAGCTACAACAACGGCCGCGTGTTTTCGGCCGGCGGCAACCCGCGTCACATCGACGGCTGGACGTATGCGCTGGTGGGCAACGTCATCAAGGACATGATCGCCGGCGAGATCACCGACGGGCAGAACGTGTACCTGTTCGGCCACAGCGCGGGCGGCCAATTCGTCCACCGCCTGATGAGCAGCCAGCCGCACGCGCCCTTCAAGGCGGTGACGGCGGGCAATCCCGGGTGGTACACGCTGCCGACCTTTGACCATCCTTATCCGGAGGGCATGGACGGCGTGGGTCTGACCGAGGATCATCTGGTGAAGCTGCTGGCCTACCCGATGACGATCCTGGCAGGCGACAAGGACATCGAGACCAACGACCCCAACCTGCCGTCCGAACCCGCGGCAATGCGCCAGGGTCCGCACCGCTTCGCCCGCGCACAGAACTATTTCGAGTTCGGCCGCAAGGAAGCCGAGCGCCGCGGCGTGCCGTTCGGCTGGAAGCTGCAGGTGGTGCCCGGCATCGGCCACGACGGCCGCGCAATGTCGGCTGTCTGCGCGAGCCTGTGGTTCGACGGCAAGATGCCCGACGACGCCGAACTCGCCCGCCTGGCTGGCCAGCAGGTCGCCTGAATCCCTTTACCTTCGCTGAAACCCGATACCGCCATGTCCAATACCCAGAGCACTGAACAGATCGTCGCCGGCATCCAAAGCTGGCTGAAATGCGAATCGCCGTCGAACTTCCCGGAAGGCATCGCCGCGATGGCGCGCATCATCGCCGACTACGCGGCCGCCGCCGGCCTGACGGTTGAGCTGTCGTCGCTGGGCCCCACGACGGGGCCACTGCTGTACGCGACCAACCGCGCACCTGGCGATACGCGTCCCGGCATCCTGATCCTGGCGCACATGGACACGGTGCACCCGGTGGGCACGCTGCTGGAGAACCCGGTGCGTATCGACGGCGACCGTCTCTACGGCCCGGGCAGCTATGACATGAAGGCGGGCATCTATCTGGCGCTGACGGCCCTGGCTGGCGTGGCACGTCCGGGTGCGACGCAACTGCCGGTGGACTTCCTGGTGGTGCCCGATGAAGAAACCGGCAGCCATGCCTCGCGAGCACACATCGAGCGCTTCGCCGCCAATGCCAAATACGCGCTGGTCTGCGAACCGGCCCGTCCCAACGGCGGCAAGTGCGTGACGGCTCGCAAGGGCACGGGCATGCTGAACCTGAACGTCAAGGGCCGCCCGGCGCACGCAGGCATGCAACACGAGAAGGGCCGCAGCGCGATCCGCGAAATGGCGCATCAGGTGCTGGCGCTGGAAGCGATGACCGACTACGACCGCGGCATCACGGTCAGCGTGGGCACGATCGCGGGCGGCACGGTCACCAACACGGTCCCGGCGCTGTGCCGCTGCGTGGTGGATTTCCGGGTGCCTGACATGGGAGCCGCGGAAGACGTGCTGCGCCGGATGCGTGAACTGTGCGCGGTGGGTCCGGACGTCGAACTCGACATCGACGTCGAACTGAACCGTCCGCCGATGGTGAAGACTGACGCGGCGGCTGCGTTGCTGGCGTTGGTGCAGGGATTTGCGGATCGCGCGGGCTTTTTGCTCGAAGATGCGCCGATGACGGGTGGCGGCAGCGATGCCAACTTCACGTCGGCAATGGGTATTCCGACGCTGGACGGGTTGGGAGCGGATGGTGATGGAGCGCATACGCTGAATGAGTATGTGCTGGTGTCTACGTTGGAGCAGCGGTTGAAGTTTTGGGAATTGCTGCTGCGGGATTTGGCTTAAGGGCTTGTCTATCGCGTCCTTGTTGCGCGGTGAGTTGGTTCTTGAGGCGGCCGACACCGTGGCGGCCCGGGTTGGTTCTTAAGACGTCCGGCACGGTGGCGGCCCGGGTTGGTTCTTAAGACGTCCGGCACGGTGGCGGCCCGGGTTGGTTCTTAAGACGTCCGGCACGGTGGCGGCCCGGGGCGCGCGGGGCCACGATTGCGGTC